>CAJUTC010000010.1 GCA_910589195.1 uncultured Lachnospiraceae bacterium
TGAAGAATAAGTATCCCATATGTGAATTTGATACCAGTAAAAATCCAATGATTCAACCAGCGAATTTTCTGGATAAAAGTCTTCCGGAAAAGTGTGTTATTACCTTTTTTAGGAAGGAACTGGAGCAATTTGTTGCGGAAAACAATCTTTCTGTCATTGGATATCTTAATTCAGAAGTGTTTGATATTCCTGTTTATGAATATGTATATGGAGCAGATAGACTTTGTGTTACAATGGCATTTTGCGGTGCGCCTGGCGCGGCTGTAACGCTTGAAGAACTACATGCTATGGGATGTGAAAAGTTCATAATTTGTGGGGGAGCAGGGGCATTAACAAAGGATAGTAAAGTGGGAGAAATCATTATCCCAGTATCGGCGGTTAGAGATGAGGGAACATCCTATCATTACTTAGAACCATCCCGTGAAATTGAATGCCATAAAGAAACCGTTGAGATTGTTGTTTCGTGTTTGAAGCAAATGGGGATTCCGTTTACAACTGGAAAAACATGGACAAGTGATGCCATATACAGAGAAACTCCGGATATGATTGAATTAAGACGAAATGAGGGATGTATCACTGTGGAAATGGAAGCGGCAGCTTTTTTTGCGGTATCTCAGTATTATAATATTCCCCTTGCCCAGTTATTATATGCTGGCGATGATGTAAGCGGTGAGGTGTGGGATTCCCGAGATTGGAATACGCAAAAGAATATACGGTATAATTTAATTACCTCTGCAATTGAAATTGCAAAGAAATTATAATAGGTTATGTGTTTATTAAGTTAAAAGCTGATAATTAATTTTGATTGATCAGGTAGCTGTTTTAGCAGGTGGCTTGTTTAGGCAAGTCAGCATGAACGGCCAAAAAAGATCAGTTTTTAGGCCTGGAGGATGGAAGCATATTCATTCTCAATCCCGCTATGAGAACATCAAAAGTATATAGCATATTTATCTGTATAAACCTGCCAAAGAACCGTGAGAACAGCATTACTTATTACTATATTGCAGAAAAAAAACTGGCGTGCAGTGTAAAAGAGCGAAAAGCGGATTATGATTTAATGGCGGCTGTTATAAGCAAAACATCCAGGCAGAGCATACAATGATGTTCTGCCTTGCTTATCAGAATAATTAGGAAGGAATCTTACGTTTAAATTAATCGGAACCATACTACAGCCAGAACACTTATTATGATGATCACGGAAGCGGCCAGTAAGATTTTTCCCATATTTCCACCACTGCCTGTCAGATGTGTTCTTGCGCCTGCCAGGATTCCCCAGGGACTGTAGGTTTCCGCCTTTGATAAGGAAGAATTTTGCCTGTTTCCTATAACATGTAAAAAATTTTGCCAGTCCTTTTGCAGAATGCTAACACCCATGGCAAATCCCTTTTCAGGACTCAGGTTTTTTGAAAGGGATCGGAAAAAACCGGAATCTTTGGAATATTGAGGAGATTTTTGATATGCGGGATCACCCTGTTTTTTCCGAAACTGTTGGTAGGCATACTCTTGTCCGTCCTGAATGGCTTTCTGGGGATTTTGCGTTTGTTTATAGGAAGAAAGGGTGTAATAATATACTTTGGAAGCTCCCTTTCGACTTAGGTACTGATCGATGATTTTGTCAATGGCATTCTCAAGGGCAAAGGCAATGGAACTCCCTTGCCTGCTTTCCTTAACATATACCTGCCCCTTGATAGACATAACAGCGGCCAACAACCCTGTTACTTCCTCGTTTCTGGCGTTAATGTCCGGATTTTTGAATAAATTACCGCTGCCGTTTATATGGGTGGCAAACCGATTCGCCCTCTCCAGTTCTTTGCCGGAGCAGAAGGCAGTATTTCCCTGCTTAAAGGTGTTTTCGGCGATGCCTTTCCTGGAATTACTGATCATTTCATTTCTTTGCCTAAGCTGTTCCTTCCAGGAATTTTGCTGTGTATGATAGGCCTGCTGAAACCGGATATTCTGTTTCCCAGACGATTGATAAATCATCCCCTCTTTGGCGATGCCTTTCCTGGAATTACTGATCATTTCATTTCTTTGGCCGGACTGAGGGGCTCGGGAATTTTGCTGTGTGTGATAGGCCTGCTGAAACCGTACATTCAGCTTTTCAGACGATTGATAAACAGCGCCTGTTCCGGAAAAAGAGGAAGAGGACGCAAAAAATCTTGCACTCTTGTTACTGGTTGATCCTGCTTGGGAAAAAAGCGTTTGTACAGCCTGAGGGGAGATAGTTCGTCCGGCAGTTTGCCTGTAAAGGCTTGAGCGAATGCTGGTTAATTTGGTACTTTGGCCGGTTTCTTCCAGAAGAGAGATCAATGGTTTCAGATTCTGATCAATTATCAAATTCAGCTTTTGGGCCAATAGCGTATCCAGACGTTCCAGTTGTTCCGC
Source organism: uncultured Lachnospiraceae bacterium (assembly GCA_910589195.1). Taxonomy (GTDB): domain Bacteria; phylum Bacillota; class Clostridia; order Lachnospirales; family Lachnospiraceae; genus Caccovicinus. Next base: position 2,386 of record CAJUTC010000010.1, read on the forward strand.
TAGATTTTCTCCTTCCGCATATTTTAAAGCCGCCTCAAGCAGGGTCAGATACAGCCTTGAAAGTTCTTGCAGTTGTTTTGAGAGCTCCAGATCAGGATTAGGCTGCCATTCCAGAAAAGATTCCCAAACTTTCCCTTCTAACTCTAATATCCATTTCAGTGCCTCATCTGCGGAATTCATTCCGTCCGTGTAAGAGCATCTGCGCGCTTCGGAGATTTCAGCAGAGTCTTTGGGCTGCTCCCGTTTCATATCGGCATGGTTTGACCGCGTTTTTTCCTGCTGCTCCATGACTGATATGGAAATTTCCTGAATCCGAGTTTCAGCATCTACGATTTCTGCCTGCTGTTTGACAAACGGAAGCTCCTTTTCAGTACTAGCAGCAGGTTCTAAAGCCGTACCAGTTGCTTTTATAGTTGACATATTTTTTCCTTCCTTTTTCCTTCCCAGTGTTGAAAATGTGTCCTTATACATATATCGGCTTAATTGCCAAAATTTTGATAAAATAACAAAAATAAGATCTTTGTTTTTATAAGTCCCGAATCATTTTGAACTGGTTGAACGAAATGTAGTGCCAGCTATGGCAGAAAAATGAAAAAATGGACAACGCACAGAAAAAGATTAGGCAAAAAGGGGATAGAAGTCCCAAAAGAATAGAACGCCTGCCAGAAATTATGACAGATCAAAAAAATAGGGTGGTTTGTTAACGTGGAATATGATAAAATAACGATTGTCCGCAATTCAGAGAGAACAGTTTCCAATCTCCTTTCATTTACATAAGGCGTAGGAGAGAACGAGAGTTGGAAGGAATCATGCATTATTGGGGCATGAACTTTAAATAAAATATATAAAAAGGAACGGAGGAATTCAAATTGAAAAAACACAAATATTTGGCGGCAGCGGCATCGGTAGCTGTATGCGTGGCACTGACAGCCTGCCAGGGAGGTATCGGACAGATGATAGCGGAAAAGGGAGAAGACCTTTTAAGCCAGGAGAACGAAAAAGACCAGGATACATTGCCAGAATTTCAAGAGTACGTTTCCGAAAACGGGGTATACACTGTGACCATGTTAGAAGGCCTTCAGCAGAATGAAATGGCAATCCAGACCAATTACAGCATGATGGGTCTGGACAGCACTGAGGATGGCCCTAATTTGTCATGTGCGGCCCTGGGCGGTGCTAAAACAAGCGTACCTGGGGTTCAGGGGAAATTAGCCAGCCTGGAAGAGTATGCGGATCATATTACAGAGATTTTGCAGTCAGATAATAAAGTAACATTTGACTGGAAAACCAAAGAGGATCTGGTTATGGAAGGCATGGTGCGGAGCTTCTCGCGGGAAGGCGATGTGTCATTTTCCGGATCCAAAGGAGGCGCTTATTCCATATATGGCGAAACAGAGGCAGGCTACTATGCTGTGGTGGTGATGGGTGATCCTTCTGATGTTAAGGACGCAAAAAAAGTAATGTCCATAAAAGAATTGGAAAGCGCGTTAAACCTTGGCACAAAAGACTTCTTGCTTGCGATGCCGGCTGTGCTGGATACAATAAATGGAGGCAGCGTAATCCAAACGGCCAAATTAATAGAGGATTCGGGAGCCGATGACGGGCAGGTGACAGCAGGGGCAAAAAACTCTCTTTCGTCAAGCTGGGGGGTAGAAGACAGGGATTCTTTATATGAAACGAAAGAATGGCTGATTACAGAAGGGCATAATTTGGATGCCATGGAACTGCTTTCACAAGAATATGGAATCGGTACAGAAGTAAGCCGGGAAGAACTGATTGAAAAAACCCAAAATGACCAGAATCAAATCAGCCTGCTTGCCGCCTATGACGCAAGAGCGGCTTTTGGCGAAGCAGGGATTAAGGCGTGGGATTTAAGCCGGGTTGGAACAATAATGGGATTTGGCTATGCTGCCGGATACTGTACGTATGAAGAAGCGTTAGACGGGATACTGGAAGCTGCCCAGATTGCCCAGCAGTCATTTGGATCCTGGGAGGAATTTAACCAAAGTTATCTCCTTGGCTATGCCTACTGGTCAGAAGAAAGCTTGGAGGATCCAGACAGCAGCGCAGCGGAGCGGGCATCCATCATCGAAGAACTGGAATCTCAGCCAAACGGACCGTTTTCTGTGGATTGGTCAATTGAACTGAAAAAAGATTGGTAGAGAAAATGGGATAACCCGGGCAATTTGCCCGGGTTTTACTATACCCTTTTAAGGCGATCCAGGTGATAACCTCCTGTCTGTGAATAAAAAATCTTAATCTTTCAGGAATAAACAAGCCTGGTTGTCCATATATTTGCCATAAAGGGGGCATGGAGTATGGAAGAAATGGATCAGGTGATACAAGTTTTTCCCCAAAAACTCCGAAGAATGTTGCAGCAGGCAAAAACGGCAGATTTTCAGGCTGAGGAATTAAGGCTTAGGGCAGGCCAGCCGTTTTTAATGCAGGCCCGTGGCAGAGAATGGTTCCTTATGGAAGACGGAAGATGCTGGGTGGATGTGGGGGAAATGAAGGCGTGGAGGCAGCCACACTGTTTTTACCTGGCCACATCAGAGGACATCCATAATACATTGGAACTTATGAGCCGATATTCCCTTTATGCTTTTGACAGGGAACTGCGGCAGGGGTTTTTAACAATTCCAGGTGGCCATCGGATCGGGGTGGCAGGACAGGCTGTCCTGGAAGGCAACCAGGTAAAAACCCTTCAGAATATTTCGTTCCTCAATGTGCGGATCGCAAGGCAGATACCAGGATGCGCAAGCCATATCCTGCCGTGGGTTTATGAAAAAGGCAGGTTGTGTTCCCTTCTTATAATTTCACCGCCTGGATGCGGGAAAACCACGCTGCTGCGGGATTTAATCCGCCAGGTATCCAACGGCTGGGAATACCAAAACCATCTGGATCAGAGGCCTTTAGTTACGGTAAAAGGGATAGCTGTGGGGGTGGTCGATGAACGCTCAGAGCTTGGAGCCTGCAGCTATGGGATCCCTCAAAACGATTTAGGAATACGGACGGATGTATTGGATGGCTGCCCGAAAGCAGAAGGAATTATGATGCTGATCCGCAGTATGGCTCCCCGGGTAGTGGCAGTAGATGAAATCGGCAGCAAAGAGGATCTGGAAGCAATTCGGTATGGAAAGAATTGCGGCTGCAAACTGATGGCAACTGTCCACGGTTCTTCCTTAGAGGATATCCAAAAAAAGCCTGTTTTAAAGGAGTTTGTTCAGGAAGGGGTATTTGAGCGTTTTATTGTTCTGGAAGCAGGGGGAAAACCAGGTACGGTGAAACTGATATCGGATGGGGAAGGGCAATGTATGAAAGCTTGGAAAGGAATGAGGGAATGAAGTGGATCGGAGGATGCTTAGTAATATTAGGCAGCACTGGTTTCGGATACTATATGGCGCAACAGTGGAAACTGCGGCTGAAATGCTTGGAACAGCTTAGACAGATGATTTACTTTTTAAAAGGAGAAATCCTTTATGGGCATACAGCGTTAGGGCCTGCCTTAGAGCGGATAGGAGGACGCTTTAAAAATACGGAAGGGGAAAAAGGGCTTTCAGCTTTGCCTCTTTTTTTTCTTGCTGTGGCAAAAGGAGTTCAGCGGCAGCAGGGGGAACTGTTTTCGGATATTTGGAAAAAAGAATTAAAGCAGTTGGAAGATACTCCGTTAAAGGAAGAAGATATTTCCAGCCTGAAAGGCTTGGGCGATCACCTGGGATATTTGGATTTAACCATGCAGGAGAGAAATTTGCTGCTGTATTTGGAACAGTTAGATGGCCAAATCTCATATTTGCGGACGCATTTGAAGGAACGGACGAAACTTTATACCAGTTTGGGAATTATGGGCGGCCTGTTTTTAACGGTTGCCATGCTGTAACAGCAAAGCGTAAGGAGGCATTATGGGGGTAAGTCTGATTTTTCGAATTGCGGCAGTGGGAATCCTGGTATCGGTTATCTGTCAGGTATTAAAGCACAGCGGAAGGGAGGAGCAGGCATTTTTAACCAGTCTTGCCGGTTTGGTGCTGGTATTATTTTGGATGGTGCCTTATATCTATGAATTATTTGAAACAATGAAACGGCTTTTTTCGTTATAGCGGGGAGGCAGGCTTATGACCATTATAACAGTTGCGGCTGTTGGGATCACAGCGGTTCTTTTGGCATCTCAATTAAAAGGCATGAAAGGAGAATACGGTTTTTATCTTTCAGCAGGGGCAGGTCTATTTATCTTGTTTTATGGCGTCCAAAAGCTAGAAGGGATTTTAAGGGTGGTAAAAGAAATTCAGGAGTCGATCCGGCTAAATCCCGTATATTTTTCAACACTGATGAAAATGGTGGGAATTACATATATAGGAGAATTCGCTTCCGGCATTTGCAAAGATAACGGATACAGCTTTTTGGGAAGCCAGATTGAGATTTTTGGGAAGCTTTCAATCCTGGCAGTCAGCGCCCCGGTGGTACTGGCTCTTTTGCGTACCTTGGAACGGTTTATGGAATAAGCCTTTGTAAACGATAAGTCATGTTCAAACACACTCCTGGAATTCCGGTACATCAATGGGGGAAATGGAAAATGAAGCAATGGAAGCAGGTGTTTTTCTTTTTTTTTCTTTTTACTATGCTGATGGTTCCGGCCTGGACGTCTTGGGGCGGCATGCCTGAATATAAGCTGGCAGGTAAACTCCATAGAAATGATTGTTTCAAATATCAGGAAAAACGGGGCAGCGGCGCATGCGATATAGCCGAAAGCTTGTATCCTTTCCGGAAGACATTCGAAAGTTCCAATCTTCCTGGAGGGATTGACGGAGCTGATGCTCCGGATTTGGAATTAGGGGAACTCCAGCAGTTTTTGGATCAAATTCAAGAAGCGGGAGGTATTTCATTTTCGGGACTGATGGGAGATTTGGCAAAAGGAGATTTGTCAGGGGCAGTATCCAGAGTTTTTTTGGCCTTTCGGGAAGGCATTTTGTGGGAAATGACGGAAAGCGTGAAATTTTTAGCCCAGACGGCAGCTTTAGGGATTTTGGGGGCTGTATTTGCCCGGATAGCAGCCGTGTTTCCCTCCGGGCGGATTACGGAAACCGGTTTTTTTATTACCTATCTTCTGGCGTTTACCTGTCTGACAGCCAGTTTTTTTACCAGTGTAGAAACCGCGAAGACAGTAGTGGCAACTGTTCTGGATTTTATGAAAATACTACTTCCGGCATTTTTCCTGGCAGTTTCATTAGCTGGGGGAAGCCTGTCTGCCGCCGCTCTTTATGGGTGTGTTTTAGGAGGGGTAACAGGGGCAGAGGCAGTGTGCAAGAGCCTGCTGATCCCTCTGGTTAAAGTTTACGTTATGTTAATATTGGCAGGAAATCTTTCCAGAGAGGAATTGATTACCAGGCTAACCTCCGGTTTGGAATCCGGGATCCGATGGTCGCTAAAAACGATGGCGGGGGTTTTTTTAGGTCTTCAGATGATCCAAACCATGATTCTTCCTGTTGCGGACAGCGTAAAAAGGGCTGGTCTTCAAAAGGCAGTTGCGGCCATTCCTGGAATCGGTTCCGGGGCAGAAGCCATTGTCCAGGTAACAGTGGGATCTGGCGTATTGCTGAAGAATACAGTAGGAGGAGCCGCGGTTGTAGTCCTGGCGATCCTGGCAGCGGCGCCGGTGGCTAAGCTGTGCTTCTTTCTTATTTTGTATCGGGGGACGGCAGCCTTGATGGAGCCAGTATGCGACAAAAGGCTGACAGCCTGTGCAGACGGCATGGGAAAAGCCCACAGCTTATTGCTTCACATTGTTTTGACAGTTGTTCTTTTCTTTTCCCTTTCGATTGGCTTAATATGTAGCGCTACCAATGCGGCCTATTTTGGAGGTTAATGTGCCGTCTATATGATATCTGGCGAAACATTGCAGAATCCATTTTTATCGGCAAGGCGGAGAAGAAAGGCGTGTGATATCCGGATTCCATTTGCAAAGCCAATCAAATGGACAGAACATTCAAACTATGATGGCCGGGCATATTCACAGAAGGCAGGAGGAAAAGAAGTTGGAAGGCGTGATTCAATGGGTAAAAAATATAACATATTACCTGATTTTTATTCGTTTCATATCAAACCTGATGCCAAATGAGAAATATGATAAGTATGTTAAGCTGTTTTCCGGGGCGATTTTTATACTGATTCTGGTCAGCCCTTTGACAGGAGGCCTAAAGATCGATGAAAAGCTGGCATTTGCCTTTGAAAAAATCCGATTACAGCAGGATACAAGCGAATTTGAGCAAAAACTTTGGGGGATTGAAGAAGAACAGACCCAAAAGATTATTACCCAGTATGAGGAGGCAGTTTCCCGGAATATTAAAGAAATGGCTTACGCAGCCGGATTTTTCTGCCAGGAGGCAAAGGTAACGATTGAAAAACGGAGAGAAGAGGAATCCTTTGGACAGATTCAGGAAATTTTCCTGGTGCTGGACCATTTCGAATACCAGGAAGCGGCCAGCAGAGATTTACAAGTATGGGATGACGGCCAGGAAGTGGTAATTGCGCAAGTTGGCAGGCTGGGGCAAATTGAGCCAGTCCGAATCCAGGTGGAACAAGACGCACATGGCGTTTTGCAGGAACCGGATGAGCAATCCCGCAAGGAAACGGCTGAACATGAATGGGAGGAGCTGTATGGATTTCAAAGAGAAGTGGCAGGGTATTATGGGCTGGAAGAAAAAGATGTCCGGATTCAATGGAACGATGAAAAAAGGGAATTGGATTATTCTGCTGTGCGCCGGGCTTATCCTCATGATTTTGGCCGTGCCTTCTGGCGGGAGCAAAACAAAAGAGAATGGACAAACATGGGGTCTGGGAAAGACCGAATTGTCAAGCTTAGCAGGCAAAGATTCCAAATTGGCAGGAGAAACGAAAACAGGCAGCCAGGAAGCATGGGGCGAGGCTGTGAAAACAGAGGAAGAGCCTTGGGATTCGTATGAGGCATATTTGGAAAAACGGGTAAAGGAAGTACTGGACAAGGTGGAAGGGGTTGGGCAGGTGGATGTGCTAATTGTGCTGAAATCATCGGAACAAAAAGTATACCAGACAGACGGAAAAACGATGCAGTCTTCCACAAAGGAGCAGGATGCGTCAGGTGGGATTCGTGATATTACAGAACAGCAGCAGGAATCCAGCACAGTGATCATAAACGGAAGCAGCCTGGATACATCTGGCGGGCCGCTTCTGGAAAAAGAGCTTCGCCCTGAAATATCCGGAATTGTTATTAGCGCCCAGGGAGGCGGTTCTGCTTCCGTCAAGTCAGAAATTACAGATGCGATGGTTGCCTTATTTGACATTCCTCCACATAAGGTGAAAGTATTAAAGAGGATGGAATAGCTTGCTAATTGCAGGAAAATCATTTAAAATATGGAATAGATGGCTTCTTAAGCTGTTCCGTTTGGCTGCGACACACTCAATGTTTTTCTATATGCTTATATTTGCCACTCAGGTGAAAGGGATAACGTTTATGGGGTATCAAGATGAATGGCTTCTCTTAGAAGCGGAAGATGAGATTGATGAGATGGAGCACAGGCCTCCAACAGAAGAATTTTTATTTTATCAAGCGGTTACAAATGGCGATATTGACGCGGTAAAAAAGAATTGCGAACAAGAACGGTTTTTAGACAGTAATGGTGTGGGTGTGTTGTCTAGAAACCCCATTACCAATTTAAAATACCATTTTGTAATTACAACTGCTATGATAACACGCCTGTGCAAGCAAAAAGGCATGGAATTAGAATTAGCTTTCCGGATGAGTGATTTTTATATCCAAAAACTGGATGATATCCATACGATAGAAGGTTTGCGGAACTTACATGATATAATGGTTCTGGATTACACGGAAAAAATGCGACGGATCCGCCGAAGCGATACCAATTCCAGGCATATCAATACTTGTAAGGAATATATTTATTCCCATATCAAAGAGCGGATTACCATTGAAGATTTAGCGGATGCCTTGGGGGTATCTGCAAGCTACCTTTCCCGTCTGTTTAAAAAGGAAACGGGGGATTCGGTCAGTACCTACATACGGCAGCAAAAGCTTGAGATGGCAAAAAATCTGCTTCAATACAGCGACTATTCTATGATTGAGATTGCAAACCGCCTGTCTTTTTCTTCACAGAGCCATTTTATCCAGCAGTTTCGGGAAGCTGTCGGCATGACGCCAAAGAAATACCGGGATTTGAACCATACGATTCAGTGGGATATCCAAACAGAAATGTTAGAAAAGTAGAAATAAAACGGCTGTAACCATACCCAGAGATGCTTTGCTGCTTTTTGTGGTATAGTTACAGCCGTTTGGTTTTGCTTCAAGCGTTTAAAGAATTAACTGGATTTCATTTGTATCCTGAAGGATATTAGCCGGAATATAGGTATCAGCAAGTTTTGCCCCATTCACAATTAGCTTCTCCCCGCCGGATTCCCGGTGATTGGGATTATCAATTTTAATATGCAGATGCTTTCCGCGAAATTCCTTATGGATCTCTAAGTGTTCCCAGTGTTTGGGGATGGAAGGGGAAATGCGGAGCCCGTTTAAATCCGGGCGTATCCCTAAAATTCCTTCAACGCATCCAACCATCATAGTGGATGCTGTGCCGGTTAGCCAGTGGACATGGGAACGGCCCGGATGCATGCTGGCCTTGCCTTCTGTAAATTGTCCATAGCAGTAGGGCTCTAGACGCCGGATTTCCGCCTGGTGGTTTTGCGCAGACGGCGCATTTTCCATAAAATAGGTAAATGCCCGATCTCCATGGCCACGTATCGCTTCTGCCAGAAGCAGCCAGCCCTGGGATTGGGAGAAAATACCAGCATTTTCTTTGGTTCCCTGGTTATAAATTACGGCTAAAGCTCCATCAAACGCATGAGCATGGTAAGGCGGATCCATCAAAAGAGCACCATATTCCGTATTAAGCTGCTGATAGACTTTGGAAAGTGCTTGATCAGCCTGCTCTGCCGTTGCCAGACCGCTGATCACAGACCAGCTCTGAGGGTTTAACCACAGATTAGCTTCCGGATCAGATGCCGCGCCAATCCGTTCTCCTGCTTCTGTATATCCACGGATAAACCGGTCATGATCCCAACAGCACTGCTGGATGATTGCACCCATTTCTTCTTGCTTTGTTTCCAGATACGTTCTGTAATCGGTATCCTGCTTAAATTCGGAAAATTCTTTTAAAATGCCCATAGCATAATAAAACTGCATGGCTACAAAGGAAGATTCCCCACCTGCGCCTAAGCGTAAGCAGTCATTCCAGTCAGCGTAAAGACCGGCAGGCATTCCGTGAGGCCCAAGGTGATCAAATGAAAACTGGAGCGCTTGTTTCAGGTGTTGGTAAACGGTTGCTTCCCCTTTGTCCGCAAAGGGAATGGCTTCATCGAGAAATGCCAGATTTCCCGTTTCACCAATATATTTGTAGATGGTGGGGAACAGCCACAGCGCGTCATCGGCACGATAAGCCGGGTGCCCGGTTTCCTGGCGGTAGGAGGCATCGTCAGGTGTATCCTCATGGCCTGGATTATGGGTAAATTTGACCAGGGGAAGACCGCCGCCGCAGCTTACTTGGGCAGAGAGCATGAAGCGGATTTTTTCTGCTGCCATTTCCGGCGCAAGATGAAGAATCCCCTGGATATCCTGTACCGTATCCCGGTAGCCATAACCATTTCGCAGACCACAGTAGATAAAAGAAGCGGCCCGTGACCAGGTAAATGTCATAAAGCAGTTATAGGCATTCCAGGTATTGATCATGGTGTTAAATTCCGGGCTGGGAGTATTTACTTGGAAATGAGAAAGTTTTTGATTCCAGTCGGTTGTTAAAGACTGAAAATCTTCTTTCATTTTTTCCTGTGGATTTGCATAATCATTCAGGATTGCCGCCGCTTCCTCTGAACTGGCACATCCAAGTATAAAGACCACCATTTTCGTTTCTTCTGGTTTTAGGGTAACGGTACAGGATAGGGCGCCGCAGGAATTTTCGTTGTAGCTTAACGCATTTCCCAGATTGCCGGCCATAACCCCTTTTGGATTGCCATAGCCGTGGTATTTCCCTAAAAATTGTTCAGGATCCCCACAATAAGAAGCGACTTTTTCACCGGCCAGGCCGAAAAAACGTTCCGTTACATTTTTTTCATCTACCTTTTCTCCCTGGGAAAGCATATCCAGATTCCCGTGAATTTGCTGTATTATCCGGTTATCTTGAAATCTTGTCCGGGAAATAAAAAGGGAATACTGCAAATTCACTTGATCTTGTTCATAGTTGCTGTGATTTGTAAATTCCGCATAACCAGTTAAGGTAAGGCTTCTGTTTGATTTGTCAAGGTTCGTCACGGAAAGCGCCCATATTTCATAGCACTTTCCCAAGGGAACGTAATAGGTCGCTTCCGAATGGATATGTGAATAATCGGCTGTAATCTTAGTATAACCTAATCCGTGGTGGCATCGGTTTTTGTAGGTTTCCAGATCCTTTCCTACTGGCTGCCAGGAGGCTGACCAGAAATCTTTGGAACTATTGTCCCTCAGGTACAGATATCTTCCTGGCTGATCAAAATGGTTAAACCGATAACGTAAAATCCGTCCGTTAGCCCCGGATTTCGCAAAACTGTAGCCGCCTGCGTTATTGGAAATAATTGCCCCATATTCAGGGGATCCTAAGTAGTTTACCCAAGGCATTGGCGTATCTGGCCGTTCAATCACATATTCTCGGTTTGTATCATCAAAATAACCATAGTTCATCTTTTTGGCTCATCCTTTCCTATATTGATCGTAGCTTTTAGCCTACCACAAAACCACAGTAATGGTATGTATGGTATCTGTCAGTCCATCTAGTGTTTTGCGGGGAATAGTAATAAAAGCATCTTCGCTTACAGAAAGCGATTCCCCATCGCAAGACGCAGAATGGATCATATAACTGCCAAAATCCTTCTTATGAGGATTTTGATAAATAATTACCAGGGATTTCCCGGCAAAGGGAATGCATATAGAAGCGGAATCTTCTTTGTCAAACTGTTCTGCCAGCAGCTTGGGATATAATACAAGATCTCCTGCCTCTCCCCGGATACCAAACACTTCCGTAATCATAGTCATCATCAGCCAGCTTGCGGCGCCAGTCAGATAGTGGTACATTCCCCTCCCGTCAGAACGGAAATATTCCGGGATCCCGGGATAAATATGGCTGGTAGAAAAATCCATAGAGGTATGGGACAAAGCTTTTAATGCCTTCCATCCTTCTTTTACAAAGCCACGGCGGTAGAGAGCGTTTGCGTACATTACCGTCATATGGGAAAATACCGCGCCATTTTCTTTTTCTCCATAAGCAAACCCAAACATCCTGCCCATGTCAAATTTCAATTCCCGGAAGTCGGTATTTAAGCGGTAACCGCCGATTTCTTCCTGGTAAAGGTAATGATCAGCGCTTGCTACGATTTTTTTAATCTGTTCATCCAGAGCCACGCCGCTCATGATAGCAAAAACTTGTCCAGTAAGCATCATCCGAACATGATCCGGGTAAATGCCTTCAACTGCGTGCCCATGGTTATCGTAATAGCTGTTGAACCAGCCCTCCTGCCAAGTTCCTTCAATCCATTCCTGGGTTCTTACATGTTCCATCAGCCAATTTGCCTTTTCAATTAAGTTTACTGCCAGGAAAGCCAAAGAGCGGCGAATCTTCCTGCCGCTTACGGTGTGTTTGCAGCGTGCGGCATATTCTGCTAAAACTGCTTGTTTTTTGCTGACATCATCAAAGATTTCAGGTTCCTGATCCAGCAAAACCGCAAGTTCTTCCATTAATTCTGCATAAGGCTGGGAGGAATTGCTTTCCAGAAGCCGGATCATGTCCGCAAGCTCCAGAAGATTTCCGGCATATGCGCAAGTAAAAGCCACGCTTTCCCCACGCTCAGACGCCATATCCAGAGCATCGTTCCAGTCCGCACCCCGCAGCCTGTAACTATTATGTTCCCCAACATCAAAAAAAGCGGTAAGCTGCTGGATTAACAGGTGTTCCAGGATACTTCCTTTGTAAACAGATCCCTCTTGCGTTTGCTGCCAGTTTCCCATATCTTCTTTCCAAAGCATGTCAGACGCGGTTCCCCGCATAACTTGGCGATCTTTAAAATAGGTGACTGGTTGATTTAAAATCTGGATATCGCCAGTCTGATCCAGATAAAGTTTTGTGGTCATCAGCGGCCACAGCCCATGATCCATCCAAACCCGGCTGATTCCGTTGCGGTCTGCAAGAAAGCTGCCGTCACTGCTTCCGATAATGGTGGCATTGGTTCCGTCAATACGGACGCCGCCATAGTTAGCGGCAATCATTTTCCCTACGCCTTCTGGTTCCATAAGCAGCAAGGAAAGGCAGTCCTGCCACAAATCCCTCCATCCTCGCCCGCCGCGCCCATAATCATGGTGGGGAAGAAAGGAACAGCCAAACATCCTGCGCAAAAAGGGCTGGAAGCAAATCCATTTCATCCAACAGTCAAAATCCCTGCTCCCTGTGTGGAAACGGACAGATACTTGATTTTGCCAGTAAGTTTTCGTATCGTCCAAGGCCTTTTTTACCTTATCAGACCGGTTATACTGTTTGGAAACGGAAACAATCTCCTCTTCGCTGTTTTCCACACCCAGAAGAAGGATGTACTCGGCCTCTTCGCCAGGGGCAAGAGTGACTGTTTCAAAGCGGAACGCGCCGATTGCTTCTTTTCCGGCAGCCCTGCTTCCGGCAGGCTGGCCAGGGTATTGTTCATAGACAGAACGGGGGTGGATGAAGCTTCCTCCTTCTCCAATAAACGCATCCACAGTAGGATAAAATTCCTTAGGAGAATTTCCGCTGCCTGTATAGCCGCTTACATAATAAATCCGGTGATTGGGCCTGTGCCCCTTCTCATCAAAGGACATGGTAGGGGAAACAAGGACGCCATGCTGTCCGGTTTTGATCCGGTGGAGCATGGAAGTTACATTCCGATGATCCCGCAGGTTGTCCGCACTGCGCCCATAGATGGGGATGGCGGCGTAGGGAGTTAATGTTTGCGCGTCTTCTGCCAGGTTCGTTACCGTTATATGCATGATTTCCACATTATGATCCGTTGGAATAAAGGAAGTAACGGACGAAGACAGCCGAAAACGGTTAGAAGAACGGGTTATGGTCTGCCACATAAATCCGGCTGTTAATTGGCTTTCATCCTGCATGGCGGAAAACCTGGCTGCTTCCTGTTCTGCTGAAGCTCCAGAAACGGAATACGCTCCTTTGCTGCCGACCACACACCAGAAATTCCTGGTCGATCGGTTATTATGCAGGTTTTCGGCGCTTACTGGTTCTAAGAGGAATGTTTCCTGGTCGATTTTCGCATCGCCGCCAAGAGTTGGCGTAACCGAGCTTTTTAATCCTGCTTTTGACGCAAGCGGGAAGTACAGATAACTGATTGTTTCTGGCTGCTGTAATGTAAAGCTGCCATGTTCATCAATAAAGTTGATATCCTTCAATTCGGATGCTCCTTTCGATTATAGTTGAAGTTTGATGCTATCATATAGGAATTTCCTGATAAAAGAAATAAAAAACAGGCGAAAAATATCAGAATCATGACCTAAATTAGTGACAGGAAAAATAACAATTTGTATCATGAATTTGACATTTTGTTAAAATCTATAATAGATTCACAATGGGATTTACGCTATAATGCAGCCATGTTGATAAACATAAGGCAGACATCAAAAAAGGAGGATTTTTCAAATGAAAAAGAGAACAGTCAGTATTTTATTAGCAGCCGCGGTAGCAACAGGTTCATTGACAGGCTGTGGCGGTTCATCTGCCGGAAAAACAGAAAATGCCAATGCGGAAGAAGGCAAAGTCATTAACATTTATTCCTGGAATAATGAATTCCGTGAGCGTGTGGAAGCTGTTTATCCAGAGGTTGCAGAAACTTCTAAGGATGGTACTGTAACTAAATTAAAAGATGGAACGGAAATCCACTGGATCGTAAATCCAAATCAGGACGGGGTTTACCAACAAAAGCTTGATGAAGCGCTGCTGAAACAGGCAGACGCGGCTGCGGATGACAAAGTTGACATCTTTTTATCGGAAACGGATTATGTCAATAAATATACAGATGCTGAGGCTGATGTAGCCATGCCTCTCAGTGATTTGGGAATCAATCCGGACACGGATCTTGCAGATCAGTATGCGTTTACTAAGGTTACTGCTTCCGATACCAATGGTGTTCAGCGTGGATCTACATGGCAGTGCTGCCCAGGTCTTCTGGTTTATCGCCGGGATATCGCTAAGGAGGTATTTGGCACAGATGATCCGGAAGTGGTAGGGGAAAAAGTAAAAGATTGGGATACCATTAAGGCAACTGCTAAGGAACTGTCAGACAAAGGATATTTTACCTTTGCTTCTTATGCGGATACCTTCCGTTTATATGGCAACAGCATCAGCAATCCATGGGTAAAACCGGGAGAAAATGTGATCTGTGTGGATCAAAAGATTATGGATTGGGTAGCAGATTCAAAGGAATGGCTGGATGCAGGCTATCTGGACAAGACCATTAAGGGACAATGGAACGCTGACTGGAACCAGGCTATGGGATCTGCGTCAAATGTTTTTGCCTTCCTTTTTCCGGCCTGGGGGATTGACTTTACTTTAAAGCCAAACTGGGATGGAGAAGAAGGCATGTGGGCAGTTACCAATCCTCCACAAGAATATAACTGGGGGGGTTCTTATGTTCATGCCTGTACGGGAACCGATAATCCTCAACATGTAAAAGATATTATTCTGTCCGTAACAGCAGACAAGGATAATCTGTTAAAAATTTCTAAAGATTTTTCGGATTTTACCAATGCGCAAAGCAGTATGCGGCAAGCGGCGCAGGATGACAAAACCTTTTCTTCCGATTTCCTTGGAGGGCAGAATGCGTTTCAATATTTTTCACCAGTTGCGGAAAATATCGTTATGGCGCCTTTGTCCGCTTATGATCAGGGGTGTGTTGAGCTGATTCAGAATGCTTTCAGCGATTATCTCCAAGGGCAGGTTGATTTCGAGAAGGCAAAATCTAATTTTGAAACGGCAATCTTAGAACGGTATCCGGAAATTACTCAGGTTCAATGGCCAGAGTAAAGGAAGAACCGCAGGGCCAAAAGCCCTGCGGCGATAAGGATATGCCGTTGGAAACATGATTGTACATAAAGAAAGAAGGGATGGTAATTTTATGAAAGCAAAACGCAGGAAAATTGATTATTCAAAATGGGGGTATATCTTTATTCTTCCATTCTTTTTATGCTTCTTTATTTTTTCTTTTATTCCACTGGTAGACACCATCCGGTACAGTTTTTATGAATATTACCGCTCCGGGATCAAGGAAATCGGGCCCAATTTTATTGGTATGGAAAATTATGCCAGCCTGCTAAAATCAGATATGCTGAAATATGCGGCTAATACTATGATTTTGTGGATTATCGGGTTTATTCCCCAGATTGTTATCGCTCTGACGCTTGCAGAGTGGTTTGTGGATTCCCGCTTAAAAATCCGTGGAACACAGTTTTTCAAAGTAGTGATTTATCTTCCTAATCTGATTATGGCTTCCGCTTTTGCCATGTTATTTTTTACCATGTTTTCCACAAATGGGCCAGTAAACTCTATCTTAATGTCAATAGGCCTGATAAAACAGCCCATAGACTTTTTAGGTTCCGTCTTCGGGACACGATCATTAGTTGGCCTGATGAATTTCCTGATGTGGTTTGGCAATACCACGATTATGCTGATGGCAGCAATTATGGGAATCAGCCCGGATATTTTTGAGGCGTCGGAACTGGATGGATGCAATAGCTTCCAGAGATTTTTCTCCATTACCCTACCCCTAATCCGCCCCATACTTGCTTATACGCTGATTACTTCTATTATTGGCGGCCTGCAAATGTTTGATGTTCCACAGATTTTAACCAACGGTCAGGGAACCCCAGATCGGACATCCATGACGCTGATTATGTTCTTAAACAGCCATTTAAAGAGCAAGAATTATGGAATGGCAGGAGCGTTATCGGTTTACCTTTTTGTGGTCAGCGGTATTCTCTGCTTCTTTGTTTACCGGATGACGAATAATGAGGATCCAGACGGATCGAAAGCGGCAGCAAAAAAAGCAAGAAAGGAAAAGAGGGGATAAGCTTATGAAATCAAAAGGATCCAATTATTTTCGGAGTATAGTAGCCCATATTGTACTGGTTATCCTGTCCTTTATGTGCCTGTTTTTTTTCTATATCTTGTTTGTTAACGCAACCCGCTCCCATGCGGACTTGCAGAAAGGGTTTTCGGCGCTACCTGGAGCGTATTTGTTAAAAAACTTAACCAGTGTTGCAAATGACGGAAGTTTTCCCATGTTCCGGGGTATTATTAACAGTTTGGTCGTTTCTGGGTCCAGCGCGGCAATTTGTACCTACTTTTCGGCACTAACGGCTTATGGTCTATATGCTTATGATTTTAAACTGAAAAAAGCGGCATTTACTTTTATTATGGCTATTTTGGTGATGCCAACGCAGGTTACGGCTATGGGCTTTTTGCGGTTAATTACTAACATGGGAATGTATGATTCCCTGCTGCCACTGATTATTCCTTCCATTGCGTCACCGGCCGTGTTTTATTTTATGTACAGTTATCTCCAGTCATCCCTTCCCATGTCATTGGTGGAGGCTGCCCGAATCGACGGATCAGGGGAGTTTCGGACATTTAACCAGATTGTTATTCCTATTACAAAACCGGCCATAGCAGTACAGGCCATTTTCACCTTTGTAGGTTCGTGGAATAATTATTTTGTTCCGGCCCTGGTGATTCAGTCAAAGGAGAAGATGACGGTCCCGATATTGATTGCCACCCTCAGAGGCGCTGATTACATGAACTTTGATATGGGCAAGATTTATACGATGATTATGGTAGCGATTGTTCCGATTATTCTTGTATATTTGTTCTTGTCTAAATATATTATTGCCGGGGTAACGCTGGGAGGCGTAAAAGAATGAGAAAACAAATACACAGCGGTACACGAATTCAGCAGCCTTCTAAACGGGAACAGATACATAAGGAGCTTGCAAAAATGATGGCGGCAGAAGGGATGGTTCTGCTGAAAAATGAGGGGCTTCTTCCGATTGATGTTTCTGTGCCGTTTGCTTTGTTTGGAGGCGGCGCGGAAAAGACCGTGAAAGGCGGAATCGGCTCTGGTGATGTAAATAACCGGGAAAATTGTTCGATCTGCCAGGGATTAGAAGAGGCAGGGGTAATGATTACCAGCAGGGACTGGTTGGACGATTACAAGAAACGATATGAGGCAGCCAGGAACGCATGGAAAGAAAAAATATTAGAAGATGGGAAAAAGGTGGAGAATCCATTTGACGCATATGCGGCAAACCCATTTTCGCTGCCAGACGGGCGTCCTATCACGGCACAGGATGTAGAGGGCGCGTCAGCGGCAATTTATGTGATCAGCCGCATTTGCGGCGAGGGAAAAGACCGCCGCAAGGATAAAGGCGACTATGAGTTAAGCCAAAGAGAAGTGGAAGATATCCGCTTTCTTAATAGAAGGAAGATCCCCCTTATTTTAATATTGAATGTAGGCGCCCCTGTTGAACTGACCGATATTTTGCAGGAAGCGGATAATATCCGGTCTGTTTTGTACAGTTCCCTTCCCGGACAGGAGGGAGGCCGTGGGGTTGCGGATGTGCTGCTGGGGCGCCGGGTACCAGGCGGAAGGCTGACAGCTACATGGGCAAAGCGATATGAAGATTACCCTTCGGCAGAAAGTTACAGTTATTTGAATGGAAATCTTAAGACAGAGGAATACCGGGAAGGAATTTATGTGGGATACCGGTATTTTGACAGCTTTGGCATACAGCCTTTATTTCCTTTTGGCTTTGGCCTTTCCTATACAACATTTTCCATGCGACTGAAAATGATTCAGGAAGCGGAAATGGGGATTATGATAACCGTGGAGGTGGAAAACACAGGAACAGCCTATCCAGGCAGGGAGGTGGTTCAGGTTTACGTAACATTGCCCCAGACGGGTATGGAAAAAGAATACCATAGGCTGGCCGGCTTTGCGAAGACCAAGGTTTTGCAACCCAAAGAAGTACAAGAACTGACCATTTGCTTCGAGCAAAAACAGTTTGCCAGCTATCAGGAAGAAGAGTGCGCATGGGTAATGGAATCTGGAAAATATGGAATATGGATT
This sequence comes from uncultured Lachnospiraceae bacterium, assembly GCA_910589195.1. Taxonomy (GTDB): domain Bacteria; phylum Bacillota; class Clostridia; order Lachnospirales; family Lachnospiraceae; genus Caccovicinus. The sequence continues at coordinate 20,599 of CAJUTC010000010.1, forward strand.
GGAAAAGATTCCGCTTCTGTGAAATTGGCCGCGGTGGTAGATGTTCCGGAAACCACCATAATTGAAAAGACCAACCGGGTGTGTCCCAAAAAAGCGGCATTTCAGGATATGAAGTCATCTGAATATACAAAAAATAAGGAGCAACAATGGCTGGCTCTGGCAAAGGAAACGAATCCTATGACCCTTTCGTTTTTGCCACGGAAAGAAAATACAAGAACGATTCCGGAGCCAACGTTGGCAAACCAACAGCCAGTTGATGAACTGATCCCGCTTTTGTATGGAAATATTACAAAAAATAGCAGTACATTAGGCTCTTCGGGCATCCGGGTGCCAGGATCTGCCGGAGAAACAACGGAAGCTTTGGAAGAGCATTACGGGATACGTTCCCTGATAATGGCAGACGGCCCAGCCGGTCTTCGCCTTAGGCAAAGCTATGAAGTGGATCGTCAGACCGATACGGTATACGGTGCCGGTGTTCTGGGATCATTGGAGAATGGCTTTTTGGAAGAAATGGAGCATCATAACGATGCAGATACGTATTACCAGTATTGCACAGCATTTCCTGTAGGAACCGCATTAGCCCAAACATGGGATCTGGAGCTGATGGAAACCTTTGGAAGAGCCATCGCAGCCGAGATGGAAGAGTTCCATGTTGACCTATGGCTGGCTCCTGGGATGAATATTCAGAGGAATCCATTATGCGGACGTAATTTTGAATATTTCTCAGAGGATCCCTTCCTGTCAGGAATGCTGGCGGCTGCGATAACAAAAGGTGTGCAAAGCCGCAAAGGCTGTGGCGTGACCCTTAAACATTTTGCGTGTAACAATCAGGAGGATAACCGGATGGAAGTGGATGCCTGTGTTTCACAGCGGGCGTTAAGAGAAATCTATTTCCGCGGGTTTGAGATTGCCGTTAAAAAAAGTGAGCCTATGGCGCTAATGTCTTCTTATAATCAGATTAACGGCATTCATGCAGCGAACAGCAGCGATCTCTGTACTGTGGTTGCCCGCGGGGAATGGGGATTTGATGGAGTTATTATGTCAGATTGGAATACTACAGTTCCGGAAGATGGGAGCGTTCCATGGAAATGCGCGGCTGCCGGAAACGATCTGATTATGCCGGGAAACCCGGAGGATGATAACGATATCCGCAAGGCGTATCAACAGGGAAATCTTTCAGAAGAACAGATCCGAAGCTGTGCAGGGCGGATTCTGGCAATGGTTGCTAAACTGACCATTTGATTTAAGATGGTTTCTGTGTATTTGACAGCGGAATAATTGGAACTGAAGTGGAAAAGGCAAAGCAAGGAAATGCTTGCTTCATTAGGGAAGGATGTGATATAGTAGAGTTCAGATTAGGAATTTAAATTGAAGGGTTAATGTAGGCGGATGGAACGAAAATCAATACAAACGTTGGTTTATGAAGAACTGAAAAAAAATATTATGCTGATGAAACTGAAACCAGGGCAAGCTATGAGCACCCAGGAAATGGCAACAAAATTAAATGTAAGCCGGACGCCGGTTCGTGAGGCGTTTCTGCGCCTGCAGTCCGAAGGGCTTGTGGAGATGATACCTCAGCGGGAAACTATGGTATCCAAAATTGATTTAAAACGGGTGGATCAGGAGAAGTTTATCCGGGAAAGCCTGGAGCTTGGTGTAATCAACAATTTTTTGGAAAAAAAGAACCAGGATAACATCCGGATTATGTCAGAACTGATCCAGGTCCAAGGACAGTGCAATCAAGCAAAGGATTTTGCCGGTTTTTTGGATGCAGATGATCGGTTTCACAAAGTTTTATTTGATGTGACAGGCCAGCAGATGGCCTGGGCCATCATTATGGACCGGAATGGGCATTATAACCGGCTGCGTATCCTGTTTATTCAGCGGAAAAACGTAATGGAAAGTTCCATCCAGCAGCACGCGAAAATTGTAAGACTTTTGGAAATGGGAGAGGAGGAAGGGATCCGTAAGGCACTGGTATCCCATATGCAGAGGCTGGATGTAGGTGAAACGGGAGATTTAGCTGCCGCGTACCCTGATTATTTTGATATTGGCGACAATAAAAACAGGGAGCGGCGGATCGGTACTCTTTAAAGAAAATAAAATAAATCCATTTCCTGCTAAAAGGAGCTTCTGGATGCATTGAAAACTATGCATCCGGAAGCTCCTTTTTTACATCAGGAATCGGCAATCGCAAAACCCCTTTGCGAGAAACAGGGTGGCAGACGCAATATATTTGTGGAAGCAAATTCACTATGAGTCATTCCTTTTTCTGAGGTATACCTTTTTGAACGTGAAGAATATTGGAAAGATGCACAAAAAAAGATTGATTAATTTATGCAAAATATCAGTCTTGACATTAACATGCTAGCATGTTATTATGTTAGTATAGCAAAATGCTAACATGTCAGTAAAACGAAATAAGGAGGAAAAGAATATGAAAAAGACATTAGCTGCATTACTTGCCGGTACAATGGTTGCGGCCCTTACCGCCTGTGGAGGCTCCGGTTCCTCTGCCCCAGCTAGCGGGGAAAACCAGACATCATCAGAAGACACGAAAAAAGAGAACTCCCCAGGGACTGGCGGAAGCGGTTCATACACGCTGAAGATAAATACGGCACTGAGTGAAACGGATCCCTTGTTCCTTGCGTTGACTGAGGTTTTTGAGAAGACGGTGGAAGAAAAGACCGATGGAGATGTTCAGGTAGAGGTATATTCCGGAAGCCAGTTGGGCAATGATGAGGACGTTCTTGAGCAGGCTATTGTAGGAGCAGGCGTTGGAGTTGTCACGGACCCGGGGCGCTTAAGCAATTATGTGTATGATATCGGTGTACTGCAGGCTCCATACATAGCAGAAAGCTATGATGAAGCGCTGAAGCTGTTTGAAACGGAAACTTACAAAAAGATGGAAACAGAAATTGAGAATAGCGGGTTCCAGATTCTTTCATTTAACTATTACCAGGGTGAGCGTGAGCTTTTTACTAAGAATCCGGTAGCCGGGCCTGACGATTTAAAGGGGCAGCGGATCCGTTCTTCCGGCTCTCAGGTTGTAACCAGCACATTAGAGGCTATGGGAGCGAATACCTCGGTTCTTGCCTGGTCGGAAGCATATCAGGCGCTTCAGCAGCAGGTAATCGAAGGCGTTGAAGTGCATTTATCTGCGGCAGTTGGCTCTTCCATGCAGGAAGTTACTAAATATTTGGCCTTTACCGGACATCAGCAGCTTTTAACCGGTCTTATAATTTCCCAAAGCTGGTATAGCAAGCTTCCGGAGGAGTATCAGACTATTTTAAAGGATGCCAGCTTCGAGGCAGGAAAAGCCGCTTCTGAAAATGTGATTGCCAAAAATGATGAATATCTGAAGACCCTGACTGATGGCGGCATTGAAGTGATTGAATGTGACAAAGAAGCGTTTAAGACGGCGTGTGATAAGGTTTATGATGAACTGCGATATACGGAAGTTAAGGCTGCGATTGACGCAGAGCTTGGCCGTTAAATCAAGGATAAAGGCAGAGGCCTTACAGACAGGGCGGCTGCCTGGGGAGTCTACATTCTTCTGGAACCAGACCGGTTTGTTACGCTTGGTCTGGTTTCCAGGAATACATAGAATTACAATAGGAGGTCATCTATGTTAAAGACATTAGAGGCAGGGTTAAATAAGGTAGAAACCTTATTGGTCTGCGCAGGTCTGCTGGTGCTGATTTTTACGGTATTTGCGGCGGCAGTGCTTCGCTTTTTCGGGGTTGATATGTCTGTTTCCACTGATTTGGCACAGCTTGTATTTGCCTGGGTCAGCTTTATCGGAGCCGATCTGGCAATGCGGAAAGACAAGCATATGGGCGTTGATATGCTGATAACAAAGTTTCCATTGGCGGTGCTCAATGCGATTTATCTGTTTAACTATATCTTGATTCTGTTTTTCCTGTTGTTTGCGGTACGGTACGGAATTGATCTGTGTATCGTGAATTCAGCCAGAAAGTATCAGACGCTGTATATCAGCTATTCCTTTGCCACAGCAAGCTGTCCTGTAGGCTGCGGCCTGATGTGTATTTCGTCCGTGAAACATATTGTCCAGTACATCCGCAATATGATCCGCCATGATTACAGCAGCCTGGCAAAGAAGGAGGTGGCAGCATGATTATTCTTGGCATTACATTTGTTGTCCTTTTAGCAATCGGCCTTCCGGTTGCGTTTACCGTAGGCCTTTCTGCCCTGTCTTTCTTTGTGACGGAACAAGTGCCAGTCCAGATTGTTGTCCAGAAAATGGTTAGCAGTACCCAGTCCTTCTCCCTGCTGGCAGTTCCCTTTTTCGTACTGGCGGGCAACTTGATGAATGAAACAGGCATTACTTCCCGTCTGATTAAGTTCTGCAATCTTGTGACCGGCCATATGAGGGGCGGGCTGGCTCAGGTATCCGTACTGCTGTCTTGTTTAATGGGCGGTATCTCCGGTTCGGCTACCGCAGATGCGGCGATGGAAAGCCGGATTTTGGGGCCGGATATGGAAAAGAGGGGATATTCCAGAGGATTTACAGCAGCAATCCTGGCTATGGGCGGTTTGATTACCTCCACGATTCCCCCTTCTCTGGGACTGATCTTGTATGGTGTAACTGGAGAAGTATCCATTGGCCGCTTATTCCTTGCGGGCCTGGTTCCTGGGATTTTGATGACATTAGTTTTGATGGCTGCTGTTTCGGTGATTTCGAAAAAGAGGGATTATAAGCCAGAGCATGAAAAGTTCCCTTCCATTGGTGAGGTGCTAAAAGGGCTGGTTGAGAATATATGGGCGTTAATGTTCCCAATTATCCTGATTGTAGGGATCCGTTTCGGTATCTTTACCCCATCAGAAGCAGGAGCATTTGCGGTTGTATACGCATTAGTTGTGGGCCTTTTTGTTTACCGTGAGCTTACCATCGCGAAATTAATGGAATGCCTTGCTACTACCGCGGTGGATTTGGCAGTGATTATGTTTATTATCATCTGCTCCAATGCATTCGGTTATGCGATTGTAACTGGACAGCTTCCCCAAACACTTGCACGTATGATTACCGCTGTGTCAGATAATAAATATATCATTCTTTTGATTGTTATGCTATTTGTATTCTTTGTGGGTATGTTTATGGAAGCTACCGCTAATGTGCTCTTACTTACTCCAATTTTTCTGCCGATTATTATATCATATGGATTTGATCCGGTGCACTTTGGCGTTATGTATATGATCCTGATTACCATGGGAGGAATGACGCCGCCTATCGGTGTAACGATGTACACAACCTGTTCCATTCTTGACTGCCCGATCCAGGTATATACCAAGGAATCGCTGCCGTTTATATTAGCAATTATTGCATTACTGGTACTATTGGCAGTATTCCCGCAGTTGGTTTTGTTCCTGCCCAACCTGGTTTATGGCGCGGCTGTATAACAAATTTTATAAGATAAGGAGAAGCGTATGAGGTTATCATTTGAAGAAATCCAAAAGGAAATTAAACGGGTATTTATGAAATATGGCTTAACAGAGGAAAAGGCTGATATCTGTGCGAGAATTCACACAGAATCCACCTATGACGGTATTTATTCCCATGGAACAAACCGGGTGGCCCGTTTTGTTGATTATATCCAAAAGGGATGGGTAGACGTAAATGCGGATCCAACCATTGAAAAGGACTGCGGCGCCATCAAAATTATTAATGGCAATATGGGGCCTGGTATCCTGAACGCATTGTACTCTGCCGATCGGGCAATGGAAATGGCGGATCAATACGGCATTGGTATGGTAGGATTAAACAATACGACCCACTGGATGCGGGGTGGCACTTATGGTTTGTATGTGGCAAGAAAAGGGTATGTGGGAATTATGTGGACCAATACTGAGGCATGTATGCCGCCGTGGGGAGCAAAAGAATGCCGGCTGGGTAATAATCCGTTTGTTATGGCCTGCCCTGGTGCGGACGGCGAACCAGCCATGCAGCTTGACATGGCCATTAGCCAGTATGCGTATGGCAAACTTCAAGTAACCCGCCTGGCCGGGAAAAAATTGCCATTCCCGGGAGGCTTTGATAAAGACGGCAATATTACGGATGATCCAGGTGCAATTGAAGAATCCATGCGTATTATGCCTATCGGCTACTGGAAGGGGTCCAGTTTCTCCTTTATGCTGGATATTTTAGGTTCGATCCTTACAGACGGCGTAGGAGCGGTTGACTTGAACGCAGAAACAAAGGGTTCCTGCGGCGGCTGTTCCCAGGTTATGATCGTGATCGATCCGAAAAAGATAATTGATGGTGATAAGATGAGCGAAACCATCCGCCGTGCCATCGAATATTTAAAGAGCGCAGAGCTGGCAGAGCACAGCAACGGCATTATGGCGCCTGGTGAAGATTACGTACAGTTTAATCAGGATCATGACGCAAATGGCATCTTTGTGGATGATTCGGTATGGGAAGAGATCAAATCGCTGTAATGCTGGATGGAGCTACCAGGTAAGTAACCGGGGGAAAAGAGAGGAAGAACAAAATGAAAGCTGTAAAAATTGAAAAGCCCAATGATCTTCAGGTGATTGACATGGAAAAACCGGTCATTGACGGGAAAAATAATGTACTGGTAAAAATCCGGGCAGCCGGTATCTGTGGTTCCGATGTGGGGATTTATCACGGAAAAAACGCCGCGGCTACATATCCACGGGTAATTGGCCACGAGATGGTAGGCGATGTTGTGGAAGTGGGCGAGAATGTGTCCAAATACCAGGCAGGTGATCGAGTGATTATTGATCAGGTAACGGCTTGCGGCAACTGTTATGCCTGCCGCAAGGGGCGCCCGAACGTGTGCGCAAATCTGCAGGTTCGGGGTGTCCATATTGACGGCGGCTACCGTGAGTATATGGCAGTTCCGGAAAGTGATTGCTACCGTCTGCCCGACAGCCTGTCTTATGAGGACGCAGTTATGATTGAACCTACTACCATTGCGGTTCAGGCCTGTAGCCGGGCCCAGGTAGAGTTTGAAGACAATGTAATGATTATTGGTGCCGGTGCTTTGGGCAGCAGCATTTTGCGTATTGTACGCCTTTATCATCCACGCCGGATTATTATGGTGGATATTGATGAGGGCAAGTTGAAAGAAGCCCTGGGGAATGGCGCTACGGATGTAATCAACAGCTGCGCGGAAGATGTAATAGAGCGTGCCCATGAGATAACAGACGGATACGGCCCCACGGTTGTGATTGACGCAGCTTGTTTTAAAGGAAGCTTTCTTACAGCCTGCAAATGCGCTGGCAATGGAGGCCGGGTAATTACCATGGGATTTGGGGTGGATCCAGATGATATCAACCAGTTTGTGATCACATCAAAAGAATTGGATGTGCGTGGGAGCCGTCTGCAAAACCGGAAGTTCCAGACTGTCATTGACTTAATCAACCAGGGGCAGGTCGATCTGAGCGGAAGCGTCAGCCACCGTTTTTATTTCCAGGAAGCCCAGAAGGCCTTTGATTTTAATGATACCCATGATCCGTCAATTCGTAAGATTGTTTTAACATTTGACTAATTTTAAGAAGTGCCGCAAAATACGGTTATCTACAATATATGGCGCATATATAAGGAAAGAAAACAAACGCCATGTTTTGCTGGATTCTGTATTTTGCGGCTTTTTTAGCAATCAATGAAACAATGGGCCAGATTCAGGCAAAGTGTGATCGGTATGCATATTTTCAGGGTGCTTGAATAAGATTAAAGTATGAAAGCGGGTGGAATAAAGGAGCGAGGATAATGTTGAAACCGAAAAAAGAATTAAACATGAAAAAATTGTTTCGCCGTAATCAAGTTATTATTACTGCGCTGGCAGTGATGATTGCGGCAGCCGGATACTTAAACTATGCCGGCAAGCAGGAGCTGGCAGCCGGCAGCCAGGTATACGAAGCCGGCATGCTGGAGATCTCAGATGAAGATATTCTGGCAGAAAACCAGGCCAGCCCCTATTATGGAGATGCCCTGGAAGAAATTGGAAGCTTGGATCAGGATTTTCAGGATGAAACTGTTGCTGAAGCAACGATGGAGAATGACGGATCCCAATATGCGGATGGGAATGGCTATGGAGGCGATGTAGCGGCAGGGGCAGAAGGCCAGGGTGTGGATGCTTCCTATGGAGAAAATTCCGGCACCGCGGAAACTGGACTGGAAAATCCGGGAGAAGCGGTATTAACCAGCGGTATGAGCGTAACGGATTACATAGCCAGCGTCCAATTAAGCCGGGAGCAAGTCCGCGCGAAAAATAAAGAAACCCTGATGAACCTAATTAACAGCACTGAAATTGAGGAATCTGCCAAGCAGCAGGCCATACAAGACATGATTTCTCTTACAGAAGTTGCGGAAAAAGAAAATGCGGCTGAAACCCTTTTAATGGCAAAAGGCTTTGCGGATCCGGTGGTTAGCGTTTCAGCGGGACAGGTGGATGTGGTTATCAATGCCCCCAGTATTACCGATCAGCAGCGTGCCCAGATTGAAGATATTGTAAAACGGAAAACAGAGGCTTCTGCTGATCAGATTGTGATTTCACTCTTAAATCTGTCGGAATAAAAGCATAAGCGGTTTCACCTGAATGCGCAACATAACAGGCAAAAAGTTTCGTACAAAACAAGAAACTACCTTTGCAAAGCCGTTATCTTCTGATATAATGGGGGAAGCAGTAAAATGGAGGCTGCCAGAAACAAAAGTTTTTAGCAGCCTCAAAAATGTATTGTGCAGGAGGTAGCATAAGTGGCAGAGGTTGAGAATAGAAGTACCCACAAAGTATATGAGAAGGATAAAATCGGAGAAGTGCAGATTGCTGACGAGGTGGTAGCTATCATTGCGGGCCTGGCGGCGACAGAGGTAGAAGGCGTAGATTCCATGGCCGGAAACATTACCAATGAGCTGGTAGGCAAGCTGGGAATGAAAAATCTTTCTAAAGGAGTAAAGGTGGACGTAACAGAAGATCATGTGTCAGTTGATCTTTCCCTTAATTTAAAATATGGATATAACATTCCAGAGGTTGGGGAAAAGGTACAGGATCGGGTAAAGTCCGCCATTGAAAATATGACAGGTCTGTCAGTGCTGGATGTGAATATTAAAATTGCCAGTGTGAATATGGAAAACGCGAATTAAGTTATTCGAAAGCCGGATAGCGATATGGGAAGAGCAGGAAGAAACCGTTAAATGCAGGCGGGTCTTCCTGTTTTTATTTTGTTTCCTGCCAATGTGGATTTTATGAAACCATTCAAACTAAGAATATATAAATTTAAAATTTCTTTCATTTTTGCCATAAATGTTTTGTGCTGGAACGTATCGAAAGTATCAGGCTGAAATCAGAAGGGATACTGCCATGGAGGAAATGCTGTTTAGAAAGAATATAAGCCGGATCATCCAAAATGATAAAGAAGGATTACGGCAGATTTATGAGGACTACTGCCCGATGATTTATTCCGTAGTTTGGGAGATCCTTCACAACCGGGAAGACGCGGAGGATGTTACCTCGGAATTTTTTATCCGGCTGTGGGAAATTGCGGATACATACCATCCGGGAAAGGGGCATCGCGGGTGGATGCTTACCATTGCCCATCATATGGCTATTGATTGCTTGCGAAAGAAAAAACGGGAGATTTTAACCGAGGATATAGAAGAACCGCCTTATTTTGGACAAGCTTCCAGCGAGGAACAGCTTTGCCATAAAATCAGCCTGGAACAGGCTATGTCTGGGCTAAATAAGGAGGATAGGCAGATTGTCAATTTAAAGATTATGGGTGAGCTGACCTTTCGGGAGATTGCGGCAATTCTGAAAAAACCCCAGGGAACGGTGGCCTGGTGCTACCAAAGGGCAATTCGGAAGTTAAGGGAGGTGCAGCTATGATGGGGAAGCGGCGGTTTAAACAGGAATATCGGGCATGGAAGCGTCAAAGCGCGCCCGATCTTTGGCAACGGATTGAAGGAGAACTAAAAGAACATCCAAAAAGGATTGAAGAACGTAACATTCAAAGGGTGGTTGATAGGAAAACCAATAAAATAGAAGCGATTGATAAAAAAAACGGTAGAAAAGGAATCCGTTGCAGTGGGGCAGCAGCAGTGGCGGCGGTTATCTTGCTTATGGCAGCTGCAAGATGGAAGCAGGGAATTGGGGTAGAAAAAGGCGCCATGGGAAACAAAGAGGGATCGGAAACCTGGATAGCGGCAGAAACCACGCAATGGATGGAAGAAGAATCCTGGACTGAAAAACCGACAGAGAGTGAAATGAATTACCAAATTATAGAAGCAAAAGAAACGAAGCTGATATCTGTTCCGGAAGATGCTGTAACAGTACCGGAGGATTCCCGCTATTTTTCGGAGGCAGTGCTGAGTGACACAGAACTTTTGTGCAGCGGGGAAGTGGAAGATGTGTCTTTGGAATATGATGAAACAGGCAGGGCGGTAATGGTAGTTTACCAGCTTGCTTTGCGCCAGATTTATTACGCTCAGAATTATATTAGCAGCCAGGAAAAGATTACAGTTACAAGCCCCATTGTAAAAGCGGAGGGGGATGAGGTTTATATTTTATATCAGCTACAGAAGGAAGGCACATACCTGCTTCCCCTTCGGGAACAGGAAGGGGATTGGGAATTAATTTATCCCTTTGCTCCTCAAATCCAGATAACCCATACAGGCGCATACCTGTTTCATTCTGGATATACCAGCCTGGTAAACAAGGAAACAGAAGTAGTAGTGGGAAGGAAAGAGGGAAGGAATGATTATTTCTATGACCGCATGCTGCTGCGGCAGGATGAAAATTTTCCTGCTGAATTGCTTTCACTTGTAAAACAGCAGATCGAGAAAAAATGGGAGGCCAGCTAAGAAATTCGATTATCACAAACTGGAAAAACATCAAAAAGGATAAGGAAGAGAGGAAAGGTGAAAGAAAAAAAGGAGAAAGGATAACATGCAAACACACATCTTTCACCCTTTGTGTTTGCGCCTCAAATGAAAATGCAGGCATTTTTGCTTGGGGATTGGTGCAAATTATGAAAAAAATGATTACAGGAAACAGAAGTGGAAGGGCGAAACCCAGCCAAGAGGCGGTTCTGATCGCCGCCATTACGGCCAGTATCCTTATAAGCGGCTGTGGCGGTTCTTCCCAGATGTACGAAACCACAGCTACAGTTTGTACCACAGGGATGGCGGTAACTGCGGCGGCCGCGGGGGAGGAAAACGATGCTGGAGGATATGATTCTCTTGCGGGAAATGAACGGTGGAATGGAAGCAGCATGGATCCGGGAAGTGACCTGGAAAGGAAAGCTTCCCTGGCAGCGCGGTATCAGGATGCGTATCAGCAGGAAGATTGGAATACAGAGGAGTATGGCTACATCGAAGAGAATGGTTATCAGACCGTAGCGGCGGCTCCCCTTTCTACTTTTTCGGTTGACGTAGATACGGCTTCCTACGGAAATATCCGACGAATGATCCGAAGCGGCGCAAATATCCCGGAAGATGCTGTGCGGATTGAAGAAATGATCAATTATTTTGATTACGATTATCCGGAACCTGACGGGGAGGAACCGTTTTTGGTTACGACAGAATATTCGTCCTGCCCCTGGAATGAAGACAGCCGCCTTCTGCTAATCGGTCTTCAGGCAAAAGAAATTGATTTTACAAACCGTCCCGCTACAAATCTTGTATTTTTGCTGGATGTATCCGGATCCATGTATTCGGATGATAAATTGCCTCTGGTACAAAAGGCATTTACCATGCTGACAGAAAATTTAGATGAGAGAGATAAAATTTCCATCGTTACGTATGCCGGCTATGAGTCCGTAATACTGGATGGAGTATCTGGGACAGAGAAGGGCAAGATTGCCGCGGCGTTAGAAGACTTAGAGGCTGGAGGATCCACAGCCGGGTCTGCCGGAATTGAGAAAGCTTATGAATTGGCTCAAAAGCATTTTATTCCTGGTGGGAATAACCGGGTGCTCTTAGCCACAGACGGAGATCTCAATGTTGGCGTCAGCAGTGAAGGCGGTTTAATCCGGATGATCCAGGAAAAGAAAAAAAGCGGTGTCCATTTATCGGTTCTTGGAGTTGGGACAGGAAATATTAAGGATAATAAAATGGAGGCCTTGGCAGATAATGGTGACGGAAATTATAATTACCTGGACAGTATCTATGAAGCAAAAAAAGTACTGGTAGATGAAATGGGCGGCACATTGATCACAGTGGCAAAGGACGTAAAGATCCAGGTGGAATTTAATCCGGAGCAGGTGGCGGGATACCGGCTAATCGGATACGAGAACCGAATGTTAAACCAGGAGGATTTTCATGACGACAAGGCAGACGCAGGAGAAATTGGATCCGGTCATTCCGTTACAGCACTCTACGAAATCATCCCTGCGACAGAAGCAGGAACGGAAGCTGGATTAAAATACCAGACAACAGGAACGACTACGGGAAGCAGCGAGCTTCTTACAGTAAGCGTGCGCTACAAAGCGCCCAATGGAGATACCAGCAGGCTGCTGGAATATCCGGTAGAATCCGGAAGCTACCAGGAAGAAGGATCAGAAAACCTTACCTTTGCAGCAGCCGTAGCAGAATTTGGCATGGTGCTGCGAAACAGTGAACATAAAGGAACAGCAAATTTTGATAGCATAATGGCTTTGGCAGAGTCCTGTATCAGTAGGGATTTTGACGACTACCGGAAAGAATTCCTGGATCTGGTGCAGACGGCGGCAGAAACAAGGTAGATTCCTGATAAGGATTTTTCTGGTTGTATAACCATTTAAAATTTGTTATAATAGCCCCAAACCGTGAAAGGATTGCCGGCAAATGAAGGATGAATGCAGCGATTTGGGGCAAAAGTCCCCAATGCTATGGTGCTGCAAGGAGGGTTTATGACCAGAAGAGAGCTGAGAGAGCATTGCTTTAAATTATTATTTGGTGCTGATTTTTACCCAGAAGAAGAACAGGATACCCAGTTGGAGAATTATTTCCTGTCGCCGTTGGAGGATGAGGAAACGCCGGAAGGGAAGCAGGAAATCCTTCATAACGTGGAACTGGGAGAGGAAAATAGCAGGGAAGTAGCACAACGGGCCAGAGCCATAATCCGGCTGATTCCGGAACTGGATACCCAGATCAACCATGTGGCCCAAGGGTGGAAAACGAAACGGATAGGGAAGGCGGAGCTGGCCATTTTACGGCTTGCCATTTATGAAATGAAGTACGATGAGGAAGTTCCGGAAAAAGTAGCCATTAATGAGGCCGTAGAACTGGCTAAACGGTTCGGAGGAAAAGATTCTTCTGCGTTCATTAATGGAATTCTGGCAAAATTGGTGTAGCTATGGCAGGCGTATATACCGTATCTCAGGTGAATGCATATATAAAAAATATGTTTGTACAGGACTTTGCACTGAACCGGATTTCCATAAAAGGAGAGGTTTCCAACTGCAAATATCATAGTTCTGGACATATCTATTTTACATTAAAGGATGGAAAGGGCACATTATCCGCGGTCATGTTTGCCGGGCAGCGGATGGGCCTTTCTTTTCGGTTAGAGGAAGGCCAGCAGGTGGTGGCTTCCGGAACCGTGGATGTGTATGAGCGGGATGGAAAATACCAGCTTTATGCCAAGGAGATCAAACTAGACGGCATAGGGGATTTGTTCCGCCAGTTTGAAGCCTTGCGGAATGAACTAGAAGAGATGGGGATGTTTTCTAATGAGTACAAACAGCCCATTCCCAAGTTTGCCAAAAAGGTCGGGATTGTAACGGCGCCTACCGGAGCGGCGATCCGGGATATTATGAATGTAGCCTCCCGAAGAAACCCGTATGTACAGCTTGTATTGTACCCGGCCCTTGTTCAGGGGGAGCAGGCAAAATACAGCATCGTAAAAGGGATCCAGGCACTGGATGCCATGGGGCTGGATGTGCTGATTGTAGGCCGGGGAGGCGGACCCATCGAAGACCTTTGGGCCTTTAATGAAGAAATCGTGGCAAGGGCGATTTTCGACTGCGAAACCCCTGTGATCTCTGCCGTAGGACATGAAACAGATGTGACCATTGCCGACTATGTGGCAGATTTGCGGGCGCCTACCCCTTCTGCGGCGGCAGAGCTGGCAGTATTTGATTATCGGCAGTATCAGGCCGATTTAGGCGGATATCAAAACGGACTTTTTTTTGCCATGGAACGGAAACTTAAGCGGGACAGAAGCCGCTTAGAACAGTTAAAGCTTAAGCTAAAGCTTAAGGATCCCGCATATCAGCTAAACGAAAAGCGGCAGAGGCTGGCAGATTTGGAAGAATGTATGGAACGGGCAATAGATGGAAAACTAAGAGATAGAAGATACCGTCTGGGTCTGCTTGCCGGAAAGCTTGAGGCCTTATCCCCACTGGAAAAAATAAGCAAAGGCTTCGGGTTCCTGACCGATGAAAAAGGAAAGCGGATTACCAGCATCCGGCAGGCCGAGCCAGGGAAGCAAATGGAGATCCAGATCCGGGATGGACGGATCCGCGCAGGCATCATGGAGGTTTGGTCTGACGGCGAAGCATTGTAGGATTTGATAAAAGTCCGGGCCCCTCTTTTAGAGTTGGAAGATGCCGGCGCCAGATAGAATAGGAGATGGAAAACAAATGGACAAGGAATACGCCGCCAGGGCGCGGGAGATAACAGAGCCAGATTCCAACATGGGGGAGGAAGCGCTTGTAAAAGAGCAAGAGGAAACAATCGAGCAGACATTTGAGGAGTTAGAGCGTATTCTGGAAATTTTAGGAAATGATGAGCAGCCGTTAGAAGAAGCTTTCCGGTACTTTGAGCATGGTATGAAGCTGGTGAAAAGCTGTGCGCTTCGGCTGGATCAGGTAGAAAAACAAATATTAGTTCTGAACGAGGGAGAAGAAGAAAGTGGATTTTAAGAATATATTGGCAGAGCGGATCCGGGAAATAGAAAAAGTGCTGGAAGGCTACCTGCCACAGGAAACCGGACATCAAAAACGGATTATGGAAGCAATGAATTACAGCATGAACGCTGGGGGAAAGCGGCTCAGGCCTCTTTTGATGATGGAAACCTGCAGAATGTTAGGCGGCGATATAAAGGAAGCGAGGCCTTTTATGGCCGCCATTGAGATGATCCATACCTCCTCCCTGATCCATGATGATCTTCCATGTATGGACAATGACCAGTACCGGAGGGGGAAGCCCAGTACCTGGGCAAAGTTTGGGGAGGATTTAGGCGTATTAGCGGGAGATGCCCTGATAGTAGAAGCATTTGCGGTGGCAGCCACAGCCTTTGAAACCACAAAATACCCGGATCGGGTTGGAAAAGCTATGGGGATCCTGGCCCGGAAAACGGGGATTTACGGGATGATCGGCGGCCAGGTGGTAGATGTGCAGCTAACCAATAAGCCGATTTCGAAAGAAGAGCTGGATTTCATTTACCGTTTGAAGACCGGGGCATTATTAGAAGCGTCTATGATGATCGGCGCGGTGCTTTCCGGGGCGGATGAGGAGCGCTTAAAGCTGGTTTCTAAGATTGCCCTGAATGTGGGGACTGCGTTCCAGATCCAGGATGATATTCTGGATGTAACCAGCAGCCAGGAGGTTCTTGGTAAACCAGTGGGAAGCGATGAAAAGAACTGTAAAACAACGTATGTTTCTTTAGAGGGGCTGCCAAACGCCAGGGAAGAAGTAAAACGGCTTTCCGATGAGGCGGTTTTGCTGCTCCGTTCCATGGGATCGGAAAACGAATTCTTAGAACAGTTGATTTGCGTGTTGGTGACCAGAGAAAAATAAGCGGGAAAGTAAGGGCGGGATTATGATTTTAGAGCAAATACAGGGTGCGGAAGATGTGAAAGCCTTAACCTGGGAGGAACTAAATACACTGGCACAGGAAATCCGGGAATTTTTAATCCAGAGGATCAGCCGCACAGGTGGCCATCTGGCCTCTAATTTAGGCGTGGTGGAATTAACCATAGCCTTGTTCCTGGCATTTGATCTGCCCAAAGACAAAATTGTCTGGGATGTGGGGCACCAATCATACACCCACAAAATTTTAAGCGGAAGGCGGGAGCTGTTTGAAGGGCTTCGCCAGTATGGAGGCTTAAGCGGGTTTCCGAAGCGGAAAGAAAGCCCGTATGACGCGTTTGATACCGGACACAGTTCCACTTCCATTTCGGCAGGTCTTGGAATGGCTCAGGGGCGTGACCTATTAAAGGAAGATTACTCGGTGGTTTCAGTAATTGGAGACGGCGCGTTAACCGGGGGAATGGCGTACGAGGCATTGAATAACGCAGCCAGGCTGAAACGGAATTTTATCATTGTGCTTAATGATAACAATATGTCGATCTCAGAAAACGTGGGCGGAATGTCCACATACTTAAGCGGCATCCGCACCGGTGACGGATACAATGATTTAAAGAAAAGCGTGGTTTACGCACTGGAAAGGATTCCGGGAATCGGTTCCCACATGATTGAGCGGATTAAGCGGACAAAAAACGGAATCAAACAGCTTTTTATCCCGGGAATGCTGTTTGAAAATATGGGGATTACGTATTTAGGCCCTGTGGACGGCCACAATATCCGGATGCTCCAGAAAACCTTTCAGGAAGCGAAAAAGCTGGATCACGCCGTATTGATTCATGTGATAACACAAAAAGGCAGAGGGTATGGCCCGGCGGAAACAAACCCTGCAAAATTCCACGGAGTGGATCCGTTTGATATTGCCACAGGAGAGCCGCTAACAGAAAAGAAATACCCCAGCTATACAGATGTATTTTCCCGTGCCCTGTGCCGCCTGGCAAGAAAGGACGAGCGGATTGTGGCAGTTACGGCAGCCATGCCGGATGGAACCGGGCTAAATCAGTTTGCGAAACGGTTTCCGAAACGGTTCTTTGATGTGGGGATTGCAGAAGCCCACGGCGTAACCAGCGCGGCGGGAATGGCGGCGGCAGGATTAAAACCGGTGATTGCCGTGTATTCCTCTTTTTTGCAGAGGGGGTTTGATCAGATTGTCCATGATGTTTGTATCCAGGAGCTTCCGGTAGTATTTGCAGTTGACAGGGCCGGTCTGGTAGGAAGCGACGGGGAAACCCATCAGGGGATTTTTGACTGCAGCTATCTAACCTGCATTCCGAATATGACGGTGATGGCGCCCAAAAACAGGTGGGAGCTAGAGGACATGCTTGACTTTGCGTTTAAGCTGGGAAAGCCGGTTGCAATCCGCTATCCCAGGGGAGAAGCGTATGGGGGCTTAAAAACGTTTCGGACGCCCATAGAATACGGAAAAGGGGAGCTTTTGTATGATGACAGCGGGATTGGCAAAGGCGCCAAACCCGATCCGGATGGCAGCAGGGAAGGGGCGGATATTGTGCTCCTGGCAGTGGGCAGCATGGTCAGTACGGCAGAGCACATCCGGGAAAAGTTAATGAGCAGAGGGATCCGGTGCAGCTTGGCCAACGGCAGATTTATTAAGCCTTTTGACCGGGAACTGGTGGATTTTTTAGCGGCAAGGCATAAGGTTTTTGTAACGTTGGAGGAAAACGTACTCCAGGGCGGTTTTGGCCTGGCTGTAGCAGATTATATCCGCAGGCATGTTCCGGATGTCCGTGTGTTCCAGGTTGCTCTTCCAGACGCATATGTAGAACACGGAAATGTTAGCGTTTTGCGGGAAAGCTTAGAAATTGACAGCGATTCGGTTATCCGTTCCATGGAAAAGGAAGGCCTGTTTTCAAAGGGAATTGGATAAAAATATGGAAAAATATTACAATTTATGTTAAAATAAAGGGGATACCATGAAAGAACGATTGGATGTGCTTTTAGTAAAGCGCAATCTGGCGGAATCCAGGGAAAAAGCAAAAGCGGTGATTATGGCCGGGAGCGTATACGTGGATGGACAGAAGGAGGATAAAGCCGGAACCGTTTTTGAGGACACCGCTGAAATTGTGGTGCGGGGATCAGGGTTAAAATATGCCAGCCGGGGCGGCCTGAAGCTGGAGAAGGCTATGGTTCAGTTCCGTTTAGAGCTTGCGGGAAAAATCTGTATGGATGTAGGCGCCTCCACAGGCGGCTTTACCGATTGTATGTTGCAGAATGGGGCGGAAAAAGTATATGCGGTCGATGTGGGACATGGCCAGCTTGCCTGGAAGCTGCGTAACGATCCCCGGGTGGTCTGCATGGAAAAAACAAATATCCGTTATGTGGTGAAGGAGGATATTCCAGAGCCCATTGATTTTGCCTCCATTGATGTATCATTTATTTCCCTTACGAAGGTTCTGGGGCCGGTAAAGGCGCTATTGAAAGAAAACGGTCAGATAGTCTGCCTGATTAAGCCGCAGTTTGAGGCTGGCCGGGAAAAGGTGGGGAAAAAAGGCGTAGTCCGGGACAAAAAGGTGCATTTGGAAGTGATTCGAATGGTAATGGAGCACGCAATATCCATTGGCCTTCAAGCGTTGAATTTGGAATTTTCACCTATCCGGGGGCCGGAAGGGAATATTGAGTATCTTCTTTTCCTGCAAAACCACAGGGAAGGGGAAGACGTTTCACAAATTTTTTCGGAAGCTGATAAGGTGGTGGAAGAGTCCCACAGGATATTGGAAGGATAAGATTAAGATGCGATCATTTTACATTGTGACGAACCCTGGCAAGGAAGGGGCGGCTGAAACGGCGGCTGAGATTGGGGCATACCTGCGTTTTAAGGATGCCCGCTGCCTCATCCAAAGCTATGGGGATATTCGGGACGGAAGATATACAGAAGGATCCCAGGTGCCACCGGATACGGAGTGCGTGATTACCATTGGCGGCGACGGCACTTTAATTCAGGCAGCCCGTGACCTGGCAGGCCGGAGGATTCCCTTTATTGGGGTGAACCGAGGCCATTTAGGATACCTGACCCAGGTAAATGACCAGCAGGAAGTAAAAGGAATGTTAGACGCGTTGCTGGAAGGGCGTTACCGCCTGGAATCTAGGATGATGCTGTCAGGCCAGGTAGTTCGCGGGGGGAGAAATATTTTTCAGGATATTGCGCTGAACGAAATTGTATTAAGCCGGAAAGACGCCCTGAAGCCTCTTCATTTCCGGATTTTTGTAAATGGGGAATTTCTCAACGATTATACGGCAGATGGCATGATTTTCGCCACGCCTACTGGATCCACTGCTTATAACCTTTCAGCAGGGGGACCGATTGTGGCGCCAGGCGCGAGAATGATGATCTTAACCCCTATCTGTTCCCATGCTCTAAACGCAAGAAGCATTGTCCTGCCCGAGGAAGACCAAATTACCGTAGAAGTTTTGGAAGAGGGGCATATGGCGGCTTTTGATGGAAACCTTGCAGATGAGGTAAGGAAGGAAGACCAGATTATTATCCGGCGATCCAGGCTTGATACGGTGCTGGTTCAGCTAAAGCAGGTATCTTTCTTACAGAATCTAAGTAATAAAATGGTTGGGGTGTAAGGCCCGCATTGTGGTACAGGCGCGAAAACGGAGGGAAACATGAAGGTAGAACGTCACAGTAAAATTGTGGAATTGATTGGTAAATACGAAATAGAAACCCAGGAGGAACTGGCAGATTACTTAAACCAGGCTGGCTTCAATGTGACCCAGGCCACGGTTTCCAGGGATATCCGGGAGCTGAAATTAACAAAAGCGCCTGCAGAAAGCGGAAAGCAGCGGTATATGGTGCTTCAAAATAATGGAAATTTCAGCGATAAATATATCCGCATCCTTCAGGATGGCTACTTAAGCATGGATATGGCTCAGAATATTTTGGTAATCCGGACGGTTTCTGGTATGGCCATGGCAGTTGCGGCCGCATTGGACGCAATCCGTTTTCATGAAATTGTAGGCTGCATCGCTGGTGATGACACGATTATGTGCGCTGTGCGCAGCGTAGACGATACCATCTTAGTAATGGATAAAATCCGTAAACTTCTTCATGGGTAACAGTGCCAGATGGCGGGCGAAATCGACGGTTAAGAACTCAGCAAAAGAAAGGGAGGGAGCCAATGCTTCTGGAATTGCAGGTCAAGAACCTGGCTTTGATTGAACAGGCTCAGGTTGAATTTGGAGAAGGGTTAAATATTCTTACAGGGGAAACGGGCGCGGGAAAATCCATTATTATTGGCTCGGTTAATATGGCATTAGGCGGAAAAGCTTCCCGGGACATTATTCGCCAAGGCGCAGACAGCGCGTTTGTCCAGCTTTTGTTTTCGGTGGATACAAAAGAACAGCAGGAAGCGTTAAAAGCGCTGGAAATTCAGCCGGGAGAAGAGAATACGCTGATTATTTCCCGGCGGATTACGCCTTCCCGAAGTATGGCGAAAATTAATGATGAAATGGTAACCACAGCAAAGCTAAAGCAAGTTACCAGTCTGTTGATCGATCTACATGGGCAGCATGAACACCAGTCTTTAATTCACATCCACAAGCATTTGGAAATTCTGGATGCATATGCCAAAAATCAGGTAAGTCCCTGGAAAGAAAAAATCAGTGAAGAATATAACAATTACCAGGATCTGAAAAAGCGGCTTTCTTCCATGGAAGGCGGGCAGGAAGAGCGGCTTCGGGAGGCGGATTTTTGCCGCTTTGAGATTGAAAGCATTGAGCAGGCCGCGTTGCGGGAAGGGGAGGAAGAGGAACTAACAGCCAGATATCGGAAGCTTTCCTATTCCCAAAAGATTATGGAAAGCCTTTCGGAAGTTTATCAGGCTTTGGAAAATGAAGAAATTGCCAGAGCCGTTCGGTCTGTGGATCAAGTTGCCGACTTTGATGAGGAGTTAAAGCCTATCCGGGATCAGATTTACGACGTAGAAGCGCTGATGAATGAACTTCGCTATTCTGTGAAAGAATACATGGATCACGAATTCTTTGATGAAGGGGAGTTTCAGCAGATTACGGCCCGGCTGGATGTGATCCATGGCCTTCAGGCCAAATACGGAGGCACAGTTTCTAAAATTTTCCAGGTGCTGGAAGAAAAAAAGAAGCGATTGGAAGAGCTGGAACACTTTGATGAAATCAGGACGGAACTGGAACAGAATCTGGAAGAATCTAAGAATCAATTGGAAGCATTCAGCGCAAAATTATCAGAAATTCGGAAATCGGCAGGAAAAGAACTGGCAGAACGGATGAAAGAAAGTTTGATTGACTTAAATTTTTTAGATGTGGAATTTATAATGGAATTCAGAAGGCTGAAAGACTATACCAAAGAAGGATTTGACGAGGCTGAATTTTTGATATCCACAAATCCGGGGGAACCAGTAAAGCCTCTAAAGTCTGTTGCTTCTGGCGGGGAACTGTCCCGGATTATGTTGGCGATTAAAACTGTGCTGGCTGATACGGATGAAGTGCCAACTTTGATTTTTGATGAGATCGATACGGGAATCAGCGGGCGGACGGCGCAGATGGTATCCCAAAAGCTGAATGCCATTGGAAAAAATCATCAAGTTATCTGTATTACCCATTTGCCACAGATTGCGTCTATGGCAGACAGCCATTTTGAAATCGAAAAGTCGGTTCAAAAAGGAAAAACAGCCACCAGGATTCACCGTTTGAATAAGGAAGAAAGCGTTTATGAGCTTGCCAGGCTTTTAGGAGGCGCAAAAATTACAGAAGCTGTCCTTGAAAACGCAAGAGAGATGAAAGAACTGGCAGAGCGGTCAAAATAAGTCGATGCTGGTTTGAATTGAAAGGATTATAAAACATGAAATGAAGAATACTATTCGTGTAAGCAGATCGCCTTGCACGAAGAAAAAGCAAACGAAACATGTAAATTTCGAACAATAAAATTTCTTATGTCAATAACAGGCATATGCTTACAAACTCATGGAAAGAATAACGGATAAGCGTTGGTTCAAGCTGGAAAGAAGCTGAGGAGGTAAGGATATGCAGGATATCAGACAGGATGTCAGGAAGCCAGACAGAAAAAGGAAAAGGAGAAAAAAGCACCATTTGCTGCGGGCATTGGTATTTTTTCTCCTTTTATCCCTGGGGTCTTCCTATTTTTATCTTAACCGGATTGTACCGGATCAATTAAATATTGTAGCTGGTGAACAGGAAGAAATACTATTTCCGCTGCTGTTTCAGTCCACTCTGGAAATGAAAGACGCAGAGGTTTCCCTGGGAAACCCGTCTGAAATCCCTTCCAACCAGATTCGGATTTCCGGAAACCGGCCATTTCAGATGGTAGGGACAAAAGAAGGAAGCTACCAGATGGAAGTAAAACTTTTCGGTTTCCTGAAGGTAAAGGATGTACAGGTTGACGTAGTAGATGAAAGCTATGTAATTCCATGCGGGACTCCGGTAGGGATTTACTTAAAATCCGATGGCATTCTGGTGATTGGAACCGGAACCTTGATTGGGGCAGACGGTATGGATGTGGAGCCGGCTTACGGGATTTTGCGATCCGGTGATTACATTGAGGCTATTAACGGAAAACCAATATCCAAAAAGGAAGAACTGATGGACGCGGTGAACCAGGCCGGGCCTGGGCGAGTAACGCTTAAAATCCGGCGGGGGGAGGAAGAAATGACCATATCCATGAATCCAGCGGAAGATAAGGACGGGATTTACAAATTAGGAGCCTGGGTCAGAGACGATACTCAGGGAATTGGAACCATGACTTATTTAGACTTAAATGGCAGGTTTGGCGCGCTGGGACACGGGATCAGTGACAGTGATATTGGCGGGGTAGTGGAAATTCAGGACGGCGCACTGTATGAAACCCAGATTTTGGGAATTGAAAAAGGCTCTTCCGGAAATCCAGGCGTTATGAGCGGCGTAATCTACTATGGCCCAGGTTCCCGGCTGGGGGAGATTGATGCCAATACAGAAACAGGGATTTTCGGAACAGCGGGCGATAACTTGATATCACGGGTTTCCGGCACTCCCATCCCCATAGGCTACCGCCAAGACGTTAAAACTGGGCCTGCGCTGCTTCGAAGCAGTGTGTCCGGAAAAGTAAAAGACTACCAAATTGAAATCCGGAAAGTAGACTATTCCACCAACCACAGAACTAAAAGCATTGTATTTGAGGTAGTGGATGAAGAACTGCTGGGATTAACAGGAGGGGTAATCCAAGGGATGAGCGGTTCCCCTATCATACAGGAAGGCAAGCTGATTGGGGCTGTTACCCATGTATTTGTGCAGGACAGCACTAAAGGATATGGAATATTTATTGAAAATATGTTAAAACATTAGAACGTGTTTCAACACGATCTGGCCAGTGAGGAAGGGAAGGCGATGCAAATTTATTTGCATAAGCCTTTTTTTCATCATATTAGGAAAGGCTTGCCGGATAAATTCTCTTGCGCATTTCCACCAAAAGATTTAGAATGAAACCAGAACATAAATAGAGGAGGAATCAAAATATGAATGTATTAATGCTGAACGGAAGCCCCCATGAAAAAGGAAATACATATACGGCTCTTCATGAAATGGAAAAAATTTTTACAAAGCAGGGGATTGAATCTGAGATCATACAGGTTGGAAACCAGGGGATCCGAAGCTGTGTGGCATGTGGTTCTTGTGGGAAAACAGGAGCCTGTGTGTTTGATGATTTGGTGAATACCCTTGCGCCCAAATTTGAACGCTGTGACGGGCTTGTAGTGGGCAGCCCTGTATACTATGCATCCGCCAATGCCACACTGGTAGCGTGCTTAACCCGCCTGTTTTACAGTACCCATTTTGATAAAACCATGAAAGTGGGAGCCAGTGTTGTGGCGGCAAGGCGTGGAGGCCTGTCAGCTACATTTGACGAGCTGAACAAATTTTTTACGATTTCCGGAATGCCGGTAGCGTCAGGACAGTACTGGAACAGCATCCATGGAAGAACGCCGGGGGAAGCCGCGCAGGATGCTGAGGGGCTTCAGTCTATGCGGACGTTGGCAAGAAATATGTCATTTTTGATGAAGAGCATTGCTTTAGGCAAGGAGCAGTTTGGCCTGCCAGAGAAAGAAGCGCCTCAAAGGACAAACTTTATCCGCTAAGGAGGAACGTTTCATGAAGGAAGCACAATTCATCAGCCAGGTAATACGGGAAAAAGCTGCCCAGATCACAGGAATCAACCAGGCTCTGTGGGAGTATGGGGAGCCTGGCTATCAAGAGGAAAAAAGCGCAGAAACAATAAAACGCGTTCTGGAGTCAGAAGGCTTTACGGTGGAATCGGGGTTAGCCGGAATTCCTACCGCGTTTCGCGGGCGTTACGGGGCAGGAAAACCAGTGATCGGGATTCTGGCAGAATTTGATGCCCTTCCGGATTTAAGCCAGGAGGCAGGAATTGCCCGGCGCTGTCCCATTCCCGGAAAGTCCTTTGGCCACGGGTGCGGCCACAGCGCCCTTGGCGCCGGAGGGGTGGGGGCGGCGTTGGCTGCAAAGGAATATTTGAAGGCTCATTCTCTTCCTGGAACGATTGAATTGTACGGATGCCCGGCAGAGGAAAGCGGTTTTGGAAAAGTGTTTCTGGTAAGGGAGCATTGCTTTGATCATTTGGATATGGCCTTTAGTTGGCATCCCGGGGATCAAAATGGCTCCATGTCCCAGCGGACGCTGGCTTATTATCAGGTCAGGTTTGATTTTTTAGGGGTATCCTCCCATGCGGGCGCCGCTCCAGAGCTTGGACGAAGCGCCCTGGATGCCTGCGAATTAATGAATGTAGGTGTTAACTATCTGCGGGAGCATGTGATTTCCAGCGCGAAAATTCACTACGCGTATTTGGACAGTGGAGGGAGCGCTCCCAATATTGTACCAGATCACGGCTCGCTTCTGTACTATATTAGGGCGCCCAAGCTGACACAGTGCGGGGAGATTCTGGAACGAATCAAAAAGATTGCAAAAGGGGCCGCTTTGATGACAGAAACAGACGTAGCCATCCATCTCCTTGGAGGAATGAATGATACCATTCCCAACCCTACCGCCTCAAGGGTGCTTTCGGACGCGTTTTTAGAAATGGGGCCTCCTGAATTTGGAGAGCCAGAGTATCAGATTGGAAGAGAGTTCCTTGCCGCTATGCCCAAAGAGCAGCAAAAGCGGGTAATTAGTTTAGGCGCAAAGAGAAATGGAATCAGCCAGGAGGCATTTGCAAAGGCTCCTTTTGATACCCGAATCCGGCCTTACACCCCGGATATGAGGGATGGAATGCTTACCTTCTCAACGGATGTGGGAGATGTAAGCTACCATGTTCCAGTAGGGCAGCTTATGGCAGCCGTGGGAATCCCGGAAACCGGGCTGCATACCTGGCAGCTAACTGCCCAGGTGGGAAGCTCTGTCGGCAATCAGGGGGCATTGGCGGCGGCAAAGGCTATGGGGCTTGCATGTGTCCGTGTTTATGAAAGCCCAAAACTTGTGGAACAGGCGAAAAAGGAGCTCCTGGAAGAAACAAAGGGTAGCTATCTCTGTCCAATCCCGCCTCATGTCCAGCCCGATTTAGGAGCGTAGCGTTTTGGTTTGATACCGGAAGGCAGGAAACGTGTTTTTCTGTGATAGGTTTAGGCAGGAGAAGAGGAAAAAATAAAGACAGGCTGTTCGTTAAGGAATCATTTTTCTTGACGGCCAGCCTGTTTTGCGTATTTTGGAGGGTTTTGCGGGATCTTGTTGTCAAGGGCTTTGCGGCAAATTTTTTTGTTTTCCATAATAAACTGACAGCACAGGGCGCTTGTGGCATAAATCCAGCTTCCTTTGTCGAATTATGCGATGAGAAGCCATTGCACATGAGAAATCCAACCGTCTATAATGACTTATTGAAGGGAAAGAAAGCGGCTCTTGCGCAGATTGTGCCAGTTCATGCCAATCTGTAAAAGTGAGGGCCGCTTGTGTTTCCCCTGGAAGGATAGAACGGCAAAAGGAGGAGTTAATATGGGAGAGTTAAACATTGCGATTGCAGATGATAACCCGCAGACTTTAGGGAGATTACAGGAAATTTTAGAGGCGGAAACCGATTTTTCTGTAGTAGGAAAGGCGGAAAATGGGGAAGATGCATACAATATGATTATAAAAACTGGACCAGATGTGGTGCTCTTGGATGTAATAATGCCACGGATGGATGGAATTGCAGTAATGGAAAAAGTGAGAAAAAATAATACACTGAAGAAGATGCCGGCTTTCATTATGGTCACGGCTGCCGGAAGTGAAAACATGACGGCAGACGCGTTTCGGATGGGAGCCAATTATTATGTTATGAAGCCATTTTCCAGGGAGATTATTGTCGATAAAGTCCGAAGAGTTGGAAGGACTAAGGAGAAAAATAGGGAGAGGGAGAAGCAGCGCACAGTAAAGCCATATATGGACAAAGAAGAATATATGGAACAGAATTTAGAAAATGATGTAACCCATATGCTGCATGAAATCGGAATCCCGGCGCATATTAAAGGGTATCAATATCTGCGGGACGCGATTATTATGTCAGTAGAAGATCATGAAATGCTGTCTTCTGTGACAAAGATTTTATATCCGGCTATTGCCAAAAAGCATCAGACCACGGCAAGCCGTGTAGAGAGAGCCATCCGGCACGCAATTGAGGTAGCCTGGAGCAGAGGTCGTTTAGAAACCATAAACGAACTGTTTGGCTATACCGTCAGCACCGGAAAAGGAAAACCTACAAATTCGGAGTTTATTGCGTTGATTGCAGATAAGATTCGACTGGATTACAAAAGAATGTAACATTTTTCACGGATTTTCCCTGATTACAGGGGAAGAACCTGAACCGTAATAAAAAATGTCAAATCCCGGAGCAAAAAACTTGAGAATCTACTTCCTAAAAAGGGAAAAGTATTGTATACTATGGTTATGAATGTTTCGAAAGAGAGTAGCAAGGGAGGTTTTTTCATGAAAAAGATATTATTCGTAGCATCAGAAGCGGTTCCTTTTATTAAAACAGGAGGATTAGCGGACGTGGTAGGGTCCCTTCCTAAGTGTTTTGATAAGGAATACTTTGATGTGCGTGTGATGATTCCCAAATATCTTTGCATCAAAGAACAGTGGCGCAATGAAATGCAATATGTAAACCATTTTTATATGGAATATTTGGGCCAGGATCGTTATGTGGGAATTTTGCAGTATGTTTATGAGGGCGTTACGTATTACTTTATTGATAATGAAAGCTATTTCTGCGGATATAAGCCTTATGGCGACTGGTATAACGATCTGGAGAAGTTCGCGTTTTTCTCAAAGGCAGCCCTTTCTGCTCTTCCGGTAATCGGCTTCCAGCCAGATGTGGTACACTGTCATGACTGGCAAACCGGGCTGATTCCGGTTCATTTAAAAGACAGGTTTCATGACGGCCCGTTTTTCGCCAACATGAAATCCGTCATTACCATCCATAATTTAAAGTTCCAGGGCGTTTGGGACGTAAAGACGATCCAGCGGCTGTCCGGACTGCCGGATTATTACTTTACTCCAGATAAGCTGGAGGCATATAAAGACGGAAACATGCTTAAGGGCGGAATTGTATTTGCTGACGCCATTACCACAGTGAGCAATACGTATGCAGAAGAAATCAAGATGCCCTTTTACGGGGAAGGACTGGACGGGCTTATGCGGGCACGTTCCAACAGCCTTCGGGGAATTGTAAACGGAATCGACTATGATGATTTTAATCCGGAAACGGATCCCCATATTGTTCAGACCTATAATGCCAAGAACTTCCGCAAGGAAAAGATAAAAAATAAAAAAGCGCTTCAGGAAGAGCTAGGCCTTCAGCAAGATGAACATAAGTTTATGATAGGAATCGTATCCAGGCTGACCGACCAGAAGGGGCTGGATTTAATCCAGTGCGTAATGGATGAGATTTGCTCGGAAGATGTACAATTGATTGTGCTGGGAACAGGAGATGAAAAGTACGAAAATATGTTCCGCCACTATGACTGGAAATATAACGATCGGGTATCAGCTCTGATTTACTATTCAGAACCCATGTCCCATAAAATTTACGCAGCCTGCGACGCATTTTTAATGCCTTCCCTGTTTGAGCCATGTGGATTAAGCCAGTTGATGGCCCTTCGCTATGGAACCGTACCCATTGTCCGGGAAACAGGAGGCTTAAAGGATACGGTAGAGCCTTATAACGAATATGAAGGCAAAGGAACCGGCTTCTCCTTTACAAATTATAACGCGCATGAGATGTTAAGCAGCATCCGCTACGCAAAGCATGTATATTATGAGAAGAAGCGGGAGTGGAATAAGATTATTGATCGTGGTATGGCACAGGATTTCTCCTGGCATACTTCTGCCATGAAGTATCAGGAGCTGTATGACTGGCTGATTGGGTATTGATCATGAGAGGACTTAAGTTGTTAAATCGTGAGGAGAGAGGAGCGGCGGCCCGTTGGGCCGCCGATACCACGTGGACAAAGCAGGAGCGGTATCTAAAAGATCTGGACTACATGGATTGCGTATCGGATATTTTAAGCCACCCCGTATTCCAGTCCATGGAACAGTATATTCAGCATGGAGCCACAAGCTGCAAGTCACATTGCATTCAGGTATCCTATTTAAGCTACCATATATGCCGCAAATTTGGATGGGATTATAAAAAAGCCGCCAGAGCCGGTCTGCTTCATGATTTGTTTCTGTATGACTGGCATACCCATGCCAGGGAAACGGGAAATCATTTCCATGGTTTTACCCACCCAAGAACGGCTCTAAATAATGCAAAACAGCATTTTAACCTTTCCAAGGCAGAGGCGGATATTATACTATGCCATATGTGGCCGTTAACACCAATTCCGCCAAAATCTATGGCAGGGATGTCTGTCGTATATGCGGATAAGTTATGCAGTTTGACGGAAACAGTACTGCAGGTCAGAGGATGGTTTGCGGTAAATTTTCTGTATCGAATGAAATTTTTGTAATCATCACGATTCTCTGGGGGAAACCGATTCCTTTGGAGATATACCCAGCATACAATCACGCGTTTTGGAGCTATGCAGACAGGCTCGTCACGCCGGGTGAACGTTTCATAATCACCAACTGGAAGAAAGGAGGAAAGGAATGGGCATTTGGCAGCGGATTCTGGGAAATCAGGTATTAATTAGTTCCGTAATGGGTTGGACGTCAGCCCAGATATTAAAAACCTTAATTGATTGTATTCTAAATAAAAATTTTAATGCGGAGCGGCTTTTCGGTTCAGGCGGAATGCCAAGTTCCCATTCCGCGACTGTGTGCAGCCTGACAGTGGCGGCTGGGCTTTGCTATGGGGCAGGCTCCTTTGAGTTTGCGGTCAGCTTTGTATTGGCCATGATTGTAATGTATGACGCCATGGGCGTCAGGAGGGAAACCGGGAAACAGGCAAGGCTGTTAAATACAATTTTATTGGAAAATCCCTTAAAGTTAAGTGGCGAAGTCCTGCAGGAACGGCTGAAAGAATACGTGGGGCATACGCCGCTTCAAGTATTTGCAGGTGCGGTTTTGGGAATTGGATTGACATTTGGGATTGATCATTTTTTCTATCAATAAAAGAGAAGCAGGTCAGGGAAACCGGTTGCTAGTTGAGCGTTTTAAAAACATAGGCAGACGCCAGGAAGAATCAAATAGTAGTAAAAATACGGAAAGCAAGATGTAAAAAAATGGAATTTTACCTTGCTTTTTTTCTTGTTTTGTGGTAGGCTGTATGGTATAAAATGGAAAAAATAGGAAACACAGCATTTTGAACGGTCTGTAAACTAACTGGAAGCCAGGTATTAAGCTACAGGCAGGCTGGGATGTGAAAAATCCTGTAATAACGTGGCAAATAATTCTAAGAAGTATTTGACATTTTATAGGATTTATACTATAATCAAAACACGAACATTTGTTCACGTGGAGGCGAATATGGAGAGAGATGAAAAGCTAAAAGCATTGGACGCTGCAATTACACAGATAGAAAAAGCATATGGAAAAGGATCTGTAATGAAGCTTGGGGACTCTAAAACCAATATGAATATCGAAACGGTTCCCACAGGATCCTTAAGCCTGGATATTGCCCTAGGCCTGGGCGGTGTGCCCAAGGGGCGTATTGTGGAGATATATGGGCCGGAGTCCAGCGGTAAAACTACAGTTGCTTTGCATATGGTGGCGGAGGTGCAGAAACGGGGAGGCATTGCGGGATTTATTGACGCAGAGCATGCCCTGGATCCTGTATATGCAAAAAATATCGGAGTAGAGATTGATGAGCTGTACATATCCCAGCCGGATAACGGAGAACAGGCCTTAGAGATTACGGAAACCATGGTGCGTTCCGGCGCGGTGGATATCGTGATTGTGGACTCGGTGGCAGCGCTGGTTCCGAAGGCGGAGATTGACGGCGACATGGGGGATTCTCATGTAGGCCTTCAGGCAAGGCTTATGTCTCAGGCTTTGCGGAAGCTGACCGCGGTGATCAGCAAATCCAACTGCATTGTGATTTTTATTAACCAGCTTCGGGAAAAGGTAGGCGTGATGTTTGGAAATCCAGAAACCACTACTGGAGGACGTGCTTTAAAGTTCTATTCTTCTGTGCGTTTGGATGTGCGGAGAGTCGAGTCCTTAAAACAGGGCGGGGAAATTATCGGAAACCATGTACGGGTTAAGGTGGTAAAAAATAAGATTGCGCCGCCGTTTAAAGAGGCAGAGTTTGATATTATGTTTGGAAAAGGCATTTCCACAGCAGGCGATATCCTGGATTTAGCGGCGAAAGAAAATATTGTGGAAAAAAGCGGTGCCTGGTATGCGTATAAAGGCGTGAAAATCGGTCAGGGCCGTGAGAACGCGAAAAATTACCTTCAGAATAATCCGGAGGTAAAAGATGAGGTAGAAAAGAAGGTAAGGATTCGTTTTGGCCTGCTGCCAGGAGAAGAGGAGCAGACAGAAGAAGCACGGGACAAAAAAGCAGATAAAAAAGAAGAGAAGACAAGCAGGCGTTCGATAAAAGAAGGTGACATTGGGCAAGCCCTCCAGAATGAACCTCAGGGACAGGAAAAAGCGGCAGCTTTGACAGATGATGCTGCCGGGCAGCTATGATGGTCACATCTGTGATCCGGCTGGATCCAAAAAGGAGCAAGGTTCTGTTTGAACAGGACCTTGCCCTTGTTTTATATCCAGAGGATTTACGGAATTTTTCCATAGAAGAAGGAAAGGAGCTGTCCCAGGAAGCCTATGAGCGTCTATTAAACCAGGTAGTAAAGCCAAGAGCCAGAGAACGGCTGCTGAAAGCCCTTATGATTTCCGATAAAACAGAGAAGCAGCTAAGAGAGATGCTTTTGCGGGAGGGGTATCCTAAGGAAGCCATTGAAGAATCCGTATCTATGGCATTATCATACCACTATATTGATGATTCCGCTTATGGCACCCGATATCTGGAAAGCTATGGCAGGAAGAAAAGCAGGCGGCAATTAATGTGGGACATGCAGAAAAAAGGGTTTTCAAAGGAATTGGTTTCCCAGCTTTTACAGGAGTGCCCCATCGATGAAAAGGAGCAGATCCGAAGCCTGCTGGAAAAGAAAGGATACTCTCCAGGGGCGAATATGGATCCAAAAGTTTATGGAAAATTTGCGGGAATGCTGGCAAGAAAAGGGTATTCGTACGAGGCGGTTACTCAGGTTTTAAGGGAATTTTCTCTCACTTTCGACTGATTTCATCAAAAAATGCTGTGGTTTTTTGGTATATTGTTCAAATTGTCTGAATAGAATGGAAAACTTTTTAATACACTTGACATAATACTGAAAAGCGTTTAAAATTATACTTGTTGTATCCGTACAATGAAAATTAAATAAGGAGGTGCTCCTGTGTCACCGTTAACAGCATTGATTACGTTTGTTATCGTTGCTCCTATTACCTGGTTTGTGGCCATTGCTTATCGTAAAAAGACTTATGAAAGCAAAGTTGGTTCCGCAGAGGAAAAATCTCGGGAAATAATAGATGAAGCGTTAAAGGTAGCAGAGACAAAGAAGCGAGAAGCTCTCCTGGAAGCGAAAGAAGAGTCCTTAAAGACTAAGAATGAGCTGGAAAAAGAAACCAAGGAAAGAAGAGCTGAACTTCAGCGTTATGAACGGCGTGTATTGAGCAAAGAGGAAAACGTAGAAAAGAAAGCAGATACCCTTGAGAAAAGGGAAGTAAGTTTACAGCAAAGAGAGGATACCCTGAATAAGCGAAGCGCAGAGGTAGACGCGCTTTATGATAAGGGGATACAGGAACTGGAGAAAATTTCAGGACTGACCTCCGAACAGGCAAAAGAATATCTTTTAAAATCTGTTGAAGACGATGTGAAACATGATACTGCGAAATTAGTAAAGGAACTAGAAAACAAAGCAAAGGAAGAAGCAGATCGGAAAGCAAAGGATTACATTGTTACTGCCATCCAGCGATGCGCTGCGGACCATGTTGCCGAAACTACCGTATCTGTGGTACAGCTTCCGAATGATGAGATGAAAGGCCGGATTATAGGACGAGAGGGCCGCAATATTCGTACATTGGAAACGATGACCGGTGTGGAACTAATTATAGACGACACCCCGGAAGCCGTTGTTTTATCCGGATTTGACCCAATCCGAAGAGAAGTGGCAAGGATTGCATTAGAGCGATTAATCGTAGATGGACGTATCCATCCAGCTAGGATTGAAGAGATGGTTGAAAAAGCACAGAAGGAAGTAGAATCCATGATGAGGGAAGAAGGGGAAGCGGCTACATTAGAAGTAGGCGTCCACGGTATCCATCCGGAATTGGTAAAGCTTCTGGGAAAAATGAAATTCAGAACCAGTTATGGCCAGAACGCATTAAAGCATTCCATTGAGGTAGCGCAGCTTTCAGGGTTATTGGCTGCGGAGATGGGGCTGGATGTGCGAGTGGCGAAGCGTGCTGGTTTGTTACATGACATTGGGAAATCCG
This sequence comes from uncultured Lachnospiraceae bacterium, assembly GCA_910589195.1. GTDB lineage: Bacteria > Bacillota > Clostridia > Lachnospirales > Lachnospiraceae > Caccovicinus. The sequence continues at coordinate 53,393 of CAJUTC010000010.1, forward strand.
TTGACCATGAGCAGGAAGGGACTCATGTGCAGTTAGGAGTGGAGCTGTGCAGGAAATATAAAGAGTCAGCAATCGTAGCAAATGCGGTGGAATCCCACCATGGTGACGTTGAACCTCAGAGTTTAGTTGCCTGTATTGTACAGGCGGCAGATACGATTTCTGCTGCCAGGCCAGGCGCAAGAAGAGAAACTCTGGAAACATATACCAACAGATTGAAACAATTAGAAGATATTGCAGTTTCCTTTAAGGGAGTGGACAAGTCTTTTGCCATTCAGGCAGGACGGGAAGTCCGTATTATGGTAATTCCAGAACAGATTAGCGATGATGATATGATATTGCTGGCAAGGGATATATCAAAGCGGATTGAAGATGAACTTGAGTATCCGGGACAAATTAAAGTAAATGTAATCCGGGAATCACGGGTTACGGATTACGCAAAGTAAGAAAATTAAGAAGCTTTATAAACGAAGGGTTTGTAGAGCTTCTTTTTGTATCTTAGACTTACGGCAGAAGACCGCCATGAAATAGGCGGGATATATTCAGATATGCCAAGTGTGCCTGAGCGGTCTTTGTAATGTAATGCATGGGTTTGCGGCCAGGCACATGAAGGATTTGAAAGGGAATGATATGAAGAATATTGGATTTATCGGAATGGGAAATATGGGAAGCGCAATTTTAACAGGATTGCTGAAACATGGCTTTGCTCCGGAAACATTGTTGTTTACGGATGTAAGCCAGGAAAAGAGAGAATCCGTTACGGCAAAAACAGGAGTGGAAAGCGTTTCGACGAATGCGGAATGCGCTATGGCGGTTTCGTATCTGGTTCTGGCGGTAAAACCACAGTATTATGAAACCGTATTAGAAGAGATCCGGCCAGCACTAATCCACGATCCGGTACTCATCTCCATCGCGCCAGGAAAATCGGTGGCGTATTTGAAGGAAATGCTGGGCCAAGAACGGCGGATCGTGCGAGCCATGCCCAATACTCCAGCTTTGCTGGGGGAAGGTATGACAGGGGTATGCTTTGATCCGGAAGCATTTTCAGAAGAGGAAAACAATCTAATTGCCCAATTTTTCAGCTCCTTTGGTAAAATGGAGATAGTGGAAGAAAGCCTTATGGATGCGGTTGTTTGTGCCAGTGGCAGTTCCCCGGCTTATGTATATATGATGATTGAAGCATTAGCGGACAGTGTGGTAAAATGCGGCCTTCCAAGAAAGCAGGCCTATGAAATGGTAGCCCAGACGGTATTAGGCAGCGCCAGGATGGTGCTGGAAACCGGGATGCATCCAGGGGAATTAAAGGATATGGTATGCTCGCCAGGGGGAACGACCATAGCCGCAGTGGAAGCATTGGAACAGTGGGGATTCCGGAATTCCCTGATGAAAGCTACAGATGCCTGCTTTCAAAGATGCAAGTCGGTGTGACCTTTGGTTTTCAATAAAGGAGTGCCAGGAAAGGGAATGGAAAAGTTTAAAAAACCAAATTAGGAGGGTTGAATGATGGATGATAAGAAAAAACAGCAGCAGGGGAATATGGCTCCAGTTATCCGCAAAGGGCGGGAATTAAAGTATCAGGGGACGATTTTAAAAATTTATGAGGATCAGGTTATCGCAAACGGACATGAGTGCAAATGGGATTTTATCCATCATGACGGGGCAGCGGCTGTAATTCCGGTTACAGAGGAGGGGCAGATCTTAATGGTTCGCCAGTACCGCAATGCGTTAGACCGGTTTACTTTGGAAATCCCGGCAGGAAAATTGGATGATCCCAATGAGCCTACATTAGCTTGTGCTTTAAGAGAGCTGGAAGAAGAAACCGGTTATCGGTCAAATAATATGGAATTTTTATTAAGCGTGAATACGACAGTTGCGTTTTGCGACGAACATATTGATATTTATCTTGCCAGAGATTTAATGCCCAGCCACCAGCATTTAGATGAAGACGAAGTGATCCAGGTGGAACGATGGGATCTGAAGGATCTGGAAGAATTAATTTTTGCGGGGAAGCTTACCGATTCCAAAACCATAGCGGCTATTTTAGCCTATGGGAGGAAGTACTGCTGACAAAAGACATTTTGACACCAACCTCTTTTATATTTACAAAACAGGAATGAAAGAATAGACATTTTGCATAGGTTATCCATAAGAAACCGAATGCGGGAGGGTCTTTTGGAACAGACGGCAGAACGGATACAATTACAGAGGATAACGGAAAGAAGTGCCAGTGACGGGCGCAGAAAACGAGTGTTTCTGGTATGCTTCTTTTTGGGCATTTTGTTAGGAACAATAATAGGAAACCTAGGTCTTTTGGAAACTTCACAGGATACAGACGGATGGGTGTATGAAAAGGTGTGGGATAAAGGAATTTCCAGATTAGGATTTGGAAATGTGGCTGTGCCAAACAGCACCTGGCGGCTGCAGCCAGGCAGTATGGAAAAATTTTTGTATATTGGAAAGCAGCGTATGGGGGAAGGGTTGGCCATATGGCTTTTTAGTCTAACAGTCTGCGCGGTTCCTATCTTTTGGATTCTGGCAGTTTACCTGGGATTTTCATTGGGATGGGTAGTGGTATGTTATACGGCCAAATTAGGGCTTTTAGGCCTTGCCGGATTTTTTTTGTCTTGCTTCCCCCAATGGCTGCTTTATCTTCCTGCCTGGTATCTTTTTATTTGGCAGGGATTAAACCCTCCAGCACGGCTGAGGGTAGTTCCGTCACTGCTGGCTTTGGGGCTTTTTTGCCTGGGAGCCGGTGTGGAAGCTTATTGGAATCCTATTTTTTTACGGCTTTTATCATAATGTGGCATGCTTTGGCAATTCTGCTTGCTGCCGTGTTGATTTGGCTGGAACCGGGATGGCGGGAAAATCCTATGGCCTTAGCTGACTTTCATGGATTTTTCAGGTTACAAGAAAGGCGTCTAAGCTGTAACATTTTGTAGGCTAAATAGAAAAAATATGTTTGATTTTGTCGAAATTTGTATATATAATGAATATAAAAGCCAGCTTTGGAATTGCCTGATAAAAGATTTATGTACGCCTTCATATGTGTGGTATAGGATGAATTGGATGAGGAATAGATTATGCTAAGCGATATATCAGACTTTATAGAATACTTAAGAGATGTAAAAAAAACATCGAAAAACACAGAGGTTTCTTATCGGAGGGATTTGCTTCAGATGTGCGCGTATCTGGAGGGGCTTGGAATCCGGGAAGCCGGAAAAGTGACGAAAACCAGTTTAAATTCCTATGTGCTTTATTTGGAACGGGAAGGGAAGGCAACTACTACCATATCACGTATGTTAGCCTCGATGAAAGCGTTTTTTCATTATGAATTCAGTATAGGGAATATTAAACGGGATCCGGCAGAACTTTTAAAAGCGCCTAAAATTGAAAAAAAAGCGCCTACCATCCTTACAGTGGAGGAAATCGAAGCGTTAATGGCCCAGCCGGGAGGACGCAGCGCGAAGGAGATCCGGGATAAGGCGATGCTGGAGCTTTTATATGCAACAGGAATCCGGGTTTCCGAGCTGATTCATCTGGAACTTCAGGATTTAAATATGCAGGTAGGATATATTACCTGCCGGGATGAACAAAAGGAGCGGATGGTACCTTTTGGAAAAGGAACCAAGAAAGCTCTGGCTGATTACCTTGCGGAAAGCCGCAATATTCTGCTGAAAGGGCAGGAATCCCCCTGGCTTTTTACCAACTGTAGCGGACAGGCTATGAGCCGGCAGGGATTTTGGAAGATTATTAAATATTATGGAGATAAAGCAGGGATCCAGAGTGATATCACGCCTCATAGCCTCCGTCATTCTTTTGCCGCCCACTTGCTGAGAAGCGGCGCGGATATCCATGCCGTGCAGGCTATGCTGGGACATTCAGATTCTGCCACCACCCAAATGTACACAGCATATTTTGACGGCAGACAGGCGAATTCAGGAATTTTGCGTTAATAAGGAAAGCTGCCCATTGGACAAATAGATACCTGGGAAAGAGAAAAATATATTGGACTTTATCCAGTAATAAAAAGATAACAAATATAGCAGAAAACATCAGATGAGAGTAAGAAGATAAGAGAATAAGGCAAAAGGCAATAAGACAACCAGGTGGAGCACAAACGAATTAAAACAAAATAAAGCGGAACCGAAAAACAAAACGGACAAAAACAAAACAGGCTAAAATGGAAGGATCCGATTTCTTAATCGAATTAAGAGATCGGATCCGTTGGTTTTAGCCTGTTTTGCTTGTCATGTTGGAAAATAATAGTTCAATATAGGCAAGGATCAGCGGAGCTACGCCTTTTGCCTCATTTTTTACAACTGGCTCCCGCATATAATATTCAAAGGTGCCTTCCCGCATTTCTTTATTTCCCAGACCGGCTACCAGGCAGATTCCGCCCAATTGAAGTTCCCCGTTTTCTTCCGATAAATACGTATCACAAATACCTTGGAATGCCTTTTTCCCATACTGGAAATATCCAGGCTCCAAAAATCCCAGGCGGACGCTCTTCATGATGGCATAAGCGAAAATAGCGGAACCGGAAGTTTCCAGGTAGTTCGGTTTAATTCCTCCCCGGTTTACTACCTGATACCACATACCAGTTTTTTCATCCTGATAGGGAAGTATGGAATCAATTAGTTCCTTATAAATTCGGTTCAGATCGGATTTTTCCTTGGCCAGAGCCGGCGGCATGATCTCCATGGTATCGATGAGGGCCATGGCATACCAGCCCATTGCCCGCAGCCAGAAATTATCAGACAGACCGGTTACTTTATCACACCAAAACATTTGCCTGGTTTCATCATAGGCATGGTAATAAAGCCCGTTTCTGGTATCCCGCATTAGGTTGTAAACGTTTGCGAACTGTTGATAAGAATCCGAGCAGTTTTTACAATCATTGTATGTTACTTCATACTGCATGTAAAAAGGCTGGGCCATATAAAGACCGTCTAACCAGATTTGATTAGGGTAAATCATTTTATGCCAGAAATTACCGCCGGATGTGCGGGGCTGGTTTTTTAACTGGCTGTATACCGTATCAATGGCTTTCCGATATTTCTCCTTTTTGGTTAATTCATATAGATCAAATAAGGTTTTTCCCGCATTGACATGATCAAGGTTATACTCCTCGGGGCGGTAAGACAGGATAGAGCCGTCTTCTTTTACGAAAAAATCGATAAAATCATCGGCAAACTTCAGGTACTGCTGGTTCTTGGTAATGTGGTACAGCTCAATAATTGCTTTTATCATACAGCCATCCATATAGTTCCAGGAAGGCTTTTTTCCGGCGCGGATTTTCTCTAAGTTCCAGATAGGCGCCTGGGGAGTGCTTTTTTCCAAAAGCTGATTAATATAACGATCCAGAATATCCATGGGTATTGATTCCTCTCTTTATTTTTAGCATTCACATATGTTTGAACATTTATTTCTGCCAGACAGCAATAAAGTAAATAGTAACCGTTTCAACAGCGTGCTGGGGGGCCGCAAACTGGTTTTTCAACAGCCAGCTTGTAAAAAAATGTGAAACCTTCCGTTACAGGTAACAATAGTTGCTTACAGATAGCTTAACATAAAATACATCAGAAAGGAATTGGATATAATATATAAAAAATTATTAAAAACATATACAATATAGCTAATTGACATATGAATAATACAATGGTATGATGAATTTACAAATTTAAACGTGCATGTTTGCTTAATAAAAACAAAATGCAAACGTTTTTAAATAGCAAATATGCATAATTTTCAAAAAATAAATGCAAACCTTTGCAACTTGTGAAACAATTAACATTGAGCGGATAAAACCAATCATTGCCATTTGCTTAATTTGTTGGTTCAACAGCAAGTTGGAAAAAGGCGCACAAAAAAGAAAGGGAGAAGCATTATGAGAAAGAACATCAAAAAAGCAACATCATTGGCGTTAGTAATGGTTATGGCAGCTTCTTTAGCAGCCTGTGGCAAAAGCTCCGGTACTGGTGACGCAGGCGGATCTGGTGATTCCAAAACTTCTGAAGGCGGATCTGGTGATTCGGCGGGAGGCGATGTAACCTTACGGTTTTCCTGGTGGGGAGGCGATTCCAGACATGAGGCGACAGAAAAAGCGATTGCCGCATTTGAGGCCAAGAACCCCAATATCCATGTGGAACCAGAGTATGGAGCATGGTCTGGCTGGGAAGAGAAGCAGTCCATGAATATAATTGGAGGAAACGCAGCCGATGTAATGCAGATTAACTGGAACTGGATTGATTCCTACAGCCAGGGCGGTACTACTTTCGCAGATCTTCATCAATATGAAGACACTTTGGATTTGAGCCAGTTTCCGGCAGAATCCCTTGCCCAGTGTGAAGTGGATGGTAAACTGATGGCGGTTCCGGTTGCCATTACGGGGCGTGTGTTCTACTGGAATAAAACCACGTTTGATGAAATCGGAGTGGATTTGCCTACGGATGAAGCTTCCCTGCGGGCAGCAGGCCAGGCATTTGCGGCATATGACGCAGATTATTATCCTCTGGCTTTAGGGGAATATGATCGGATGATTTTCCTGGTATATTACTTAGAGTCTAAGTATGGTAAGGCCTGGGTAGAAGGCGGCCAGATCCAATACAGCGAAGCGGAAATTCAGGAAGGGCTTGATTTTATAACCAGCTTGGAGCAGGATCATGTAATTCCTACCCTGTCTGTTATCGCGGGAGATATGGCAGATTCTCTGGATAAGAACGCTAAGTGGATTGATGGCAAGTACGCCGGGATTTTAGAGTGGGATTCTTCTGCTTCCAAATTCCGTCAGGCCATTGTAGAAAGTACCAACAAACCAAATCAGGAGTTTGTAATTGGCGAGTTTTTAAAGTTTGGGGATCATGACGGTGGATTTACAAAGATTTCCATGGGATTGGCAGTGGCGGCAAATTCCCAGCATCCAAAGGAAGCCGCTATGTTAATTGAATTCCTTTTAAATGATGCTGAGGGCGTAGAGATTTGTGGGACAGAAAGAGGAATTCCATGTTCTCAGGCAGCATTAAAGGTTATGGATGAGAAGAGCTTAGGAGACGCATTAGTAAAAGAAGCAAATGCGAAAGTAGTTAGCTTTTCCAAGTTCCCGCTGGATCCCAAATTTGAGCATAATGACTTAAAGGCAAATCCAGACGGTGTATATTATAAGGTATTTGGCAAGCTGAGCGCTGGGGAGATTGATTCCGCTACAGCAGCATCTGATTTGGTGAAAGGGATTAATGAGTGTATGGGAAATTAATCCTTGGCAGAACAAAAGGGGGACAATAAAAAGAATCCTGTAGCTCAATACCTCCAGGGGGGAATTTGCTATGAATGAATTATCCAACAAGCCATTGGCCCGGATTCCGGACTTTACAAAGGATGATACGAAATCAGGTGGCAAGGCGCATTACGGTCAGATTGTGGCCAGGTTTCAGGAGGAAGATTGTTCAAAGCTTGAGAATCTGGTGCATCTGATTGATACCATCGATCAGATGTCACCAGAGATTTATGAGCATTACAGAAGCCTTCAGGATTTATTCCGGGAGCATATCCAGAGGCTTTTGGAATCCATTCGCCGTCCTGACGGCAGCTATCAGGCGGGAACGGATCTAGAACTGGAGCAGCTTACATACTGTATTGAAAAGGCCTGTGCAGATCATACGCTGCTGCGGGAAAAGTACCAAAATTTACGTATTATAAGATAGGAGGTAATGTATGAATAAGAAAAGCGGGTTCTCAAAATTTCTCTCAGAGAATATCGGATTCCTTTATATTGTTCCCTGGTTAATCGGATTCCTGTTATTTAAAGTGTATCCGTTTGGCTCTTCGCTGATTTACAGTTTTACCAATTATGATTTGTTTAATGGAATCAGCAAGTCCGGAATCATGAATTATCAAACCATTTTTACGGATAGTGATATTCTCCGCGCGTTTGGGGTAACGTTTAAGTATGCGCTGTTTGATGTACCGTTAAAGTTGGCATTCGCGTTATTTATCGCGTATATCCTGAACTTTAAACTAAAAGGGGTAAACTTCTTCCGTACTGCATACTATATTCCATCGATTTTAGGCGGCTCAATCGCAATCGCAATCCTTTGGAGGGCAGTATTTAATACGGACGGTTTGATTAACGCAGTCGTTAAAGCATTAGGCGGCAATCCAATTAACTGGATGGCAAGCGCAAACGGGGCATTGTTTGTAATCGTACTTCTCCGTGTATGGCAGTTTGGATCTGCCATGGTAATTTTCCTTGCGGCGTTAAAAGGGGTATCTCAGGATCTTTACGAAGCCGCGTCCATTGACGGCGCGGGAAAATGGACCCAATTTTTCAAAATTACAGTTCCCCTTATTACACCGATTATTTTCTACAATTTAATTACCCAGCTTTGCCAGGCGTTCCAGGAATTTAATGGACCTTTCTTAGTAACCAAAGGCGGCCCCAATGGAGCAACTACTTTGATTTCTGTTTTAATTTATAATAACGCGTTCCTTCGCCATAAAATGGGTATGGCATGTGCCCAGGCTTGGGTTCTGTTTATTATTGTAGGCGTTATGACGGCAATTGCGTTTGTAAGCCAGAAAAAGTGGGTGTATTATTCCGATGAAGATGGGAGGTAGATGGTATGACAAGAGAACAGAGAAGGCAAATTAGTACAGTTGTCCGCTACACGCTGCTGGTCGCAGTCGGTATTATTATGGTATACCCCTTGATTTGGATGGTAGGCGCTACGTTTAAAACAAATTCGGAAATTTTCACCAGCGCATGGTTCTGGCCGAAGAATCCGGTATTTGACGGTTATAACGAGGCATTTAAAAGCTATGGAGGCAAGATTAATCTGCTTACTTCTATGCTCAATACGTATAAGATTGTAATTCCCAAAGTAATCTTTACGATCATTTCGGCAACAGTTACGGCTTACGGATTTTCCAGATTTGATTTTAAGGGAAAAGGCATATGGTTTGGCTTAATGCTTTCCACCTTGTTCCTGCCTCAGGTTGTGTTAAACGCGCCTCAGTATATTATGTTTAACGGCTGGGGATGGACCAATTCCTATAAACCGTTGATCATTCCATCCCTGTTTGCGGCAGATACCTACTTTGTATTTATGCTGGTACAGTTTTTAAGAGGAATTCCCAAGGAATTAGAGGAAGCGGCAAAGATTGACGGATGTAATTCTTTAAAAACTTTGTGGTATGTAATTGTTCCTATGTTAAAACCTTCACTGGTTTCCTGTGCGCTTTTCCAGTTTATGTGGACATCGAATGACTTTATGGGACCATTGATTTACATCGCTGACATGCCCAAGTATACCAACTCTATTTACCTGCGCATGTCCATGGACGGAGATACCGGCTTTCAGTGGAACCGTATCTTGGCTATGTCCCTGATTTCCATCATTCCATCATTGGTGGTATTCTTCCTGGCACAGGATTCCTTTATTGACGGAATCGCGGCAGGCGGCGTAAAAGGTTAATGATTTCTATGATACCAGGGTTAAAAGGTGGAAAATCCTTTTGCAAGCTGGCTAAAGACCTTTTGACACCAACATCTTTATATTTTTACATCATAAGGCAAGACGTGACCAAATAGAACGTGTTCCGCACAGTTCAGGCCTTGTGTTTTCGGAACGCGAACCGTTTCCTGTATCTGGAAGTAATTTGGAAGGCGGCGGCGAAATATGAGATGGAATGGCTTTGCCAACAGGCAGCCATAAGCCAAATTCATATTTTGTCGCCGCCTTTTTCCAATCAAGCAGGGCGGAACCTTGCTGCCTGCCAGGAAGGGCGTACGTTTGGAAGGCTTGTTACAAATTAAACAGGTGCGTCGGTGAGCCGCACTGACGGAATAGGGAAAGATGACGCAAAGTAAGACGCACAGATGACAGAAAGAAATGTTTTAACCCACGTTAGTAAATTTTGATAGGAGAGCTATTATTTTTTTAGAGGTTTGTCAGATTTAGTATTGAATAACAGGTTTTCATGGATTAGAATATAGACAGAGGTTATAAAAATGAAATTAAATGTGATTTTTAGGAATGCCCGGTGTGCCGTTTTGGAATGTGCGGACGGCAGCATATTTTATCTGGATCAGCCAGCAGAGGTCTTTGTAAACGGGGAAAAGAAATTTGATACGGATCATGTGATTTTCAGCTTGTACGGTCTGGCTCCTCAGACCATGTACCATGTGGAATTAAAAAGGGACGGGAGCTTGTTAGGCGAAGCGCTGTTTACTACGGAATATGAATTTGTTACATTAAACGTAAACCAGTTTGGAGCAAAAGGGGACGGTGTAAGCGATGACACCCACTTTATTCAGGCAGCTATTATGGCCTGCCCCAAAAACAGCCGTGTATTAATTCCGAAGGGAACGTATCGAATTACGTCGCTGTTTTTAAAAGATGATTTGAACCTTGAGCTGGAATCTGGAGCCACGCTTTTAGCCTATACGGATCGGGAGCGGTTCCCGGTGTTTCCACCATTGGTGCAAAGCTATGATGAAAGGGGGGAATACATTCTGGGAACCTGGGAGGGGAATCCCCTTCCTATGTTTTCCGGAATTATTACTGGTATAAATGTTAAAAATGTGGTAATCTATGGGGGCGGAATATTAGACGGGCAGGCTAGCTTTGAAGAAGGGAACTGGTGGCCGAATCACAGAGTAATGAAGACTGCCTTCCGGCCCAGGATGGTTTTTCTGAACCATTGTGAGAATGTGGTGATGCAGGGTCTTACAGTGAAAAATAGTCCATCCTGGAACATTCATCCATTTTTTTCTAATCATTTGCGTTTTTTGGATATGGAAGTACGAAATCCCAAGGTATCACCAAATACCGACGGTTTGGATCCGGAATCCTGCCGGGACTTGGAAGTGGCTGGATTGTATTTTTCACTGGGAGATGATTGCGTCGCGGTAAAATCCGGTAAAATTTATATGGGAAAAACTTACCAGACCCCTTCCCAGGATATCTGTATCCGGCAGTGCTGCATGAGGGACGGTCATGGTTCCGTTACTATAGGGAGCGAGATGGCAGGAGGAGTAAAGAACCTGATCGTAAAGGACTGCCTGTTCCAGAATACGGACCGGGGCCTTCGGATTAAAACCAGGCGGGGCCGGGGGAAGGATGCTGTGGTAGAAGGGATTCTGTTTGACCATATCCGGATGGATCATGTGATGACGCCGTTTGTGGTAAATAGTTTTTATTACTGCGATCCGGACGGCCATACCGAGTATGTAAAAACAAAGGAACCCCTAAAGGTGGACGAGAGGACTCCCCAAATCCGCTCCCTTACGTTTCGGAATATCCAGGCGGAAAACTGTCATGTGGCGGCTGCATTCCTGTATGGTCTGCCAGAACAAAAAATCGGTCAGGTAAAAATGGAACACATCCGTGTCACCTATGCGCCAGATGCGAAAGCAGATATTCCAGCTATGATGGAAGGCGTGGAGCCCATGGCAAAACAGGGGATTTATATCAATAACGTAAACAATCTGATTTTAAATGATGTGTCAGTAGAAGGCCAGGATGGAGCAGCAATTACACTGGAAAATATTGAACAATTAGAATCTTGACAAAATGAAACTGCGCTTTTCGTGAGAGGGCGGCAGCAAGAAAAGGAATGAAGCAGATAGTTTGTTTGGCAGAAAGAGGGAGAGGTTGTGGCTGTTACAATTAAGGATATTGCAAGAGCAGCCGGTGTTTCTTATTCTACGGTTTCAAGGGCATTAAATGGAATTGGTTCGGGAAATAACGAAAGGCGGCAGAAAATAATTAAAATCGCAGAGGAAATGGGGTACATGCCAAATCAGGCGGCAATTAACCTGAAATTAAGCCGCTCTTATAACATAGGTCTTTATTTTTCCACCATCAGCAAAATGTCGTCGCCATTTGTGCTTCATGAAGTGCTGATGGGGGTGTACAATATTACCGGAAGCCAGTATAATGTAGTGGTAAAGGGAATTGATATGCACAAGCCAGGGAGCTTAAACCCCAGTTTTTTTGATGGGATTATTGTGTTGTCCCAGAGAAATGAAGATATTCTGTTTATTGAAGAGGTTCATGATAAAGAAATTCCCATGGTAATTATCTGCCGTACCGTATTTTTTGACGCGCCCAATGTAACCACAGACGAAGCAGAGGCCATGGGGAAGGCTATGGATCTCTTGCTTCAAAACGGCCATCGGAAGATCTGTGTCATTGAGGGCAACGCAAATTTAGATTCTACAAAGGAGCGCCGCAAAGGATGGCGGGTTTCCATGTTACGGCACGGGCTGGATCCGGATAAGATTCCGGTTTATCAAGGAAACTACCGCTACACCAGCGGATATCAGGCCACCCATCAAATCCTTGCGAAACCAGAACTTCCTACCGCTATTCTCTGCTTTAATGACGAGATGGCATTTGGAGCAAGGAATGCGATTTATGAACACGGTCTGACAGTACCAGAGGATATATCTTTAGTCGGCTTTGATAATTGGGATTTGTCTGGCTATGCTAATATGCGGTTAACTACAGTCGAACGGAATATGGGCGAGATTGCCAAGGAAGGCACCAGAGTGCTGCTTAGGAGGTTAGATGAGGGTATTATTGACAACAGCAGGATTTATCTGGAAAATAAGTTAATTGTGCGGGAAACGGTGCGGGATCTGAATGCCCGATCTGTTTGCTGAAAAATTCCCCTATGAGGACAAGGAGGAAAGTGTTGTGAAGCAAGTAGAAGATTATGTAAGAAGCATACCGGATTTTCCGGAACCTGGAATTATTTTTCGGGATGTAACCACGATTTTGCAGGATGCTGACGGTCTGCATTTGGCGATTGATAAACTGATCGAAATGGTAAGCGATGTGGACTTTGATCTGGTGGTAGGCCCGGAGTCAAGGGGCTTTATCTTTGGAGTCCCTGTAGCGTATGCACTGCATAAAGGGTTCGTCCCGGTTCGGAAAAAGGGGAAACTTCCTTGTGAAACTATCGCCGCGGAATACGATTTGGAGTATGGAAGTGCAGTGATCGAGATGCATAAGGATTCAATCCAGCCAGGCCAAAAGGTGGTAATTGTTGATGATTTAATTGCTACTGGCGGGACAATTGAAGCGATCACAAAGCTGGTGGAGCAGTTAGGCGGCCAGGTAGTTAAGATTTGCTTTGTCATGGAGCTGGCAGGCCTGAAAGGACGGGAAAAATTAAAGAATTACGGGGTAGATTCTGTCATCGTTTATGAGGGGAAATAAGGAAGAAGATTTGACAGATGCTGGGAAAAGCCGGTGCAGGAAAAGGCATCGGCTTTTCTTGGCTTATAGGTGCGCCCTATCAATCAAAACAATCCCGGGATGCGGCTCTGAGCTAAGGAAGTATGGCTGCTGACACAGCTGCTCTCCGGCGCGCGAGTCCGGTTTGTCAGCCCCGGTGTTTTCATATAGGAAAGCTCCTGGGCTTTCCCACGCCAAAAAACGTGTATGCTGTAATTTAGAGAGGGATGACTATGATAAAAATTTTAACGCTTATGGATAATGGGTGTTCAGGAAATCAGGCGTTAACGGCAGGCCATGGTCTGTCTTTTTATATTCAAACGGATTCGGCAAAACTTATGTTTGATTTCGGCCCTGGCCCGGAAACTTGGGAAAACGGAAGGAGGATGAATGTTTCGTTTCAAGAAATTCAATATGGAATATTCAGCCATAGTCACTATGACCATAGCTGCGGTTTTTTATGTGCAGAAGCATACAAGATGACCGGAGCGACGGCTGTTTACGGAACGGAAGCTTCTTTTTTTCAGACCAAGTATTCAGCAGGAGAAGGGGGGATGGGAAGAAGTGTTTACACTTATATGGGCTGTGGCTTTTCGAAGGAATACGTTGCGTCCCATACCAAGAAAATCTTAGTATGCGACCAGATGTTACAATTATTTGATGGCTGCTGGGCAATAGGAAATTTTGAAAGAAGCTGTTTGTGGGAGCAAATTCCTGGGAAATATGTAAAGGAAGAGGGTTCCCGAATGGTGCCGGATTTATTTGAGGATGAAATCTGTCTGGCAATGGAACTGACAAATAAGGAAGACCGGGAGGAAAAAAGCCTTGCGCTGATTGCGGGGTGCAGCCATCCGGGGATCGTAAATATGGTAAAAACCGTAGGAAAACGGCTGTCTATGCCGGTGCGGATTGTAATTGGGGGGATTCATTTGTCAAATGCCGCTGATGAACGGATTGAAAAAACTGTGATGGAGCTAAAGGCCATGGGAGTGAAGGAAGCGGCATTTAATCACTGTTCAGGAAGCCGTTTAGAACCGTTTTTAACAGCCTGCGGAATCCGAAATATCCGTCTTAAGACGGGGGATTGCCTGTGTTTGTGACTTTTACTTGCTTTTTTTGGCGAATAAAACTATAATGTGTAATAAATATTCTACGAAACCGCTACGTTTATTTTAATGGAGAGGACAGGGAGGTATTCAAATGGCAGAAAAAGATAACAGGGAAAAACTGGATATCGAACTGGAAGCACCGGCTTCATTTACCAGTCCAGAAACATTATATGCAGATTTGATTAAGGGAATACGTAGGTATCACCCGTCTGATGATATCAGTATGATTGAGAAGGCATACCAGGTTGCTGATCAAGCTCATAAAGAGCAGAAGCGTAAATCAGGTGAGCCCTATATTATCCACCCGTTATGTGTGGCTATTATACTGGCGGATTTGCAGATGGATAAGGAAACTATCGCGGCGTCCATCCTCCATGATGTGGTGGAAGACACGGTAATGACCTTAGAGGAGCTTCGGGATGAGTTTGGAGGAGAAGTGGCACTGTTAGTAGACGGCGTTACGAAACTGACACAGCTCTCCTGGTCGGCAGACAAGGTGGAGCTTCAAGCCGAAAATCTGCGGAAGATGTTTTTGGCTATGGCAAAAGATATTCGTGTGATCCTGATTAAACTTGCAGACCGTCTTCACAATATGCGTACGTTACAGTTCCAGACCCCGGCCAAACAAAAGGAAAAGGCAAGGGAAACTATGGATATTTATTCGCCCATTGCGCATCGTCTGGGAATTTCAAAAATTAAAGTGGAATTGGATGATCTGTCTTTAATGTATCTGGAACCGGATGTGTATTTGGATCTTTCAGAAAAGATTTCCTTGCGCAAAGATGCAAGGGAGGATTTTGTAAATCAGATTGTAAGCGAAGTTATGCAGCATATGAAAGATGCCGATATTGTGGCAAAAGTAGACGGAAGGGTAAAGCATTTTTTCAGTATTTACCGGAAGATGGTTAATCAAAATAAGACGTTGGATCAGATTTATGATTTGTTTGCGGTGCGTATTGTGGTGGAATCCGTAAAAGACTGTTATGGGGCTCTTGGCGTGATACATGAATTGTATAAACCGATTCCTGGGCGTTTTAAAGATTACATTGCTATGCCGAAACCAAATATGTACCAGTCGCTTCACACAACCTTAATCGGAAGCGGCGGGCAGCCGTTTGAGATACAGATCCGTACCTTTGAAATGCACCGGACAGCAGAGTATGGAATCGCTGCCCATTGGAAATATAAAGAAAGCGGAAGCGGCCAAGTGGCGGCAGGAAGCGAGGAGGCAAAGCTAAGCTGGCTGCGCCAGATTTTAGAGTGGCAGAGGGAAACCGACGATTCAAAAGAGTTTTTAAATTTAATTAAAAGCGACTTGAATATGTTTTCTGATACGGTTTACTGTTTTACCCCTTCTGGGGATGTAAAGGATCTTCCAAGCGGATCGACTCCCATTGATTTTGCCTACGCTATCCACAGTGCAGTAGGAAATAAGATGGTAGGCGCCCGGGTAAATGGGAAGCTGGTGAATATTGACTATGAGATTCAAAATGGAGACCGGATTGAAGTCATTACCTCCCAGAACTCCAAAGGCCCAAGCAGGGACTGGCTAAAGCTGGTAAAAAGCACCCAGGCCAAGAATAAGATTAACCAGTGGTTTAAGACGGAGCTGAAAGAAGATAATATTATCCGGGGCAAGGATATGATTGACCGCTACTGTAAGGCAAAGGGGATTAATTTTTCCGATATCAGCAAACCGGAATATATGGAAAAGGTAATGAGCCGATATGCGTTCCGGGATTGGGATTCGGTCTTGGCGTCCATTGGCCATGGCGGCCTGAAAGAGGGCCAGGTAATCAATAAGATGCTGGAGGAGCGGGAGAAGAAGCGGAAAAAGGAGATTACAGATACCAGCATCCTCCATGAACTGACGGACATGACTGGAAAGCCTCCGGAAATTTCCAAACGTTCCAAAAGCGGCATTGTAGTAAAAGGGATCCATGATTTGGCTGTGCGTTTTTCCAAATGCTGCAGCCCGGTTCCGGGAGATGAGATTGTAGGATTTGTAACCCGTGGCCGTGGGATTTCCATTCACCGGACAGACTGCATTAATATGCTGAACCTTCCGGAAGATGAGCGTGCCAGGCTGATTGACGCAGAATGGCAGAAGACAGAAACAGACAGTACAAGCGCCACATACAGTACAGAAATTAAAGTTTATGCCAATAACCGGATTGGCCTGTTTGTGGATATTTCGAAGGTATTTACGGAACGGCAGATCGATATTACATCGATTAATGTGCGGACCAGCAAACAGGGAAACGCCACGATCACCATGGCCTTTGATATCCATGGGGTAGAGGAATTAAACCGTCTGACAGAAAAGATACGCCAGATTGACAGCGTGCTGGATATCGAACGTGCTACAGGCTGATCCATATAAATAAAAGAAGAGAAAGATAAGGAATGATACGTTTGATTCAGAAAGGCTTTCCGGGTGTTCCGGGGAGCTTTCCCTGTATCATAGGAAAATTACGGGATAAAACAGAGAGGAGAAAGAAAATGGGCATGTTACAAACAATAGGGCGGGTAATCGGCATGATTGGAACCAACTGTTACCTGGTGTTTGATGAGGACACGAAGGAAGGCGTGGTGATCGATCCGGCGGATAATGCCCCATTTATTTTAAACTGGTGCAAGGAGCTTTCGGTAACTCCTGTGGCAGTGCTGCTCACCCATGGCCATGGAGATCATATTAGTGGGATTCCTGGCTTACTGCGGGCATTTCGGATTCCCGTGTACGCGGGAAAGGAGGAGGGACCCCTTTTGGCCGATCCATCCTTGAACCTTTCTGTTAATTTCGGGGCGCCAGTATCCATAAAAGAGGTTTGCGGTCTGGAGGACAACCAGGAGATTTCCCTTTTAGGGCGTTCCTGGCAGGTGATTGCCACGCCAGGCCATACATCAGGAAGCGTCTGCTATTACCTGAAAAACGAAAAGATTCTTTTTTCTGGTGATACTTTATTCTGCGAGTCTTATGGGAGAACGGATTTCCCCACAGGAAGTTCAAGGGCCCTAACCCATTCCATCCGGGAAAAGCTGTTTACCCTGCCAGAAGATGTAAAGGTATACCCAGGGCATGAGTCGGAAACTACCATTAAGCATGAGAAGCGATATAATCCATTATCCGGATACCGGGGATTTTAACCAGGCAGGAAAAGGAGAATGGATCTATGGTTATCAAACTGCAGTTGGAAAATGGAGCGTTTGAGCAGGATATCCGGGAACTTTTAATGGCCTTTTACCCAGGGTCTGTTTTCCGGTATGAAGATCAGGTTTTGCCTGACCAGAAATGCAAAGAGGAGCCAGAACCAGATTTTATCGTTTCCGGACGGTTTTTGGACGGAAACACAAAATATGAACTGAAGGCAGAGCGGATTTCTGTGGCAAAAACGGAATTAGGCGGGAGCGGCAAAGCGGAAACAGGCGCCAGCAAAACCCCCTCAAAGGCACCATCAGAATGGGAATGGGAACAGGAAGAATTTAGTCCCATTATCCGAAAGGGTCTTAAGGAAGGAATGGAAAATTTGCCGTTTCCAATTGATCTTGAGAACCGCATAGACACGAAAAACAAGATGAAACGCAGGCTGTATTTTCTTTTGATGCTTGATACCAGAAAGCAGCTTCCCTGGGGGGCTTTAACAGGAATCCGTCCAGTTAAAATTCCGGAAGGGAAGTTGGCAGAAGGCTGGGATGAGGAGCGGATTTCTTCTTACATGGAAGAGAACTATCTTACAGGAGAGAAAAAGCGGCGGCTTAGTTTCGAGATAGCAAAGGAAGAACGAAGGCTACTCCATAGCCTGGATTACCAAAATGGCTATAGTTTATATGTAGGAATCCCCTTTTGCCCCACTACCTGCTTATACTGTTCTTTCACCTCGTACCCCATAGAAAAATGGAAGGATCGGCTGGAGGAATATCTGGATATTCTGGAAAAAGAGCTGGCGATTGTGGGGGATACAGTTTCAAATAAGGCGTTGCAGACCGTTTATATTGGCGGAGGCACCCCCACATCCCTCCCGCCAAAGCAGTTGGAGCGGCTTCTTTGGATTCTTTCTAATCGGTTCCCATTAAAAACGGTAAAAGAATTCACAGTAGAGGCCGGAAGGCCAGACAGCATTACCAGGGAAAAGCTGCGCCTTTTAAATGAATATGGAGTGGGACGGATTTCCATCAATCCCCAGTCCATGAATCAGAAAACCCTGGATTTAATCGGGCGGCGCCATACGGCCAGTCAGGTGGAACAAGTATTTTGGATGGCCAGGGAACAGGGGTTCCACAATATCAATATGGATTTGATTTTAGGTCTTCCGGGAGAAGCGGAAGAAGAGGTAAAGCATACGCTGGATCGGATTCATCACCTTGGGCCGGAAAGCCTGACGGTTCACTGCCTGGCCCTTAAACGGGCAGCCAGGTTAAACTTAGAGCGGGATCAGTACCGCCATTACCCGATGGCTTCCGGCCAGCAGATTGACAGTTTGTCCGGCCTTGCAGAAAATATGGCACGCTCTATGGGAATGGTTCCTTACTATCTGTACCGCCAGAAAAATATGGCCGGGAATTTGGAAAATGTAGGATATGCGTCTAAAGATTATGGATGCCTTTATAATATTTTGATGATGGAGGAGAAGCACACCGTAATTGGATGTGGCGCGGGAACCACCACAAAAGTTGTGATTCCAAAGGAAAACCGTGTGGAACGTTTGGAAACAATTAAAAATATTCAGGAGTATCTGCCCCGCTATCAGGAAGTGCTGGATAAAAAGACAAAATTTCTGCAATCCTTCCCCCTTTAAAGAATGGTTTTGGCAGAGTTTTTACAGTACAATAAAAGTGCTTGCAAATTCATCAAAGTAAGGTAAACTATATGATTGAAGCATTAAAATGAAATGGAGAAAAAACAATGGCATTGAAGAAGAAGCCGGTTTCCGGCATGAGGGATGTCCTGCCTGCTGAAATGCAGATCCGGGACTATGTGATGAATCAGATTAAAGAAACTTACCGCAGTTTTGGATTTTCCCAGATTGAAACTCCTTGCGTGGAACATATTGAAAATTTAACAAGCAAACAAGGGGGAGATAACGAAAAACTGATTTTTAAAATTTTAAAGCGCGGAGAAAAACTGGATGTGGCGGCGGCACAGACGGAAGAGGACGTGGTAGACGGCGGGCTGCGCTATGATCTAACCCTTCCCCTTTCCCGGTACTATGCGGCCAATGGAGCCAATTTGCCGGTTCCATTTAAGGCGCTGCAAATGGGAAGCGTCTGGAGGGCAGATCGCCCTCAAAAAGGAAGGTTCCGCCAGTTCGTCCAGTGTGATATTGACATTTTAGGGGATGCTACTAATTTAGCAGAGATTGAGTTGATTCTTGCCACCACCACAGCCCTGGGAAAAATCTGTCCGGATAACGGGTTTACAGTTCGGATTAATGACCGGGGAATTTTAAAGGGAATGGCGGCTTATTGCGGATTTCCCCAGGAAGCATGGGATTCTATTTTTATTACATTGGATAAGATGGATAAGATTGGAATGGACGGTGTCAAAGCTGAGCTTTTCGAAGCCGGTTACGGCAAGGAACAGGTGGAACCGTATATCAGCCTGTTTTCTGACTTTGGCACAGACGCAGACAGTGTCCGCCGGATTGGGGCGCTTTTAACAGAGGCGAAAGCTTTGGATCCGGAGGTTTGGCAGGGACTGGCCTATATTATGGATACGGTAATGGCTGTGGCAGAAACAAAGTTTGCCCTTACGTTTGATCCTACTCTGGTGCGGGGCATGTCTTACTATACCGGAACGATTTTTGAGGTTTCGATGGAAGGCTTTGGAGGCTCTGTAGCAGGCGGGGGACGTTATGATAAAATGATTGGGAAGTTTACCGGGATGGAAACGCCTGCTTGCGGGTTTTCCATTGGGTTTGAACGGATCGTGACCATTTTAATGGATCAGAATTTTACCGTGCCTGGAAATCAAAAGAAGAAGGCCTATTTATTTGAAAAAGGAATTGACCAGCAAGTATTAAGCCAGATTATCCGGGAGGCATCCCGGGAAAGAGCAAAAGGGGTACAGGTGCTGGTTGTCCAGATGAACAAAAATAAGAAATTTCAGAAGGAGCAGCTTCAAAAGGAAGGATACGAAACATTTCAGGAATTTTATAAGGATGCGTTAAAACGATAGTGTACAAAGAAGGAGAATGAAATCATGGCAGAATCAATGGCAGGTCTTAAGCGTTCCCATCGGTGCGGGGAAGTGTCAGAGTCTAATATCGGACAAGAAGTAACCGTAATGGGATGGGTTCAGAAAAGCAGAAATAAAGGCGGGATTATCTTTGTGGATTTGCGGGATCGTTCCGGTCTCCTACAGATTATTTTTGAAGAAAGCGATTGCGGCTCCCAGTATTTCGCAAAGGCGGAGAAACTGAGAAGCGAGTTTGTGGTGGCCGTTACCGGCCAGGTGGAACTTCGCTCTGGCGGGGCAAATCCTAATTTAAAAACAGGGACCATTGAAGTGCGGGCCAAAAGCCTTCGGATCCTTGCGGAATCAGAAACACCACCCTTCCCCATTGAGGAAAATTCAAAAACCAAAGAAGAACTGCGGTTAAAATACCGTTATCTGGACTTAAGAAGGCCAGACATCCAGCGGAATCTGATGACAAGAAGCCAGGCGGCAATTTTAATCCGTGCTTTTTTGGCACAGGAAGGATTTTTGGAAATTGAAACGCCAACTTTAATCAAAAGCACGCCAGAAGGCGCAAGAGACTATCTGGTTCCCAGCAGAGTTCATCCAGGTTCTTTCTATGCGCTTCCCCAGTCGCCTCAGCTATTTAAGCAATTATTGATGTGTTCTGGCTATGATCGGTATTTCCAGCTTGCCAGATGCTACCGGGATGAAGACTTGCGGGCAGACCGCCAGCCGGAGTTTACCCAGATTGACATGGAATTATCCTTTGTGGATGAAGAAGATGTAATGGATGTGAATGAACGTCTGGTACAGAAGCTGTTTCAGGAAATCTGCGGCATAGAAATCCAGCTTCCCCTTCCAAGGCTGACATGGAAAGAAGCCATGGATCGGTTTGGATCGGATAAGCCGGATATGCGTTTTGGCATGGAACTTGTGGATGTATCAGAAACCGTAGCAGGCTGCGAATTTGTGGTATTTCAAAACGCTTTGGAACATGGCGGATCTGTAAGAGGGCTTTGCGTTAAGGGGCAGGCAGGAATGCCAAGAAAGAAAATTGACGCCCTGGTAGAGTTTGCGAAAGGGTATGGCGCTAAGGGTCTGGCTTACCTGGCAATCCAGCCAGACGGTTCCTATAAGTCTTCGTTTGCCAAGTTTATGACCAAAGAGCAGTTAACCAGCCTGACCGCCGCTATGGAAGGAGAACCGGGCGATCTTTTGTTGTTTGCCGCTGATAAAACCAGCCTGGTTTACAACGTTCTTGGCGCGCTCCGGCTGGAACTTGGAAAACAGCTTGATTTGATTCCGGAAAACAGCTGGAAATTCGTATGGATTACCCAGTTTCCGCTGCTGGAGTATTCCGAGGAAGAAGACCGCTATGTGGCAATGCACCATCCGTTTACAATGCCGATGGAAGAGGATCTGCCGCTTTTGGACACAGATCCTGGGGCCGTGCGGGCGAAAGCGTATGATATTGTGCTTAATGGTACGGAATTAGGAGGCGGATCGGTACGGATCCATCAGGCGGATATCCAGTCAAAAATGTTTGAAGTCCTGGGCTTTACACCCAAAAAGGCACAGGAACAATTTGGTTTCCTTCTGGAAGCGTTCAAGTACGGGGTGCCTCCTCACGCTGGTCTGGCATACGGCTTAGACCGTGTGGTAATGTGGATGGTTGGCGCTGACAGCATCCGTGACGTGATTGCGTTCCCTAAAGTGAAGGATGCCTCCTGTCTGATGAGTGAAGCGCCGGCGCCGGTTGATGAAAAGCAGCTTGCCGAGCTGGGGATTGAAGTGACAGAAGAAAATGAAAATCCGTTAGATGTCACCACACCCTAGATGAACGTTTTCTGAAATAGGCGGAGATGACAAAAGATAAACGGCTAGGCGGCATTAAAAGAATAAAATTAGAAAGTGGCATTATGAAACAGAATATTGATTTACTCCATGGAGCGATTCTTCCTTCCCTGACAGCTTTAGCGGTTCCCATTATGGCAACCTCCCTGGTGCAAACGGCCTATAGTTTAACGGATATGGCCTGGATAGGGCGGGTGGGAAGCGGGGCTGTGGCGGCTGTAGGATCGGCTGGCATGTATACCTGGCTCTCCTCTGGCCTTGTGGCCGTCGCCAAGATGGGAGGCCAGATTAAGGCAGCCCACTCTATCGGAGAAGGAAACCTGGAGGCAGCCGGAACTTATGGGGCAGGCGCAATCCAGCTTACACTTTTGCTGGCAGCGGCGTTTGCGATTGTTGTAAATGGATTTGCGGGGCCTTTCATCGGTTTTTTTGGGCTTAGCAGTCCCAAAATCGTAGCAGAGGCAATTACTTATTTAAGGATTGCCTGTGGCTTGATAGTATTTTCCTATTTAAGCCAAACACTGACTGGACTTTACACAGCAGCGGGAAACAGCCAGACTCCTTTCATGGCCAATTGTATTGGCATGGGGGCTAATATTCTTTTTGATCCCATCCTGATTTTTGGAATTGGCCCATTTCCCAGGCTGGAGGTGGCAGGGGCGGCCATTGCTACCGTAGCCTCCCAGGGAGTGGTAGCAGCAGTGCTTTTGCTAGCGGCCAGAAAAGATGAAGTGTTGTTTCCTCATATTCAGATATGGAAGAAAGTCCCTTCCCGGTATTTTAAGGTGATGATCCAAATCGGATTTCCCTCTGGCGTGCAGAATATGATTTACTGCATGATTTCTATGGTGCTTACCCGGTTTGTGGCAGTCTGGGGAGATGCGGCGGTGGCAGCCCAGCGGGTAGGAAGCCAGATTGAATCCATTTCCTGGATGACAGCAGAAGGCTTTGGAACGGCAATGAATGCCTTTGTGGGACAGAATTACGGCGGAAAGAAGTATGACAGGGTAAAACGGGGATATTTGATTGCGGCAGTTATTGTTTGCTTGTGGGGATGTTTCACCACGGCAGTGCTGGTATTGGGAAGCCGTCCTGTATTTTCCCTGTTTATCCGGGAACCACAGGTAATTCCTCTGGGAATGGATTATCTGAAAGTTTTGGGCGTTAGCCAGATGTTTATGTGCATAGAGCTGATGACAGTAGGGGCATTGTCAGGAGTAGGAAAAACGTTTCAATGTTCCGTGATTACAGTAGCCCTTACTTCCGCCCGTATTCCGTTAGCAATGGTTCTTGGGAATGGATTAGGCCTAAATGGAATCTGGTGGGCGTTTTCCATTTCCAGTATTGCGAAAGGAATTATATTTTATTTATATTATATGGGAGTGCTGCGCAGGCTTTCATAAGCGCTGCGCAGGCTCATAAGGACAGTGGAAAAAATTTTTAACAAGTTCATTTTAACAAGTTTATGCAAAATAGGTATGGACGAAAACGGGATTTTATGAGAAAATAAAACAAAGTATGATGTGATAAATTTAACAAGCTGCCTGGAGGCAGAAGGCTATCACTGCCATACAATAATACTACATATTTGAAAGGAGTTTTAACACATGATTTATTCAAAAGAAGTTGAAGAGATGTGTACTGTAGCACAGGGTGTACATCATGGCTGTGCTCCGATCCCAGAAGAAGCAAAATGGGTTCAGGCTAAGGAAGTAAAAGATATCTCCGGCCTGACACACGGCATAGGCTGGTGTGCTCCTCAGCAGGGGGCCTGTAAGCTGACTCTGAATGTAAAAGAAGGCATTATTCAGGAAGCATTGGTGGAAACCATTGGATGTTCTGGTATGACTCACTCCGCAGCTATGGCAGCAGAAATCCTTCCTGGCCTGACCGTTATGGAAGCATTAAATACCGACTTAGTATGTGACGCGATTAACACTGCTATGAGAGAACTGTTTTTACAGATTGTTTACGGACGTACCCAGAGCGCGTTCTCGGAAGACGGGCTTCCGGTAGGCGCTGGCCTGGAAGATTTGGGCAAGGGCCTGCGCAGCCAGGTTGGTACTATGTATGGAACCTTAAAGAAAGGTCCTCGTTATCTGGAAATGGCAGAAGGCTATGTAACTGGGATTGCCCTTGATAAGGATGATCAGATTATCGGTTACAAGTTTGTAAGCCTGGGCAAGATGACTGACTTCATCAAAAAGGGTGATGACCCCAACACTGCTTACGAAAAAGCTTGTGGACAGTATGGCCGTGTAGAGGATGCTGTTAAGATTATCGACCCACGGAAAGAATGATAAAGGAGGACGTGAAAGATGGCTTTATTTGAATCATATGAAAGACGTATTGATAAAATCAATGGCGTATTAAACAGCTATGGCATCGCTTCCCTGGAAGAGGCTGAAAAAATTACGAAGGATGCCGGTTTAAACGTTTATGACCAGATTAAGAAAATTCAGCCCATTTGTTTCGAAAACGCATGCTGGGCTTATACGGTAGGCGCGGCGATCGCAATCAAGAAGGGCTGTAAGAGAGCGGCAGATGCTGCTGCCGCCATTGGCGAAGGCTTACAGGCATTTTGTATCCCAGGTTCGGTAGCGGATACCCGTAAGGTTGGTTTAGGACATGGAAATTTAGGAAAGATGCTTCTGGAAGAAGATACGGATTGCTTCTGCTTCCTGGCAGGTCATGAGTCTTTTGCGGCTGCAGAAGGCGCTATCGGTATTGCGGAGAAAGCAAATAAAGTCCGCAAAAAACCTCTTCGTGTTATCTTAAACGGTTTAGGAAAGGATGCGGCTAAGATTATTTCCCGTATCAACGGTTTTACATTTGTAGAAACAGAGTACGATCCTTATACAAATACCGTAACGGAAGTTGAACGGATTGCATATTCAGAAGGCCTCCGTGCTAAGGTTAACTGCTATGGCGCAAACAGTGTTCCGGAAGGCGTAGCTATCATGTGGAAAGAGAATGTGGATGTTTCCATTACCGGAAACTCTACTAATCCCACCCGGTTCCAGCATCCGGTGGCAGGTACATATAAGAAGGAAAGAAATGAAGCAGGAAAGAAATACTTCTCCGTAGCTTCCGGCGGCGGTACTGGACGTACCCTGCATCCCGATAATATGGCCGCAGGCCCGGCTTCTTACGGTATGACCGATACATTAGGCCGTATGCACTCTGACGCGCAGTTTGCCGGATCCTCCTCCGTTCCGGCTCATGTTGAGATGATGGGTCTGATCGGTGCGGGTAATAATCCTATGGTTGGTATGACGGTGGCTGTGGCTGTTTCCATCCAGGAAGCAGCAGAGGCAGGAAAGTTTTAAGTAAAAGCTGAAAAACCCTTGATTTTTGCGGGCAACGAGCCAAGTGAGCATGCTTGCATACACATTTGGCGACTGCCGCGAGAGCCAATAACCCCGTTGCTTGCAGCGGGGTTATTGGCTTCAGGGCATTCCAGGCGTTCTCATTTTGTCTGGTTTGCCCTGTTTTTTTGCCATGCATGCCGCAAAGCCGCCAGTGACAGGTTTGCGGCTGTGCTGCTTGACATTACTTGACAAGAAAATCACGCCTACTTGACATGGAAATCAGGCTTACAAATCCCGGTTTTTCTGCATCATGGAGGGATGAGCCTGATATGTGATTATTCTTATAGATGGCCCCTGAGGAGTGGGTAAATCATATGCAATTGAAAAAGCCTTAAACAATAATAATTCATGTAATATTTCAATGTTTGGTATGAAGGATGCTCGTGAAATTTATCATGAAGTATTTTTTCAGTTAGTGATGAAAGACAAAATAGGGTATAGTTCCTTTCTTTCTAAGGTAAAAGATGTGTGCGCTATGCTTTCAAAAAAATAGATACTATTAAAAAATTTGTAGAGTCTATGGTAACAGAGAAGGAGTTGTTTCTTAATATTTCTAAGAGCTTTAATAGTTATCATTTTATTGATACAGATGATTTGGAAAGAATGAATGGTGGTATTAAAATAGAAGATGTATTTGGCATTATAGATGAGTTGAAAAGATGTAATTATGTAAAAGTTATTGTGGTAGCTATTTGCGGACTCTACAAAAGGCACAAAATTTATATGATGATGTTAGGCTCAAATTAAAAGATGATTACAGAGATGAGTTTTATGATGAGATTCGAATAAGTAATAATATGGTTAAAATATTGCAAAAGTATTATCAAAATGAAATAGAAATAATTGCTGAAGAGATTGATGCGGAGTATCAAATATTCATACATGCAGGAGATAAACCTAATTATTATAAGTCAGATGAAGAAATAAAGCAGGTATTACCTAGCATGGCTGAAAAAATCAAACAAGAAACTAATATTATAAAAGTATCACGTTATGCAGATGAATATTTTACCTGGAGTGAGCATTTACAATTAGATGTTAGCCAGTTGAAGAATGATTATAAAACGAAAATTAGTAGTATGATTTATGATAAGATTATAAATGGAAGTATGGAATATCTGACATAAGCATACTATTTTGCACATCCCTTTCACATAATCCATCATACTTGTATTTGACGAGCTGGAAAGGATAAATGAGTGGTATGATACATGTGATCAGCTTCAGGGTATTTCCATAGATTATCAGATAAAAAGCATTCAGTCAGCGATGTTGAAATATGAGAGGTGCTATCCGGATCATCAGGCGGCAAAAGTATTCAACGATTTGTTTGGATTCCGTACTCTCTGTGATAACTATGAGAATGTCCTGCAGACGTCTGGGCAAGATAAAATTCGGGTAGCAGATATGTTCTGGCAGAAAGTCGAAGGAAGATGGGTATGGGGGAGTCTATGTATATTTCCAGTTAAGCAGTTATCACTATCCTATAGAGATCCAATACAATACCTACCATGACCGTCAGCTTAATAACTGGCTGCATAAATATGTCTATAAGAGGCAATATAAGCTCAGGCTGGATATGACTTGCGTCAGGCATATGAAAGTGGTAATATAAAAAACGAAAGTGAGTTTAAGGAGGTGCTGAGAAATGTGTTATTTAGTAGCGAAGAAGTTCAATGATGTGGGTTGTTTAGCTTTGCAGACATCACATGGTAAGCATCTGGCAGATTTTAAGAAGAAGCTGATAAAAGCCGTGGGATATGACACGATTCAGTTGATAACCATCAGCCGCCCATCTGCTTATGGGGAGTATGAGCCTTACCATTTTCTTGAAACAGAACGGGAGTTCGAGTAGGCAGTAAAGAATTTGTAATTGACATTTAGTTCTAGTTATTGCGGGTATATTGATAATAGAATAAATTTTTCTTTATCCAATTTTAAGCGTTTGATTTGTCGAGCGAGTTTTAAACGAAGGGTTACAGAAAGAGCCAGAAAAGGTGCCAGATGACTTGACTTTTTGCTCCAGCCATTGTACATTAACACACGTTAGGCAGGCCAGGTCTGGTTTGTTCTGTACTTTATGTTTACTCGACATGAAATAGGCAGAAAGCCTGATTTTTTGGGTTTTAGCAGACTGGATTGAGGAAACGGCAGAGGCTGGGAAATTCTAATAGAGTGGCTTAAAATGGCGTAATATGGAGGGTTAATCAAGTTGTGATTCGGTTTGATTAGCCCTCCTTTTCATGTCGGGTATCCCTTGGGTTAGGCATATGAACATGGTAATATAAAAATTGAGAGAGAATTCAGGGAAGCATGGAGGAAGCTGCCAAAGCTGGTAAGTTCATCTGGCAAATCGATAGAACCTTTGCTTTTTTAATTTAGTAGATAGATAGAAAGGTTTAAGTAACCTGCGAATATTACCCATATCAGATATGGGATCAGCAGATACCCAGCCAATTTTGATATTTGATGGAATTCAATGGCTGTTTTTAGGATCAATAACCATAACAGTATCAGCCAGATAAACGCAAACAAGTATAGATCCAGATTAAAAAAGATAATCGGCCAGAAAAAGTTAAACAATAGCTGAATGGCGTATTTTGTTAAGGCAGCGGCATTTGGCTTACCGGAGGTTAGCACCAGATACGACGCAATTCCCATAAGAATATACAGAATCGTCCAAACTACCGGGAACAGCCAGCCAGGCGGGGCCAGGACAGGTTTGCTGATGGATTCGAAGGCTACCATGGTATTTCGGGTCAGAAGCGAAGATAGGCTGCCAACCGCAAGCGGTATCGCAAGACAAGTAATCAGATTTTTCCACTGAATTTTCAAAAAATCACCCCCTACAATTGGTATGATTGAATTGAGCCTGTTATTCCGCTGTACCCTGCATATCTCTTATTTTCACAAACTTCACTCGACAAACAGGCGGAAAAGTATTACAATCAGAATAATTTGAAACATATTGTATGCTATAAACAGGGTGTATTTTCCAATTTCCGGAATCCTTATGAAAATATAATGGAGGATGAAAACTGGTGGAGATCAAAATCAATGATTATTACGAGCCGGAACATTTTCGTGCGCTAAATGAAGATAATTATAATCTGTCCCATTCCTGCGAGTACGACAAAAATGAGATGCATCATATTCATGAAGCCTGTGAATTTCTGCTGATTGAAGAAGGGTCTGCTGATTACTATATAGCAGGGCAGAAGTATTATGCAGAACCAGGAGATATTTTAATCATTGGATCCAGGATGCATCATCTGCGCCGGCTGGATAAACTTCCATTTCTTCGCTACGGCTTCAGCATTAAGCCTTCCTATTACCGTAGCCTGAATTTAGGCCAGGATATGGAAAAGATTTTCCAGACCCCATCACCTGGTGATTACGAAACTCATTTTAAAAAAGTAGATCCCAATATATTTCAGGAGATCATCCACCTGATTCAATATTTATACCATGAAGGAAATGGTGACAAACCTTTTAATTCCCTTCTTGAGCGAAGCATTATTACGGAAATTACTGTACTTTTATACCGTCAGTCTGGAATGAAGCAGAAGGAAACACCGCTGTCGCCCATGTATATCCGAATGTCCGAGTTGAAAGAATATATTGATTCCAACTTCCGGGATCCGCTGGATTGGAATGTGCTGAGTAAGCGGTTTTACCTTCATCCAGTTACCATCAGCAAGGAGTTTAATAAATATTTTGGCCGCTCTTTGTCCAAATATATCAATAACGTCCGGATTTGCGAGGGAGCACGGCTTTTGGAAACCACCCAGGAAAGCGTTACAGATATCGCTGAGCGGTGCGGTTATGACAACATTAACACTTTTCTGCGGCAGTTTAAGGCCATTATGGAAACCACTCCTCTGCAGTACCGAAAAAGTATCCAGCAATTGTTTGTGCAAAACCAGTATATCTCAAATTTCGAAACAAAGATACCGATTTAAAGAAGAATCTTGCCTGGCAGGATTCTTTTTGATACTGTTCACGGGGGGGGTATCTTCTTGTCCGGCGGAGCCGGACAAGAAGATACCCCCCGTGAATAGTAACTGTATAACAGAACGGTAAAAGGTGATCACGTCTAATAT
>CAJUTC010000011.1 GCA_910589195.1 uncultured Lachnospiraceae bacterium
GATGGTATGCCTCTAAAATTTCGTCATGTTTTTTAGGGGGTGTCTGAACTGTTACCTTTTTACTTATTTTTCTTTTATTTATATCGCATACGGTTAGACCATTGCATTTTGCCGCTTTTCACGATACTTGACTATTTTGCAAAGATTTCTCGGTATTCTGACTGGTTGGCGTGTTTTGTAACACTAAAACGGCATCCGGCTCCATAGTTGGGACAGGAAAAAGACTAAAATTAGAGCTGGAACCATATTCAGCACCTGGTAATGGCGGATCCCGGAAATTTTCAGGCCGACTGTTAACGTGATGATTCCCCCTACCGCCTTAAAATCATTTATCATATAATCGGTCAGTAATGGATATAAAAGGTTTCCAAAAAAGAACAGCAGGCACCCGAGAATTACTTGGGGAATGGCGATGGCTCCGATTAGATATCCTGTTACTGCCCCAAAAATAATGGCAGTGAAAAAATCCATAACTGACTTGGCAATCAGGATGGAGTGGTCGCCGGAAATTCCAGAATTAATCGCACCGAATAAACCGGTTCCACTAAAGCAAAATAAAATAATCATGCTGATCAGATTATCCAGGTTCTCTTTTGTCAGGCTACCTCCGGGAAGCTTAGAAGCCAGACCCGTAAGGCCCTTTGCCAGCGCTGACTCCATATTCAGCCATTCCCCTGCCAGCGTACCCAAAATCAGCGCCATTACGACCGCTGTAAGGGCATTTAACTGGACAATCAGAGTAATTCCCATGGTAATGGCCGAAAGGCCGAATATGCCGGTGAGGGCTGTGCTGATACGCTTAGGGATACGGTTTCCTACCAAGGCGCCAATTATCCCCCCAGTTAACACTGCTGCTCCATTAATAAAAACGCCTATCGGCATAGTTTACTCCTCCTCTGGCGTAATGCCACACATACTTTTTATCAAATGTGTTCCGGTTATACAGAGCCAAGAATCCTGCTTCCCAAAAGTCCTTATCCGCAGCAGAGCGCTTCTTCAATATCACGCCCCGCCCAGTAATCGCTTCACTGGGATAAACCCTGGTATCTTGTCCGGAAGGTTTTGTCTTACCGGATATACGTTCACCTATAGAAGACAAAAGACCCCTCGGGATTTCTCCCAAGGGGCCAAAATCCAGCCCGGTATATCATCTTATTCTAAGATAGAAACAACTCTTCCGGAACCAACGGTTCTTCCGCCTTCACGGATAGCGAAACGAAGACCCTGCTCCATAGCAACTGGATGAATCAGCTCTACGGTCATTTCTACGTTATCGCCTGGCATACACATCTCAGTACCTTCTGGCAAATCGCAAACGCCAGTAACGTCAGTTGTTCTGAAGTAGAACTGTGGACGATAGTTATTGAAGAATGGAGTATGACGTCCACCCTCATCTTTGGTCAGAACGTATACCTGCGCGGTAAACTTATTATGGCACTTAACGGAACCTGGCTTGCACAGACACTGTCCTCTTTCAATTTCCGTTCTCTGAACGCCACGAAGCAGAGCGCCAATGTTATCGCCGGCACGTGCCTCGTCTAACAGCTTACGGAACATTTCGATACCAGTTACAACAACCTTACGGGTTTCCTCAGAAATACCAACGATCTCAACCTCGTCAGACAGATGCAGAGTACCACGCTCTACTCTACCGGTAGCAACGGTACCACGACCGGTGATGGAGAATACGTCCTCTACAGGCATTAAGAATGGCTTATCTGTGTCACGGATCGGATCCGGAACGTAAGCGTCAACCTGCTCCATCAATTCAACGATCTTGTCACCCCATTCGCTGGATGGATCTTCCAGTGCCTTTAACGCGGAACCCTGTACAACAGGAGTGTCATCACCCGGGAATTCATATTCATTCAACAGATCACGGATTTCCATTTCAACCAGCTCTAACAGCTCTGGATCATCTACCATATCGCACTTATTCATAAATACTACGATATAAGGTACGCCTACCTGGCGGGATAACAGGATATGCTCACGGGTCTGAGCCATAACACCGTCAGTAGCAGCTACTACTAAGATAGCACCGTCCATCTGAGCAGCACCAGTGATCATGTTCTTTACATAGTCAGCATGGCCTGGGCAGTCAACGTGTGCGTAATGTCTATTTGCGGTTTCATACTCAACGTGTGCGGTAGAGATGGTGATTCCACGCTCTCTCTCTTCTGGAGCCTTATCGATATTCTCGAACGCTACTGCCTCGCCGGTACCAAATCTCTCATGTAAAGTCTTGGTAATAGCAGCGGTTAAAGTAGTTTTACCATGGTCAACGTGGCCGATGGTGCCAATGTTGCAATGGGGTTTGGTTCTTTCAAACTTAGCTTTTGCCATTTTTAAACGTCCTCCTTAATTTGCGCCTTTCGGCATTATTGTTTTGATAGATTCAGGCTAGTTTCCATTATATTTGATTTATACGGATTTTTCAAGCCTATTCTTTATAATCCAATGCTTTTTCAGTTACGGTTCCCAGTGAACGTAACCGCTATGCCCATTTAAAAAGCAGATTACTTGCCTTTATGCTCGCTGAGTACCTTTTCCTGAATGGACTTAGGCACCTGCTCATACTTTTCAAAGAACATGGAATAGTTGCCACGCCCCTGTGTTTTGGAACGCAGATCGGTGGAATATCCGAACATTTCAGCTAAGGGAACATAGCCCTTTACCATCTTTCCGCCGCCGATATCTTCCATTCCTTCGATGCGCCCTCTTCTGGAATTAATATCGCCGATTACATCGCCCATATATTCCTCAGGCATGGTTACTTCAACCTTCATAATCGGTTCCAGCAAAACAGCTCCGCCCTTATTCATAGCATCTTTAAATGCCATAGAACCAGCAATGTGGAACGCCATTTCAGAGGAGTCAACTTCATGGTAAGAACCGTCGAATACGTTGGCATGCACACCCAGAACCGGGAATCCTCCCAGTACGCCGGACTTTGCCGCTTCCTCAATTCCTTCACCCACAGCCGGGATGTATTCCTTGGGAATCGCGCCGCCTACAACGGTAGACTCAAACTCAAAGGTCTTCTCTCCATTTGGATCCATAGGAGTAAAGGTAACTTTACAATGTCCATACTGTCCACGTCCGCCAGACTGCCTTGCGTACTTGCTGTCCACGGAAACCTCCTTAGTAAAGGTTTCCTTATAGGCAACCTGAGGAGCGCCTACATTTGCCTCTACATTAAATTCACGGAGCAGACGGTCCACAATGATTTCCAGATGAAGCTCACCCATACCGGAAATAATCGTTTGACCGGTTTCATGATCGGTATGAACACGGAATGTGGGATCTTCCTCAGCAAGCTTTGCCAAGGCTACGCCCATTTTATCCTGTCCTGCTTTTGTCTTAGGTTCGATTGCGATATCAATAACCGGCTCCGGGAACTCCATGGATTCCAGAATAACCGGATGCTGCTCATCGCAGATGGTATCGCCGGTAGTAGTCAGCTTAAAGCCAACGGCTGCCGCGATATCGCCTGAGTAAACCTTATCCAGCTCCGCGCGTTTGTTAGCATGCATCTGCAGGATACGGCCTACACGCTCTTTCTTTCCTTTTGTAGCGTTCAGCACATAGGAACCGGAATTCATAGTTCCGGAATATACGCGGAAGAACGCCAGCTTCCCTACAAACGGATCGGTCATAATCTTAAACGCCAGCGCGGAGAATGGTTCGTCATCAGAAGAATGGCGTTCAATCTCATTTCCTTCCATATCGGTACCCTTAATTGCCGGGATATCGGTAGGAGCAGGCATAAACTCCAAGATTGCGTCCAAAAGCTTCTGAACCCCTTTATTCCGGTAAGCGGTTCCGCAGCAAACCGGTATAGCGGTGCACTGGCAGGTAGCCTTTCTCAGGCCTGCCTTCAATTCCTCTACTGACGGCTCCTCGCCTTCCAGATACTGCATCATCAGATCATCATCCAGCTCGCAGATCTTCTCAACTAATTCGGTACGGTACAGTTCTGCCTCATCCGCCATATCTTCTGGGATATCAACGATAGAAATGTCCTCGCCCTTCTCATCATTATAGATGTAAGCTTTCATTTCAAATAAGTCAATAATCCCTTTGAATTCATCTTCCTTTCCAATTGGAAGCTGCAGGCAGATGGCATTCTTGCCCAGACGGGTACGAATCTGATCCACTGCGCCATAGAAATTCGCTCCCAGGATGTCCATCTTATTGATAAATGCCATTCGGGGTACATTATATGTGTCAGCCTGGCGCCATACATTCTCAGACTGAGGTTCCACACCGCCCTTTGCGCAGAACACGCCTACGGCCCCATCCAGCACACGGAGGGAACGCTCAACTTCTACTGTAAAGTCAACGTGGCCTGGCGTGTCGATAATATTAATACGATGTTCCAGGGCACCCGGTTTATTCTTACAGTTTTCCTGCAGTGTCCAGTGGCAGGTTGTTGCCGCCGACGTGATGGTGATCCCTCTTTCCTGCTCTTGTTCCATCCAGTCCATGGTAGCAGTACCTTCATGGGTATCACCGATTTTATAGTTA
Source organism: uncultured Lachnospiraceae bacterium (assembly GCA_910589195.1). GTDB lineage: Bacteria > Bacillota > Clostridia > Lachnospirales > Lachnospiraceae > Caccovicinus. The sequence goes on from CAJUTC010000011.1 coordinate 4,531, forward strand.
ACACCAGTGTAATAAAGGATACGCTCGGTCAATGTGGTCTTACCCGCATCGATATGAGCCATAATGCCGATATTCCTGGTTCTCTCCAAAGGATATTCTCTTCCAGCCAAGGCTCTTTCCTCCTTCTAGTCTTCCACTTAGAAACGGTAATGGGAGAACGCTTTGTTTGCCTCTGCCATCTTGTGCATATCTTCTTTCTTCTTTACAGACGCGCCGGTGTTATTGGCAGCATCCATAATTTCATTTGCCAGCCGTTCCTGCTGGGTCTTCTCACCCCTCTTGCGGGAGTAAAGAGTCAGCCAGCGGAGCGCAAGCGCCTGTCTTCTCTCTGGCTTTACCTCGATGGGCACCTGATAGGTAGCGCCGCCGATACGTTTTGCCTTAACTTCCAATACAGGCATAATATTATTCATCGCTTCTTCAAATACTTCCAGCGCGTCTTTTCCGGTTTTATCCGCAACACGGTCAAATGCGCCGTATACAATCTTTTGCGCAACACCCTTCTTACCGTCTAACATAATGTTGTTAATTAATTTGGTAACAACCTTATTATTGTAAATCGGGTCTGCCAGTACGTCTCTTTTCTGAGTATGTCCTTTACGTGGCACGTTACTTCCCTCCTTAATATGGTACGGAATTCCCTTCCGTATGCATTAGATCATAGGTACTCATGCTTAAGCAGGCCTAACACTTGCGCTTCCTCCTGCCATGGCACGTTCATGCGCGGAATCACCAGCAAACGGTGATCAATCTCTATCTCCTGCAACCTACAGGTTCAATATCATCATTCCGGCATAAATCCTATCATGTCTTACTGCTTTTTCAGATTACTTTTTCACTTTTGGCCTCTTGGCACCGTACTTGGAACGAGCCTGCTTTCTGTTTGCAACACCCGCGGTATCCAAGGTTCCTCTGATAATGTGGTATCTGGTACCCGGAAGGTCCTTTACTCTACCACCACGAATCAGAACTACGCTATGCTCCTGTAAGTTATGGCCTTCACCTGGAATGTAGCTGGTAACTTCGATTCCGTTGGAAAGACGAACTCTGGCAATCTTACGAAGCGCGGAGTTTGGCTTCTTAGGAGTAGCCGTTTTTACAGCGGTACATACGCCTCTCTTCTGCGGAGAAGAAATATCCGTTGCTCTTTTCTGTAACGAATTGAATCCCTTCTGCAGAGCCGGAGCGGTAGATTTCTTTACGCTGGTCTGTCTTCCTTTTCTAACTAACTGGTTAAATGTTGGCATTCTTTTCACCTCCTGTGATATTGACTGTGGTTGCTGTATTGCAGCTTTTGGCATACAAAAAAATCTGGTATATTTTTGCATACCTTAATGATTATAGCCATACTCCCGGATTCTGTCAAGGAATTTCGATAAAGAATCTTCCTGTTTTCCGGGATTTTTCACTTCTTTTGCTATTTTGCGGCCTTCTTTTCCTTCCTGCTTCATTGAACTCTATTGTTTTTTATGATACACTGTTTCTGAAAATATTCACATTCTTACTTACAAAACCAAGGAGATGAAACCATGGACGTAAATGAAAAAGCCCTAAACCTTCATTATGATTTAAAAGGGAAAATCGAAGTGATTTCCCGCAAATCCATAACTACCAGAGAAGATTTATCTCTACTGTACACCCCAGGCGTAGCAGAACCATGCCGCCAGATTGCGGCTGATTATGAAAAATCCTTTCTTTTAACCCGCCGTTCTAATTTAGTAGCTGTCATTACAGACGGCACTGCCGTGCTGGGCCTTGGGGATATTGGCCCTGCCGCCGGAATGCCGGTTATGGAAGGGAAATGTGCCTTGTTTAAAGAATTTGCAGACGTGGATGCCTTCCCTATCTGCATCGATTCCAAAGATACTGATACCATTGTATCCACCATCGCCCTGATCTCCAAAAGCTTTGGCGGAATTAACTTAGAAGACATCGCTGCCCCCCGATGCTTTGAAATCGAACGCCGTTTAAAAGAAATCTGCGATATTCCGGTTTTCCATGACGATCAGCACGGAACCGCCATTGTTGTAGCAGCCGCCATGCTGAATGCCATGAAGGTGACAGGAAAAACAATGGGGCAGATGCGGATTGTCATTAACGGCGCCGGCGCTGCCGGGATTGCCATTGGAAAGCTTCTAATCCGGATGGGTTTTGGAAACATTATTATGTGCGACATAAACGGCATCATCTGTGAAGGTGACCAGGGCTTAAATTCCGGCCAGGAGGAAATTTCCCATATTAGCAATCTGAAAAAGGAACACGGCCTTCTGGCAGATGCCTTAAAAAACGCTGACGCATTTGTAGGCGTATCCCGGCCAAACCTGGTAACAAAGGAAATGGTAGGGTCCATGAATCAAGGAATCGTATTTGCCATGGCAAACCCGGTTCCAGAAATCATGCCAGACGAAGCCAAAGCCGGCGGAGCCGCAGTAGTGGGCACCGGGCGTTCCGATTATCCCAATCAGATAAACAATGTATTGATCTTTCCTGGCATTTTTAAAGGAGCCCTGTCTGTCCGCGCAAAGGAGATTACAGAATCCATGAAGCAGAAAGCAGCTTATGCCATCGCGGGCATGATTCCAGAATCAGAGCTTTCCCCAGATTATATTATCCCCTCTGCCCTGGATAAATCGGTGGCAGATGTGGTGGCAAAAGCAGTAGCGGAAACTGCCATAGAAGAAGGAATCGCCCGTTCGGTATCGGAATAATCCGGTATCCAAAATATTTTAGTTTTTATTACATTTTCTAAAACATTTTTAGTTTTTTAGCAAAATCCTATTGATTCCGCAAGAAGAATCCGCTACAATACAGTTAAGAAGCAAAACAATCTTTAATACAGGAGGAATGTGACAATGAAGAAAGTATTTGCAACCACAAACGCCCCAGGCGCAATCGGCCCCTATTCTCAGGCAGTTCAGGCCGGAAATATGGTTTTTGTATCGGGACAGCTTCCGATTGATCCGGCTACCGGAGCTTTTGCCGGAGAAGATATTCAATCTCAAACCCGCCAGTCCTTAACAAACATTAAGAATATCTTAGCCAGCGAAGGGATTGATATGAGCCAGGTAATTCGTGTAGGTGTATTCTTAAAAGACATGAATATGTTCGGGGATATGAATGCGGTATATGGAGAATTTTTTGAAAGCGATTACCCTGCAAGAGCTGCTGTAGAAGTAGCACGCCTTCCAAAAGATGCTTTGGTAGAGATTGAGGCAGTTGCATATACAGAGAAATAGCCAAATTGCGCTACTGGAATGATTCCGTTCCTATATTGGCTTTCCAGGCTTTTTATGCCCGGCAGTGAACGTGCCTCCATGAATCACCTTATGTTTGTGCGTTTCAGAACCGGAGCATTGATCTTTCACAAAAGGGGCTGTCGATTTTCTGACAGCCCCTTTTGTGAAAGGGTATGTTGGTTAAGTATCCTTTCCCCTTCTTAATCTTCTATACCTCAAAAATCAAATCTCCGTAGCTTGGCATAGGCCATAATTCTTTATCAACCACCATCTCCAGTTGATCGATCGGCGCCCTTAACGCGTTCATTGCCGGTACTACCTGATCATGATAGAATACAGCCTGAGCACGTCCTTCTTCCATCTTGCAGGCTTTCTCATCGATTTCCTTCAGTCCGGCCAAGGCCACTCTTGTTTCGCTTAAAAGATCGGAGCATTCGGTAAGAAGCTCTGACTGGACACTTACATCGGCGGCAGGGCAGGCGGTTTTCACCGCGTTGATGGACTGGGCAAGCCGGGTCGTATACCGGATTACCGCCGGGATAAACTGTTTGCCGGCCATGTCAATCATGGTTTTCGCTTCAATATTGATTACCTTGGAATAGGTTTCATATTCAATCTCAGCCCTGGATTCCAGTTCAGCCCTGGTAAATACATTAAATTCTTCAAACAGTTTTACTGCCTTATCTGTGGTTAAGGATGGAATAGCATCTACCATGGACTTGATGTTGGGAAGCCCCCGCTTTCTGGCCTCTTCTACCCAGGCATCGGAATAGCCATTTCCGTTAAAGATAATTCGCTTGTGGTCAGCTAACATTTTTTTAATCAGGTCATGGACTGCCAATTCGAAGTCCTCTGCCTTCTCCAGCTCATCTGCCGCTTCCTTAAAAGCTTCTGCCACAATGGTATTTAATACCACGTTAGGGGAAGAAATTGAATCGGCTGAGCCTACCATGCGGAACTCAAATTTGTTTCCGGTAAACGCAAAAGGTGAGGTACGGTTCCGGTCTGTGGCGTCTTTATCCAAATCTGGCAGGGTAGCCACTCCCGTCATCAGCTTGCCTCCCTGTTTGGAATGGGTGGCTTCGCCAGTGCTGCAAAGCTGATCGATTACGTCCTCAAGCTGCTCTCCCAGGAAAATGGAAATAATCGCTGGCGGCGCCTCGTTGGCCCCTAACCGATGATCGTTCCCCACGTCTGCCGCTGACTGCCGCAGCAGATCCGCATGGGTGTCTACTGCTTTTAAAATGCAGGCTAACACTAGCAGGAACTGGATATTCTCATGAGGGGTTTCACCAGGATTCAGCATATTGATGCCGTCGTCGGTGGTGATGGACCAGTTGTTATGTTTGCCCGAACCATTTACCCCCGCAAATGGCTTTTCATGAAGGAGGCAGGTTAGGCCGTGACGCCCCGCCACTTTTTTTAACGTTTCCATAACCATCTGGTTGTGATCTACCGCCAAATTTGCTTCTGCGTAAATGGGAGCCAATTCATGCTGCGCCGGTGCTACTTCATTATGTTGGGTTTTAGCGGAAACCCCCAGCTTCCAAAGCTCTCTGTTTAATTCATTCATAAACGAACCGATCCGCTCCCGAATAGTGCCAAAATAATGGTCATCCATTTCCTGGCCCTTGGGCGGCATCGCCCCAAACAAGGTCCGTCCCGTATAAATCAAATCCTTTCGCTGTAAGTACTTAGCACGGTCTACCAGGAAATATTCCTGTTCCGGCCCTACTGAAGGCGTTACCTTCTTTGAGGTCGTATTGCCAAACAGGCGCAAAATCCGTAAGGCCTGCTGGTCAATGGCCTGCATGGAGCGGAGCAGCGGCGTTTTCTTATCCAGCGCTTCTCCTCTGTAAGAACAGAATGCGGTAGGAATGCAAAGGGTCACTCCTGTGGCGTCTTCTTTTAAAAACGCGGGAGAGGTACAATCCCAGGCAGTATAACCTCTTGCCTCAAACGTAGCCCTTAATCCCCCTGACGGGAATGAAGAGGCATCCGGTTCCCCTTTTACCAGTTCCTTTCCGGAGAACTCTAACATAATTTTCCCGCTTGCGTCTGGCGCCGAGATAAAGGAATCATGCTTTTCCGCCGTAACTCCTGTTAATGGCTGAAACCAATGGGTGTAGTGGGTAGCTCCCCGTTCTACTGCCCACTCCTTCATCGCCTGAGCTACCGAATCGGCAATTCCCGCTTCCAGTTCTTTGCCTTCTACAATGGTTTTTTTCAGTTTCTTATAAACGCTTTTTGGAAGACGTTCCCTCATAACCGCATCATTAAATACATTCTCACCGAAAATCTCGGCTACGTTTACCGTTTCACCCATAGATTTTTCCATCCTCTCTCAAATTTTAAAAATCCTGCACGTTCTGTCTTATGCATACCTTACGCGAAATCATTCAAACTCTTTTCCTTGTAAGGAAAAGGCGCCCTCTCTAATGAGAGAACGCCTTTGTTCGTAATTAAAATAAACCATTTCCCGCAAAAATGCAAGTGTTTTTTCTGTTTTTTTATTTTTCTGTTAAAACTTCCGGTGTCCGGATCTTATTTCAATCCTTGCGATATCAAGCCTTATTGGCAGAACCGAATAATTCGATCTTTTCACGAACCGTTGCTTTAATTGCTTCTGCGCCAGGAGCTAACAGCTTTCTAGGATCAAATCCCTTGCCTTGCTGATCCTTTCCAGCTTCGATATATTCACGGGTTGCCGCCGCAAAGGATAACTGGCACTCGGTATTTACATTGATCTTGGCAACGCCCAAGCTGATAGCCTTTTTAATCATGTCTTCCGGAATACCAGTACCGCCGTGAAGCACTAATGGCATATCCCCTACCTTTTCATTTACTGCCGCCAGCGTTTCAAAGCTTAAGCCAGTCCAGTTTTCCGGATATTTTCCATGAATGTTTCCGATACCTGCCGCCAGCATATCTACACCTAAATCAGCAATCTGCTTGCACTCATCTGGATCCGCGCACTCGCCCATGCCTACTACCCCGTCTTCCTCGCCGCCGATGGAGCCTACTTCTGCCTCAATGGATAATCCTAACTGATGAGCTACATGAACTAACTCGGTGGTCTTCTCTACATTTTCAGCAATAGGATAGTGGGATCCGTCAAACATAATGGAGGAGAATCCGGCCTTAATGCACTTATAGCAGCCGTCATACGTTCCATGATCTAAGTGAAGCGCCACCGGAACCGTAATATTCAGCTCATCGATCATAGCCTTAACCATAGCGGCAACAGTGCCGAAACCGGTCATATATTTGCCTGCGCCCTCAGATACGCCTAAGATTACCGGAGACTTCATCTCCTGCGCGGTTAACAGGACAGCCTTGGTCCACTCTAAGTTATTAATGTTGAACTGGCCTACTGCGTACTTGCCCTCTCTTGCTTTCTGGAGCATTTCTTTTGCGGAAACTAACATGTAAATACCCTCCTCATGAAATAATTATTAGGTTGCTTTTCATAAAAATAATGTCCCTGGCATGTATTATAGCGCATTTGCGTAAAAAATAAAAGTATTAATTCAAATCTTTCACTTGCTTTCATTTGCCATGGCGCAAAGCTCTTCCAACATTTGAGGAAGCTTTGTATCCATAGTTTCATTGCTAAACTGGCAGGTTCCTACCTTCTTATGTCCGCCTCCGTTATATTTAAGCATCAGGCTTCCCACATCCAGGGAAGCAGTGCGGTTCAAAATGCTGTAGCCAACCGCCGCTGAACAGCCCTGTCCGCCTCTTCCGCTTACAATCCAGGCAGAAATATTCTGTTGTGGATACATACTGTAGATCATGAAACGGTTCCCGGTATAAATCGTATCCACGCCCCTAAGATCCGTGATGATCACGTTTCCGTCAATGCGGGTGTGAGCCGTTACCATTTCTTTAAATTTTTCTGTCTGTTCCCTGTAAACCGTAATCCGCTCCTGTACATCCGGCAAAGCCAGGATCTCCTCTGTACTGGAAACACGGCAGGCTTCCAGCAGTTTTTCCATTAACTGATAATTGGAAATTGTAAACTGGCGCCATCTTCCCAATCCGGTTCTGGGATCCATTAAAAATCCAACCAGAATCCAGCCTGTAGGGTTCATCACTTCATCAATTGTCAGATTGCCGGAATCTACTTTATCCACAGCTTCCATCATTTCATCAAACTGGGGGAACCGCTCTGCCCCGCCATAATACTCATAAATAATCCTTGCACAAGACGGAGCCATCCTGCTCTCTCCTTTGTACTTACCCGCAAGCGCAAGCCTTTCATGTTCACTGGAGTGATGGTCAAACCAAAGGCCGCAGCCTTCTACAAATGGTACATTTGCCAGGCAGTCATCCTCATTTACCTCAACCAGACCGTCCTGAAGATCCTTTGGATGGGCAAATTTCCAGTGATCAATAATCCCTGCCTCCAAAAGCAATGCCCCACATGCCAATCCGTCAAAGTCTGAACGTGTTACTAATCTCACTAGAATACCTCCTTCATTCTGGATATACCCAAAAACCCTTCTGCGGCACCTTTTGGCTGTTTTTGCCTTATATGCTGGCGTATCTTAAGCATTAATGTTTCCAGGTATCCATTTTATATGGTTATTTATGGCTTCCCTCCTTTAGCGGAAGAATTCCATATCCATTTCTTTTTTGCTAAACGCCTAAAATATCTTTTACTTCCATTTTCATACCTTCCACGCTGCATTCCCGATTATGGCGGATTGTCGCATGGCGGATTTCCTCCACAGCCTTTGGCACTGGAATGCCGGAAAGGACGCTCATTTCATCAATCAGGGCAAACTCTTCTTTATTACTGAGTTCCCCGGATACCGCCTCCATGACGCTGCGGGAAAACTTATAGGGGCTTGCTGTAGATGCAATCACAGTTGTTGTATGATCGCCGGTACACTCTTTGTATTTTTGATACACAGCAGAGGCCACTCCGGTATGGGGATCCATCAGATACCTGGTATCCGCAAATACTCTTTTTATTTCAGCGGCATTTTCTTCCTGGCTGGCATATCCGCCCCAAAAATCTTCCATCTTCTCCTTCATATCCGCTGTAACCTGGTAACTTCCACTTTCTCCAAGTTCCTCCATCAGCTTCCGGTTTTTCCCCGCATCGCAGCCTGTGCTTAAATAGATCAGACGCTCTAAATTGCTGGAAATTAAAATATCCATAGATGGGGAACTGGTCAGGATAAATTCCCGGTTCCGGTCATAAGTTCCGGTGGCGAAAAAATCATATAATACTTTATTATCATTGGACGCGCAAATCAGTTTTTTAATGGGCACACCCATTTGCTTCGCAAAATAGGCAGCCAGTATATTTCCGAAATTTCCGGTCGGAACTACCACATTGATCGCTTCTCTAGCAGTAATCGCTTCCTGTTTCAGAAGCTTCCCATAAGCATATACATAGTAAACTACCTGGGGAACCAGACGGCCAATGTTTATGGAATTAGCAGAGGAAAACCGGAAACCTTTGGCTGCCAGCTCCGTCTGAAACCCTTCATCCCCAAACAGTTTCTTTACGCCCGTCTGGGCATCATCAAAATTTCCATGAATGGCTACTACCGAAGTATTTTCCCCTTTTTGAGTCCGCATCTGCAATTCCTGGATCTGGCTTACCCCGCCTTTTGGATAAAAAACAATAATTCTGGTTCCGGGAACATGGGCAAATCCGGCCATGGCGGCTTTTCCCGTATCTCCAGATGTGGCCGTAAGAATCACAATCTCCTGATCCACCTTATTTTTCTTGGCAGCCACTGTCATAAGATGGGGCAGGATGGAAAGAGCCATATCCTTAAACGCAATGGTGCTTCCGTGGAACAGCTCCAGATAATAGGCGCCGTCCGCTTGTTCCAAGGCGGCAATTTCCTCTGTGTCAAACTTACTGTCGTATGCCTTTTTAATGCAGGCCTTTAATTCTTCCTCTGTATAGTCTGTAAGAAACAGCTTCATCACTTCGTAGGCGGTTTCCTGGTATGACATGGCGGATAACTGTTCCAATGTACGATCCAGCTTCGGAATCTGATCTGGCATAAACAGGCCGCCGTCTTTTGCTAACCCCTGAAGGATGGCCTGGGACGCGGTAACTCCTGACTGCCCTCCCCTGGTACTCACATAAGTAATCTGATTTGATAATTCCATTATTCTATTCCTTTCTTCTTCCCTGCTAAAAGCGGGGAGATTGGATTCAAACTCTACCCGATTGGGTTTTTCATGTTTTTGGGAAAAGTTTAACATATTTTAATTTCCTATGCAACTAAAAGTACAGGAAAACGTCAGAAATCTTTGACAAACAAAAGGTTCTCGATTATGATACTGTTAAATCCGCAAAAACCCTTCCGCTTAAAAACCGGAGCAAAAAGGAGGAATTCTGGCCGTTATGAAATACGAATCGATTGCGGACGGCATTTTTCTGTCCCGCCCGAACCGCTTTATCGCCCATGTAATAGTTAATGGAAAAGAGGAAATCTGCCATGTAAAAAATACCGGGCGCTGCAGGGAGCTTCTTGTCCCAGGCGCAAGGCTTATTTTAGAATATCATCCCAATGCCGCCAAAACAGGCAGGAAAACCTGCTACGATGTAATCGGGGTATATAAAGAACATGCCGGAAGCCGGGATGAAACGCTGTTAATCAATATGGATTCCCAGGCCCCAAACCAGGCTGCCTGGGAATGGATCCAGTCAGAACGGTTTCATGCCCTTCTTCCAAAGGGCATAAAAGCCACTCAGATTTGCCGGGAAGTTTCATATGGCCACTCCCGGTTTGATCTGGCTTTTTACCTGGAAAACCGTCCGGCCTTTATGGAAGTAAAAGGCGTCACCCTGGAACGCCATGGTATCGCGTCATTTCCGGACGCACCTACCCAACGGGGGATCAAGCATTTGGACGCCCTGGCCAAAGCTTCCCAAAAGGGTCTGGCCTGTTATCTTCTTTTGGTCATCCAAATGAAAGGAATCACAGGCTTTACCCCCAATATGGAAACCCACCCGGAATTCGGATATGCCCTCCTTCGGGCCAGGAACGCAGGTGTTACCCTGCTGGCGTATGACTGCCTGGTAGAAAAATCCTCTATGGATATCCATAATCCGGTGCCCATCACCTTGCCCTCATGTTGTCCTTAAACATATGGCATGGAGCACAAAGCGCGGAGTAATCCGTTATCAAGGTGGCAAAAGACCTTATGACACCAACTCTTATTATTTACGTATCATGTAATAACCGCTTTTGCTAGATACAGGAGCATTATGGTAGTTCCCTTAAATTATTTAAAGCAAGGCCGCAAAGCTATCGTTGTCTGGATTGCCCTTCCGGGCGATTGTGAGCCGCTTCTTTCCCTGTGGGGGATTGAACCAGACGCTTTGATTACCTGCGTTTATAAACATAAGGGGGATGGCATGTCTGCTTACAAAATCCGGCATGTTGTCGTTGCTTTGCGGGCAGACGATTCCAGCAAAATTCTGGTAAAGCTTTTAGACCCGCTCTAAGGGTATCTAAGACTCCGGCGGATCCTCCTTCCCTTTTCCCTGCTTTTCTCCCCGGTGCCGAACGCGGAAATTAAATCTCAGGCGTCCGGCCAGAACAGGGTCAGAAGGCACACGTTCCATTGGCTTGCCGCTGCCTGGCATGCCCTTTTTCCCGGACTCCTTCCAGACGGTTGGCCCGCCTCCCGGAAGCGCCCTGCCTAAAGTCTTTTTTCCCGCCTGCCTCCGGCCTCTATGTTCGCTTTTTCCTCGTTCAAAGCACCTTTCACAGACAGAGAAACTGTAATCCCACGGCAGTTCCCGTTTGCATATGGTGCATTTCCTGGAATAGCTGGTACACTCCATTTTTAATATCCGGCTGATTTCCGCTTCCGTTTCATGGCGCTCTTCCATCAGGTTTTCTAACTGAACCGGAAGGCCTACTTTACGTGAAAACTGAAAGTATAAATCCAGCATTTTATAATAGCTTTCTAAATCATACAAATCATTTCCCGGGCTGTAAGGAAATTCCAGCTCATCCACTTCCCGATACTCCCGGCAGTAATCTTTCCATAAATCCACTACTAATTTATTGTTAATGTCAATTGCGCAGGTAATCAGCTTATAGATCTCCTGCTTGGAAAATTCCTCCATATGGTGGCCATGGACAGTCAGGAAGCTTTGATAGAGGGAAAGAAGCTCGTCCACTTCCATTTTCTGGTAAAGCGCTGGGGCATCCATGCCAGCCCAGATTTTAATCAGGCTGTCAATATCTGCCGGAAGATTTAAAAGCTGTTCCGGAAACCCAATCAAAGCCTTCATAATAGGAATGGGCATTCTTCCCAGACCGTCTTCGATCAACTGGATATTATCAATCGCCGCTACAAACCCCTCTTCATAAATCCCAAATCTGCCGGCTCGGCCAGCGATTTGTTTGATTTCTCCCGGATCCAAGTCCCGTTTCACTACACCGTCAAATTTCTGAGTTTCCACAAATACGATTCTCCGGATCGGAAGATTCAGGCCCATGCCAATGGCATCAGTGCTGACTACAATATCCGTTTCCTTTGCCAGGAAGCGGCGTACCTGCTCTCTTCTGGTAGCAGGCGGAAGACTGCCATAGATTACGCTGCAGCGCACGCCCTGGCCTTCTAAATGGGCAGCCAGAGCCAGTACGGATTTTTTTGAGAACACAATCAGGGCATCGCCTTTTCTAAGATCATGTTTCAGGGAATAGGATTTTTTCTCTACGGTTAAACGGGTATTCCGCTTATGTCGCACGATCCGGTACTGGTCGCCGCACCGTTTAATCATTTGGGTGATGATGGACTCCGCTTCCGGCGCCATACACAGATGGATTTCTTCCGCGCGAAGACCTAAGATGGCTCTGGTCCAATTATGCCCTCTGTACGGATCCCCGATCATTTGGCATTCGTCGACCACGGCAATATCAAAGTATTCGTGATCATTTAGCATTTCCACTGTACAGGACTGGCAAAGCGCTCCGGGTATCTGGATGGTTTCTTCCCCAGTTATCATAGAACATGCCAGACCTTCCATATTGCATTTATCATAAACCTCCAGAGCCAGAAGCCGCAGTGGGCCAAAGTAAGCGCCGTGGGCGCAAGCCTTCAGCCGTTCTAAGGCATCATGGGTTTTCCCGCTATTGGTTGGGCCAACATGAAGAATAAATTTCCGTTTCATCAGCCGTGCCTGTGGATATTCTTCCTCAGGCTTTTGCTTGATCGATTCCCGGATTCCTTTCTGAATCGTTTTGGGAATGTAGAAAAGCTGGTAGCCCCGCTCTAAAGAATTAGAAAGCAGATACCGCCGGATTCCCTGCATCTGCAGTACCTGACGCAGCTCTTCTTCCTCCAAATCAGGAAGGAATTCCAAATCCTTTTCTGCCAGGCAGACGCAAAAACCCTTCATCTTCTCAATCCACTTTCCGATCTCCTCTTTCTGCTCCGGCGAACCCATCTCTTCCTTCCGCATCAGATATGCGCATACTTTAGACAGCATGGCATGAATATCGCTTAACTCATTGGATTTTTCAATCTTCTTCAGGATTTGAGGGTTCAGCTTCTGGCAGCGTTTCCGCATTTCGCCTAATGACATAGAGCGATACCGCTTATTGGCATTGCCAAAAAACAAATTTTTATAATATTCTGCCAAATATTGTTCTGAAGCAATCATAATATATGTTCTCCGATCACAAATAATATCTCCATGATACCACAGTTTCCGAAACCTGGCAAAAACCGCTGCCGTACGCCTTACCGGATCCTTTGTAATAAAAAACCCCACAGCGTCAATGCCTGCGGGATTTTTGTTATTTTGACGTTTACGCCCAAGCGATTCTTTGATTGTAAGGTCGTGTGCTGTCTGCGCTATATTCAGGCAAACCTCTCTGCCTAAAGTTCCATCGGTCTACGTTGCAGCAGGTTATGGATGCCACCCCATCGCCTCCCGCCTTGCCGGTGAAAATTGATTCCGCAAAGTTTCATCTGATATCACACAGACAGCACACTAGCTCCGGATAAAATTATTAGTGGAAGCAAGGAGGCTCGAACTCCTGACCTTTCGCGTGTGAGGCGAACGCTCATCCCGGCTGAGCTATGCTTCCATGTGTTTTATTTTACCACATTTTGCAAATTAGTCAATGCAATTTTAAACAAAACTTCCTGTATGATCCATTCATTAAAAACAAAAATCAGGCGGGACGAAATCCTTCCCGCCTGGTCTTTTTATTCTATTTCTTGTTTTTTCTTCCGCATAGAAATGATTTTTAGCAGACATATGCTGCCTGAAGCGCCAAGGAACAGCAATGCCCATAAACCAGTTTTGCTGTGATCACCTGTTTTTGGCATCATGCGGCCTATTAATGGCACTTGAGATTCCGGAAGGTAGACCCATTCGTTATTCTGGGAATCCCATACCTTCACATATGTTTTCGGGACGCCGCCCTCCCAAATGGTAATACGTTCCGGGCTGTTGGGAGCATTGGGATCCGGAAGGCTGTCCGGATCGTTTGCAGGTTCTGTCACCTCTTCCACAATGGGAGCCGGCGTTGGAACCGCATCTGGCGAAGGCGCCGTTGTCGGCGTAGGGGTTGAACCGCCGCCTCCGCCTCCGCCGCTTGGAAGGCTTGGTTTCGGTTGGCTCGGATCTGTGCTTGGCTCTTCCGGTTTGGGATCGTTTGGCTCTTCCGGTTTGGGATCGTTTGGCTCTTCTGGTTTTGGTTTGTCTGGCACATCAGGCTCTTCTGGTTCATCTTCCCCCTGGCGATAGTACCGCAAAATAATGATTTCTTCTCCTTGCTCCGTTGCAGCCGCCCACTGCTTATTGGAAATGCACTCATATCCTGTATCCGCCTTACGGCCATATCCAACATTATAATACGTATAATTTTCTGCCTCTTGGCTGCCGTCTGGTGTATAAACCAGCTTTTCTTCCACATCAGCTTTTGTGTACCTGCCATCTAACGGTGCAGATATATGTTCAATGTCTGTCCGCCCCTCAAATGTATAAACATATTCATCCGTATTTACAAGCGTACCGCCAAAGGCGGCGTCTGCCTGCCCCTCTAAAGGTTCCGATACGGTGCGGAAAGCGGCTGGAGCCATTTTGTCACCTTCCGGTATCCCTTCGGTTTCCAAATCCCCTTCTGTTTCCGGAATTGCGTTCGTTCCTGGCTTATCATCAAAATCTTCGGATAGATGCTCCTTATTCCGGAAGTAATATTCGTGGACAACATTATAGAAACCGTTCGTAACAACCGAATCTTCTAATTCCCGGTAATAACGTAGAATAATGATCTGATCCCCTTCTGGCGTTGCATAGGCTCCTCTCATTTTCGAATCCGGTTCGTAATGCCACCCTTCGCCAGCATTCCCTTCGCCAGGATAAGGATCCGTATTTTCACTTTGCGTTACCTTGCCATAAACAGCAGTATCATACGTATAGGTATAATAGGTTCCGTCAACGGAAAAATTAGTGGGATTCGTTTCCTTACCTACATCTTTTGCCTCATGCTTTTTAAACTTTTCTATATCGGTCAACTGCCCCACATCAACCGATTCCATTACGCTGCTGCCTTCCCAATGGGAACCGTGTTTATCCCGCAGATAATACACATGGATCACCTTGTAAGAGCCTGTAATAATCTCAGGCGTATCATTCCGATAATACCGCAGGATAATAATTTGTGAACCATCTTCTGTATTAACCACAGAAGCCATCCCATCATCTGGCTGGTACTTATAATGGTGGCTGGCATCATCTCCATAACCCTCTGTCAGGATCCCGTTTTCATCCGGTTCTCTGGCGGCTCTGGCAGAAGATGCCCCCTTTGTAGAAGCCTCATCCGTACCTGCCCCGTCAGAAAGCACTTCTTTTTTGACGGCAGCGCTGCCGTCAAAACCGGACGCTCCACTTGGAATTGGGCTCCTGTCAACCGCATTGCTGGAGGTTGCGTTTTCACCGTGGCTGCTGTAGGAATACGCCTGCCTGCCAAATTCCCTGCCTAGAAGCATTGCGCCGCCAGAACTTGCGTTCCTTTGCTTATTTCCATTATTTTTTAATCTCACATTAGAAGGCGTGGCGTTGCTGGAGGTTGCGTTTTCTGGCCTGTTGCCAGTATTCTGCCCCTGCCCGCCGGAGGATGCCGCATTGCTGGAGGTTGACGTCCTGCCGCCTGCGGCTGCCAAAGCAGCCTGTTTTTCTACTATGCCATATGCGTCCATATCCTCCATATAATTATATGTATGCCCATTAAATACACGATATTTGGTAACTTCCCCAGAATCATGGACGACCCCATCCAGCTCCCCATACATTGTGCTGAGGGCGCTAGAGCCTTCATACGTATAATGGTCGTCAGAATCCCTCAAATAGTACTCGTGGATCACCCGATACGCCCCCCTATTTCTGGTAAACGCGTTGGTAATCGTAACCGTAGGAACTGAGCCCTGGAACACCTGCACAGTACTGCTGTCGCTAAAGGTAATGGAAAAACCTGCATCCCCGTCATCAGACGCTTCTACCAGATACTTGCCAGGCTGAAGTACAAACGTACCGTCGCTTTCCCCGGCATGAAGGGTTATGGTTTCTACAGGATTAATTTTCTTCCCGCCGTCCCATTCATAATTTCCATTTTCATCTGCCTTAAAAATATTAAAATCGTAAGTCCTTCCGCCATCCTCACCCTTCGGCTTTTTAATGGTAAGGGTGCGCTCTCCCAGAACCTCTAAGTTAAAACCGGCGTTGGCTCCTGTAGTATTCTTCTCCTCCTCCTCTACCATCATCTCAAACGCCGCAGGGCTATTTTGATGGAGGGATTCTGTAATTTCATAGCTCCCTTCCTTAAGGCCGTTAAGCCTGACTCTCTGGCCTGCCTTAAGCATTACCGTAGTGTCAGCCTTATCTGTAATGGAGCCTGTGGCCACAGAATTCCCTGCCTCATCCGTAATGGTATAATCCGTAACTGTAACAATATTTTTGTCCTCATCCTTGAGCGTATAGTAATACGTTACATTCTCTGCGCCTTCGCTGTTATCCACTTCCTTGCTGATTTCCATCCAGCCACGGCTGTCTATCGTTTTGGTACAAGGTTGTTCTGATTCACACAAAAAATCGTTTATCGTTTCGGTACACTCTGTCAATGTTATTTTAACCCATCTGATAGGCGCGTCACTCGACCTAATTTTCAAGTAAACTTTCCCAGGAAGCAGGGAATAATTGCTCCAATTTTTAGGGTACCCTACCTTTCCATTAAATATGAAACCCTTTATTGTGGTAGGGGCTTGCACATAGCATCCTTTGATACATGCTACACATGGGGTTCCTCTATCCGGTCCGTCTTTATCATATGGAAAGTTGATCCTCAACTTGGCATATGTTACACTTTTAGGTATTGTATAAAACAGGCGATATACATCTACGTTTTTGCCAGTGCCGCTTTCTACTCTTTTAATGTTCTTTTCTACTGGTATTTCTATTGTCTGCGGTACGAGCACCTGATATCCTGTATTGTTGTCCCGGTACTCCGTTACTGTATACATACCCCGTGGCAAATGTTCCAATTTATAAGCTTCCCCTGCTTTTACCCGGATCGCCCTTTCATATACATTGCCATCCCTCTTAATCGTATAGTAGTACGCATCATTGCTTCCCAAGGTGCCTGGCGCTGTGATGGTTATAGCTCCATAATCCCCGTTAATATGTACGCTCCCGATCTTCCCCGCCTCAACATTTGCTATCCTGGGGCCTACGGTAACAGCAAAGCCTTCCGGCGCTTTCAGCTCTTTTACGATATATTCGCCTCGTTTTAAGCCCTCCAGCAATTTTTCCCCGCCCGGTTCAATTTTACAAAGGCCGCTGTCATAGATTTCATCCCCGTTTGCAAAATCCCTGCCTGTCACCTGAAAGTAGGTAACTGTCTGAGCATCTTCCGGCCTTTTTACCCGGATCTTGCCGCCATCCTTGCTGATGCTAATTTTAGTGGCCTGTCCCGGTACTTGCATCTGACTTTCGCATTGAGTAGTTGTCATATTCCATTTTTCATTGCCAACTTCTATTGGAATATCATCTGACAACTCCACTACTGTAATTTCGGTAGGGCCGTCAAATTCAACATACGCTTCGCCTTCTCCTGTAATAGTTACCGTTTTTTCTACTTTTTTGTACTCGCCGCCTGTTTGGGTAATCCCTTCTATCTGGAAGGTATACTCCTTATCCCTGGCAGCCTCAGGGCTGCTGTCTGCAAGCTTTTTTTGAATCATCATGCTGTAAGAAGAATGGGATTTTCCCTCCTTGGCAAACACCGCGGTTCCTACTGCCAGAACTGCCAGCAAAAGGAGAATAGCAGCGCCAAATGCTCGTTTCCGTTTCTTTCTAGCATCCATTCCCAAATTTCTCCTTCCTTTTCCATATTGGATTCCAGAATCGTCCATTCAAGCCGTATCCGTTTTTCTATGCTATCCCTCGCATTCAAAACAGCAGGCAAGCCTGCTGATATAGTACGTATGGTTTTTCCTGATTCTGTAATTATTAGGAATATTATACTAAATTTGCCCCCCCATAGTCAAGGAGATAAGCTCCTTTTATCCTTACATCCGAATCCGGAAGCTGCCCGGTTCTCATACGTAAAACTGGAAACTCCTCCAAGCCTCAGCGCATATCATATTAAGAAGACTTCCCGCAAGCATCGAGTAAGGTTATGAAACAAAAAACAGTTACCATCACAGCCGTAACCAGCCAAGCTGCCGGATTTCCCCATGGTACAGCAGCATACCAGCCTTTTTCCCACCCCGTTTCCTACACTTATATGGAACAGCGCTATCAGGTGTTGCCTGCCAGTATCTTTCCATTACCTGCCTTTTGCCCATGCCAGACCGATACGGATGTAATCCTGGTAGTCGCGAATGCCTTATATCTGGAGCAAGGTTTGCGTCTTCTGTCCCTGATTATCCGCCAAAGCCAGGAAGCTGGGAAAGCAATCCCCATTGTATTATGCGTCCAGGTCTGCCAAGAGCAAAAACGGCACGGAATCTCCATTGACTTTGACCTGTTAGAAGATGTGCTTCAGATCCCAGTGGTTCCCTACTTTCACCGCAAAACCGGTTTGGACGACATAAAAGCAGCCATAGCCTACGCCCGTAACCGGCGTTTCTCCTATGACTGCTTGGATTTTTCCCCATCAAGACTGGCTTTTGAAACGGCCCGCTGTGCAAAAAACTGCTACGGCCCCTTGGAACAAGCAGTCGACGCCACCTTTTCCAAACCCGTTTTCGGAACCCTATTTCTGATCGCATGGTTTCTTTTTTTTCTATGGTTTACATTAACCGGAGCCACCCTCCTGTCCCAAACCCTTTTTGAATCACTGGTTCTAATCGAAGAAGCGCTATCTGACCGCCTTGCACCTGTTTGTTGGCCTTTGGATTTCTTGTTTAACGGCTTCCTTCCAGCCTTAACCTGTATCATATCCATTATGCTGCCTTCCCTTGCGATCGCCTTTTTCCTATTCACCCTGCTAGATGAGGCAGGCTTCCTTCCCAGGATTTCGTTTTATGGAGATCGTCTGCTAAGACCATGGGGCGTCTGCGGAAGCCAATCCCTTGTTATGTCCAAAAGCGCCCACTGCCATATGGCAGGGATTTTAGAGAGCCGCCGGATTCAATCGCCCAGGGAGCGTTTAGCAGCCCTGCTAACTACCTGCCTGATTCCATGCAGCGGACGCATTCCAACCCTGCTTGCTATCGCTGCCTTGGCAGGAACCGTGGGCTTTTCCGCCGCTCCTTTGCCACCTGCCATTTATTTTGTCCCTTTCATTCCTGCGTGTTTTATGGCAGTGGTTTTTCTTTTGCCAGGCTTTTTAGCAGCCCTTTGTACCTCTTTCTTATTATCCCGTACCGCGTTAAAACAGCTTCCTTCCGCATTTGTATTGGAATTGCCGCAGCTTCACCGCCCCCGCCTGATAACCTCCGTAATTCCTTCCGCTTGGAATCATACTTGCCTTTTTATCGGTCGGGCTGGCGCATCCGCTCTCCTGGACGGATTTTTTATCTGGCTCCTGAGCCACACCTCTGTAAATGGAAGTACCCTTTTAGACCAGTGTATCCGGCTTCTGGAACCTGTAGGCTCTTTTCTTGGACTGGACGGCGTTATTGTAACTGCTTTTCTGCTGGCAACCCCTGCCAACGAAATCACAATGCCTTTGATGATTTTAATCTACTTATCCCAGAACCATACGCTTAACGCGTCCGCGTCTGTCCCGGCTAACGCCATCGCCAATACTGCCGCCATTTTTTCAGTCCGCTCCATAGCGGAATTAAGCGACCTTCTTGCTTTACACGGCTGGAATTGGCACAGGGCCCTTTCTGTAGTCATTCTTACCTTGTTCCACTGGCCCTGCCTCCCTTCCCTGCAAATGATCCATCAGGAAACCAAAAGCTTAAAATGGACTGCCACCGCCTTCCTGCTCCCGTCCCTTCTTGGCATAAGTCTTTGCGCGTTGTTTCATGGCATCTTACTTCTCTTTTAAAATTTTCTTCCGCCGCCTCCTGCCTGATGGCCTCCATAGCTATGGGTAGAACTGCGTCCGGAAAAAGAGCCGCCAGAATGCCCGCCACCGGTAGGCTGCCTGGGAATTACTATATGAGTAACCAGGGTATTTACAAGCTGATCCGACGGATTATGAAACTGAAAACGGCAATCCGCCCGGTAAGCCAGTGAATCACCCTGGCTGCCCACATCCTTCATCCCATACTCTCCAACTATCTTCCAACATACGCCTGCCGCTGTCCCGGCGCTAACAGCAAAAGCAAATAAGGCCTCATACCACCGGATTGACCGGTATCTGCTGATAGCTCCGGTTTCCACATTATAATGATACTGATTTGACTGAATTCCTTTTTGAAAGTATTCGCCAGACATTTCGATCCCCGCTAACGCCGCATCCGCATACCTTTCCTTTGAAGCGGCATCATACACCTGATCTAAAATCCGTTCAATCCGCTGATCGGTTAAAACACGGATCATGGAACCATAGGTTCCCAGATAAAGCTCCCGGTTATCCATATCGATCAGCATAAGAATTCCGTTTTCATGATACGTCTGCTCAAACCCATGACTAAAGTAAAACTGATCCGCCACCTGCCGGGCACTTTGGCCATCGGCATCGTCAACTGTTACCACTATCACCTCAGCCTTCATTTCCTTTTGCAGCCTTGCCGCCGTTTCTTCTAGTATTTTTATTTCTTCCTGGTCAAACAGTCCTGCATAATCAAATACCCGTTCTGTTTCCTGGCTGTAATCTTCCCCTTCTTCCTCCGCGCCGTATGCCCAGATCCCGAAAATGCCGTAAGACCAAAAGCAGCAGAAAAAAAAGCATAGAAGCAGCCACAAAGGCCGAATCTGAACCGCCCGGGAAGCAGCTCCTCTTATCCTCGCATATCTCATAACAAATATCCTCCAGCCAAAAGCAGCGCAAAAAGAGGCGTAAATACAAAAAGAAACAAAAGAAACAGCTTCTTCCCATCTACCGGAATTTCCCCGCATACTTTGCCAGTCTGCCCATTTAACGCAAAATAGTAAATTTTTCCGTCCTTCGGCCCTTTATAGGTAAGCGTCCATACAGGAAACAGACCGTAATGCCATACCGGCGTTTGAATATCGGTTTCCTGGTAGCGGACATTTAATCCAGAGTATCCTGCCGCGCTGCTTTTTAAACTGGCGGCGGCAAATTCCTTTACCTCATGTTCTATTTCCGGCCTAAGCTGCTCTCTTTCCATATCTCGCTTCTCTGCGAAAAATCCGGTAAGATATCCCATGTGAAATGGCTTTAGACCTTCTGTTTGAAAGGGAAGGACTCCGGAAGAAAGCTTTGCATTTGCTTTTTTTAAGGCATTCCGGGCCATATGGTTAATGTTCATCTGGCCGTCCCGGCTGATGCGGTAAATCTTTTTCTCCGTATAGCGAAGATTTCCTGCATCCCACATCCGCAATTTTGTCCCCTCTGCCTCCATTTTTCCATCTACTGTGCAGCTATAAAGCCAATAGGGAAAATAAACCCCTGTCATAGAAGCAATCTGCTTTTCTGAATAAAAATCAGATGGCGTATACCGTTTGCGGCGGATCCATTGGGCAAAAATTTCTTCCGCCTGCTTCCGGCTAATGGAAAATGGAACCACATAATCCGGCTGATAACGGCCTTCAAGCCGTCCCTTTAATACCACCGGATTATGGCAGTAATAGCAAATTGAAGCTGCTGTGGTTTCATCTGTCACAATTTCCGCGCCACAGCTTGGACAGTTATATAGAACTGCCTGGGGTTCATTCGCGGCAGCGGCGTCTTGGGAATCCTGGGATTTCAGTTCCTGGAAATTGAAATCGGATAAGCAAAATTCGCATTCATACTTTTGTGTTTCTGGATTGAAAACCAATCCGCCGCCGCAGTTAGGGCACTTAAATGTAATCGTATCCATCATGTCCTCGGCTTCCCGCATTCACTGCAGAATTTTCCGGTATTAACCGTTCCGCATCCGCAAACCCAATTTGCGGAAGGTCGCGGGTTTCCACATTCACCACAGAATTTTCCGGTATTGACTGCTCCGCAGCTGCAAGTCCATCCAGCCGTCTGCTGGACGCCTGGCGTCTGGCCTGCTGTGGCAGCCTGCCCCCCATAAGAGCCATTCTGGCCTGGCACAGCGCCCTGACCCGGATATCCTCCGTTCCCTCCGGTATTGGAAGCCTGCCCCGGGATGGTTCCCTGGTTCATCTGCATCTGCTGCATATTGGCTGCGGAAGCCGCTCCCATAAAGCCGCCTCCGGCCTGCATTCCCATACCCATTCCCATAAATCCAGCCATGGCGCCGTTGGAATTGGAACCAGCGCTTCGTAATCCTTCTGCTATCGCTCCCTGTACGTAGCCCTCGCGGATCGAAGGATCGCTTAACATGGCGCCCTGATTGCGCAGGTTAATCAGCTTTTGGGACTCTTCATTATAAGATATGCTTGCCACTCCAACTGACTGTATTTCCATTCCGCGCATCTTGCGCCAGTCTTCATCCAGCACATCTGCCATGTATTTTCCGAGTTCCCGGCCTTTAGACGCAACATAAGAGATCCTGATCCCGTCTGCCGACATCTGGTTAATGGAGCTTTGAAGTGCTTCTAAAAACTCTGATAAATACTGTTCATTAATGGAATCAATCTCTACACGGCTTGCGTTTTTGGGAATCACTTCCGCGTAAAACAGCAAAGGATCCGTAATTTTTATGGAATAGGTTCCATGTGCCCTTAAAAACAGCTCCGCATTATAAAAGTTATCAAAATAGTTAATCGGGTTTCTGGTTCCGAATTTCAGGCCTTTGATCTCCTGGAGATTTATGTAAAATACCCGCTGAAGGGTTGGCGTCATGCCGCCGTACCGGATCCGGTTAAACGACTCTTTTAATGAATCCCCAAATTGCCCGTTAAATAATGATGGCAAAGCAGAATTATTAACCGTATAATAGCCTTCCTCCGCAGTATAGTCCACGACTTTTCCGCCGTCTACCAGCATCATAAACTGGTTGGGATATACGTGGATGACAGAGCCATTTGACACAGTTCGATCCGTCCCCTTTACATTGGCGCCCCTTCTGGTTCTTACGCCCTCCGCAAATACAGTCTTGTCACTGATATCTCCCGGTTCAATCACCTCCAACCATTGATCTGCCAGCGCGCCGCCAACCGCCTTTGCCGCTGCTTTTATTATGCCCATATTTGATTACCTCCTTCATTTTATTGCATTTATTTCCAATTTTTTGATACCTATTTTTGCGGACTTGTTTTCCGCCCTATCCCTCCTGAATCCGGTTTAATGACCAGACACGGATATTGATGGGCTCAATCCCGCTGCCGCAATACTCGCAAAATTTACTGCCCAGCCTGCTTATAGGGGCGCCGCATTGAGGGCAGGTAACTGCCATGGCCGTCTGACCAGACTGCAATTTTTCCCTGTCCTGAATATACATAAATTCCATATTATAACGTGTTTGGCGCATTCGCCGTTCCTCAAGAGGCGTGTTCTCCTTTTCCCCATGGCCTGCTTTCTGGATTTGCCACTCCTTTAGCCATTCTTCCCAGTACTCGTACCCAACCGCGGACTGCAATGTAATCACACAACAGCCTTCCCGTTTTTGGTAACGTGAAATTTCCGTTCTGTGCACCGTAATTTTTTGAAAATGTTCCCGAATCCCTCTTCGCTTATCATCCTCAATCCACAGTCCAATCTGGCTTCGCAAATCCTCTGATGCCTGCTGTAGCCGGCTTATATCCTGCATTTCCACTGCCGCCAGGCTGGCCTTTAACTGATTTTCTGACCGCTGGATCAGCTCTGCCAGGGAAAACTCCGGAAAATCCCGCTGGATTTGGGGCAGGCAAAGACTTGTCATACCCGAAACGGACTTAGGTGTGGTAGCCAGCCGATCTTCCTGGCTCCGGATTCCTTCAATCAGTGAATCGGTGCCAAAGGCCAGCCTGGAAATCATCCGAAGCTTCCTCCGTATGGTAATATATAAGAAGCCTCCTCCTGCCACAATCACAAGCAGCAAAATTATGATAACTGTTTTTCCCACCAACCATCATCCTCCCTATCGCCTTTTGGCCTGATTTGCGCTCAGAGCGTGCGTAAAAGTTTAAAATCTCATTTCCGCCAGCAGACCTGTCCGCTACTATTATAAGCGTTCTGTAAATATTTGTCCATAGACCGGCTTTCGCAAACACAGGATTCATTGGTTTCCGATGCGATTCACACCGGCTAGCCAGATAATCAATTGCGCAAATTAGCTGTCCTTTTCCCATTCTTTGCGCATTAGCCCAATTTCTCTGGCATAACCATCCAGCTCGTTGGGCGTTTCCAGATAAAAAGGAAGCTTTCTCAGAGCCGGATGGCGCACTACCCTGGCTAATGCTTCAAGGCCAATAAAACCCTCTCCGATTTTCGCATGCCGATCCTTTCTGGATCCAAGCGGATTGCGGCTGTCGTTCAGATGAATGGCTTTCAGGTTATTCAGGCCAATAATCCGGTCAAATTCGGTTATTACCTGATCCAAATGCCTGGCAATATCATACCCCCCATCCCAAACATGGCAGGTATCAAGACATACTCCCACATGGCTTTTATATTCTACCCGATCCATAATTTCCCGCAGCTCCTCAAACCTTCCCCCGATTTCACTGCCTTTTCCGGCCATGGTTTCCAAAAGTATCACTGTATGCTGTCCTGGTTTTATAATCTGATTCAGCATTTGTGAAATATAGGAAATTCCTGTTTCCACTCCCTGCCCAACGTGGCACCCCGGATGAAAATTATACATGTTTCCCGGAATATATTCCATCCGGTTCAAATCGTCTGCCATCGTATCCCGTGCCAGGTTCCTCAGCCTTTCATCCTTTGAACAGGCATTTAAAATATATGGGGCATGGGCTAAAACAGGAGTAATTGCATGCGCGTCCGCCAATTTTAAAAACCGCTCCACATCTTCTGTTTTGATCTCCTTTGCCCTGGTTCCCCTGGGATTTCTAGTAAAAAATTGAAAGGTGTCTGCATGAATTGAAACAGCCGCCTTTCCCATAGACTCATATCCTTTTGATGATGATAAATGACATCCTATTTTCAGCATGATTCCTTCCTTATAATTATGTAAGGTACCGCCAATTGCCGTACTGTGTGTAAAACACATGATGGGATTTGCGATGCAAGCTCCCTTTGCCCGGCACGGTTAACCTCTGCCAAGATTATTCCTTCATTGGCAGTACCTGATTCCTATCTTACCATCTTGTTTTGGCAGGGGCCGCAAACCGGCCCCTGTCTGTTTGACCGTAAGGTCTTACCTAATGGCGGTCTTTTGTTCACTATGCACAGCCGCACCCATCATTGTGCCTGTCACCGCCATTGCCAAAGCCCAACGGAACGGGTCGGTTCCCACAGAAAGGCGGAGGGCAGATAGTGCCACAACCGTTTCCACAATTGTTACCGCAGTTATTATCGCAGCAGTTGCCGCAACTGTTTCCACAGTTGTTGTCACAGCAGTTGCCGCAGCCATTTCCACAGTTGTTGTCACAGCAGTTGCCGCAGCTATTTCCACAGTTGTTGTCACACCCGTTGCCGCAGCTATTTCCACAGTTGTTGTCACACCCGTTGTCGCAGCCGTTTCCGCAGACTACTCTGCAAACAGTCCTGCAGTTATTGGAGCAGCAATTACCACAGCCAGCTCCACAGTTATTTCCACAATGATTTCTGCAGCATCTGCAGCCAAAGCAACAATTACATCTTCCAAAGATACACATATGATTGAACTCCTTTATTTTATATGGTTGTACTATATCATATGTGGACGAGAGGAATGTGTTACAGTTGCCTTCTTATCTTTTTTCCACACGCCGGATCAATGGTCCGCACCGCAATCACCAGAAACAGAATAGCCAAAAGAATTTGCAGGCAGATGCTAAATGGAATCCACCCGTTTAAAACGGGATTGGCCTGTCGGTTTCCAAAGTGTTGTATTACCATGGAGGAAACCTCTTGATCTCCTACCTGGTTTCCAATCACCTGGTAAAAGGTTAATGCCGGATTCAACAATAGCAGATAAAAAAAGCCTCCGGAATTTACTTGTGAGGCAATTCCTCCTACCTGGTTTACGTATCTGGCGGCCCCCATCTGGGCTATGGACCAGACAAAAAAATTAATTGCGTATGTCCCTATCAGCAGGAAGCTTAAAAAGCCATAGGAAAGAGCCGTCGCTACGGTAGAGCGCTTGCAGACCGCTGAAAAGCAAAGGCCTAAACTGGAAGAGAGCAATGCTACCGACAAATACAACAGTAAAAGAAGCCCCAGATCCTTTAACTGGATGCCTCCATATATGAAAACCAGCGAAATCACCGGAAAACTGGAAATTACCAAAAGCGCCATGTTAATCATGGAAGAAATTAATTTCCCCAATACGATTTCCACAGGCGTCATCTGTGTAGACAGCATTAGATTTAGGGTTTGCCGTTCCCGTTCTCCGCTGATACTCCCGGCAGTCAGCGCCGGCATGATAAAAATAAGCATCAGGAATTCAATCAGCGCAACAAATACGTACAGCCTAAGAAAGCTGGAGTATTGAATTTCCGCCGTCACCCTGCTCTGGGATGCCACGGAATACATATTTAAAAGAGCTACAAGCGCCAGAATGCTGTTAAACACCATCACCATAACCGGCAGCCGGATGCTTCGGCTACTGACCGTCATCTCCCGCCTATAAACCGGGTTTCCCTTCATACAGAAGCTCCTCCTTTTCTTCATGATCCGTGATCTGTATAAACAGTGATTCCAGATTTCCCTGCTGTCGGAAAAATCCGTTCACTAAAACCTCCGCATCAATCATCTGCTGTAAAAGCAATGCCTCATCCTGATTATCCCCTGCAAACCCTACAGACAGGCAATTGTCTTTAATCGAAATCGTCCGAACGCAGCTATGACTCCGCAAAATCGCCATGGCTTTTTCCATATTTTGGTATACCCGGATAATCAAGGGATTCGATTGATCCACCCGTTCTGTAATTTCCCGTATATTCCCGCTTACGATCATACGCCCCTGGTCAATAATGCCAATATCGGAACACATTTGATTCAGTTCTGAAAGGACATGAGAGCTGATAAAAATCGTCTTGCCCTGATCATTTAGTTCGCTCAGCAGCTCCCGAAACTCCAGACGGGTTCTGGGATCCAGTCCGGAAGCTGGTTCATCCAGTATCAGCAACTCTGGATCATGAATCAGTGCCCTGGCCAGGCAAAGCCTTTGCTTCATTCCTCTGGAAAGGCCATCCACATAAAAGTCTGTCCGCTCCTCCAGACCCACCTGTTCCAAAAGCAGGCTGCATCGTTTTCTTGCCATCAGGCCTTCCATTCCATAGCAGGAAGCAAAAAACTCCATATATTCCCGTACCTTTAAATTGTCATACACGCCAAAAACATCTGGTACATATCCGATTTTCCCTTTTACCTCTCTCTGGTTTTTCTGGGCATCCATTCCGTCAATTAAAATTTGTCCGCTATCCGCCTTTAAAAGACCCATTAAAATCTTTATGGTAGTAGTCTTTCCCGCCCCGTTTGGGCCTACAAAGCCATATAGCGCTCTCTTCTTTACCTCCATTGACAGACCGTCCAATGCCGGATATTTTCCATATGTCTTTTTCAGGTTTTTAATCTGAAGCATGATTTCCTCCATTCTGCCGCATTCTCCATATGCCAAAGCGGGATAATCGTTTATTCGTTCTTTCTCCCCACTACGGCAACTACCGGAAGCGAAAGATCCAGGGTATAATCCCCGGGCGTATCATATGCGTATTTCACTGTAATTCGGTTTTCTCCGGAAAGGTACGGTTCCAACTGCCAGTGGATAAATTCCCTCTGGCTGCTGTCCATCTTATCAAAATTCTCTGTTTCGTAGTTATAAAAATAAAGATCCCCGGCAAATACGGATATTCCGCCGTTCCCGGAATTTTCTGTAAATTCTTCAGAAGCTGGAAGAAACGTAAGCTTTTCCACTGTAATATCCCCTCCCAGGGAATATTCCAGCGTAAGAGGCGACAGGCCATTCATTGTATTTTTTCCGGCACTGTAAATGCCGCTGACCAAATTGGCTGAAATTTCCGCAAATGTACGGTAAATCTGTTCTCCTTTCCGGTAGTCCGCGTCTACCGCCGCCGTATACAGCGTAAGGCCATCTGTTTCATACCCCTCTTCCAATAAAAACTGATTCTGTTCCTCCCCTGCCGGAAACGCCACTACTCTGGCTCCGTGAGGGTAACCAGACAGGAAATACTCCAGATAAAATTCCAGAAGATTGGAGCGTTTTAAGGAATCCATATACTCCTTGGAATTTGTATCCGGCTTTTCAAATTGATCGTTTCCGGCTACAAAATCTGCTACGGCAAAGGAGCGGATCAATGGGTAATAAAATACCGGCTGTTCATCCAGCACCAATGTTTCCCCTGCCTTTAATGACTCAAACGGAACAATGGCATTGGAACATAAAACAGCCCCCCGTTTCAAGTCGATTCCAAGCTGGTTGGTAATTGTCCCGGTGATTTTTGCGTCGAAATACGTTACAGATCCGGTAATCCCAAGATATTCTTTATTTTCCTCACGCTTTTCCAGCCGAAAATAATTAGGGGCGAATACCTCCACATCCTGCACTGATAACCAGGTTCTCTCGGTTCCATGAAAAATATTAATATTTGCCTTTTCTTCCCCTGTAAACTGGGTAAACCTGGCCATATCCGTTCCGGCGGAACGAACCAGTGGCCGAATATCGTAAGAAGCATCCAGTCCCACGGAATACGGCTTATTATAGGGGGTACGCATATTCAGATAAACGGAGGAAACCACTGTATCCCCGGAATAATCCTGTACAGAAGCATAGTTAAAAAAGGTATTTTCAAACCGGGTCCTGCTGCCCATTAAGTAAATCATCCCACTGCAGAACAAGGAAAGCAGCACCGTCAGCACCCCGTAATGCATCCGCATCTCCCGTTGTTTTAAGAAGAAATAAAGACCGGGACCCACCAGAAGAATATAGAAAAAAATCATAATGGCATACAGGGATATCTTGGGGAGTTTCTCTACGGAACCGGAATTCAGCATACTCTGAACAGCCCAATAAATACTGCTTCCCCCGTCATAAAGGTATTCTGCCAGCTCCCGAATTCGTTCTTCTCCCAAAAGCTTGGTAAATAATTTATCTACATATCCGTGCTCTTCACAAAAACTACTGATATCGCAAAAATCATAGGCAGCTACCGCAATCATCCCCTTTTCCTTTCTGACTGCGGACAGAACCGGAAAGCCGTCGCTAGAAAGCACCGCGTTCCCTTCTTTCAGCTCCACATGCGTAGCCATCAGGGGCAGGCGCACATCAGAGGGGCCAAAAATCGCGAATTCATCACCCATATTAATGACCCGCTCTTCCGGTTCCAAAAGCTCCCCTTCCAACTCGTATTCCAGAAATGTTTCAACGGCCTCCTGCCCGCCTGCCCCGGTTCCTAATATCAAAATCCCACCTCGGCTAACCCACTCATTAATCGTATCGGTCTGCCAGGTACTGAAACGTCGGATATCGTAATTGGTAATTAAAAGCACATCCAACTGATCCAGGCCGATTGCCTGCCATGGAATGCTTCCCGCAACCATGGCGCATGTTCTTGTTCTCAGGGTGCTGTGAAGGATCCCCACATCGTTCAAATATTCCAGCTTATCCTGGGAATCGCTTAAGGTTCCGATTAAAAGCTCTGGGGTATCCTGGCGGATATTCATCTTCAAACGTTTTTGCAGTATTTGATTTTCATCCGAATCATATAATTTTACATATAATTGATCCGCCCGAAGACCCAGGGGAATATTAAAATTAATTTGGATCGTCGCTGCCCCTTCCAGTTCCACCGGATATTCATACTCATAAATATTAAAATCCGACTCCATGGATTTCATCATTACACTACCGCTAAATGGCTCTGCCTGCTGATTGGTCAGTGTTACATAAACAGGAAGATATCTGCCGCCTTTGGCCATGTTGTCATAACCATAACTGGCTTCCATGGCTACCGGAGAATTTTTGTAGCCGTAAGCAGCGTTCACCGTTTCTGCTTCCGGCTCCTCCACGCTCCCCCCGTCCTGGATTTTGGACTGGGCCCAAACGGTATCAATCCCCCCTGGCTGATGGCCGCCACCCGCCACCCAGGCTTTGGCGCCTTCTCCAAAGGGCACTGTAAACAATGAAAGAAGGGCAAGCACAGCTACTGCCGCCCTTGCCTGCATTCGTTTTCTTACTCTCATAGGCTTTTACCCAATCTTTCCAAAATTTTCCTTGTTAATATCAAAATGTATCTTCAGCTTTACCGTAAATATGGTTCCATTTAAATCACTTGATACCTGTATGGTGCCTCCATGCATCTCTACAATATTTTTCGCAATCGCAAGGCCCAGGCCGGTTCCTCCTGTAGCCGTTGAGCGGGACTGCTCCACCCGGTAAAACTTATGAAACAGATGAGGCAGATCTTCTTTTGGGATCACGTGTCCGTAATTTGTTACTGATACCGTAACGATCTCTTCTTCTGCGTGAACCCTTACCAAAATCCGCTTTCCCTCCGCTCCATATTTAATCGCGTTATTAATCAGATTGTCAAACAGGCGGGCTAATAAATTCCCATCTGCCAAAATCACCTGCGCCGGAACATTTGATTTTAATTCATAGGTCAGGTTATGATCTGCAAAGCTGGGATAAAACTCCTCCAAAAGTTGGCTCAGCAATTTTATCACATCTACCTGGGTTACCTTCATGGCTACCTTTCCGTAGGTCATCTTAGTAAAACCAAACAGATCCTCGATCAGTTTTTCCAGCCTCTTTGCTTTTGTATACGCAATTTCGATATATTTTTTTTCCGCTTCTGCCGGAAGCTGGCCGCTTTTATCTCCGGATAAAATTTCCAGATATCCAATAATGGAAGTCAGCGGGGTTCTTAAATCATGGGCAATATTTGTGATCAGCTCATTTTTTGTCCGCTCCGATTCCCGTTCCCTATCCATCAGTTCCCGGATATCCCCCACCATTTTATTTAAATTCGCGGCCATGGCGGAAAATTCATCATCCCCTACTACTTCAATGGCCGTATTTAAGTCACCTTCTGAGATATTCTGCACGGCTGCGGATATTTTTCCCATATAAACCATGGATTTATGCTGCAGGAACAGGAAGGAAACCGAAAATATGGCAATTCCCAAAAGAACGCATAGCAAAATTCCCACAATACCTTCCTTCTCCCATGTGAAAAAGAGAAGCAGCCGGCTTTCCTTATCTGCTTCCCTTAAATAACCAGAAATAATAGAAAGATTGGTTACCAGAAAAATTTCTACCATACCGGCGATTAAGGCACTATATCCGATATTAACAGCCATGCGCCCATAAAAACGCCTGCTCATATCTCTATTTTTCAATCTTATACCCTACTCCCCATACTGTTGTTATAATTTTATTCTGCCTGGTATCCTCCTTCATTTTCCCTCTCAGGCGGCGGATATGTACCATAACTGTATTATTAGCCTCATATACCTTCTCATTCCATACATTCTCAAAAATCTCATCCGTGCTGAATACCCGTCCCGGGTTAGATGCCAGCAAATATAAGATATCAAACTCTATAGGTGTCAGCTTAATTTCTTCCCCATCAACGGTAACTTTATGGTTATCCTTATTAATCGTCAGCTCCTTAATGGAAATTTCATTTTTCCCCGACTCGTGGACGTTGCTGTTTGGATTTAGCTGGGTATAGCGGCGAAGCTGGGATTTCACCCGGGCTGTTAATTCCAGGGGATTAAACGGTTTGGTCACATAGTCATCCGCCCCGGTTCCAAGCCCTAAAATCTTATCCAAATCTGTAGACTTGGCGCTTAACATAATGATCGGGATATTATTGGTTTCCCGTATTTTCTTACACATCTCAAGCCCATTCATCCCTGGCATCATAATATCCAAAAGCACCAGATGGATTTCCTCTTTCTCCAAAATCCCAAGGCCTTCCTCCGCATTATTCGCTTTCAGTACCTTATATCCATCACTTACCAGATAAATTTCAATTAAATCCGCAATCTCCTTTTCATCATCGACAACTAAAATTCGGGTTTCTGCCATATCCGGCCCTCCTTATCCTGCTGCAGGCACGTTTTGGCGAGCCCTTGCAACCTGCCATAAGCGCCTGTTGTTTTTGCGTTTTGTGTTTCTTTCACACTCAGCTATGTTCCATAACGATTTATCTTACACATTTCCGTCAAATTTCCCTAAAATTATAACATAAAAATTACGATTATAGTTTACCATATCATGGTTGGATTTACTTTACAATTATCTTACAAAATAAAAACGAATCCTAAGACGCGTGTTCCTTCGCCTCGGACAGGTTATTAAGATGCTTCCTCTAAATGAAGGCAGCCAGGAAATTACGCTTTCCTGGCTGTTGGCTTGCGGCAAACGGCTTTAGTTTTGGCTTTCTACTGGTACAAATACTCTGGTACTAACTGGATCGTCTTCTTTTCTGGCCATTTTCGCCTGATACATTGCTTCCTCACAAAATTGCTTCTGGGAATTGACCAAAACTTTTCCACGTTTATCAACCTTCTCGTAAGTTCCGTCAGGCTGCAGAATATGAGCTTTTACATTATCTTCCAGTTCAACCTCCAAAATATGAAAAACCGCTTCCTTCAGTTTCTCATCTTCTACCGGAAATACAATCTCGACACGCTTATCTAAATTCCTTGGCATCCAGTCTGCGCTTCCCATATAAATCTGGCTGTCGCCGCCATTTTCAAAGTAAAAGATCCGGCTGTGCTCTAAAAAATTCCCTACTATGGAGCGCACCGAAATCATTTCGCTTAAACCAGGAACCCCGGCCTTTAAGCAGCAGATTCCCCGGATAATCAGTTCAATTGCTACCCCGGCGCAGGAAGCTTCGTAAAGAGCCGCAATAATTTCCTTGTCACAAAGGGAATTCATCTTAGCGATGATCCTGGCTTCCCGCCCTGCCTTGGCAAAAGCGGTTTCCCGCCGGATCAGCCGCAGGAACTGTTTGCGAAGCCACAGTGGAGCAACTGCCAGTTTATTCCAGGCCGGCGGCTCAGAATAACCGGACAGCATATTGAACACAGCCGTAGCGTCTTCGCCAATTAAGGGGTTACAGGTCATCAGGCCGCAGTCTGTATACAGTTTTGCAGTAGAATCGTTATAATTTCCGGTTCCCAGATGGACATAGCGCCGGATTCCATCCTCTTCCCGGCGGACTACAAGGGTAATTTTGGAATGGGTTTTTAAACCCACCAGTCCGTAAATAACATGGCATCCTGCTTTTTCCAGCTTTTTTGCCCAATTAATATTATTTTCTTCATCAAACCTGGCTTTTAATTCTACCAATACTGATACCTGCTTGCCATTATCCGCAGCGGCGGCCAGCGCCGCAATAATAGGCGAATTGCCGCTGACCCGGTACAATGTTTGCTTTATGGCCAACACTTCCGGATCCCTTGCCGCTGTGCGTACAAAATCCACCACCGGATCAAAGGTCTGATATGGATGATGAAGCAGAATATCCCCTTTTTGGATGTTTGTAAAAATATCGTCTTCATTCATGAAAGCCGGAACGGGCTGAGGGGTATAGCCTGCCGCTTTTAAATTATCAAATCCGTTTAGCCCGCCGTACAGTTTCATTAGAACGGTTAAATCCAACGGCCCGCTGATCTCAAAAATATCCTGTGCGCTTACATCCAGCTCTTTCCTTAAAATCTTAAGCAGCCGCTTATCCGCCTTTTCTTCTACCTCTAAACGGATCACTTCTCCCCACTGACGCTTTTTAAGCTGTTTCTCAATTTCCTCCAAAAGGTCTTCCGCTTCTTCCTCATCTATGGTTAAATCGGCATTCCGCATAATCCGGAACGGGTGGGCCGCTAAGATGTCGTAATTTAGAAACAGTGCCTGCATATTGCGCTCAATAATCTCCTCCAGAAGAATTACATTGCGCATTTCCCGCCCTCCCTCGCCGGCGGTTACTGGAAGCTCTACTATTCTTGGAAGACCGGAAGGCACCTGAACCATGGCAAAATCCAGCTCCCCATGACTGTCCTTTTTCTTTTTCAAAAGGGCGGCAATATTCAGGGACTTATTCCGCACCAGGGGAAAGGGGCGGGAAGAGTCAAACGCCATGGGCGTTAATACCGGATATACATTCTCCGCAAAATACTGATCAATAAACTTTCCCTGCTCTTTTGTCAGATCTTCGTGATCTTCAATAATATGAAGACCCTGAAGCCGCAAAGCAGGAAGCAGGGAGCGGTTATAGGTAGAATACTGCATGGCTACCAGTTCATGGGTTTTTTCCGAAATCTTCTCCAACTGTTCTTCCGGCTTTAGACCGGCGATATCCGGCTTGGTATAGTTTGCGTGAACCATATCCCGCAGAGAAGCTACACGAACCATAAAAAATTCATCTAAATTGCTGGCTGTAATGCTTAAAAATTTCAGCCGCTCAAATAAGGGCAGGGTTTTATCCCTTGCTTCGCTTAAAACCCGGTAGTTAAATTCCAGCCAGCTTAACTCCCGGTTCACATAATTATTAGGGTCTAAATAGTTTGCTGCGCCCTCTGCCATTTTCACACCCTCCTCTTCTGCTTCAGCACCGGACGAATTCCAAATATTTCCTCAAAAAAATCTGCCTTCTGCACAAATGACATTTGCTCCAGCGTAATATCACCATGGTAATCAGTTGTAATCACCAGCTCATCCTCATGAACGCTCATTTTACATCCGGAAAGCTTTTGCTGATGGCTCCGATCCATGGAATTCGCCAGCCGCAGAATCGCCGTAAACTTGGCAATCTTTATGGTAATATCATGAGCGCTGATAATTCCGGAAGAATCCTTATATATCTGCGCTTCCAGTTCCACATGGCCGTAATCAAAATCCCGGATATTGTAACGCACTACATTGGCAATAATCTCCCGCTCCAGGCGGCTTAAGCCGATAATTTCTGTGGCCATTATGATGTTGTAGGCACATTCATTCGCGTCTTTAATGCTGATAAATTTCCCGCATGCGTGAAGCATCACGGCAATCCGAAGCAGCAGCCTATCCCTGGCTGTCAGGCCATGGAACCGGCGCATTGCATCAAAAATTTCCATCACAAATTGTTCCAGCACCTGATTATGGCTGTTGTGGCATTTATACCGCTTTGCCATATTCCGGGAAGCCGCCAGAATATCATTTTCAAAGCTGTGCTTAAACTTTACCTGGCGGATGGACTCTCCATATTCTGCGGCGATTCCGTCGCACAGCCGGATTCCAGGAAGCCAAAACTGCTCCGCCCCGGTAATCTCCATAATCCGCCGGTATATAACCGCGCTGGGAAGCATTACTTCTACATAACGCTCACTGATTCCGAATAAGTCTTCCAGTTCATGAGGGCTTAATTTAAACATGGCATCGTAGAAATGGTTTACATCTTCCGCCGTCATTTTATCCGAAACAGAATGGGTTTCATTTAGCATCTGCTTAAACATATAAAGGGTATTATCCCCAATTCCAATCAGATTCTTAATTTCACGGTCTTTTAAGTAAATCTTGCGGAAAGTAAATAATTCATTATCAACCAATTCCCGAATCAAATGGCTGTGAACCTCCATTCCCGCCGGAACCTTCGCAATCAATTCTCTTAAGCGCAAGGTTCCCAAAGGAAGGTTTTGGGTAGATACCAGGGAATCTTTATCAAACAGGGAAATCTGCATGCTGCCAAAGCCCACATCTACAATCGCTGTCCCTTTTTGAATTGTATTGTTAAATTCCTGATCCTTAGAGGCAATGGCTTTATAGCTTAAAAACCGCTGCTCCGAATTTTCAATCAGCTTTACATCAATTCCGGTACGAACCAGAATCTGATCCAGGATAATCTGATTATTCTTTGCGTCCCGCAAGGCGCTGGTAGCGTAAGCTTTATAGGCCTGCACCTTATACCCCTTCATAATAACTGAAAATTCCTTCAAAACCTGGCATAGCTCTTCCACCAGCTCGTAGCCGATTTTCCCATGCCCATAAGTATCCCGGCCCAGCGCAATCACGTGACGCACATGATCCACTGACCGGATGCCGAATTTATTTGAAATTTCATAAATTCCAAGCTCTACTTCAAAGGAGCCCACATCAATGGCAGCAAATGTTTGGATTGCCATAACCCCTTTCCTCCCCTCTTGTCCTGCACAATCTTGCAGCATCCTGCTATAACCTCGCCACCGAAATTATTGCTTCTGCCCCAAAAGATAGGTGATAAACTGCGCCGCTGTCCGTCCTGACAGACCGCCGTGGCTTAACTCCCACTGGTTTGCCTTTAAAAGCAATTCTTGTTTTGGCATTGTAATTCCGCTTCTCTTTGCCAATACTTCTACAATCTCCCGAAACTGGGCAGGTTCCGGTGAGCCGAAATAAATGGTAACGCCAAAGCGCGCTACCAGGGAAAGCTTTTCCTGAACCGTATCATTAGCATGAAGATCATCATCCGAAAGCTGGCGCTTGTCGCCAAAACTTTCCCGGATCAGATGGCGGCGGTTTGACGTGGCATAAATCAACACGTTTTTCGGCGTTTTTCCCAATCCCCCTTCAATAATCGCTTTTAGGTACTTATATTCAAGCTCCGATTCTTCAAAGGATAGATCGTCCATATAAATAATAAATTTATAGTTCCGATCCTTTACCTGCTCCAGCACATCAGATAATGCCTTAAACTGATGTTTATATACTTCAATCATCCGAAGACCCTGATCGTAATATTGGTTTAGTATGGCTTTCATGCAGGAAGATTTTCCGGTTCCCGCATCTCCGTAAAGAAGAACGTTATTCGCCACCCTGCCCCGGATAAACGCTTCTGTGTTGTCAATCAGCTTGTTCTTCTGAATCTCATACCCTACCAAATCTTCTAAGGATACGTGTTCGATATTGGTAATGGGATCAATGTAAGCCTGCTCATCCTTTTCCAAAATGCGGAACGCCTTGTTCAGCCCAAACTTTCCCACCCCGAATTCTTTATAAAACTGGGTTACTTCCCTCCGGAATTCCAAAACATCTTCCGCCTGCTCCAGTGCCTTTGCCAATTCTACAATCCGGTCCCGGATCCGTTTATTAAAAACCCGGCTGCTATCTTTTGCTGCTTTGTAATCCGCAATCAGGCTCCAGATCCCCTTTCCTCTTTCTTCCCCTAAGTCTAATTCCCGGATATCATAATCGAAAAGTGTTTTAAAAATCCTAAAATCATGGAGAGCTAACGAATCCAGCGTTCCCCCAGCCGGCCCTAATATCTCGCAGGAAGTGCTGTATGCGTTTTCATGGTTTGCCAGGCAGAACGCTAAAAAGCAGTGATATAAATTCCCGCTGAATCCATAAGTAACTGCCAGCTCAATCAGTTGATTCCCACATGGATACGCTTCTTTCGCCTCCTCTTCCTTGCAAAGAAGCCGCTCCATCTGTTCAAAAAGCTTCTGATATTTAAAATTCCGATATAAAATAAGTTCTTGTGTAGTCATTTTCGTATGCCTCGAATCTATGTATCATTTTAATCTTTGCCTTGTGGTCAATAGTTTCCCAGAACCCGAAGATTGGCGGCTTCTTTCCTAAGACCTAAAAGGGCATTCTGAACGGATCCATCCTTTAAGGTTCCTTCAATATCCACAAAAAACCGATATTCCCAGTTTCTCTCTAAAATAGGCCTGGACTGGATCATCAGCATATTAACGTGATTGTAGATAAAATGGCCCAGCATATTATAGAGGGAGCCGCTGACATGAGGAAGCTCAAAGCAAAGGCTTACCTTCTTTGCGTCCAGGCGGTACACCGGCTCCGCGCCCAAAATCAGGAAGCGGGTTACATTACAGGAATTATGGTTTACGGCTGCTTTTAATACGTTCAGGCCATAAATCTTACCGGCTGTTTCACTGGCTACTGCCGCTTGGGTAATATCACCGTCCTCAACCACCTTTTTTGCCGCTACTGCCGTATTCTCCAGGCTGACCTGCTTCCATTCCCGGTGGGAATTTAAAAACTGGCTGCACTGCATCAGACCCTGGGGATGGGAATAAACCGTCTTAATTTCAGAAATCGTTGCCTGGGGAAGGCCTAACAGGGCATGATTCACCGTAACCTGGGTTTCCCCAACAATGTAGTTCTTATATTTTAACAGCAAATCATAATTATCAATTACTGCCCCGGCAGAAGAATTTTCAATCGGAAGCACCGCATATGCTGCCCGCCCCTCTGCCACCTCTTTCATGGCATCGTCCCAGGCTGGAACATGATAGGCGTCTGCCTGGCTTCCGAAAAACTGCAGCGTGGCCGCATGGCTGTAAGCGCCTTCTACCCCCTGATATACCACACGCTTACCTGCGGTAGGCAAGTATTCAACCAGCTTAAATTCTGGTTCCCCAAGGTTTCCAAAGTTTCCCATAAGCTGATACTGGTAGCGACGGCTTACTGTCATAAGCTGGATAAACAGCTCCCCTACTGCAATCTCTGTAAATGGGCTTTTCGCCAGGCCGCGCACAGCATCCAGTTTTTCCTTTTCCCTTTCTGGGTCGTACACAGCCTTTCCATTTTTAATCTTAAACTCTGCCACATCCCGACAGAGATTCATCCGTTCTTCAAACAGTTCCACCAGCCTGGAGTCAATTTGATCCAACTGGCCCCTGATTTTTTGCAAATCCAGATTCTTCATTTTTTGTTCCTTCCTCGCTTACCATTTCACTAAGCATTCCTATAATCACATCCCGCACATAGGAACCGCTTTTCTTTTTCACCTCTTTGGGAAGCTCCTTTAAATAGATGGGCTTTCCATACCGGATCCGGACTTTCTTTGGATGAATAAATGGAATGTGATTTTCAAAAATATCCGCATTTCCTACCATTGCCACCGGAATCACAGGACAGCCTGACTTTTCAGCAATTTTTAAGCTTCCCTCCTTAAAAGGAAGCAAGTCCGTAAATTCTTCGTTTTCATTCCGTGTCCCTTCCGGAAAAATCCAGATGGAAATCCCTGACTTTACCTTTTCAATTCCGGTTAAAATCGTTTTTAACCCTTCCTTAATGTCTTCCCGATCCAAAAACAGGCACTGAACATACTCCATCCAATTTTTCAAAAGAGGATACCGCAGCATTTCCTTTTTCGCCACAAAGCCTAAAGGGCCGCTGGTTGTAGTATAGCCAATCAGAATATCAAAATAGCTTCTGTGGTTCCCCACATATAAGACCGCCTGATCCTCAGGGATATTCTCCCGCCCTTCCACAGTTACCTTTGTTCCCGAAATCTTTAACAGCAGCCGGAACATAAACCGTACCACAGCAACGCTCTGTCTTTTTTGGCTGTCAGGATCCGTTCTTCCTAAAATCGCCTCAAACACCAGCAGCGGAATGCTGAAAACCAGAAATAAAATAAGTACCAACGCAACAAATAGAAACCGTATCACTTAAAAACATCCTTTCAATCGTTATATGATGTTGGTGTCAAAAGGTCTTTTGCCAGCTTGCACCAGATTTTCCACCTTTTGGCCCTGGTATCATCATATAAATGATTATATAAGAGGAAAGTTTTAATTACAACCCTGATGCTGCTTTTTCTTTGCTTTTTCGCTCCTTTTTTATCAGGCCCCTTCCGGTAATCCCCTCAAACAGAAGGCCTGTACCAAACCACAAAGGAGCAAAATCCAGCCGGATCAGGCCGTTTACATTGGTTGGCAGGCCACTGTAATCCCACGGACAGATTCCAATCTGCCGCATCCAGGAGCCAAACAAGTATTCCGCGCAAAAAATCAGTACCATATCAATCATTCCGTGGCGCAAAATCAGATCCCTAAGAGGCAGAACATCCCACAGGCCTTCATCCAGCCAACGGTCAATCCGTTTTCCAATGGGCCCAAGCAATGCTCCTAATCCATAAATCGGAAACATTAGTAACGAGGTTCTTCCCATCATCCTCCAGTCATGGGTAATAATGGATTCCGCTGATGTAAACAGGATTTCCAGGCACCATCCTGCCATTCCGCATTTTAAAAAATTTCGCAGTAATTTTTTTTGATTTGTCCATGTCTTTTCCATGGGACTATTATGTGCCGCGTGCCGTTGAGCCATACATGTCCAAACGCGGAAAAAAATTACACACAGCGAAATCCTGAGCCGCCAATACGGCGTTTCGGCATTTTATCCTCTAACTACAAAAGAGGCGACAGAAGCCGGCAAAATTGTTCCTTTATACGAATCTTAAGGCTCCGGTTCCGATAGCCTTCCAAGGTCAACTCCTGGCAATGAGGCAAATCATCCAAAAAAGCCTGCTCCAGCTTTTCCGTAGCCGCCTCATCGTAAATTACAGCATTTACCTCAAAATTAAGTTCAAAGCTTCGAATATCCATATTAGCTGTTCCGTAGCAGCTTACCATGCCGTCTACCATGATGCCCTTGGCGTGAAGGAAACCATTTTCATAAATATAGCATCTGGCTCCGGAAGCCAGCAATTCCCCGGCGTAAGAATACGTTGCCCAGTATACAAACGGGTGATCTGGTTTACATGGAATCATCAACCGCACATCCACGCCGGAAAGGGCGGCAATCTTAAGGGCTGATAGAATTGCGTCGTCAGGCACAAAATAAGGCGTTTGGATATAAATGTGATCCTTTGCTTTATGGAATAATTCCAGGTAATTATCCCGGATATTCTTTGTTCTGGTATCTGGGCCGCTGCTGATAATCTGGATTCCGGTAGCCCCGTCGCTGTTCATATAGCCTGGATCCGACCATGGGCGTTTGCCCTGGCTTTTCATCTCCTGCCTTATCTCATCCTCCAAATCGGTTTCCAGATCCGCTCCGAAATATTTTCCGAATAAAAACAAATTTTCATGGACAGCGTAATTCCAATCCAGGGCAAACCGGATTTGAAGGCTAAGCGCTGCATCCCCCCGGATCTTTAAATGGGTATCCCTCCAATATCCGAATTTCGGATCTTTGGAAATGTACTCTTTCCCTATATTAAAACCTCCCAAATATCCTAATTTTCCGTCAATCACTACAATCTTCCTGTGGTTCCGGTAATTAACCCGCAGATTCAGCCTCCCCATAATAGGCGGAAAAAAGATCCCTACCCGGATTCCGGCTTGCAAAAGTTCATTCCACAGCTTCTTTGGCATAAAACGCCCACCCATTCCGTCTGCCAAAATCCGCACCTCCACACCTTCCCGCACCTTTTCCTTCAAAATGGGAATAATAGAATGAAACACTTCATCATTTTTAATAATGTAATATTGAATATGAATGTAATGGTTTGCTGCTTTCAGCTCCTGACGCAGATCTTCAAATTTCTTTTCCCCGTCTGTAAAAATTTCCAATTCATTCCGTATGGTAAGCACCGCCCCAGCCGTTTCCAGATTATAAAGAGCCAGGCTTCCGTAATCTCTGGTAACCGGATCATGGTTATCCATAATATGGTATTCCCGAATGACCTGTTCCTGGTTTTTTGCGGAGTATTTCAGCCGATCCTCTACTTCCTTTACCCGGAACATTTTGCTTTTGCGCAAATCCTGGCCGAAAAACAGATATAGCAGTACGCCAAAAACCGGAACAAAATTAAGCGCGAACAGCCATGTCCATACACTTTTGGGATCCCGGCGCTGAAAAAAAACAATCAGAATGCTGAGGAATAAGTTAACAATAATAAGATTCTGAATCAGCCATTGCCATCCAACGCTGATTCCATTTCCGATTATATGCAAAGCTGCCATTTTACCATCTCCTTACAATCGATTCCCCTATCATAGCACAAACTGCCCTCCTGGTTCAAGCCTTGCTTCTGATATGGCCACTCATCTTTCTGTAATCCGATTTATACCGCCAAGCCATGGCTTTCATGCCTTAATTTAAAATCCGCATAAAATTTGCTTTCCGTCACGAATATACATCCAACACAATTTATGCTATACTATCGAAAAAAACGCACAAACTATTCCATATCATGTTTCACCAGAATTTCCAAACCCAAAACAAGGAGATATCAAATGCAGACAGCCAAAACAGAAAATCGAAAGCATATTCTTATGATTGCCACTGGCGGAACCATTGCCTGTTGCCACAGTGACGCCGGCCTGACTCCCCTCTTATCCAGTGAAGAGCTGCTAAACTATGTACCTGCCGCCAAAGACTTCTGTACCATTACCGCTATCCAAGCTTTTAACATTGACAGTACCAATATGCAGCCTCGCCACTGGCTGCTCCTCTCCCATCTGATTGAAGAGCATTATTGGGAATACGATGGTTTTGTGATCTGCCACGGCACTGATACAATGGCCTACACGGCAGCGGCTTTATCCTATCTGGTGCAAAATACCAGAAAACCCATTGTAATCACCGGCGCCCAAAAACCAATTGACATGGAAATCACAGACGCCAAAGCAAACCTGCTAGACAGCCTGCGCTTTGCCTGCTGTGAAAAGGCTTATGGGGTGTCCATCGTGTTTGACGGCAAAGTAATCGCCGGCACCAGAGGAAAGAAAGAACGAACCAAAAGCTATAACGCATTTTCCAGCATTAATTTCCCATATATTGCCACCATCCAGGAAGAGCATATTCTGTTTTATCTGGATGATAAGGATCGAATTCAAGGAGATCTGCGTTTCTTTCATGCTGTAAACGAAAATGTCGGCCTTCTCAAACTGATTCCTGCCGCGGACGCCAAACTTCTGGACTATATTGCAAAGCGGTATGATGGTGTCATTATTGAATCCTTTGGGGTGGGAGGGCTCCCCTCTTATGATGGCAGTGATTTCCGTGATTCCATCGCCCGCTGGATCAAACAGGGAAAAACTATCGTAATGACTACCCAGGTGACGAATGAAGGCAGCAATATGTCGGTCTATGAAGTGGGAAAGCAGATCAAACAAGAGTTTGGACTTTTGGAAGCGTATGATATGACATTAGAAGCGGCTGTTACCAAATTAATGTGGATTTTAGGGCAGACAAAAGCGCCGGAAGAAATCCGGCGCCTGTTTTACCAGACAATCAATCGTGATATTTTGTGGAGAACCTGACAAAACAGCTCTGCCAGTTTCCCTCCAAATCCTACGAATCTGGTGTTTTCCTTATTTATTCGTCCACTGCTTTGTACTCAATCCCGTTAATCAGTTCTTTCTTGGTGTAGAACGTGAGGATTGCGTCATCTGAAGTATAAATATAAGTTCCCTTTTCCTCCACATAATCATCTCCATACGCTTCCTTCATCTCTTCGATGGTCGATCCGATATGGATTCCTTCCGGGGTAGTGGTTTCTTCTCCTAAAAACCAAATGGATTTAATATAGTCGCCACTGCCTGACGGATATGTGGATAGCTCAAAACCGTCATAGGTAAACACCCGTTCCTTTCCCTGGTGCCTTACACTCTGAGCCTCATAGTAAGTTTCCGCCTTGCCTAATGCCGAAAGCACCTCCGACGCATCCTGGTTCATAGAAATCTCGACCTCTCCCGCGTCAAATACGTAAGCAAAGCTGGTTAATACGCCTGCCTGGCACATACACATAAACACCGCGACCAGCAGGCAGCAAACTCTCCTTTTCATCGTAATCTCTCCTATCCTTATACTGCCCTTCAGGACACATAAGCCACAAACGCCCGTTTCCGCAAAGCAGCAGAGCCATTCTTTTTATGTTCTAAATATAACATGGATAAATTACGATTTCAAGGGTATGAAAGCCTTACAAATCTTACAATTCTCTAACGATTTTCAATCTCCATTATTTGGTCTACCCGCCTCTGGTGACGCCCGCCTTCAAATTCCGCTTCCAGCCATTGATCCACAATCATCTTTGCCAGTTCTGAACCTACCACCCGGGCTCCAAATGCCAATATGTTCGTATTATTATGCATCTTGGATAATTTGGCGCTAAAGGGTTCGCTGCAGACACATGTCCGGATCCCCTTTACTTTATTCGCCGCCAGGGAGATTCCAATCCCGGTGCCGCAAATCAAAATCCCCAAATCCGCTTCTTTTGCCGCAACCGCACGGCCTACCTTTTCTCCATAAACCGGGTAGTCACAACTTTCTGTGGAATTGGTTCCCAAATCCATAATTTCATATCCTTTTTCTTCCAGATATGCCTTAATCTCCAGCTTTAATTCTACTCCGCTGTGATCATTTCCCATTGCGATAATCATGTAACTCTCCTCCATAAATCCGGCGCAGCCACTCCATGCGGGAACTCATCCCCGCAAGCATCAAATCCAGCACCACCAGGGCTGCCATCGCTTCCACTACTACCACTGCCCTGGGCACAATAATCGGGTCGTGCCGTCCCGAAATTTCCAGTTCCAGTTCCCTGCCATCCCTGGTCACACTTTTCTGGCGTGACGCGATGGAGGGCGTAGGCTTAATTGCCGCCCGAAACAAAACTGCCGAACCATCGCTGATTCCTCCTAACACGCCTCCTGAATGGTTAGTT
Organism: uncultured Lachnospiraceae bacterium; assembly: GCA_910589195.1. Lineage (GTDB taxonomy): Bacteria > Bacillota > Clostridia > Lachnospirales > Lachnospiraceae > Caccovicinus. The sequence goes on from CAJUTC010000011.1 coordinate 48,805, forward strand.
TCCTTTACCACTTGTCCGTTGGAATCCAAGCGGAAGCTGTCATTATTGCCGCTTCCGGCGGAAAATGCCGCCTTCAGACCATCGCCTATTTCAAAAGCCTTCACCGCCCCGATGGAAAGGATGGCCTTTGCCAGGTTAGCATCCAGTTTATCAAATACCGGCTCTCCCACTCCCGGGGGAAGGCCGATAATCACACATTCCGCCACACCGCCTACCGAATCCTTCCTGGCCATAGCTTCTTCCAGGTACGCTTCCGCCTCTAAGGCCGCTTTCCGGTCCGGCATGTACAGCCGGTTCTGCCACATCTGTTCCAGATCAAACCGTTCCGGATCCACGGATACGGAACCTACCGACTTGGTATACGCCTGGATCGAAATCCCCAGGTCTTCTAAAATTTTAAGCGCTATCGCCCCTGCAGCTACCCTTCCTATGGTTTCCCGGCCTGAAGAGCGTCCCCCGCCCCGGTAATCCCGGAATCCATACTTGGCGTCAAAGGTATAATCCCCATGACCGGGCCGGTAACTATCCTTGATAGCGCTGTAATCCCTGGAGCGCTGATCCGTGTTCCTGACTTCCAGGGCAATGGGCGTGCCAGTGGTCTTGCCCTCAAATACGCCGGAAAGGATTTCCACCTGATCCCCCTCCTGGCGCTGGGTGGTAAACTTACTCTGCCCCGGCTTTCTCCGATCCAGATATTTTTGTATATCTGCCTCGCACAGGGAGAGGCCGGCGGGACATCCATCCACAACGACGCCGATCCCCTTGCCATGGCTTTCCCCCCATGTCATAATCTTAAATTGATCGCCAAATGTCGAACCTGCCATCTTTTGCCCCTTAATCCGAAATCTTTACAATCGCGCAGCAGTTAGGCTCATTAACCTGAACCGGCCTGCCGCACATAATCAGAAGCCCTTTCTCATAGTCAAGCTGGAAAAAGGTGATATCGCCCGTTTCATGGTTAATGCTGGCCACATGCTTCTGATCAGGAAAAACGGCCACATCCTTTGGATAATCCCCGCTGATAGGCAGGCTGCACAACAGTTCTAACATCCCTGTTTCTTCATCTCTGGCGAAGGTGCTTAGTACATTATCTCCCGCATTGGAGCAATACATATATTTATTATCCGGGGAAAGACGCATAGCGCAGGCCGCGGTCAGCTCGGAGTACTGATCCCGCTTTCCTATGGTAGATATGGTCTGGATCTTTTCCAGCTTTGGCGCCTTCTCTCCCGTCTGGTAGGTAAATACGTCAATTACATTCTTCTGTTCATACATCAGATACATAAAGCGGCCATCATTGCTGAACCGGAACTGCCTGGGAGCCGACTCCCGTTCACAGCGCACCGCATCCACCTGAACCAATTTTTCGTCGTCAAACCGGTAAATCCTAACCTGGTCAATCCCCAGATCCGCAACCATAATAAACTTCTTATCTGGTGTCATCCTGGTGCAGCTTACATGGGGCCGGAAATTACGCTCTGCCACAGAGCCGTACCCTTTATGGAACACACCGTCCACTATGGGGCCAATGGAGCCATCCTGTTCAAGCCTTAAAACAGTAGCCTTCCCATCGTGATATCCGGAAACAAAGATATACTTATCTTCTTTATCGGTGGACAAGTGGCAGCCTCTCATCCCTTTAATATTTTTGCTGTTTAACCGGCTTAAACTGCCGTTTTCCAGAATCCGGAACGCCACCACCCCTTCATCGGCAATGGAATATAAATTTTTTCCGCTGTTGGAAGCGATTACATAGGACGAATTATCAACTTCCACTTCGCAGCGCTCCTTAAAAATCCCCTTTTCCACATCCACATCGTAAACGGTAATGCCTTTTGCTTTTCCAGTGTAGGAATAGGAACCCACATAAGCCATATATTTTCCTTTCATATCCGTTTCAATCCTCCTCAATTGCCAATTTAAGCAAGCTATCCATATCATATCACAATTTTGTCATTTTGTTAACAAAAATTTGCAGGGAATCCTCACAAATCTGCCCTGGAATTCCTGCAGTTTTTCTTGCGTTTTTTGCCTTTTCACAGACAGGTGCCGAAAATTTTTATTTCGGGTATTGACACCAGGAAAAATCTCTGTATAATAAGATCTGTTTGTTTAAAAATACTAAACTTTAAAACTATTTTTATTGTCAGTTAGTATTTATAAACTTTTTGTACAGTATATTTAACTGGAGGAAGCAGGCTGATTTTAAAGGAGGTTTTATGGAAATCGGAGCAAAATTAAAAGAGCTGCGGGTCTTAAAGGGGCTGACGCAGGAAGAGCTGGCAGACCGGGCAGAGCTTTCAAAGGGGTTTATCTCCCAGGTGGAACGGGATCTTACTTCCCCATCCATCGCCACCCTGATGGATATTTTGCAGTGCCTGGGCACTACCATAGGGGAATTTTTTAATGAAACTCCGGAGGAACAGATTGTGTTCGGAAAAGGAGATTACTTTGAAAAGGAAGATTCGGAATACCAAAATACCATTAAATGGATCATTCCCAATGCCCAGAAAAATTCCATGGAGCCGATTCTCCTCACCTTGGCTCCAGGAGGTTCCACTTATCCGGATAATCCCCATGAAGGGGAGGAATTCGGCTATCTTTTAAGCGGAGCCGTTTCGATTCATTTAGGAAATAAAATATATAAGGCCAAAAAAGGGGAATCCTTTTATTATACTGCTGACCAAAAGCATTATCTCACCAGCAAAAGCGGGGCATCCTTAATCTGGGTTAGTTCCCCGCCAAGCTTTTAATATTTAGCAGCACGTTGCCGTTTGGCAGAACTGCTTCCATTATTTACCATTAGGAGGAACAGCCATGAATCAGCCACTGATTGATTTGCAGCATATTTCAAAGAGTTATGACGGTACAATGGTACTGGATGATTTAAGCCTTACAGTAAAGGAAAACAGTTTTGTCACGTTACTGGGGCCCAGCGGCTGTGGAAAGACTACTACGCTGCGTATTATTGGAGGATTTGAATCTCCAGATTCTGGAAAGGTAATTTTTGACGGAGCGGATATTACCAGCCTTCCCCCAAATAAGCGTTCCCTTAACACGGTTTTTCAGAAATACGCGTTGTTTACCCACATGACCATTGCTGAAAATATTGCGTTCGGCCTGAAAATTAAAAATAAGACCAAGGCTTACATAGATGGTAAAATCAAGTACGCGTTAAAGCTGGTAAATTTAGACGGTTACGAGCACCGATCTGTAGAATCCCTTTCCGGAGGGCAGCAGCAGCGGATCGCCATTGCCCGGGCTATTGTAAACGAACCAAGGCTACTGCTCTTGGATGAGCCATTAGGCGCCCTGGATTTGAAACTGCGCCAGGATATGCAATATGAACTGATCCGGCTGAAAAATGAGCTGGGGATTACCTTTATTTATGTTACCCATGACCAGGAAGAAGCCCTGACCATGTCAGATACGATTGTAGTAATGAACCAGGGCTACATCCAACAGATGGGAAGCCCGGAAAATATTTATAATGAGCCGGAAAATGCTTTTGTGGCAGATTTTATTGGCGACAGCAATATTGTTCCCGGCATTATGCTCAGAGATGAGCTGGTGGAAATTTTTGGTGCCAAATTTACTTGTGTGGATAAAGGATTTGGAACCAACCGCCCTGTGGATGTGGTAATCCGTCCGGAGGATATTGATCTGGTGGAACCAGGCCATGGAACGCTTAGCGGCATTGTCACGCATCTGATTTTTAAAGGCGTCCACTATGAGATGGAAGTTACCACCCCGGACGGTTATGAATGGCTGGTTCATTCCACTGACCTGTTTCCAGTAGGCAGACAAGTGGATATCCATGTAGATCCCTTTGATATCCAAATTATGAATAAACCGGCTTCGGAAGATGAGGAGGCCATAGGAGTTAATGAATAAAAAATTACTATCCGGACCTTATATGATATGGATGGTTGGATTTACCATCATCCCTCTGGCATTAATCGTATATTATGGCATGACTGATCGGACAGGCGCTTTTACCCTGGAAAATATCCTGGCTATTGCCACCGCTGAGCACGCAAAGGCCCTGTGGCTTTCTCTTGGCCTTTCCCTGATTGCCACTGTCCTATGTCTGCTGCTTGCCTATCCGCTGGCCATGATCCTCCGCTCAAAGGGAACCGGGGGAGGCGGATTTGTTGTATTTATCTTTATCCTGCCTATGTGGATGAATTTCCTGCTCCGCACCCTGGCATGGCAAACCCTTTTGGAAAAAGGCGGCGTTATTAATGGAATCCTGTCTGTCCTCCATCTGCCGCCCCAAAACCTGATAAACACCCCTGCCGCCATTATTCTGGGAATGGTTTATAACTTTATGCCCTTTATGGTGCTTCCTATTTATAATGTGCTGTCAAAAATTGATGACAATACCATTAACGCCGCAAAAGACTTAGGCGCTAATTCCTTCCAGACCTTCTGGCATATCCTTTTGCCTTTAAGCGTCCCAGGGATTATCAGCGGTATTAATATGGTATTTGTCCCGGCTCTCACTACCTTTGTGATCAGCAACTTGTTAGGCGGAAGCAAAATCCTTTTGGTAGGCAATGTAATCGAACAGGAGTTTACCAAGGGCAGTAACTGGCATTTAGGATCCGGCCTGTCTTTGGTGCTGATGGTATTTATCTTAATCAGTATGGCTCTGATTGCCAAATACGATAAGAATGGGGAGGGAACCACATTTTGATGAAACATACCCAAAAATCCCTGAAACAGTTTGTTTCTAATTTTTATCTGGTTTTGATCTTAATTTTTTTATATGCCCCTATTATGACTATGATGGTACTATCCTTTAATACTTCAAAATCCAGAACCCAGTGGGGCGGCTTTACCTTAAGCTGGTATAGCCAGATGCTTTCGGATCCAAAGATTGTTTCCGCCCTTTATAACACTCTGCTGATTGCTTTTATCTCTGCGCTGGCTGCCTGCATCATCGGCACGGCGGCGGCTATCGCTATTGATAGTATGAAGCCGGTTAGCCGGACTATTGTTCTTGGGATTACCAATATCCCTATGCTTAACGCAGATATTGTAACGGGAATTTCCCTGATGCTGGCTTTTATCGCATTCGGGATTTCATTAGGATTCAAAACCATTTTAATCTCCCATATAACATTTAACATTCCTTACGTGATCTTAAGCGTTATGCCAAAGTTAAAGCAGACCAGCAAAAGCACGTATGAAGCCGCCCTGGACTTAGGCGCCAGCCCTGTTTACGCCTTTTTTAAGGTGGTATTTCCGGATATTATGCCAGGTGTGCTCTCCGGCTTCCTTCTGGCCTTTACCATGTCCCTGGATGATTTTATTATCACCCACTTTACCCGGGGAGCCGGAATCAATACCTTGTCCACCCTGATCTACAGCCAGGTGCGCCGGGGAATCCAGCCTTCCATGTACGCCCTGTCCTCCGTGATTTTTTTAACTGTACTGATTTTACTTTTAATAACAAATTATAAGCCTGGCGAAAAAGAGCCTGTCCCAGGCATGGCTCCCTCAAATCCATCCGGCTCCTCATCCTCCGGTTCAAAGGGCAGCCTTGCGGAGAGGATTCAAAAAGGCGCAATGGCCATCGCCGCCGTAGCCATCGTTATTTCCGTAGGCTGGATTACCATTAAAAAATATTCCGTTTCCAGCAGCAATGAATTGTACGTCTATAACTGGGGCGAATATATTGACGAGGAAGTGATTTCTATGTTTGAAGAGGAAACCGGGATTCACGTCACCTATGATATGTTTGAAACAAATGAGGAAATGTACCCTGTAATTGAAGCTGGGGCAGTAATGTATGATGTGGTTTGCCCCTCTGATTACATGATTCAAAAAATGATGGAAAATGATTTGCTGGCAGAAATTGACTTTAACAATATCCCCAATATTGATCAGATCAACCCGATTTATATGGAAATGTCAAAATCCTTTGATCCTCAGAATAAATATTCTGTGCCCTACTGCTGGGGTACGGTGGGAATTCTTTACAATACAAAGCGTTTAAACGAGCTTGGCGTATCTGTGCCTGAGAGCTGGAATGATTTGTGGGATCCGGCATTATCCGGGGAAATCTTAATGCAGGACAGTGTCCGTGACGCTTTTATGGTAGCGCTTAAGGGACTTCATTACTCCATGAACACCACAGAGCTTTCCCAGCTTCAGGAAGCTAAACAGCGCTTAATCGACCAGAAGCCTTTGGTACAGGCTTACGTAATCGACCAGGTGCGTGACAAAATGATCGGAGGCGAAGCCGCCGTAGGCGTAATTTACTCCGGGGAAATGCTTTACATCCAGGAAGAAGTGGAAAACCTGGGGCTGGATTACCAATTGGAATACATCATCCCCAAAGAAGGCACCAATCTTTGGCTGGATTCCTGGGTTATTCCCTCTAATGCCGCAAATAAAGAAAACGCGGAAAAATGGATCAATTTCCTGTGCCGCCCGGAAATCGCCCTGCGGAATTTTGAATACATCACGTATCCCACCCCGAACCAGGGCGCTTTTGAGCTTTTGGAACCGGAGCTTCAAGAAAACAAGGCGATTTTTCCCGACATTAACAACCTGGAAAACAGCGAGGTTTACCGTTATCTAGGAGATGAAGATGACGCCATTTACAACGCGCTGTGGAAGGAAGTAAAATCCCGGTAGCAGATATGGGGCAGCGCGTCTATCCCTATCCCAGTCCAAATGAAAAAATTTCTGTCATAAAATGGAGTTCCCGTTTTCTGGCAGAAATTTTTACTGCGGATAACGCTACCACTTTTGAAACGCTTATCTGAAATATTTATCTGAAATTTTGCTTTCCGTCTTTCATTGATCAACAAGACCTAGAACCATTGACGATTTAAGGCACTAAATCAATCACAACTCGTTCATATCCCAGATTCCTTAAATACTCTACAATCTCCTCTCTGTGGGCCACCATCTTTAAAATCCCCTGGTTCCCTGCCGAAAGCCAAATATCATTCTCCACAATTTTAATTTTGATATCCCATATATTTAATGATCGTAGAAAGTTTTCCCCCTGCTCTGCTTGATTCAGTTTTTCCAATGTTAATATTGTCCCTTCCGGAAACCGGGTAGTATAACAATCCTTTGAAAATACAGAGTAAAAAGGAAGAGAAAATTCCTGGGCCAGGCCTGCCAGTTCCCTCCGGGAGATTCCCAATGTTGCCAATGGAGCGCAAAGATGGAATTCTTCTGCTATCTGCCGGATCCCTTCTTCCTTCCAGTCGTCAAAATCCACTCCCCACAAAACCTGCTCTGCCTTTAAAGGCCTGCACAATTTTTCTATGTTCTTAAAAAGATACCGCCTGCATTGGCCGCACCTGTCAGAACTGTTGCTTCGAATCTGCCCATTCCTTAATTCATCCATATCAAAAATGTAGTGATTCATCCCAAACGCCACCGCTTCCCTTTTGGCCAGCTCGATTTCTACCCTTGGCCGCAGACAGCCATTAACCGTAACCGCCAATATCCGGCTTCTTTTGCTTTCTGGCAATTGAGATGCTGCTTTTAAAAGAATTCTGCTTTTTATTTCTCCGGTAAATGCGATTACCGTCATTTTTTCAGTATATTCTTCTATCTTTTTTTGCAGCCTGCATTTTATTTCTTGACGTTCATTCAGTTTGTCTTTGCCCATGATTTGATTTCCCTTGTGTATGCATCGACCTACCGCGCGTATTCCCTTCTCCGCGCAGCCAGGCCGTTTCTTCTCATCATTATTCATTCAGCATATCACTGATAGTTTACTTTCAGTCAATAGAAGTAACAAAATCGTAATGAACAGTAAGAAAAATGTTTTAAAAATCTTATAATACCAGGATCAAAAGGTCAAAAACATGAGAAAGAACCCGATCTGGGCGGATTTTGAATGTTTTTGAGGATTACGGGAGCACAAAGCGGGGAGTAATCCGATATCAAGGTGGCAAAAGATCTTTTGGCACCAACATCATGTTATGTTTAAAAATTATTAAATTTTTATAAATCGAATATTCCTAATAACGTTTCGATATTTCCATATATTCCCATATTGTCACATAGTATTCTATCACCCACAAAGCGCCGCAGTCAGTTTATGACTGCGGCGCCTGCTAATTGGCAATTATGATTATATGGAATGATTAGTCATCATCTCTGATATCATCTACAATATAATTGGTTACATGAACCTTCTGGGAATCAATATCCGTTACGGTTCCGCTTCTCTTAATCTTGCCGTTTCCGTTGACCAGAATAACGGATCCAGCAGGAATCATATTGTCTTCTGTCTGAGCCTTGGTCGTATAGATATCTGCTTCGGTCTGTACACACTGATAGGTGCTGCCATCGCCGAAGTCATCTACCAGAGAACCCTCCGGGCCATATAAGGAACCACTGATAATGGTATTTACATAAGCCTGGCCGCTCTTCTTAAAGTAGTAGGTTTCGTCTTCCCCGTCAACGTCAATGGTCACTCTGCGGTTGGTCACCATCTGGCCTTCGGTAGTGCCATGATCATCGTCTTCCTGGAAATAGTAGAAACCGTTTAAGGTCGTACTGCCTCTTCTTACATCGCCTAAGTAGAATAATCCGCTTCTCATTCTTCCCTGGGTGTCAAAGATGTAGGTCTTATTCCGGATGGAACGCGCAATCAACCCGTCATAAAGTTCCGGATCCTCATAGCCGCCATCTGTAATATCCAATCCGGCTCCGTCACCGGCAGTTGCTAATGTAGGACGACCCTGGCTGTTTAAGTAGAACCAGTACATATCATCGTCATAATCATCATAATCGGTGCTTGCGTAAGCGAATACCCAATTCTTTTCTCTGCCACCGTTATCTTCCTGATGGTATGCGGAATCGCTGGCTACAGAAGAGCCGCTGGCATTAATATTGGAACCGCTGGCATCTTTATATACCCAAAGGTCCAGCATAATGCCGTTCTCATCGAATGTATAATATCTTCCGCCAATCTGGTTCGTAGAATTTCTTCTTGCCTTACCATTGCTGCGGAAATAGAACCATTCTTCATCATCATATGGTTCTCCATCGCTGTCGCCGCCGTCAAACATCTCATCATCAGTATCTAAGTACTTCCAGCCCTCTGCGGCCCAGCCTTCATTCTCATCGCCTAAGTAGTAGATATCGTCATTATCCAGCCTCTGCCAACCGGTCAGCATAATGCCGTCGCCGTTGAAGATGAAATATCCGCTCTGGCCGTCGCCATAACTTAACCGTTTGATGGTTTCCTCACCGTCGTCATAACCCACTGCCTTGCCGTTTCCGTCAAAGTAATACCAAACTGTGCTGATATCATCATCATCTAATAAGTCGTCATTATCCATGGATACCCAGGCATTTGAAACGCGCACGCCGCTTGCATCTACATAATACAGGTTATCACCAGTTTCAATGGCAGTATCCTTTGCCATGTAACCGTCTTCATCTAAGTAATACCACTGTCCGTTGGACTTTTTCCACTCGTCTGTAACCTTATCTCCGTTTCTGTCTAAGTATACCCATTCGCCATCTTCCTGATCCCAGTGAGGGGTAGCAGCGAAAGAAGTCATGGATGCACCGATAGCCAACAGAGCTGCTGCAGAAAGTACTGCAACTAATTTAGTCTGCTTTCTCATAATGAATGCACTCTCCTTTTTCTTTTTGAAATTCATCTGAAATTCCTTTTGCATTACGAGGTCACTATACTTCCAATATTTGAAATTATCGTGAGTTTTTGGTTTTTATCAATTAACTATATAGGATTTGACTGAATTTTTCGTCTTCTTTTCTTGACTTTCCACAGGGGGTTTTTTATGATTGATAACGTTGGAATCATTCTGATTTTCCAGGAAATACTATACCTTAAGAAAGCAAACCTAACAGAAAGGGGATTTATATGGATATCCAATCTCAGCTTCCCACATACAAAGACTACTTAAGCCTGAGGAATTTATCAGAAAACTCCATCCGCGCTTATTTATTCGCGGTCCAGCAGTTCTTTAAGCTGTATCCGGATCTGACCTTTTCCAATCTCCAGATGTACAAGCTATATCTGGTGGAACATTATAAGCCTCAGACCGTAAACTTAAGGATTCACGCATTAAACAACTTTTTAGATTACATCCAATGGCCGGACGGGCGGCTTCTTCAAGTCCGTATCCAGCAAAAGGCATTTATTGATCATATTATCAGTGAAGGTGATTATGAATACTTGAAAGCCAGGCTCATTAGCGATGAAAAATATCTTTATTACTTTTTGATCCGGTTTATGGCAGCTACAGGAGCCAGGGTCAGCGAAGTGATCCAGTTTACTGTGGAAGATGTGAAAAATGGTTATAAAGGAATTTATTCGAAAGATAATAAAATCCGGCAAATTTACATTCCGGCAAATCTTCAGCAAGCGGCACTCCAATGGCTGAAAGCGCTTGGACGAACCAAAGGGGAAATTTTTTTAAATCCCTCCGGAACGCGGATTTCACCGGATGGCATCCGTAAGCAGTTAAAACGGCTGGCCGCCCGCTATCATTTAGACGAACAGGTATTATATCCTCACTCCTTCCGGCACCGGTTTGCCAAAAGTTTTATTGAGCACTGTAACGATATTTCCCTTCTTTCCAACCTGTTAGGACATGAAAGCATTGAAACTACCCGAATCTACCTGCGCAGAAGCAGCAGTGAGCAAAAAGCGATTATTAACCAGATTGTCGATTGGTAACGAACTTTTTGCAGGTGACAGACATGATTACGGTCTGTTATATTTACGAATTTTTTCGATTTTTCATCGCAAATTGAGTTGACTTTTTATGTTGACTTTTTTATATTGTTTACTATCATACTGCAAACGTGGACGCTTTTAGAGGAAAGGATATTATGGATCAAAAACTTCAGCTCCAACAATTCCAACTGTATTTAATGAGAAGAAACCTGTCGAAACACACCATACGCTCTTATTTATACGCGGTTCGGCAATTTTTCCGGTTTTATCCGGAACTAAATGATCTAAATCTTCAATTGTATAAACTATACCTTATGGAGCATTATAAGCCCCAAACAGTAAACCTACGGATCCATGCCTTAAATTGCTTCTTAACTTATGCCCAATGGCCTGGAGGCCATGTCCTTCAGATACGCCTCCAGCAGAAAACCTTTTTCGATCACATAATCAGCGAAGCTGATTATGAATATCTAAAGGCCCGCTTGTTAAGCGATAATAAATATTTGTATTACTTTTTAATCCGGTTTATGGCAGCTACAGGAGCCAGAGTTAGCGAGGTCATCCAATTTACAGTAGAGGATGTGAAACATGGCTACAAGGATCTTTACTCCAAAGGCAATAAAATCCGCCGGATCTATATTCCTTCCACCCTGCAAAAAGATACAGCCTGCTGGCTTAAAGAAACCAACCGTTTGTCCGGCGATCTTTTCCTGAACCCTTCCGGCCAGCGGATTTCCCCAAGCGGGATCCGCAGGCAGTTAAAAATATTGGCTATCCGTTACCAACTGGATGAAATGGTGGTATACCCCCATTCCTTCCGCCACCGGTTCGCAAAAAGTTTTATCGAAAACTGCGGTGATATTACGTTGCTATCCAACCTTTTAGGTCATGAAAGCATCCGGACTACCAGAATCTATCTGCGCAGAAGCAGCAGTGAGCAAAAAGCGATTGTCAATCAGGTAGTGGACTGGTAAATAAACCAAATTACATAGCATTCTATCATGATTATAATAGGGGGGAATTTCCATGAGTATTTCACAAGAAGAGTTAGAAAGGTTTCAGATTTATTTAAAGAAAAGCGGGAACACCCGAAATACCATTATCGCTTACCAGTCTGCTGTGCGGCAATATTTCCTGCGCTACCAAACACTCACCGTAGAAAACCTGCAGGAATATAAGCATTACTTGATCCAGCACTACCAGGCCAGTACCGTAAACGCCAAAATTTACGGGATTAACAAATTTCTTCACTACCAAAGCAGCATTCAGGATCCGGCCAAGCACTCGATAGGACATTATCAAGTTCCTTCCATAAAACGGCAGCAGCAAACATTTGCGGATAATGTAATTTCCAATAATGATTACGAGATTTTAAAGAAACGTTTAAAGGAAGACGGCAATAAATTCTGGTATTTTATTGTACGTTTTTTAGGGGCAACCGGCGCCAGGGTAAGTGAACTGGTTCAGATAAAAGCCGAACACTTAAAGTTAGGTTACATGGATCTGTATTCCAAGGGAGGAAAAATCCGGCGGATCTATTTTCCGGATTCCCTTTGTGAGGAATGCCTTTCTTGGCTTTCCTCACAAAAAATAACATCCGGTTTTATCTTTTTAAACCGCTATGGCAAACCTGTAACACCACGAGGGATTAACAGCCAGTTAAAAAAATTTGCCCGGTTGTATGGGATAAACCCGGATACGGTTTACCCCCATTCCTTCCGCCACTTATATGCCAAAAATTTTTTGGTTAAATTTAATGATATTTCCCTGCTGGCTGATCTGTTAGGTCATGAGAGCATCGAAACCACTAAAATTTACCTGACTCAAACCAGTACCGAACAGAAAGCGCTGATTGATCGGGTAATTGTCTGGTAAGGGAAGCCGTAAAATTCAATCATTCCACAAAAATCTCCTGCCCGTACTTATCCGCTGATAAACGGGTAACGCCTGGGATACGGGGCAGCTATTTTGCGGACTTTCCTTTCAAACTTTTTTAATCCAGCATGGCGCTTCCGCGGCAATAGGTCTGCACTACACTGTAATCATCGCCCAGCACTACAAAATCCGCATCATACCCGGCTCTTAAGTATCCTTTGCGGTCATCCACCTTTAAGCATCTGGCCGGATTGGCTGTACAGGAATTTAAGGCGGCGTCAAAGGGCACCTGAGCTTCCTCTACTAAAATTTTCAGGCCCCGGTTCATATACAGGGTACTTCCGGCTATAGTATCCGTACCCTTAAGCCGTGCCAGTCCATCCTCTCCGATTTCAATCGGATGGCCTCCCAGGGAATAATTCCCGCCCGGAGGACAGTGTTTTGCCCGAAGGGAATCGCTGACCATGATGGCATAGTCCCGTCCCTTGGCCGTAAAATAATTATTGAGCGCGTTTATGTCGGAATGGCAGCCGTCGCAAATGATCTCTCCGTAAATCTCCCGTACCCGGAAGGCTGTATTCACCAGGCCCTGGTTCCGGTGATGGTAGGCTGTCATTCCATTATATACGTGTGTCATGGATGTGGCGCCATTTGCTATCCCCATCAAAGACTGCTCATAAGTGGCGGCGGAATGCCCCATGCTGACCACAACGCCATTTTTTTTGCAGTAACGGGTTAGGGAAAAATCTTCATCTAATTCCGGCGCTAAGGTAATATACCGGATCATCCCCTTAGCGGCTTGTTGATATGTTACAAACTCTTCCACTGTAGCTTTTGCTATGGCCTCTGGAGGCTGGGCGCCTTTATATTTCATGTCTAAATACGGCCCTTCAAAATGAATCCCCAGGATTTGCGCCCCTTCATAGCCTTCCTCTGCCACCTGAGCCACATTGGCTACTGCCGCTGTCAGCACATTTGGCATCTGAGTAACGGTTGTTGGAAGAATCGAAGTTACTCCCTCCTCCGGAATCCGCTTCATCCAGTTTCTTAAGCCTTCTGGTTCTCCGTCATTGGTATCAAATCCGTAAGCTCCGTGGGTGTGGATATCGATAAACCCTGGAACAATCCGTAAAGCCCCGAAATCATCCTGAACCTTTTGCTCCCCATATGGAAAAATCCGCTGGATCACTCCCTGTTCCACAGAAAGCTGCGCTGGGATAAACTGTCCGCCTATCCATATTTTTTTACTTTGTACAATCATTTCCTTCTCCTTTTTTGATGCCTTGGAGGGCAACTAGATGCATGTTTCCTTATCCACTGATAACAGGAATGTATTAGAAAACGGTGTGTTGGAAATTTTTTTCATCTATTTAAAATGCATAAAAAAATCCCCCGCTGATACCAAGTATACTCAGTATCAGCAGGAGAGTCAAGAAGGAATTGCTGTAATTTTCAGTGTACCGGAGGGATACAAAAATCCTGCCAGCATGGTTTTTGATTGATAGGACGCTATTTCCTATCAATCGAAAAATTATGGCTCGCCGGGAACCTGTAAACCACAACAGCAGGAATGTTGGTGACATTCCAACTCCTTAGCGGTTCTTTCGGCTTCCCCGCCTTACAAATCCATGTCCGCTTCTGCCTCCATTTTCATTGGCACGTTCAATGCGCACATTTTTTCCTTTGATTTTCGCGTGTTCCATTGCGTTCAGCACTTGATCCGAATATTTTCTTGGCACATCCACAAAGGTATAGCTGTCATACATGTCAATGCTTCCTACCACACGGCCTGGGATTCCGGACTCTCCGGCTACCGCCCCTAAAATATCGCCGGGGGTAATCCCCTGGTTCTTTCCGATATTGACAAACAGTCGGGCCATATCTTCCCCTGTCACATACCCCACCGCGGCGTCTTCTGCCGAACTTCTGCGGCGGCCCCTTCTGCTATCACGGCCATATCCGTTCCTGCCATACTCTTCCCGTCCATAGCGGCGGCCATTCCGTCCAAAACGGTCTAACTCATCTAATGAACGGGCAATCTCAAAATTATCGATAATATCTTCGTTATCCTCGCCCATATTCATCTTAAGCAAAGCAGCCGCCAGATCTAAGGCGGTATAATCCTCTTCGATCAGCTTCTGCTCAACCACGTTAATCATGGCGCTTAAATCTGCCGTTTCTAAAAGCTCCCGCACCTGATCTAATGTTTTTTCCACCTTAATATCAGTTATATCATCCAGAGAGGGAATGGCCTGGGGAATAATCTTTGTTTTACAGTAGCGCTGGATTTCCCTAAGCTTATACACTTCTTTTCCAACCACCAGGCTGAAGGCCTTTCCTACTCTTCCGGCCCGGCCAGTACGGCCAATCCGATGGACATAATATTCATCATCCTGGGGAATATCATAATTAAATACCGCCTCCACATCATCCACATCAATCCCTCTGGCCGCCACATCGGTAGCCACCAGAATTTCCGTGCGCCCGTTCCGGAACCCGTTCATTACCCGATCCCGCTGTTCCTGCTTTAAATCGCCGTGGAGCCCTTCTGCAAAATAACCCCGCCCCTGCAGCGCCTGAACCAGCTCATCTACTCCTTTTTTTGTATTGCAGAATACCACAGAAAGCTTTGGGGAATATAAATCCATCAGACGGCAAAGTACTTCCACTTTATTCTTGGGCTTTACCTCATAATAATACTGGGTTACCTCAGGCACGGTCAGCTCTTTCTTTACCACCCTCACCATAACCGGGTTATTTTGAAATTTTTTCGCAATATCCGCAATTGCCGGCGGCATAGTGGCAGAAAACATAACTGTCTGGCGTTCTTGAGGAAGCTGGCTTAAAATCGTTTCCATATCCTCTAAAAATCCCATATTCAGCATCTCATCCGCTTCATCCAATACTACCGTAT
Organism: uncultured Lachnospiraceae bacterium; assembly: GCA_910589195.1. Lineage (GTDB taxonomy): Bacteria > Bacillota > Clostridia > Lachnospirales > Lachnospiraceae > Caccovicinus. Next base: position 64,290 of record CAJUTC010000011.1, read on the forward strand.
GAACCTGATCGGTTCGGATGGTTTTGCGGCGCATATGATCCATTACACGTCCGGGAGTGCCGATTACCACCTGAGCCCCGTCTTTTAACGCCCGGATCTGGCGTACAATATCTTGCCCTCCATATACGGGAAGCACACGGATCCCATGCATAAACTTAGCTAAATGGCGGATTTCCTCTGCCACCTGAATGGCCAGCTCCCTGGTAGGCAGTAAAACAATTGCCTGAAGCTTCCGATTCTCCGCGTCAATCTTTTGCAGCAGCGGAATCCCGAATGCCGCTGTCTTACCAGTACCTGTCTGAGCTTGTCCGATCATGTCATGACCCTCCAACTGGGCCGGAATCGCCTGGGCCTGTATGGGGGATGCCGCTTCAAACCCCATATCCGCCACCGCACGCAGCACTGCATCGCTTAATTGTAATTCTTCAAAACGAATGGTTTCCATATATAATCTGTCCTCTTTATTGAAACTACTCTTCATAAAAAACGAGAGGATCAGCCACGGTAGGCTTTTCATCCTCTCGTTATACACGCAACAGCTTGATAAATATAACAAATTTTCAACCTAATGTCAAGGAGAAAAAATTTTTAGAATACTTTTAGAAACAAGAAAAGGGATTTATGCTATAATTTTGAGAGAGCTTATAGCCCTCACGCAAAATGGAAGGAGGCATAAAACGGATGAAGTTAAAAACACGCCTGGCAACCGCTTTTTTGGCCATCACAATCGTACCGCTTTTTTTAATTTTTATTTGCGTGCTTGCCCTTTCTAACTATCAGTCCCAATCCTTCACCAAAACCTATGGCTTAAATGAACAAGTACAGTTGCTAAATAATAACTCCCTACAGCTTTTTAACCGTTTAACGCAAAAAGTCCAGGAAGAAATCCAGCAAAGCCTGATTTCAGATCCCGCGAACTTTGAAAACCAGGAATACTTGTCCCAGTTAAATGAACGGCTGAAAACCCATTATTCTTACTTGATTGTGCGAAAGCATCAATCTCTGATTTTCATCGGGGATGAATCATTAAAGATGAATGGTGAAAAATTTTTCGAGATGCTTCCGGAAAACGCCGTTTTAAATTCCAGCCTGGCCGGAGGGATTTATTTAGACGGCGACAGCCAGCATTTGATTAAACAAATGGACTTTTTATTTCCCGATGGCAGTGAAGGCTCCCTTTTTATCGTTTCCAGAGTAGACGATTTTGTGCCTGAGGTTAAGTCCATGGTTATAGAAATGTTTGCCTCCGGCATATCGATCCTGCTGGTTACCGGGATCTTTTTAACCATGTGGATTTACCGTTCCATCTTAAAGCCTCTTGGAAAGCTTCAAGTGGCAACGAAAAAGATCCGGGACGGCAACCTGGATTTTACTCTGGATGTGGAAACAGACGATGAAATTGGCCTGCTTTGCCAGGATTTTGAGGAAATGCGAATCCGCCTGAAAGAATCCCAAGAGGAAAAAGTCCAGTATGACAGGGAAAACAAAGAGCTGATCAGCAATATTGCACATGATTTAAAAACACCAATTACCGCTATCAAAGGCTATTCAGAGGGGATTATGGATGGAGTTGCCTCCTCGCCGGAACGGCTTGAAAAATACATCCGCACCATTTACAATAAAGCAAATGATATGGATCGGCTTATTGATGAATTAACCTTTTACTCTAAAATCGATACCAATAAAATCCCATATACTTACAGTAAAATTAATGTATCCCAATACTTTAAAGACTGCATTGAAGAAGTGGGACTGGATATGGAAGCAAAAGGGATTGAGTTAGGATATTTTAACTATGTAGATGAAGACGTTGTGGTCATTGCCGACGCAGAACAGATGAAGCGGGTTATTAATAATATAATCGGAAATTCGGTTAAATACCTGGATAAGCGAAAAGGAATTATTAATATCCGGATAAAAGATGTGGGAGATTTTATCGAAGTCGAATTGGAAGATAACGGTCGGGGCATTGCCTCAAAAGATCTGCCAAACATCTTTGACCGATTCTATCGGGCCGATTCTTCCCGGAACTCATCCAAAGGCGGGAGCGGGATCGGGCTGTCTATCGTGAAAAAGATTATTGAGGATCATGGGGGAAGAATCTGGGCTACCAGCAAAGAAGGGATCGGCACCGAAATCCACTTTGTCCTTAGAAAATATCAGGAGGTTATACAAGAATGAGCAAAATACTGATTATCGAAGATGAAGAAACCATTGCGGAGCTGGAAAAGGATTACCTGGAATTAAGCGGCTTTCAGGTAGAAATTGAAAACGATGGAGCGGTTGGTCTGGAACGCTCCCTGCAAGACGACTTTGACTTATTTATCCTGGATTTAATGTTGCCGGGAACTGACGGTTTTGAAATCTGCCGCCGAATCCGTGAGAAAAAAAATACCCCTATCCTGATGGTATCCGCAAAAAAAGAAGATATTGATAAGATCCGTGGGTTAGGCCTTGGGGCAGACGACTATATCACAAAGCCATTCAGCCCAAGCGAACTGGTAGCCCGGGTAAAGGCTCACCTGGCACGGTATGAACGGCTGATCGGCAGCGGCATGCCCATCAATGACGTTATTGAAATCAGGGGATTAAAAATTGACAAAACAGCCCGCCGGGTCTGGATCAATGGAGAAGAAAAAAATTTTACCACAAAAGAATTTGATCTCCTTACATTCCTGGCACAAAATCCTAACCATGTTTATACGAAAGAAGAATTATTTTCTAAAATATGGGATATGGAGTCGATCGGTGATATTGCTACCGTAACGGTACATATTAAGAAAATAAGAGAAAAAATTGAGTTTAATACCGCAAAGCCCCAATACATAGAAACCATATGGGGAGTGGGCTACCGGTTTAAGGTGTAAGAGGTATGATTATGGGATTTACCATTGAAGCAGGCATACCTGCGTTTACTGTTTTTTTGCAAGGGATCTTCAGCTTTTTCTCTCCTTGCGTACTGCCCCTGGTGCCGCTTTACATTAGCTATCTGGCAGGAGGCAGCCGCTTTACCGATGAAAACGGAGTCATTTCTTATCCGCGGCGCACCGTTTTTATCAATACCCTGTTTTTTGTCCTTGGCATCAGTTTTGCTTTTTTCTTGCTGGGGTTTGGCTTTACTGCCCTGGGCATATTTTTTCAGAATAACCGGATCTGGTTTGCCAGAGTATCTGGCATTATTATGATTTTATTCGGATTTTACCAACTGGGTTTCCTGGGACAATCTTTCTTTCTTGCGACCGAACATCGGCTCCCTTTTCAAATCCACCGATGGACTATGGGGCCGTTCCCTGCTCTTTTGCTAGGCTTTACCTTCAGTTTCGCCTGGACCCCCTGTGTAGGGCCTACCCTTGGAAGCGTCCTTTTAATGGCTGGTTCCTCCGGAAGTGCCGGGAAAGCTGTTTGGTTAATCGGAATTTATACTTTGGGCTTTACGCTGCCCTTCCTGGCTGTAGGGATTTTTACCAGAACCTTATTAGAATTGTTCCGAAAGCATCAAAGCGTAATTAAATACACGGTAAAATTAGGAGCCCTTCTGCTAATTGCAATGGGTATTATGACATTAACCGGATTTATGAATGGTATGACCAGTTATTTATCAAAATTTGGCGCTTCTAACCCGGAATCCTCCACATGGGAATCCGGTACTGGCGGCAATACTTCCTCTGCGGAATCTGGCGCTGGCAGTGACTCCTCTGCGGAATCCGGCGCTGGCAATGCTTCCTCTCCAGAATCTGACACTGACAATGCCTCCGGCGAAAGTCAGGAAGAAGATCCCCCTGCCATCCCGGCCCCCAGTTTTACCCTTTCTGATCAATACGGAACCACACATTCCCTGTCTGATTATCAGGGGAAAACCATATTCTTAAACTTCTGGGCTACTTGGTGCCCACCCTGCAAAGCTGAAATGCCGGAAATCCAGGCACTTTATGAAGCCTACGGAAATAACGAAAACGATTTAATCGTACTTGGCGCCGCGGCCCCTGGCTATGGGCAGGAAGGAAGCATAGAGGATATCCGCAAATTTTTGGAAGAAAACGGTTATACCTTTCCTGTAGTAATGGACGAAACCGGTATGCTGTTTGGCCAGTATGGAATCCGTGCCTTTCCCACCACGTTTATGATCGATTCTTCTGGAAATGTGTTTGGATACGTGCAGGGCGCAATTACCGGGGAAATCATGGAATCCATTGTACAACAGACTATGGAAGGACGACTCGCTCAATAGTCTTCCTGCTTAGGGACAAAAAGAGCGTTATGCTCCCCCATGCTATCGTTAATCATCGCCTTTAATTCCATTAATTCCTGGCTTTCCGGCAAATACCTGAGCCAGCTTTTATAACTCTCCAGAGCTTCCACCTGGCGCCGTTTCATGGCAAGGCCCGCGCAGTAATCCTGATACACCTTTGCGTACAGTTCTGCCATAGGTTCCGCGGCTGTTTCTGGCAGACTGGAGGCCTTTTTTAAAATCTGGTCTTTGATAATCTTTTTTATATACTCAGTCTGATATGTGTCAAATTCCAGAAGCCTTTGATCGGTCTGGCCTGTTTTTTGGGCCCATGCTTCCACATCCACTTTCATGGTCTGATAGGAAATGCTTCCGTCTTCCTGCCAGGATAAAATCCCATACTGGCAGGGCGGAATGCTGATAGCGTCGCTGACAATTTCATATATGCCGTATGCGTCAGAGCCTGGCTCCTTTTTATGCTTTTGGATCCGTTGCAGGTGCAAATGGCCACTGATATAAAGCGGCAGGTGATACCGTTCCAAAAGTTCCAGTACCGGATCACTATTTTCCAGCACACACATATCAGTAAACATACTGCTTTCCTGAAGAAGATTATGGTGCCCGGTAACAATAACCTGGATCCCTTCTTCCTCTGCCCTTTTCAGGTTTTCCTCCATCCATATAAGCGTTTGGGGCCGAACCGCCCCGTCTACAATATTTAAGGGTTTGTATTGAGCCGTATCCAAAAGCATCAGCCAAATTCCATCCTCAAGAGGATAAATGTAGCTGAAAGACGCCTCATCCCGGCTGATTGCCTGGTTCCATCCAAAATCCTGATAAATCTCCTTAAATTCCTGGGGCGATACCATTTCCGTTTGGGTTTCCTCATCTCCAAAATACAACTTGGCCCGGTAATTATTAATATCATGGTTTCCTGGAATAATAAGAACCGGAACCCCTGCCTCCTTTAGCCGCAAAAGCTTATCTGCCAGCTCCTCATGGTTAATCCGCTCCCCCTCCATGGTAATATCTCCGGTTAAAAGAAACGCGCTTGGCTTTTCCTCAATCATTTCATCAATAAACGCATCCAGAATCTGGGGCAGGCAGGCGATTACCTTTCCATCGCTTTCCGCTTCCTGCCGCTGAAATGCCTTTCCATAATCCGTAGCAGATGCTGACTGATAGTGCAAATCAGAGGCAATATAAAGAACCGGTGGCGTTTTCTCTTCCTCTGAATGTTCTGTTCCTTCCTCATAGTTTCCTGACTCGCCCTGAGCCGGGAATTTTGTTTCGAAATTCCATCCCCATTGAGTTCCGTCTGGCCTTTCCTCCCTGTTTCCCGCTTCCTTTTTCCTTAGCCACCTGCCTGGCCTTCCCTTTTTCATCCTTTTCTTACACCAGGCATTTCTCTTTTTCTGCCCGTCCGCTCCTATATGTACCGTTTCCTCTTGGGAAGCCTTATCCATTTCTGTCTTACTGTCCCAAGATGGCTCCGGTCTATCCTCTGTCTGAAAAGGACGGTTCCAATCCGGGTTTAACTGAAGCAAAACCCATCCGGCCCCTGCCAGAAATCCTATCCACAATAAGATTACCAGTATCCAATATTGCCACCACTTCAATTCTGTCACCTCTATCTGCTGCCAGTTTTTATTCGAAGACCTGCTATGCGCAAAGGTTCTCCGCCGCTGCGTAACCTGGGTGTGGAGTGTTTTTCTTTTCGGATCCACATACCGATAAAGGAACAACAGGCACAGCAGAATTCATTTCAAACTCTGCTGCGCCTTTATCATCGTTCTAAGCCCCTCTGCTGATAAGCCCCAAAGCTTCCATCGCATAAGCAATCCCATCGTCTTCTACTGTCCTGGTAGTAAACGACGCATATGGCTCCAGCTCTAGATCATGGTGCCCCATAAGAATAGTATTCTTCGCATAAGTAAACATGGGAAGATCATTGGTACTGTCGCCAAACACATACGCGTCTTCCAGCGAAATCCCATAATAATCCAGAACTTTCTGAAGACCTGTAGCTTTTGAATGGCCCTTGGGCACACATTCCCAGAAATCATGGCCTCTGTCAATAATTTGAAACTCTGCTTCCAGGCTTTGAAAGAACCCTTTCTGATCACTATGGGAATCTGTGATGCAGCAGAATTTATCAAACTCATAGCCCTCATCCTCCAAAGCGGCAGCGGATGCGTAACCTAATTCCTGAATATCCGAGCGCATCCTCTCTAACTGCGGCATCCGGGAACGTTCTCTGGAAAAATGGCATCCATCTCTTCCCTCTAAGACCCCTTCTACCTGGTACCGCTTCAGTGCCTCTTTTATATGAAGAGCGGTTTCGGGCGGAACCGCCCTGGCGTACAGCTCCCTTTCTCCCAATATAATATGAGTTCCGCAGCCGCAAAGATAGCCATCCATCTCTATCTGCCTGCGGATTGGTTCCAAAAGGCAGAAAGTCCTCCCGGAATTAATAAAAGCTAAATGTCCGAAACGCCGTGCCTCCTGCACTGCGCGGATGGCACTTTCCGGAATCTTTTTTGAATGTTCATCAAGAAGGGTTCCGTCCACATCAAAGAACAGGGCTTTCCTACTCCCCATCCCGCTCATCTCCTTTGAATACAATCGTTCCGGTGGTTTCATCCATCTGCTCTACAATTGCCAGGGATTCAATGCGGATACCTTTAGAGCGGAGCAGTTGGCCTCCCACCTGGAATCCCTTTTCGATCACAATCCCAGCTCCTACCAGTTCAGCGCCGGAATCTTCAACCAGCTTGGCCAGTCCTTCCAGCGCTTTGCCGTTAGCCAGGAAATCGTCAATAAGAAGAACCTTATCGCCCTTTCCCAGAAACTCCTTTGCTACAATCACATCGTAAATCCGGCCATGGGTGTAAGATTCCACCTGTGTTGTATATACCTCGCCGGCAATATTTTTTGTCTGGGTCTTCTTCGCAAATACAACAGGAACATGAAAGCTTTGAGCCACAACACAGGCAATTCCAATACCGGAAGCTTCTATAGTCAAAATTTTATTCACCTTAGCATCCGCAAAGCGCCGCTTAAACTCCTGTCCGATTTGCTCAAATAAACCGATATCCATTTGATGATTTAAAAAGCTGTCTACTTTTAACACATTGCCTGCTTTAATCACTCCGTCCCTGCGGATTCTGTCTTTTAGCTCTTTCATCCCTTCACCTCTACCTTTGTATTTGATTGCTTTTGAACCTTTCATCCTTTTCCTGACGACGCCAACCCAAGCACTGGCCTGTCAAACAAGCAACTGGTTTCTGTGGTTTTATCACAGAGCCGTGATAAAATCTTTTAATTTCCGGCTGTGGTTTCCTCTTCTGATTCGGATGGGGCTTCCTCTTCTCCCGATTCGGATGAGGATTCTGCTTCTGTTGGTTCTGGCTCTACGATTTTTGCGTTCTGAATCAGGAACTCCATAACCACGATATTCCTGGCCGCCTCATCTACAGCCTCCTGGCCGTAGGCTTCCACCAATTCATCCGGGCTTTCCAAACCATACGCCTCCGCTACCTTCATCCTGGCATCATCATTCACCTGAAGATTCTCCGCTTCTGAAATCACCTCGGCAATCAGGGAAACCTGAAGACGTGCTTCAATATCGGAACGCATATATTCTTTAAAACTATCTTCGTCAGTCCCATACATCGCAACATAGTCTGCCAATGTCATATCGCTTTGTTCCAACGCGGCGGTCATCTCTTCCATCTGGCTCTGGAATTCCTGATCCACTTCTTCATCCAGGCCTTCAAATTTGCTGGACGCAAGCACCTTCTCTATGGCCTCATTCTGCATCTGGACCTCCGCATTCAGCCTGGCGCTTTCTTCCATATTTCCCCTTATTTCCTGACGGAACTCTTCTACGGTTTTGCTGGTATCTGAAAATTTCTGTACAGTTTCGTCACTTAGTTCCGGGGGCTTTTTTTCCTGAATGGCGTTTACCGTAACGTCAAACACAACTGCCTGGCCAGCCAGCTCCGCATTCCCGTAATTTTCCGGAAACGTAAGATTCAAACTCAGCTCGTCGCCAGTTTCCGCGCCGATCAGACCATCTTCAAATCCATCGATAAAACTGCCTGAGCCAAGTTCCAGATCGTAGCCCTCCGCAGTTCCTCCCTCAAAGGCCTCTCCGTCTTTCATCCCCACATAATCAATATTTACTACGTCACCTTCCTGTGCGGGGCGATCCGTAACTTCTATCATTTCGGGGTTGGCGTTTAAAATAAATTCAATCTGGGACTCCACCTGCTCATCGCTTATTTCTGTGCTTATATTGGTAATCTCTAAGCCTTTGTACTCCCCTAACGTAACTCTCCCTTTCGGCGCTTCCTCCTGAACCTGGGCTGTAGTTTCCTCTGAGGGCGCCGTTTCCTCTGTTTCCTTTTTGCCGCATCCTGCCGCCAGCATGGCGGCTGCCATTACACATAAACTAATTTTCGTTAATCTCCTCATCATCACAAATCCTATTCCTTTACTAATATACTAGAGTGGGTCTGCCTTAACATCAGGCATGTCATACTCCGGCCTCAATGGGCGGCTTGGAGCATGTGCTAATAGTTATAACATAGGATGTGGGGAAAAAAAAGCATTTCCACTAAATTCATAAAATTTTAAGGTTATGTTTTATTTGTAAAAAGCTTTAAACGCCCGATATGTATTCCACACATCCAGCTTGGAAGACAGCTCAAATGGCGAGTGCATCGAAAGGATGGGCACGCCCAGATCCACCGTATCCACATTCATGTGAGCAACATACTTAGCAATGGTTCCGCCGCCGCCTTCATCCACTTTTCCTAATTCTCCCGCCTGCCAGTATACGCCGTCCTTCTCCAGAATATGGATCACCTTCGCAAGCAGCTCTGCCCCCGCATCATTAGAAGAGGATTTCCCCCTTGAACCGGTATACTTGGTCAGGACGCAGCCTCTGTTAAGCTGGCAGGCATTGCGAAGCTCATAAACGTCTGCAAAGTTAGGATCATAAGCTGCGTTTACATCGGAAGAAAGGCAAATGGAGCTGCGCAGTACCTGCCGCACCAGCGCACCGGATTGATCTGCTAAATCCTCTATGTAGTGAAGCACGTAATCAGAATTCAAACCGGTATTCCCATCGGAACCGATTTCTTCTTTATCCGTTAATATGGTAACTGTGGTATGGGTTGGCATCCGTGTATCAATCTCTGCCATAAGCGCTGTGTAGGCGCAGATTCGGTCATCCTGGCCGTAGGCGCCGATCATGCTGCAGTCCAGACCCACATCCTTCGCTTTTACTGCCGGAACCATTTCGATTTCCGCCCGGTAAAAATCCGCCTCGGTAATGCCATACCGTTCATTTAAGAGCTGAAGAGCCAGAAGCTTTACCGGCTCCTTTACTTCCTCATCCTGATATGGAAGGGAACCGATTATAATGTTTAGTTCTTCCCCTTTCAGGCCGTCCCTTAAATGGCGTTCATTCTGCCTTGCCGCCAGGTGTGGAAGCAGATCCGTAACGCAAAATACTGGCTCTCCAGCCTTCTCGCCTATGGATATTTCTACAGAAGTACCATCTTTTTTAAAAACAATCCCGTGCATGGCAAGGGGAGTCGCCCCCCACTGGTACTTACGGATTCCCCCGTAATAATGGGTCTTAAAATAGGCAATATCATGAGTTTCATACATAGGGTTCGGCTTTAAATCCAACCTAGGGGAATCAATATGAGCGCCGTTCATCCGAACCCCATTTTCCACAGGCTCTATGCCAAATGTAGTTGCAATCAGGGATTTTCCCCTATTTACAAAATAAACTTTATCGCCCGGCTGGTAAGTCATCAGCCGTTCAAAGGGGCGGTATCCGTTTTTTTCTAAAAGTTTCACCGCGTACCGGACACATTCCCGCTCCGTTTTTCCCTCATCCAGGAAATTCTTATAGCCCTCGCAGAATTTCTGAGCCTTCGCTATTTGTTTGGGCGCCTCTTTTCCAATATTGGTAGCACTCCATGTAAGCTTTTCGGCCAGTTCCTGGCCTTTTGTTTTCTTCGCCATCTCTTATCCTCCGTTATATCATTAATGTAATTTTATGTCATCAGGAATCCGTCATGCCACTGCTTATAACTGCATGCTTCACCTTCCTGCTCCAAACAGTTCATCGCTGTCTAGTACCAAGGTAAAAGGCCCGTCATTGATAAGGGAAACCTTCATATCCGCGCCAAAGCTTCCATGCCGCACCACAGGAATTCTCTTGCCGAATCCTTCTACCAGATACTCATAAAGGGCATTGGCCTTATCTGGCGCCCCGGCTCCGATAAAGCTTGGCCGGTTCCCTTTATGGCAATCCGCATACAACGTAAACTGGCTGATCACCAGCACCTGGCCTTCTACGTCTGCCAATGACAAATTGGTCTTTCCATTTTCATCTTCAAAAATCCGCAGTTTACAAATCTTATCTATCATCCGGTCTGCTATCTTTTCCTCATCCCGGTCCGAAATCCCTAAAAAGAGCAAAAAGCCTTTTTCAATGCGCCCTATTTCCTGGCCTTCTACCGAAACCCAGGCCTTTTGCACACGCTGCAATACTACCCTCACCTTATTCACCTCTGATTTTTATTTTCAATTATTAGGATGTCAGAGTCAAAAAACGTTTGACACTAACCATTAAGGCCGCAACCTTTTTGAAACAGCAGCACCGTATCAGCGGAATACCATCTGAAGATATTCCAGCAGATTTTCTGTTGCTTCCTCACGGAAACAGATTTCCCTGGCTCTTACCGGATAATCGGTAATAATATTATCCACACCAGCCTGCTTCATCTGTTCTAACTCCGCTACTGAATTTACCGTCCATACATGGATCGCCTTTCCTGCTTCATGTGCCCGCTTTACTAGTTCCTTCGTGGCAAAGCTGGAACGGATACTGATAAAATCCAGATTTTTATTGGTATAATAATTGCCGTAAGCTGCCGCTACAATATAACCAGTGCGGATATCTGGGTTTAACGCTTTGACCCTCTCCAGATATTCCATCTTTACAGAAGAAATAACACACTGTTCTTCCATCCCCAGCTCTTGAATCAAAGCTACCGTTTTTTCCGGAAGGCTGGCGCTTGTCCCCAGATCTTTTAACTCCAAATTCAGGTTAATCTGTCCTTTGGCAAACTCCATAACTTCCCTTAATCCTGGTATGTTCTCTCCGGCAAAAGCCTCTGAAAAACTGCTTCCCACATCAAGCCGGGACAGCTCCTCAAATGTTAGTTCTGTCACGTTCCGGCTCACTCCAGCTAAACGCTCCAGGCTCATATCATGGCATAAAACTAAAACCCCATCCAGGCTTTCCTGTACATCCAGCTCCACAAAATCCGCCAATTCTTCCACTGCCGCCTTTACTGCTGCCATGGTATTTTCCGGCGCCGCTTTTGAACTTCCCCGGTGGGCTGTAATCTGGATCGTTAAAAAAGCGTCACTTACTGCCTGCGATCCATTATAAGCCAAATCAAAAATAAAAAATCCGCTGAGCAGCCCAAAGGCGGCTCCTGCCGCCAGAAGTTTTTTCTGATAACCTTTGCCCAGAAGTTTTCCCTTAAAATTCCAAACGTTTTGTTCCAGTTCCCTATCCTGCAGTTGATAATAAACTACCGTAATAATCCCCACATTCAAAATGCTGTTTAACATACTGTAAATCAGCAAAACCACTAATTCAATCCGTCCCGCTGTTCCGGTGAGCACCGCCAACTGAAGATCGCGTTTCACAAAAAGTGTTATGGCAACGGCGGATCCGGTTACTGCCACCAAATATAAACTAATTATAACCACAATCAAAGCGGCGTTTCCCGCCAGTAAAATACCAAAGGCTCTTCTCCCTCCCCGTTTTACAAGCTGCTTACTGTACCACCAGCTATCAGAAAATGATTTTTGCTCAACCATAGCAAAATAAAGCAGGAAGATCCCTGGAAACAAGCCGGCAAGCAATCCACTGACACCAGCAAGAAGCATCGGCAATCCATATGCTGTATGGAACAGTTCCTCCATTACAAAATTCACCGGTTTTACATGACTTAAAATCCGATACAGCATAAATAAATTTTCCAGAACATACTTTCCGGCCAGCACCAGGAATAATTTCCAGCTTTTCTTCCTGCATTCATCAGCCGTCTTTTGGATTCCTCCTATCAGCATTTCATACGGTGATACCTTTTGCAGGTAAACCGTTCCCTGAAACGCGGTAAGCAGGCTTCCGTTTTCTACCGCTAAAAAGAAAAGCCCCACAATACTTACTGCTGCCAAAACCAGCCAGGTGCCAGGCTTTAATAAAAAACCAGCCAGGTTAGCGGCTGTTACATAGCTGTAACCGGAGGCTTTCAGTGAAAATTTCAGCCCCCGGTCAATAATTTGTAAATATAATGGAAGAGTAAAAAAACGGTAACATAGCTCAAACCCTAGAAGATTCACAAGATTCAGCTTAATTACCGGCCAGATTTCCGCTGCTGTTTTCATGAATTTAGTCCTTCCCCGGAATTAAGCGTGTTTTGCGTACCCTGCTTGTTTATAAGAACCTACCGTAGCAAGGAGGGCCTCATTTAAGGAATACATTTTATTATCCAACATATCTACCATATCCGCGCAAGATTTCAAATCCTTAAGCAGCCCTTCCGGCGCGTCACCCTCAAATTTATAAGCAATCTTATGCTCTAAGCTGGCCCAAAAATCCATGGCAACCGAACGGATCTGAACCTCCACCTTCATGTCACGGCGGCAGTTACTTAAAAAGATAGGGACAGACACCACCATATGGTAACTTTTGTAGCCGTTGGGTTTGGGATTCTTAATGTAATCCTTTACGTATAAAACGGTAATATCCTCCTGCCTGCTGATAGTATCCGCAATCTGATAAATGTCAGAAGTAAACGAACAGATAATCCGCACCCCCGCAATATCACTTAGTTTTGTATTCATATTATCAATGGTTACTTCATATCCGTCCTGCTGCAGCTTCCGCACAATGCTGTCTGCGGTCTTTAATCGTGACTTTATATGTTCAATCGGATTATACCGATATCGGTGAACAAACTCGTCATTCATAATTTTCGCCTTTAATGTCATCTTTTTTAAGGCAGAGTCATAAAGGAACATGGTTTCCTCCCACTGATCCACTTCCTCCTGACTTTTTACAATATTCTTCAATCTTACGAACTCTCCTTACTGCAATTTTATTCCTTTTAGCAAGGCGCCCAGGCCGGTGGTTGCCGCTCCGCTTTCTTTATAATCAAATACCTCCTCCGGCACCTCCTCTTCCTGGATCGCTTTCATAGACAGGCTAATTTTCCCGTTATCTGTGGAAAGTATTTTTACTTTAACTACCTGCCCTTCTTTCAACACCACGCCAGGGTGTTTGATTCTTTGGCTGCTGATCTGGGAGATATGAAGCAGACCTGTCAGCCCATTTTCCAATGTGACAAACGCGCCGTAATCCTTTAAGGTTTCGACTGTACCTTCTGCTATGGCACCTGCCTGGCACTTGGCTACCCGCTTCCTGGTTTCCTCCGCCTGCTTCTCCCTAGCCACCTCACGTCCCGAAAGCACCAAGCGCTTATTCTCCTCTTCTACGGTAATCACCGTAACTTCCAAGGTCTTGCCATTCCAGTCTTCCAAATTCTCCACATACTCAGCAGCAAGTTTAGAAGCCGGGATAAACGCCCGGATCCCCTCCAGGTACGCAATGGCCCCGCTTTTTACAATCTCAGCAATCTTTACCTTTACCACTGTCCTGTCTTCCATCATCTGCTTTAGCTTCTCCCAGGCAAGCACATCATTTGCTTCTTTCCTAGAAAGGAGGATATTCCCTTCCCCATCGTCTGTTTTTATTACGGTAGCCGTAATTTCATCGCCAGGGTGGATCTCTTTCTTTAGCTGAAACTCCGGATCATTGGACAAATCATCTTTTGAAATAATTCCTTCTGCGTAATATTTTAAATCCAGGGTTACCTGGTCGTCATCCACGCTGATTACCGTTCCGGTCAGGATATCTCCTTCTCTTACTTTTTTAAAAGAGGCTTCCAACTCTTTGGCATAATCTGCCATGGTTTCTTCCGGGGCCACAGCCTCTTTTAATTCCATTTCTTCTTCTGTGCTTTCTAGTTGCTTCATTTCCTGGTCCATATCTAGCACCTTCCTTTCTAGCTTCCTTATAATTATACCATAATTTTCATAAAAGTGAAAGGGTAAAACCGTATTGACATTTTATTGATTTTTGATTATACTAAAAACAGGAATTATTATTAATATTAATTATAATTCACCCTCATGGTTTCGGGTTATAATTAGTATAGAAAGGAGCCGACATGAAAATACTGAAATACAGCCGCCAGCGGGAATCGATTAAAAACAGCCTTGCCGCCAGACGGGATCATCCAACTGCCGACGCCCTGTATGCTGATATCCGGGAAGAATTTCCCAATATCAGTTTAGGAACCGTATACCGTAACCTAAATCTTTTGGTGGAACTGGGCGAAATTCAAAAATTTAATTTTGGCGATGGTTCCGATCATTTCGACAGCAAGACCCTGCCTCATTATCACTTTGTATGCAAATGCTGCCATCAGGTCAGCGATTTGCCTATGGGGCCATTAGATGAAATCAATTCACTGGCCCAGCGGTACTACGATGGGACTATAGAAGGCCATTCTACCACCTTTTATGGCATTTGCCAAGTTTGCAAAGCAAACCAAGTACTGCCTCCTTCCAAAGAAAACAACCTGCCGGCAAACAATTCCTGCCCCCTGGAAACATTGTAACAAACTTCCTCAAAAGTTTTCGCAAAACGCTTGACAGCAGGACATGAATGTGATAGAGTGATATCAGTAATCATTATTGTTTTATGATTGCTTTCAAGCAGCTGATAGAAACAATAGAATCTAATAGAAAAGAAAAGGAGAAACGAATCATGAAAAAATGGGTATGTACAGTATGCGGTTATATTTTTGAAGGCGAGAGCGCTCCCGATGTCTGTCCTGTATGTAAGGCTGGCGCTGATAAATTTAAAGAGCAGGGCGAAGGTTTAACCTGGGCATGCCAGCATGAAATCGGCTTAGGAAAAGCAGAAGGCGTTTCAGAAGACATTATTGCTGACTTACGCGCCAACTTTGAAGGCGAGTGCTCAGAGGTTGGTATGTATCTGGCTATGTCCCGTCAGGCATACCGGGAAGGCTATCCAGAAATCGGAGAATTTTATAAGACTGCCGCTTTTGAAGAAGCAGAGCATGCCGCAAAATTTGCGGAACTGTTAGGAGAAGTTGTTACCAACAGTACTAAGAAAAATCTAGAGTTACGGGTAGCTGCTGAAAACGGTGCTACCGCAGGCAAACTGGACTTAGCAGGACGCGCTAAGAAAGCCAACTTAGACGCAATCCATGATACCGTTCATGAGATGGCTAAAGATGAGGCAAGGCACGGCTGTGCGTTTGAAGGTTTGTTAAAAAGATATTTTGGCTAATCAGAACGCTGGATTTTAAAGGTTTTTAACATTAAGGGAATGAATCAGAAATGGTTTGTTCCCTTTTTGATTGTCCTTTTGTTGTCCTTTGCCGCGTTCCTATTCTTCCCCATAAATGCCATGTTTTCACGCCGTTTTCGACATTTCCAATTTTACATCTTGCAAGGCTTGTAAATAGTATTTTGTACCGTTGGCAATCAATTTAGCTTCTGCCTGTTTTTTACCTGTATATGTGGCTCCCGCTTCCGCTTTAGCTTTTTAAAGTAGTCCTTTAATTTGCTGCAATATTATTGAAGTTTTTTATCATTTATAGTAAAATTTACTATAACAAAAACGGTCAGGCGTGCCGACAGGAAGCTTCCCCACAAAAGCATCCCCCGGCACGCTCCAGCAAGGAGGTACAACAATGAATCAATGTTATGGATGCAACACCTGTCAGAGTGCAGACAAGCCCCTGGAATCCTATATCGCCGGACTCCCTATGGAAACCTCCCACCACCGGGTGGAGAGCCAGAGCACCAAATGCGCCTTCGGACTCCAGGGCGTATGCTGCCGGCTGTGTTCCAATGGCCCCTGCCGCATCACTCCAGAATCACCCCGGGGCATCTGCGGCGCCAATGCAGACACCATCGTCACCCGGAATCTTCTCCGTGCTGTAGCTTCCGGTTCCGGCTGCTACATCCATGTAGTGGAGAACACTGCCCTCAATGTCAGGAATACTGCCCGTGCCAAGGGCGAGATCAAAGGTATCAACACTCTGAACCGGCTGGCTGCTCTCTTTAGCATCGAGGAAGCAGATGTACATAAACGGGCAGAGGCCGTAGCCGACGCGGTCCTAAAGGATCTGTATCTGCCGGAATATGAGAAGATGGCCCTGACTGAGAAGCTGGCCTACGCTCCCCGTTATGACAAATGGAAAAACTTAGGCATCCTCCCCGGCGGCGCCAAGTCCGAAGTGTTCCATGGTGTAGTCAAATGCTCCACCAACTTAAATTCTGACCCGGTCAACATGCTCTTAGACTGCTTAAAGCTTGGCATCTCTACCGGCATCTACGGCCTGGTTCTCACCAACCTGCTCAATGACGTGGTTCTGGGAGAACCAAAGATTCGCCTTGCTCCCGTGGGGCTGCGGGTCATTGATCCCGACTACATCAATATCATGATTACCGGCCACCAGCACTCTATGTTCACCTTCCTCCAGAACCGCCTCACCGATGAAGATATAAAGGAGAAGGCAAAGAGGGCCGGAGCCAAAGGCTTCAAGCTGGTAGGCTGTACCTGCGTGGGACAGGATCTGCAGCTTCGGGGCGCCCACTATACGGAGATATTTGACGGACATGCCGGCAACAACTATACCAGCGAGGCGATCCTGGCTACCGGCGGTATCGACGCGGTGATCTCCGAGTTCAACTGTACTTTGCCAGGCATTGAACCCATCTGTGATCAGCTCAAGATCCGCCAGATCTGTATTGACAACGTAGCCAAAAAGGCCAATGCCCATCTGAAGGAATTCGACTTTGAGAACCGTCCCGCCGTCACTGACGAGATCATTGATGAAGTAGTGGCCGCCTACCAGGCACGCCGCGGCAGTGTTCCCATGAATCTGCTTCCGAACCATGGCAATGCCAATACCCTCACCGGTGTCAGCGAAACTTCCTTAAAACAGTTTTTGGGCGGTAGCTGGCAGCCCCTCATTGACCTGATCGTAGCCGGGGATATCAAGGGTGTGGCCGGTGTTGTCGGCTGTTCCAACTTAACCGCAGGCGGACATGATGTGCTGACCGTGGATCTGGTGAAGGAGCTGATCTCCAGAGATATCATCGTGCTGACCGCAGGCTGTTCCTCAGGCGGTATCGAAAACTGCGGACTCATGACACCGGAAGCAGCCCAGTATGCAGGGCCGAAGCTGCGGGCTGTCTGTGAGAAGCTGGGCATCCCGCCAGTCCTGAACTTTGGTCCTTGTCTGGCCATTGGCCGTCTGGAGATCGTAGCTACAGAGCTGGCAGAGGCTTTGAAGGTGGATCTGCCTCAGCTTCCGCTGGTACTCTCCGCCGCCCAGTGGCTGGAGGAACAGGCCCTGGCAGACGGCTGCTATGGCCTGGCTCTGGGACTGCCCCTGCATCTTGGCCTTCCGCCCTTTATCACCGGAAGCAAGGTGGCTGCCCAGGTGCTGACTGAAGATATGAAGGCTCTGACTGGAGGCCAGGTGATCATCAACAGCGACGCAAAGGAATCCGCTGACATTCTGGAGAAGATCATTCTTGAAAAACGCCAGGGGCTGAATATATAGAGAGGAGTGGTGAATATGAAACGCATCCTGATAGAATATGAGAAATGCGATGGCTGCAAGAACTGCTCCGCCGCCTGTATGCAGGCCCACCGGAAGACTCCGGGCACCATCTATGATTTAGATCTGTCTGATCCGGAAAATGAATCCCGCAACAGGATTCTGAAAGATGCCGGCGGACATTATAAGCCTCTCTTCTGCCGCCACTGCGACGACCCGGAATGCGTCAAGTCCTGCATGAGCGGCGCGCTTCACAAAGATCCAGAAAGCGGACATGTGTTCTATGACGAAACCCGGTGCGGCTCCTGCTTCATGTGCGTCATGAACTGCCCCTTCGGAGTGCTGAAACCGGATACCGTGACAAAAACTAAGGTGATCAAATGTGACTTTTGTGCAGATGCAGGCGGAGATCCCTCCTGCGTGA
>CAJUTC010000012.1:0-9960 GCA_910589195.1 uncultured Lachnospiraceae bacterium
CTATTTCTGATTCGATTCCAATTTTGTTTTTAACTGCGTATGACGGAGATGAAATAGAGGAAGAAGCCCTTCAGATCGAAAAAACAGGTATTTTGGCAAAACCATTTTTTGTGTCAGCATTTAAGGAAAAGATTCTTGAAATGGAGGCAAAGCAGAATGAACGGAACCAGATAGGGTCAGAAAGAGAACGTGTCCTGGAAGGCTTAAATCTTCTGGTAGCAGAGGATAATGAGATTAATGCGGAAATCTTAACAGAGCTTTTAGATATTGAAGGAGCTTTCTGCGAAATTATGGGAAATGGGCAAGAGGCATTAAAACGTTTCGAAAAGGCAGAGCCAGGGGAGTTTGATGCTATTTTAATGGATGTGCAGATGCCAGTTATGAACGGATATGACGCAACACGGGCGATCCGTGCATCTAACCACAAAGACGCACAGCACATTCCGATTATCGCAATGACAGCGAATGCGTTTACAGAGGATGTAAAGGATGCTTTAGACGCTGGAATGAATGCCCATATCGCAAAGCCCATTGATATGGAATTATTAAAGAAAACAATAAGTGAGTATATACAAAAAGAAATTAAGAAAGAAATTAAGGGAATAGGAAAAGAGATAAAAAATGAAAAGCAAACAGAAACAAATCATGAAAATCACTAGAATTGTTTTACTGGCAGGGATTGGAGCGTTTGCTATGGCTGCCTGTGGGAAAAAAGCAGATTCCGGCAGTAATGTAATAATTGAACAGAAAGCTGAGGAAAAAGTAGTTAATTTGTTTGGCCCTATGGAGAAATCAAACCCTAATGCGGATAATGTGGCCAGAAGCGCGTTCGATTTGACAGTTGGCATGGCAGAGGAAAAGTGTGATTTAAATGTGGAATACAGAACATATACGGCTGAAAACTATCAGGAAAAGACCTACGATGATGTAACGCTTGATCGGGCACACAGCGGTTTGGATGATTGGTATCTGCTTAATCCGGATACCATTCAAATTTTAGGAAGGGAAGGGAATTTGGCGGATTTATCTCATCTTGAGAATGTAGAAAATTTACGAGAAGTTGTAAAAACAGCGAATACGGTTGACGGAAAATTGGTAGCCATTCCTCAGGAAGTAGTGGCCTATGGTTTGTTCGTAAATAAAGATATGTTTGACCAGTATGGTCTGGAACTACCGGAAACACCAGAAGATTTTCTGGAATGTTGCCGGGTATTTCAGGAAAACGGGATCGAAACTCCTGTAGGCGCAAACCGCTGGTGGTTAGAAAATTTTGTATTTGCCCAGGCATATGCGGATTTGTATAACGGAGGAGATACAGAAGCAGAGATCGAAGCCCTAAACAACGGCGAAAAAAAATATAGCGATTATATGCGCCCTGGTTTTGAATATCTAAAGCGGATGCTGGATCTGGGCTATATCGATGGAAAAGAGGCTTATACCTATGAGACCATTGAAGGAGAAGGGCCAGATTTTTTGGCACAAAAAACCCCGATTGTAATGGCGTATTGGGGAGCGGCAAATACAGAAACTGCTTATGGAAAAACAGATTTTGAACTTCAGGTAATCGGATTTCCAAGCAGTCGTGGGCAAATGCCGGTTGTATCGATGACCGGGTATGGAATACTGGCAGAAGCAAAGAATTTTGAAAATGCGATGGCTGCCATGAATGAGATTATTTCCGATGAGGCCTTGCGGTTGTATACGGAGAGAAATAAAGTAATTTCCCCATCCAAAAATGTAGAGGTAGACTGCATTCCTGCATTACAGCCGCTGAATAATAAAATAAAGGAAAATGTGTATGTGCTTGGCTCGAGTGCGGGAATGGATGTGGAACAATGGGGAAATACCTGCCTGATTGTACGGGAATTGTTAAACGGCGCTACAGTAGATGAATGTATGGCTGCGTTTGACCGGCTGCAGGAGGAAGCTTTGAAAGAGCGGGCAGTCAAGAAGTAGCCACGGATGGAAATAAGAAGGATTTAAGCTGGCAGATGTTTCGCCAGCTTTTTTCCACCTTTTTCTAAAAAAAGTCCAATTAACGCAGGAATTGTGGTTCCTAATATCATGTAAATTGGCCATAACCTGTCAGCGTATGCCTGGGGAAAACCGGAATATTGTTCCAGTGGATCATTGATTAGGAAACGTCCATAAAATAAATCAATACATTTAAAGACCAAAAAATGGGCTGCCATAATATCAAACGAATATTGTCCCCACAAGGATACAAGGCGTTTGACCGGTTTCAAACGTTCCAGCAGGAGAGCCAGATACATGCAGCCATAGATTCCCAAACAGGCCAGAAGGAAGAACTGCCAGCCATTTCCAATTCTTCCTAGGGATAAATCGATATAAAGATTATCCCGGCGGATTAGGAAGGCCCAGGCCAAGATGGCTGGCAAAGCCAGATACCAATGGAGAAGCTTCCGGTAGTCCGAAAGAAAGCATCGGATCAGCCATCCGGCGGCAAAAAAGGGCTGAACCAGGAAAGCCAGATGGAGCTGGTAAGCCAGTGGCAAACCGCGGAAGATAAAAAAGCATCCGGCCACGCCAAAAAGGCTGCTGATTCCAGTAACCGCAAAAGGGCGCAAAGGGGCAGGGCCAAAAGAGATTTCAGGAAGAAAGCGGAAGGAAAACCAGACGATTCCTCCAAAAATCCCACAGGCTAAGATCCAGACCGGTACAAACCATAACGTGCCGCCCATTGGCTCAACACCCTGGAATACAATCGCATTGCTCAAAGCCATCAGCGTGTAGCTGCGGTTATAAAGAGGGCTGGGACTGTTGATGCCTGTGTGCTGAAACAGGTTGTGCAGCAAGGTGTAGGCGGACATATAACATATGTATTTTGGCCAGGCGCTTTTTAGCTTGGCGGCAATATGGTCAAATGGCATTCGACTGTATTTTTTACTGTTATAGAGATAGCCGGATACAAAGAAAAAGATGGCCAGATGGTAGGTGTATACATACGGGATTACCGGATGGCAGCTATGGCCCATAACAATAGAAAGGATACCGATTCCTCGCACCAAATCCCAGAATTGGGAACGGGATGAGGCAGTAGCCGGGATGGATGGTTGATTCATTGTAATTTCCTCTTATTCATTATTTTTTGTTTTTATTATTATAGCCGAAACAGAAAGGCTTGGCAATTATAAAGTTACTGGAAACATAGTTTGGAATGTGACGTATTGTTTTTCCAGGGTGCGTTTGAACCTTATTTTCTTTTTGAAGCGGTTCCTATTTGCGGAGGATTTGACGGAAAAAGAGCGGCATATAGTTTACGCTGATAAAAGTCCGGGCAAAGATAACACAAAATAGGGCATGAAATGGCAGGAATGAATGTTCAGACCAGACCCAGGGTAAAGGCGTGTGTGCCAGATTAAATTTAGGAGAAACGGGAAATGCACAAGTTACAAGAACAAAATAGACAGGATCATATCAAATACCGGATGGCAAATTCGATTAAAGAGTGTATGAAACATACGCCAGTGGATAAGATTACCGTAAAAAATATCGCTGAGGGATGCGGTGTTACCAGGCAGACGTTTTATCGGCATTTTCTTGATAAGTATGATTTAATTAATTGGTACTTTGACAAATTGGTTTTAGAATCTTTCGCGCATATGGGCCAGGGGTCTACCGTTTATGAGGGTCTGGTTAAAAAATTTGTATTTATTCAGCAGGAGCGGGTATTTTTCTGTGAAGCATTCCGTTCCGATGACCGAAACTCCTTAAAGGAGCATGATTTTGATTTAATTTTACAATTTTATTTGGATAAGATAATGGAAAAGACGGGAAAAGTCCCAGACGCGAAGCTGGGATTCCAGTTAGAATTGTATTGCAGAGGCTCCGTCTATATGACAGTAAAGTGGGTATTGGGCGGAATGAAGATGACGCCAAATGAGATGGCAAGCTCTCTGGTAGAAGCTATGCCAGAACAGTTGGGAAAAGAATTTTGCAGGTTAGGACTTATATAATAGGAAGCATGAACGGAAGATAGGGAGGGTGCTTAAGCAGTAATAACAGCATCGTTATGTGACATTTAGGAAAGATTGTAACTTTCTTTTTTGCATACCATTTGTTATAATATTAACACAACGAAAACCTATGAAATAGCGGTAAATGCTTAAGGAAAAGGAGAAGAGAAATGGCCAACAGAATCGTATTGAATGAAACTTCTTATCATGGATCCGGCGCGATTAGAGAAATTGCAAATGAAGCAAAGGCTCGGGGATTTCAAAAAGCGTTCATCTGTTCGGATCCGGATCTGTTAAAGTTCGGCGTAACAAAAAAGGTAACGGACGTGTTGGATGAGGCAGGTCTGGTATACGAGATTTATTCTAATATTAAGCCCAATCCCACCATCGAAAATGTACAAACCGGAGTAAAAACGTTCCAGGATTCCGGTGCCGATTACCTGGTGGCTATCGGCGGCGGTTCTTCTATGGATACGGCAAAGGCGATTGGAATTATAGCCGCTAATCCAGAGTTTGCTGACGTAAGAAGTCTGGAAGGGGTAGCTCCTACGAAAAATAAATGTATTCCGATTATTGCGGTTCCCACTACAGCAGGTACGGCAGCGGAAGTTACCATTAATTATGTGATTACAGATGCAGAGAAAAACCGGAAGATGGTTTGTGTAGATGTTCATGATATCCCGGTAATTGCTATCGTTGATCCGGATATGATGTCTTCTATGCCCAAGGGTCTAACGGCAGCAACCGGTATGGACGCTCTGACCCATGCCATTGAAGGTTATATTACCAAGGGAGCATGGGAAATGACAGACATGTTCCATTTAAAGGCAATTGAGATAATTGCGGCTTCTCTCCGTGACGCAGTGGAAAATACCCCGGAAGGACGTACCCAGATGGCACTCGGGCAATATGTGGCCGGTATGGGCTTTTCAAATGTGGGGTTAGGAATCGTACATTCCATGGCACACCCTCTGGGTGCTTTGTATGACACGCCTCACGGTGTGGCAAACGCCATCATCCTTCCTACGGTTATGGAGTACAATGCACCTGCAACCGGCGACAAATACAAATATATTGCCAAGGCCATGGGTGTTGAGGGAACCGACAGCATGTCCCAGGAAGAATACCGGAAAGCAGCCATTGACGCAGTGAAAAAGCTGTCCCAGGATGTGGGTATTCCGGCTGATTTAAAGGAAATCGTGAAACCAGAAGATATCCAGTTTTTAGCAGAATCCGCCTTTGCGGATGCCTGCCGCCCAGGAAATCCCAGGGATACTTCAGTAGAAGAAATTAGGTCTTTATATGAAGCATTGATGTAAAGATACCAAGGCCAAAAGGTGAAGTAGGTAGAGAAAGAAAAACAGAAAATTTTGATTTTACATTAGGAAAAATTTAGAAAAGCTTCGCGTTTCAGACTGGAAATGTCTGGAATATGCGGAGCTTTTTTTGATGTTGGCAAAATGGAGAGTAATGTATAAGTTAAGCCCCGAAACCATAATTTTCCAAAATTAATAATAGCTTCTGATTTCTAGCTTATTATAGCACAAAAGGCATTACAAAAACCATTTCATTTTATGTTTTTTTCCATTTTTTTTTACAAATTTTCAAAAAAGCGTCTTGGACATAACTTATACGTTGTGCCCCATTTATTGCAAACATGAAATTCCAATTAAGCGTCATATTAAAGGGGGCGATGTATAGGGGAATGTCAGGGTGTATCACACCTGACAAATATGAAAAAGCAGAATATTTAGCATTAACATTTACAGCAGTTGGCATTATGCCACAGGAATAACAAGATGAGTAACACTGGATTGAGAAGTTTTAGAGGAGGATTTGTGTATGAACCAGACACAAGAAAGAGGCCGAAGCCGAAAGAAAAAGCCTGTAAACTTGCACTATTTGTACCGGTTCCGTCGTTTAATGGCATTTATTTTGTCATTTTCCATGATTCTGGGCAATGTAGGCAATTCTGCTAGTGTCGCGCTGGCAGGAGAAAGCGGGGCAAAGGAAGAATTCCGGCTTCACGCTGAGGATATCCAGGCGGCTGCTGAAAAGGCATTAAGCGAAGGCAGCGCTGTATCAGACAATCTGGGTATTGGCGGCAAGGACAAAAGTTTAGTAAGGGAGTATGAAAAGCTGTTTGCGGCAGACGGAAGCCTTTATGAGATTTTCCCGGCTATGGAACAAGTACGGGGCATAGAGGACATCGAGCTGCGGGTATTTTTACGTATTGCAGAAGGCGCGGATCCGGAAAGCTATGTGCTGACCGGAGATGAGAAGCTGTTATTCTTATATGTAAACAGCGGAGATCAAACGACGGCAGGCAGGCTGAATATCGATGGCAAGGTTAGCGGATTTACAACGGTACGGCCATACGATGCTGTGTTTGGCAAGACGGAAACACCAGCGGATGAAGGAGGCTCTAGTTTAGGAAGCGATAAGGGCACCGAGGCTGGAAACGACGATCAGAAAGGCTCAGAGGAATCGACGGGCAGCGCCACAGAAGATTCGTTAGAGGGCAGCACAGAAGATACGGCTGGAGATCAATCAAATGAAAAAGATCCGGCAGATGCAGCCAATGATGAAGAACTAAAAGAAGAATCTGGCGAAGCAGAAGGCACTATAGAGGATTCTGCTAAGGAAGATGAACCAAAGGCAGATGAGCCGGAAGTGAAAGATGAGTCTGGAAGCGAGAAAGAAACACCAGACGCTGAGCCAGATAAGAAAGAGGATTCGGCAGCCGAAGCGCCTTCTAAGGAAGAGGCAGCCGATGATAATAAGGCGGATGGCAAGGAAGAGGCCGGAAGCAGCAAACCAGAAGACCAGGAAGAACCAGCAGACGACAAGAAAACGGAAGATAAGGCGGATGCGCCAGCAGACGCTCCTTCTAAGGATAAGGAAGAGTCAGCAGGCGATAAGAAAACAGAAGATAAGGTAGATTCCGCAGATAAGAAAACGGAAGATAAGACCGATTCTGGTGATAAGAAAGACGAAGATAAAGAAGATGGGGCAGAGGATCGCAAGCCAGAAGACAAGGCGGATCCAGTAACCGAGGAGAAGGCCGACGATAAGGCAGATGCCCCGGCAGAGGAGAAATCGGAAGAGAAAGCCGCTCCTTCCAGTGATAAGGCGGAAGATAAGACAAACAGTTCTGAGAAGAAGGATTCAAAAGACGCTTCTGACGATAAAGGCAGCAGCGATCGAAATGGTTCTGGCAGGAGCAATGACAGGACATTAAAGGAGATTGGAACACTTAGCATGTCCTTAAACCAGGTTGGAATGGTAGCGGCAGGCATTGGATCCGATTCCGATGCGGAAGAAGATGATCATGATGGGGATCCATTTGACGCAGAAGATGCGGCAGCTCTGGAAGAAGAGGAGGCTTCTTTTAATAAGGTAGGAAGCTTAGGCGGACGGACTTACAATCTGGTTTCCTTAGACGACAGCATGACTGCAAGAGCGTTTGTGGTTTCACTTTCTAAGGTTGGGATCGATGTGGAGGAGTTGGAGGAAGCAGCATATCAGATTACATATTCCATTGATCCGGTTGGTTCCGCAACTTTAGTAAAAGCCCCCAATCTGGTGAAAGATGATTCAGATGTTATCTTTGGTGTAAAGCCACAGGTAGGGTATGCGGCGACACAGGTTACGGCAAATGGAAACCTGTTGGAACTGGTTGATAGAGAAGAATTAGGAGAACTGGCTGAAACAGAAGGTGTTGCCTGGTATCAGATTCCTGGGATAAAGGAAGATCAGGAAGTGGAAATTGTGATGGCAGAGATTGAGGAAGGAAGCCATCCGGAATTTACATATAGCAAGACATTAGGAAATGTAAAAGTTGATATTTTTGCAGAAGAAGGAATTCTTCCTGCAGGAACCTATGCAGTTGTAAAAGAAGTAACAGCTCAGGTAGAAAATGCGGTAAAGGAAAAGGTTGAGCAAGATACAGAAGAAGCAGTTACCGCTGTATTGGCGTATGACATTGCCCTTTATGATGCAAATGACAATAAACTAGATGACCAATGGAGTGAAAGTGGTTACGTAAATGTGTCATTCTCTGGTGTTGGCATTGAGGAAAAGAGCGAAGAAGCTGATACAGTAGAAATCATGCATATAGATACAAAGGTTGATGCGACAAAGGAAATTGTAGCATTGGAGGACATTTCCAGTATAGAAAACGTAGCAGAAACCGTTGAGGTATTAGGTGATGAAAGCACTAGCATGGTTGAATTTAAAGCAGAACATTTTTCTGTTTATACTGTGACTTTCAAAAAATCAGGAAGCAAGTCTGCTACACTAACAATTTATATCGTGAATCAAAATGGAGAGGAAATTCCTGGTAATGCAACACTACAGTATGAATTAGGAAGTGCGGCTTCAGTAAATGTTAGTATTATTGCGGACGAAATTAAGAATTCCAATAAGGAGCTGAATAAGTATTATAGTTTTGCTAAAGCAACAATTGGGAGTAAAAACGATTTTGCAAGCTTTGATACAATCTATTATAATAAGGGTAAGTTATATCGCACTAAAATATTGGGAGCGCATTATAATGCAATCAACGAAGTTTATTTTTGGTTTGATGAAAAAAAGGTTACTTTTGAACCAAATGGCGGAAGTCCTACTCAAAGTGTTACCTATCGTTTGGAATGTATAGACAATCAGTTTACAATGGTTTTACCAGATCCAAGCGAGCTTGAAATATCAAACGAAGGAAAGATTTTTGTTGGCTGGTCAGAACAATCCGATGGAAAAGGGAATAATTATATTGCAGGAATTCAGCATGTTTTTGAAAAGCCAATTACTACTATGTATGCAATTTGGCTGGATCCTGCTGCTGTGGGAAAGAGTACGGAGGCATATTTCTTCATTCGTGGAGATGGTGAGATAAAATATGAGCCTGCACAGTATAATGGTGGTTTTTACCCAGATGGAGATACTTTGCGTGGTGAATTGAACGCAGCAATAGCAGTTAACAATAATTTGGAAACAGTACAACAAAATATTAAAAAGGCACCTGATGATGCAGCAATTAAAAAAGCATTACCTTCTAATTTGAAATATGATTCAGATAAACAATATATACAATGGTATGTAATTAAATGGGCTGAGGGAGGACATAATCATTGGCATGTTGATGGAGTTATACGAGATAAGGCTAAATACTCATTGCAGTATAATCCCAATAAAGGAGATACCAATTGTCCTGGTTCGAACGAATATTTAGCAGGTACTGAGGTTGCAGTATCATTTGACCCTTACCCTTCACGTGTTGGCTACGAGTTCTTAGGATGGGATGAGGATCCAATGGCTGGAACACCAAAATATTCACAAAGTGGTGAAAAGACATTGACGATGCCTGAAGAAAATGTAACCTTATATGCAATATGGAAACCTAAGAATTATATCAAATATACAGTGGAACATTATCAACAGAAGGTTGATTCTGAAGGTTGGGAACTCTTTGAGTATGAAACAAAATATGGAACCACTGGCACAGCAGCAGCTTTTACTCCTAAAGATTATGTTGGATTCCAATATGATGAAAATCAGACAATCTGGGAAAATTCTGAAATAAAGAATTCTAAAGAGGCATTAGAGATTGCAGCAGACGAAAGCTTAGTTATTAAACTGTATTATACGAAGGATGAAGAACAGAAGAAGGAAGTAAGCTACACAGTAGAGTACTACAAGGATGGTGAAAAAGTAGAAGCGGACAGCTATACAAAGAAAGAAAACGTATGGGTGAATGCCGCCAACCAGATCGCGATCCAGGAAGCGATTGACGTAACTGCCAATAAGTATCCAGGTTATGCGTTCGATAAGACAGATCCGGATATAGTACCATCATTAGACGAATTTGTAGTAAACGGAAGCATTATCAAAGTATACTATGCATCCGATGAAAGCGGAGATGGGATCCCCGACAAGTACCAGGAAACGGTTGTATTTGCAGCAGTAAACGGAACGGTAGACGGGA
>CAJUTC010000012.1:10060-78957 GCA_910589195.1 uncultured Lachnospiraceae bacterium
ACAACGGTCTGCATGTAGGGACAAATAAATCTGCCAATGTGGTGAAGGTATACTACGCATCCGATGAAAGCGGAGATGGGATCCCCGATAAGTACCAGATAACCATCACATATGCAACAGAAGATGTTGCAAAAGGTACTGTAACGGGCACTACGAAAGAAGTTCACACAATTTATGATGTTACCAGGAAAGAAGACGGTACATTAGTCTTTGGCGACGAAGTGAAACCTGTGAACCCAGACGCAAGTGTGACAGTTACTCCGGCAGAAGGATATGAGTTTGTAAACTGGACATCTGCAGATTTAGAGAGAGCAGCAGGCACGTATGCAAGTTTGGAAGAAATCCGTGCAGGATTATTTGATTCCGATACAGTATTTACAGCTCATTTCAAGGCAGTTGACAAGAAGGATCCGGATGACGGAAATGATAATAAGCCAGTCGATCCAGACGACAATAAACCAGGAACAAACCCAGGAGGAGAAGACAACAATCCAGGAACGAATCCAGGAGGAAGCGACAACAATCCAGGAACAAACCCGGGAGGAAACGACAACAATCCAGGAACAAACCCAGGGGGAAGCGACAACAATCCAGGAACGAATCCGGGAGGAAGCGACAACAATCCAGGAACGAATCCAGGAGGAAGCGACAACAATCCAGGAACAAACCCAGGAGGAAGTGATAACAATCCGGGCACGAATCCAGGAGGAAATGATAATAATCCTACCAATCCTGACAGAAACGACAGGCCTAGCATTGGCGGCGGTGGTGGAACCGGCGGCGGTGGCGGAGGAACAACTCCCGTAACCGGCGGTGGGGTATCTCCTGAAACTGGCGCAGAAGGTGCGGAACCAGGAACAGATACCATAACCATTGATCCAGAAACAGTACCATTAGCAGCGCTTCCGGAAGATGTAAGCAAGATCGTTTCCGATGGAATTACCATTCCTGATGAAGAAGTGCCGTTATTTGGTCTTCCAAAGACTGGTGATACCAGCATTCCCATGGGCGCGTTAGTAGGAATGATGTTAATTTCCTTACTGGGAACCTTTGGAATTGCGAAAAAGCGGAAAGAGGATGGCGAAGTTTAAAAGCCAGAGCCTGAATATTAAAATTAAATATTGCAGCTAGAGAAGCTGTAATACAAAATGCGACAGAGCCTCGGGATTTCCCGGGGCTTTGTTGTGTTGTGAAAGACGTTTCAATAAAAGTTTGCCTTATTACAGAAAGACATTATGGGAACATAGCAAGATACCGATGCCACTAGGAAATCAGGGGTGTTATTTTTTTGTCAATTTTTGCCCGGGAGCCACAGTTTGCCTTGTGATTCTAAAAGAAAGGGAGTATAATAAGAGTCGAAATTTTATCGGGATGTTCCAATCAGGTGTTTTGTACCCATATTTGCGATAAGATCCAATTAATAGGAGAGGCGGCTTGGAAAAGAAGGAGGGCAGCTATGTATGTGCTAATTTTTAGTGTATGGCTGATTTTAAATGGCAGAGTGACGGCTGAGATTTGTATATTTGGCATAGTAATTTCAGCGGCGCTTTTTTGGTTTCTCTGCCGCTTTATGGATTATAGCCTGAAAAAAGAGATCTTAATTTTCCGGCTTCTACCCTTATTGATCCAGTATTTTTGGGTATTAGTAAAAGAAATTGTAAAAGCAAATGTAAGTGTATTGAAGTTGATTTTATCACCAGAGCTGTGTCCGGAACCTGCGCTTGTGTATTTTGATACAGAACTTAAGACGGGTCTGGCAAAGGTGATGCTGGCAGATTCTATTACCCTGACTCCGGGAACGATTACCGTTTCCCTGGAAGGGAACCGTTACTGTGTCCACTGCTTAGACAAAGAATTAGCGGAAGGAATGGAGAATTCTGTTTTTGTGGAATTGCTGCAAAAAATGGAAGCTTTTATAGGAACGGAATTTATGGGGAACCAGGCCATACGAGAAGAACGAAGGAATCAGACCATACAAGAAGAACGAGGGAACCAGGCCATACAAGAAGACCAAGGAAACCAGACCAAGCAGAAAGACGCAGGCATTAGACATCGTGCTGAAAAAAGAAAGCCTGAGAATCCGCCAGAGAAAGAAAAGGAGAGGGAAGGATGGAGTTAATTGAATTGGCATATAACAGCCTCATGACAGGCGCAATTATGATATTGGCGGTTTTGATTATATGCAGTATGATCCGTTCTGTCCTGGGTCCCCGGATTGCGGATCGGATTATTGCGGTTAATATGATTGGGACTATGATTATTATGATTATTGCCATTTTGTCGGTATATCTGGATGAAAATTATCTGGTAGATATCTGCCTGATTTATGCGATGATTAGTTTTCTTGGGGTTGTTGTATTGTGCAAGGTATATACCGGTGTGTATCTTAAGAAGAAAAAGATGCTGGCAAATATGGAAGCCATTGAAACGAATGTGGCATCCTGCCAGAAGGATAATGAGGTGGCTTAACATGGTTTGGCAGTGGTGCAGGTTTGGGGCGGCTTCGGTTTGTTTTATAATCGGGATTGTATTTATGTTGGTAGCTGTGTTTGGCGTGAACCGGTTCCGGAAGGCATTAAACCGGATGCATGCGGCGGCTCTTGGGGATACATTAGGAATTTTATTTGTTTTTTTGGGATTGATCCTAATGAGAGGCATATCCCTTGACTCGTTGAAATTGTTTCTGGTAATTTTATTTTTCTGGATGGCAAGCCCGGTTTCCGGTCATATGATCAGCCGGTTAGAGGCGATGACGGATGAGGAGCTGGGTGAGCTTTTCGTAATCCGGAAGGATAAGACATTTCGGGAAGGAAAGAAAGCTTCAGAAGGCATATCATTCCAGGGGGGAAAGGAAGTTTCGGAAGGCAAATCGCTCCAGGAAGGAAAGGAAGTTTCGGAAGGCAAATCGTTCCAGGAAGGAAAGGAAGTTTCGGAAGGCAAATCGTTCCAGGAAGGAAAGGAAGTTTCGGAAGGCAAATCGTTCCAGGAAGGAAAGGAAGCTTCGGAAGGCATATCTGCTCCAAACGACCGGTGACCAGGTTCGGCATGCGGAAAGAATGTTTCCCCATAGCCTATTTATATGGAGCGATGAAAAGGGCAAAGGAAAGCATCGTTTAATCGGAGGAAGATAAAAATGGGTATGAGGCTGTTTGAGATTATTTTGCTGATCTGTTTGATGGTCTGTGCTGTTTCTGTGGGGTTTACCAAGGATTTGCTTACATCGATTATAATCTTTATGTCCTATAGCCTGATTATGTGCGTGATTTGGATTTTGCTCCAATCGCCAGATTTGGCGATTACGGAAGCAGCCGTAGGGGCAGGCGTAACCAGTATCCTGTTTTTTGTTACGCTGAAAAAAATTCGGGCCATCCGAAGGGAGGGGCAAAATGAGCAGGAGAAGGGATAATTACGAGAACAGCCGATGGCGGAAATTTGAACGCTGGTTAGATGGAGAGATCGATCCCTTATCAGCGAAAGGGATTGAAACGGTAGTACCAGATTCATCTTCTGCCCAAAACCAAGCAGGGACAGGACTGTCTGGCGGAGCTGTTCAGGATCTGGCACAGGCTTATTTGCAGAATCTGGAGGCAAAAGCAGAACGGCCAGATTCAGACTTTAATGGTTATATGGAAACTGAGCCAAGGGAAAGCGGTCAAATGGCAATCCAGTTAAAGGAAGACGGACAAACGGAACCAGAATTATGGAAGGTAGAAGAAACGGATCAAAAGCGGCAAAAAGAGAGAGAGGAAAGAGGAATTCGGATCTACCGAAGGTTCTATCAGATTATGTCAGTGTTGCTTTGCATGGGCATTATCCTGGTGCTTTTGTGGACAATTGCGTATCTTCCTATATTTGGAAATGCGGGAAACCCGGATAATAATGAGGTATCGGCTCGCTACATTGAACAGGGCCTTAAAGAAACCGGCGCAGTTAATATTGTCACTGGGATGATTCTGGATTACCGGGCGTTTGACACGTTTGGGGAATCTTGCGTCCTGTTTATTGCTTCCTGCTGTGTGCTGGTTCTTTTGCGGACGGATCACCACAGCCAGGAAGAAACCGATAGTTCCCTTTCGGATCGGATGTATGAACCAAAAAATGATATGATCCTTCAAAAGTGTGCCTGTGTGCTGGTTCCGGTGATTTTGGTATTTGGGATATACATGATACTAAATGGGCATTTATCGCCAGGCGGCGGTTTCTCCGGAGGGGCGGTTCTTGGTTCGGGTCTGATTTTGTATCTGAATGCCTTTGGCTTTGCGAAAACGGAGCGTTTTTTTAATGCGAAAGTTTACCGGCGTGTTACTGTTAGCGCCCTAACCTTTTACTGCCTGGCCAAAAGTTATTCCTTTTTTACCGGAGCCAATCACCTGGAAAGCGGCATCCCTCTGGGCACACCGGGAGCCATTATCAGCAGCGGCCTGATCTTGCCTTTAAATATCTGTGTAGGCCTGGTTGTCGCCTGTACCATGTATGCGTTTTACACCTTGTTCCGGAAAGGAGGGATTTAAGGTGGCCGCCCATTTGCTTTATAATATAGAAGAAACAGTGGCAGTGGTTTTATTTGGAATCGGATTTACCATGCTGCTGCTTCACCGGAACCTGATAAAAAAGATTATGGGAATGAATATTATGGACACGGCAGTGTATCTGTTTTTGGCTGCCAAGGGCTATATCCGGGGGCGGATGGTTCCCATTGTGGTGGACGGGATTACCGACGCAGAGGCATATATAAACCCGGTGCCAAGCGGCCTGGTTTTGACTGGCATCGTAGTTTCCGTCAGCACCACAGCCCTGATGTTAGCCCTTACCATCCGCCTGTATGAACGGTATCATTCCCTGGATTTGGATCAAATCCTGATGCAGGCGAAGAAGGAGGAGCCGTCATGACGCTGGTACAAAATTTCCCTTTCTTTTCAATCATTATCGCCATGTTTTCCGGGATTCTCTCTTCTGTGCTGAATAGCAGGCAAGCCAGAAATGTAAGCCTTGCGGCAATTTTAATTACAACCGCCATGTCAGGGGCGGTTCTGGGCTACTGCCTTGGGACAGGCGAAAGCTATACTTATATGATGGGCCATTTTCCAGCGCCCTGGGGCAATGAAATCCGGGCAGGCGTGCTGGAGGGTCTGACAGCCCTTCTGTTTGGCATTGTTATGCTGCTTTCCGTTGTGGGAGGGATGAAGCATACATTTGAGGATGTAGAAGCGTCAAAAATAAACCTGTTTTTTATTATGATTGACCTGATGCTTAGCTCCCTGCTGGCATTGATTTATACCAACGATTTGTTTACCGCCTATGTATTTGTAGAGATTAATACCATTGCCGGGTGCGGTCTGATTATGATCCGTCAAAAAGGGCGTAGCTTCGGGGCGGCCATCCGGTATATGATCATGAGTCAGCTTGGTTCCGGCCTGTTTTTAATCGGCCTTACCCTTCTCTACGATGTAACAGGGCATCTTCTTATGAGTCCGGCGAAGGAGGCAGTCGCGGCGATTGAAGCGGCGGGAAACTATGAGATCCCCATGCTGGTGATCCTGGCGGTAATCAGTGTAGGACTGGCCATTAAAAGCGGCCTTTACCCCTTTCATTCCTGGATTCCCGATACCTACGGATACGCTACGCCTACAGCCAGCGCGATTTTATCTGGCCTGGTATCAAAAGGGTATCTATTTTTGCTGATAAAAATTTTTTACCGTGTACTTGGGCAGGAAAACGTGATTGCCAGCCGGATTGTAAACGTATTATTTTTATTTGGACTGGCCGGGATGATTATGGGATCCGTCCATGCTATATTAGAATGGGATACCAGAAGGATGATTGCGTATTCTTCGGTGGCTCAGATCGGCTACATTTATATGGGGATCGGCCTGGGGACACAGGCCGGGATGGTGGCGGCTGTTTTCCATATGTTTACCCATTCCGCCACAAAAGCGCTTCTCTTTATCAGTGCAGTAGGCCTGTATGAGGTTTCCGGCGGAAAGAAGGATTTTGTCAGTCTGAGAGGGGCTGGAAACCGGAATCCTTTGGCAGGAGTCGGGTTTACGGTGGGAGCCTTGTCTATGGTGGGGTTTCCCATGCTTTCCGGTTTTATCTCCAAGCTTTTATTTGCCACTTCCGCCCTTCAAAGCCCTCATAAAATGATGTTTACAATTATCGGCCTGGCGGTAAGTACGATTTTAAATGCCGTCTATTTCCTGCGTCTGGTAATTACGCTGTACGCAAGGCCCAAAAAGAAAGAGAGCCTAAGGGAAGCTTATGGAAGTGAAGGGGATGCAAGGGAAGCTGGTAAGCAGGAAGAACGTGTAAAAAAAGCTTGCGAAAGTGAAGGTGACGCAAGGGCTGGCAAGGAAGTAGGGAACCGAAAGGAAACCAACGAGGCAGGGAATGAAAATGCAGCAGGGGAACAGCTTGGAAAGCAGCATATTTCCTGGGGTCTTGGAACCGCAATCTGCGGTTTTATCCTTTTAAACCTGTTTTTGGGAATGATGTCCCAGCCAGTGGTGCAGGCGATTGCCAACGGTCTGGCCATGTTCGATTAATTTACAAGGAGGCCATATGAGAGGAAATATAGTATTGCTGTTACCAATTTTATTTCCGGCAGCCGCCGGAATCCTGGTTTTAATAGGGAAAGGCTTTGGAGCAAACCGGAACAAGCTGGTTGGTGTGGTATTCCTGGCGCTAGCGGTAAGCGCTGCTTTCACTGGCCTGGCACTGGCAAAGGGAGGGAGCGTTACCCTGTGGCAGTTAACCGAATACGTAGAAATCGAATTCCGTGTGGACAAAATCGCCGGTCTGTTTGCG
Organism: uncultured Lachnospiraceae bacterium; assembly: GCA_910589195.1. Taxonomy (GTDB): domain Bacteria; phylum Bacillota; class Clostridia; order Lachnospirales; family Lachnospiraceae; genus Caccovicinus. The sequence continues at coordinate 16,865 of CAJUTC010000012.1, forward strand.
GCATTGACAACGGCGATCTGGCTGTTGGTGGGGATTTACTCGTTTTCTTATATGGTTCATGAGAGGGAGGAATACCAGTTTTTTGGATGGTATCTGATTGTGCTTGGGGTGCTGATCGGCCTGGATTTTTCAGCGAACCTGATTACATTTTATGTATGTTATGAGCTGATGACCCTTACCTCCCTTCCCCTTGTGCTTCATGAACGAACCAAGGAAGCGGTGATGGCAGGCCTGAAATATCTGTTTTATTCGGTGGCCGGGGCATTTTTGGCGCTGTTTGGCATTTTCTTTTTGGCTTCCGTCTGCCCTTTACTGGATTTTACTCCAGGAGGCGTGATCACCAGGGAGATGATTCGTGGAAAGGAAGGCTTCTGCTTAATGGCGGTCTGCTGCATGCTCATTGGCTTTGGCACAAAGGCCGGGATGTTTCCCCTTCACGGGTGGCTTCCCACGGCTCATCCCGTGGCTCCGGCGCCTGCCAGCGCCGTTCTTTCCGGTGTGATTACCAAATCCGGCGTTCTGGCGTTAATCCGTGTGGTCTACTTTATTACAGGCCCCAACCTTCTCCGTGGAACCTGGGTACAACAAGTGTGGCTGCTGTTAACTCTTCTTACGGTTTTTATGGGTTCCATGCTGGCCTACAAAGAAAAGGTATTAAAAAAGCGTCTGGCCTATTCCACCGTCAGCCAGGTATCCTATATTTTATTCGGCCTAAGCCTTTTAGAACCGGTGGCATTTATCGGAGCGCTGGCTCATGTGGTATTTCATTCCCTGGTGAAAAACGCTTTGTTTTTAGCGGCAGGAGCTGTGATCTTCCAGACCGGATGGATCAGGGTAAGCCAAATGAAGGGGCTGGGGAAGGTAATGCCGGTGATGCTTAGCTGCTATACCCTGGTATCCTTATCCCTGGTAGGGATTCCGCCTACCAGCGGTTTTATTAGCAAATGGTATCTGGCCCAGGGTGCGCTGGCATCTGGAACGGGGGCCTGGACCTGGGCAGGGCCGGCGGTTTTGCTTATCAGCGCCCTTTTAACAGCAGGTTACCTGCTTCCTCTGGCAATTGACGGATTTTTTCCGGGATCCGGTTTTGATGAAACCGAGCTTGCCTCCAGGAAGCTTTTAGGAAAAGAACCTTCCTGGCAAATGCTGATTCCGGTTCTGGTTTTAACGGCAGGCGCTGTAGCCTTTGGATGCTTTCCGGAACCCTTTATCAATCTGCTAAAGGGGATCGGGGAAACCGTATTTTAGGAGGATCGGGAATGAACCGAATTGTATTATCTGTGCCGGCACTCCTCCCCTTGCTAGGAGGCATGGTGCTGCTTTTGGCCAGTTTGTTTGGGCCATGGGCCGGAAAAATCAGAAAGGCCAGGCATCTATCCTGGTATGTGGAGGGCATTACCCTTCTTAACAGCATGGTGCTTTGGGGTCTGATTGCCTTTGCCGGGAAAGAGGACAGCTTTGTGCTGTTCCGCCTTTTCGGAGAGCTTAAGGTAATGTTTTGCCTTGATTCAATGGGGAAAGTGTTTGGGGGCCTGATCAGCCTGCTGTGGCCGTTGGCCGTTTTATATTCCTTTGAGTATATGCGGGGAGAACCCAGACAGGCCACATTTTTTTCCTACTACCTGATGACATACGGTGTTACGGCAGGGATTGCCCTTTCCGGAAATTTAATGACACTGTATCTGTTTTACGAGCTTTTGACCCTGGCAACTTTTCCACTGGTTCTGTTCCCTTTGACGAAGGAGGCGGTAAGAGCCAGCCGGAAATACTTATATTACTCCATCGGAGGGGCAGCGTTTGCCTTTTTGGGTCTGGTGTTCGTCCTCAGCTTTTCTTTCACTGGAAATACCCAGTTCCTTCCAGGAGGGATTTTGGATCCGGCTGCGTCAGAAAGCAGAAAAAATACATTGCTATTTATTTATGTGCTGGCCTTTTTTGGATTTGGCGTCAAAGCAGTGGTATTCCCCTGCCATAGATGGCTTCCTTTGGCTACGGTGGCCCCTACCCCGGTTACAGCGCTGCTTCATGCCGTTGCCGTTGTAAAATCAGGGGCGTTTGCTATCCTGCGGCTCACATATTTCAGCTTTGGGGTTTCCTTTTTAAAGGGAAGCTGGGCCCAGTGGGTGATCATGGCGGCGGCAATGGTCACGATCCTTTATGGATCTACCATGGCTGTGCGGGAGGTTCACTGGAAGCGGCGCCTGGCTTATTCAACCATCAGCAACTTATCCTATATACTACTCGGTGCCTCCATGTTAAGCCCCGCAGGTTTGACGGCGGCCTTAAGCCATATGGTAGTCCACGCCTTTATGAAAATCAGTTCATTCTTTTGCGCCGGGTCAGTGATGCACCAAACAGGAAAAACTTATATTTATGAGCTGGATGGGCTGGGAAGGAAAATGCCAATTACATTTGGGTGCCTGACAGCGGCCAGTTTATCACTGATAGGGATTCCGCTGTTTGCGGGCTTTATCAGCAAGTGGAATCTGGCAAATGCCGCGTTTCTCCAGGGAGTGGAGATGGCAGGGAACGGAAAGATGTGGATCTTCTGCTTTGGGGCAGTGGCTGTTCTTTTATATTCAGCCTTTATGACAGCTATCTATATGTTGAGCGTCCTGGTTCGTGCCTATGCGCCAGTGGAAAAGCCAGACAGCAGGGCGGGTATGAAAGCCAGTACAGCCAGGGCAGACCGGGCAGAGGGAATGGGCAAGGCTCAGACAGCCAATCCGGAAAAGAAAACAGCGTCAGGTGATCCTGGATGGAGGATGTTAGTCCCGCTTCTTGTATTTACAGCTGTGATTATAGGCCTTGGCCTTCATTCTCAGCCATTAATGGAGTTTTTAGCTGGAATAGGAGGTGATGTGGCGTGAACGTCTGGACGGATATTTGGATCCCTGGTTTCTGTGGGCTTGGTCTGCATTTAAAACTAGATGGCTTTCGGCTGGTTTATGTAGCCATGGCAATATTGATGTGGGCAGTCAGCGGGGTATTTTCCACAGAATACATGGCTCATTACCAAAACAAAAAGCAGTATTATCTTTTTTTCGGGCTCACCTTTCTGGCTACAGTCGGGGTGTTTTTATCAGCGGATTTATATACCACATTTCTCTTTTTTGAGATGATGTCATTTACTTCTTTTGTATGGGTAATTTTTGATCAGAAAAAAGAGGCGATTTCGGCAGCGAAAACGTATCTGGCCGTGGCCATTATCGGCGGTCTGGTCATGCTAATGGGGCTGTTTCTTCTATACGATTTGCTTGGAACGTTAGAGATCGAGGAGCTTTTGGCAGCGGCTGGAATGGCCGTAGCAGAGGGAAAGAAGGCACGGCTGTATGGGGCAGGCGGGCTGCTGCTGTTTGGCTTTGGGGCAAAGGCAGGCTGCTTTCCCCTCCATATCTGGCTGCCAAAGGCGCATCCGGTGGCTCCGGCTCCTGCCAGCGCCCTGCTTTCAGGGATTCTGACGAAAACAGGGGTGTTTGGCATTATTGTAGTATCCTGCCAGATATTCGGATTTGACAGAGCCTGGGGTCTTTTAATCACGGTACTTGGACTGATTACCATGTTTTTAGGCGCTTTGCTGGCCATGTTTTCCATCAATTTAAAGCGTACCCTGGCCTGTTCTTCCGTTTCCCAGATTGGATTTATCATGACCGGGATTGGAATGTGCGGGATGCTTTCGGCGGCAGGGGGAAACCCTTCGATTGCAGCAAGGGGGGCGTTTCTCCATATGGTGAACCATTCTTTGTTTAAGTTGGTTTTGTTTTTATGCGCCGGAGCCATTTTTATGAACCTTCATCAGCTTGATTTAAATGAAATCCAGGGCTACGGAAGGAAACGGCCTGTGCTTGCCGCCTGCTTCCTGGCAGGTGCCTTAGGGATCAGTGGCGTTCCGCTATGGAGCGGCTATATCAGCAAAACGCTGCTCCATGAAAGCATTGTGGAGTATCGGGAACTGATAGCAAAAGGGGCTGTGGATCTTACATTTAGCGCAAGGACAGCGGGAACAGGGGCAGTTGTCCGGGTTTTGGCAGAAGCGGGAGCAGAGAGTGTTTCAAGAATAGAATGGACAGAATTTATGGCGATTAACCCCTGGTTTTGGCTGGCAGTGGAATGGATATTTTTAATTACCGGCGGAATGACAGTTTCCTATATGTTGAAGCTGTTTGTTGCCATATTCGTAGAAAAGCATCCTAAGAGGCAGAAGGAATTTGACGCTTCTGCCGGCGGTTTTATGAAAAATAGCAGCAGTTTGGCTCTTGGGATTCCGGCAGTTATTATTACGATTATGGGGTTATTCCCCGCTTGGGCCATGGATCGGATTGCGGATATGGGACAGGGATTTTTCGGCGTCATAGGAATGGCTCACAACGTTCATTATTTTTCGCTGGGAAACATAAAAGGAAGTGTGTTGTCCATAGGAATTGGGATTTTTCTGTACGTTGTGGTGATACGCAGACTTTTAGCAAATCCAGTAGGAGAGGGAAGGGAAAAAAGGCTGGAATACCAGGACAGATGGCCGGTTGGCCTTGATTTAGAAATGTTGATTTATCGCCCTATCTTGCTTGTGTTCCTTCCAGGCGTATGGGGGTCTGTGTTTGGATTTCTTGACAGAAATCTGATTCCGGTTGTGCTTTCCATATTTTTCGCAGCGTCTTCTCTGGTTTGCAGAACCATGGATCATTTGGCTGATTGGATGGTCGTATTGGCCAGACAGACTACTCACAGGCAGCTTAAGGAGAAGAGGGAACAAAAAGAAAAAGATCGGCTGGCCAAGTGGATTGGAACTTGTCTTGATTATCTGCCAAAGGGAATGGCGGATAAGAGGCAGGAAAGGAAAAAACGGATCCGGCAAGGTCAGCTCTATTCGGATCGGGTGCTTTGGCTGATGCAGAAAGAAGAAGAACTTTTAAGAACCGGCCATATGGTGGAGGAAAGTTTTTCCTTTGGCCTGATGCTGTTTTGCATTGGTCTTTGCCTGACACTGGGATATCTTCTGTTTGAATTTTTTGCAGGATAAGAGGAGGGGATTTTGTGGGCGTCCCGGTGACAGCGCCCACAATATTAGCCCTTCCCGTTGGTTGCTCATTAAAATGGAACGACTTTAGAGGGAGGGTCTTTCTATGGATGGCATGAGCGGATAGAACAAGGTGTTTTTTGAAGATCAAAAGAAAAGGGTCTGGAAAAGAGTCTGGAATGCGCGGATGTGCCGCCAAAGCTTACGGCTAAGGTGTGAGAGGATGTATGGATATGGAGAAACGAGATAATCGGAAAAAACGTGAGAGTAAGAAGGCCTGGGTGAGGCCGACTGTTAAGCCTGCTATTCTGGTTCTGCTGGCCGCTATGCTCCTGTGCGCAGTGTTAGCGGGTCTGCTCTGGCGGAAACGGCATGGGACGGATGAGGGGGTGGCGATCCGACCAGAGAGAGAGCATCCGGCGGGACTCGTGCAGACCTATTGCCAGAAAGATGAGCGATGGGCGGAGGATAAGCTGGGAAAATCCGTCTACCGGATGGGGGGTTCTGGCTGCCTGACCAGTTGCATCGCTTCGGCGCTGTCCACACAAGCGGCTGTAGGCAATAGGGGTAAGGCTACGAGCAATAAGAGCCAGGATATGGCCGATAGGGACAAAGCTCTGGTTGAACAGGGTGAAATTATGACGGATATCAGCGGGGCGGTTGATATAAGTAAGGCTGTAACAGACACAGGCCAGACCACGTCAGGTATGAATAAGCTCATGACTGCCGGGGAGCTGAACCGAATTTTCAGCGAATGCCAGGTCTACAATGAACAGGGAGATATCGTCTGGGGGCGGATCGAGGAGATCATGCCAGAGGTGGGGGTCTTGGTAGCAGCTTCTGTGGATGGGAAACAGATCGAGGCGCTTTTGGATGAAGGAATGTATCCGATCGTGAAAGTGAAGGTGGGCGGATATGGCGCGGCCCATTGGGTGTTGATCGTGGGGAGTGATGGAGAAGAGTATCTGTGTATGGATCCGCTCAAGGAGGATGGAGCTCTGGTGCCCTTAAGCAGGCATGGCGGGGTAGTGTACCGGATGCGGTGTGTGTATTGGGTAGACTGAGGTAACCGTTCAGACCCTTCTAAAAATATGACGAATGTTTGGAGGCATCCTATCGGTTTGCAAGTGATTGGCCCGCAAGTGGATAATGTTCCAAGTCCGGGATTTTTTAGGCTATTGCGGATGACGAATCGTAAGAAGGCTTTGTTTTTCGCCGGAGCAGCTTGAATGGTACTCCTCATGACAGGAATGATTCCAATTATAATGCGATTATTTTGTGGCTTTTCTAAAAAATATTGACGGATTTCCAAAGTTGTGGTATAGTAGACGGGCGAATGGAAGAAATAAGGTCTTTTTTTTATGCCCAAATGAATGAAAAGACCGACCTAAAAACGATAATTTAAGTGGAGGTGGAAGTCGTGCGCACGAAAATTACACTGGCATGTACGGAATGTAAGCAACGCAATTATAACATGACTAAGGATAAGAAAGCTCATCCTGACAGAATGGAAACAAAGAAGTATTGCAGATTCTGCAAAAGACACACTTTGCACAAGGAAACTAAGTAATATCTGGCTGATATTGCCGTTTAAGTAAAGGATGTGAAACTATGGCAGACGCAAATGCGGAGAAGGCTCCAAAAATTAGCTTTTGGAAAGGCTTAAAAGCTGAATTCAACAAAATAGTCTGGCCGGAAAAGGACACGGTATCCAAGCAGACAGTGGTGGTGTTAACCGTATCACTGGCGTTAGGTGCGCTGATCGGCGTCCTGGACATGATTTTCAAGTTTGGAATTAATCTTATCATTTCATAAGGGCAAAGGTGAAGATATGTCAGAAGCGAATTGGTATGTAGTCCATACCTACTCAGGCTATGAAAACAAAGTAAAGGTTGATCTTGAAAAAACCATCGAAAACCGGAATTTACAGGATCAGATCCTGGAAGTTTCTGTTCCGATGCTGGCAGTGACCGAGTTAAAGAACGGCCTGGAGAAGCAGGCGGATAAGAAGATGTTTCCTGGCTATGTGCTGGTAAAGATGGTAATGAACCAGGATACCTGGTATGTGGTGCGGAACACCAGAGGCGTAACCGGTTTCGTAGGGCCTGGTTCCGAGCCCACTCCTTTAAGCGAAGAAGAGATGATGAATCTGGGCTTCCAGGAGATGAGCGAGCCAGAGCTGGTAATTGATTTTGAAGTGGGAGATATGATTACCGTAACGGGAGATGTTTGGAACGGTACGGTAGCTGCAATTAAATCAATTAACGAAAGTAAGAGAACCGTCACCATTGAGGTTGAGCTTCTTGGCCGGACTACGCCCTGTGAATTAAGCTTTGACGCAGTAAAAAAGATATAGTCCGGGTATGTGATGCCCGGATTAAGAAACGAGGAATCGGCTTTTCCTTTTCGGAAAAGCTGGTGGGAGGGAAATCCCCGACAATACCACAAAATTTAGGAGGTGCCTAAAATGGCAAAGAAAGTAACAGGTTATATCAAATTACAGATTCCTGCTGGTAAGGCAACACCAGCACCGCCAGTTGGTCCTGCTCTGGGTCAGCATGGTGTTAATATTGTTCAGTTTACCAAAGAATTCAATGCTAGGACAGCCGATCAGGGCGATTTAATCATTCCTGTTGTGATTACTGTTTACGCAGACAGAAGCTTCAGCTTTATCACCAAGACTCCGCCTGCTGCCGTTCTGTTAAAGAAGGCCTGCAAACTGAAATCCGGTTCCGCAGTTCCCAACAAAACAAAGGTAGCTACCATCAGCAAGGCTGAGCTGCAAAAGATTGCAGAGTTAAAGATGCCAGACTTAAATGCCGCGTCCGTAGAGGCTGCTATGAGCATGATTGCTGGTACAGCCAGAAGTATGGGTATCACGGTAGTTGACTAACCATATCCATTTAGCTGATGAAACAAAAAAACGTGGGAGGGACAATCCCCGACAACACCACAGGAGGTTATTGATCATGAAAAGAGGAAAGAGATACGTAGAAGCAGCAAAGACCGTAGATCGTATGGTTCAGTATGATGTTGCGGATGCGATTGCGTTAGTAAAGAAAAATGCTTCTGCTAAATTTGATGAAACAGTTGAAGCTCATATTAGAACAGGATGTGATGGACGTCACGCGGACCAGCAGATCCGTGGCGCGGTTGTGCTGCCACATGGAACTGGTAAAACTGTTCGTATCTTAGTATTTGCCAAAGGGCCAAAGGCTGACGAAGCTGAGGCAGCAGGAGCTGATTTCGTAGGGGCAGAGGAATTAATTCCGAAGATCCAGAATGAAGGCTGGTTGGATTTTGATGTAGTAGTTGCGACTCCTGACATGATGGGTGTAGTTGGCCGTTTGGGACGTATCTTAGGCCCCAAAGGCTTGATGCCAAACCCAAAGGCTGGCACGGTAACGATGGATGTTACTAAGGCAATTAACGATATTAAAGCTGGTAAGATCGAGTACCGTCTTGATAAGAATAATATTGTGCATGTACCGGTTGGAAAGGCTTCTTTTACGGAGGAGCAGTTAGCGGACAACTTCCAGACGCTTATGGACGCAATCATGAAGGCAAAGCCAAGCACAGTAAAAGGCGCTTATTTAAAGAGCGTTACCATGACTTCCACCATGGGACCAGGCGTGAAGCTGAATGTAGCGAAGCTGGTTAATTAGTGCGGTTTGGCAGTGAATTTGTGATGGGCAAAAAATAGATGTTTGAGTAAATGGATCCTGAATCATTTTGTGGGCAGAATGATTCAGGATTTTTGTATTGTAGGGAAGCGAAGAATCTGCATGAAACAGCCCTAAAAAGTTATTGACAACCTTTTTATTCTATGCTACACTACATTAGTATTGACTGCCGAAGACAGCAGGTGCCGTAAGGCATAAGGTGAAACGCCTGCCGAGGAAATCTACAAAGCTCAAAAGAGAATTTTGTACAACCTTCCTGTCTTTGTGTCAGGGAGGTTTCTTTTTCGCAGTCTCCCAATCTAATAAGGAGGTAAAGAATCATGGCAAAAGTTGAATTAAAGCAGCCGGTTATTGACGAGATCGCCGGATTGCTGGACGGTGCGGCTTCTGCAGTAATCGTAGATTACCGTGGTTTAACTGTTGAGCAGGATACGATCTTGAGAAAACAGTTAAGAGAAGCAGGGATCACCTACAAAGTTTATAAGAATACTTTGATTCGGCGTGCTGCAGAGGGCACGGATTTTGCGGCGCTGGATCCGGATCTGGAAGGCCCAACTGCATTGGCTGTTTCCAAGACCGATGCAACTGCTCCGGCCAGGGTATTAGCAAAGTTTGCTAAGACAGCGGACAAACTGGAATTAAAGGCAGGTATCGTAGAAGGAACGTATTACGATGCCAAGGGAATCCAGGTTATCGCTACTATCCCTTCCAGAGAAGAACTGCTTGGAAAGCTGCTTGGCAGCATCCAGTCCCCAATTACCAACTTTGCACGTGTGCTTAATCAGATTGCTGAGAGCAAGGGTGCGGAAGCGTAGTTTGCGGCGTTTCATACAAGAACGATTGAATCTAAATTAATAGGAAAACAGGAGGAAATTATAATGGCAAAGTTAACTACCGCTGAATTTATTGAAGCGATTAAAGAATTATCTGTATTAGAGTTAAATGATTTAGTAAAAGCATGTGAAGAAGAGTTTGGCGTATCTGCAGCAGCAGGTGTTGTAGTAGCAGCAGCAGGCCCGGCAGAGGCTGCTGAAGAGAAGACCGAGTTTGACGTAGAATTAACTGAGGTTGGTCCTAACAAGGTTAAGGTTATCAAGGTTGTACGTGAAGTTACCGGCTTAGGTTTAAAGGAAGCTAAGGACGTTGTAGACGGCGCTCCAAAGGTTGTTAAGGCTGGCGCTTCTAAGGAAGAGGCTGAGGATATCAAGACCAAGTTAGAGGGCGAAGGCGCTAAGGTTACTTTAAAGTAATAGTGGTTATGAAATAGAAAACATACCCCCGGATTTTAGGAAATTCTGAAATCCGGGGGTGTTTTTATTATAACGAATCCTGCAAAGCGGCAAAATGTGCCAGAGATGGGGCTTGCTGTACTTTATTTACCGGATGGTTATCCTTCTTTTTTCCGCCTTGCTGATGAAAATTCGCGTTGCCGATGAAAATTGATTCGGCAGCGTTTCGCCAGACAGAATCTGGTCAGCATGCTAGCCGCGATATCGGTTTAAGCAAGCAAAGATTTCTTGCTTTCGGGGCATACAAAGCCCCATGGCCGGGTAGGAGGAATCGCTGATAGAAGGAAGACCTCCCTGCTGAACTTGGCTGATTAAAATGTCTGCTATTTCTTTTACGCTGTGTCGGGAAAAAAGCTGCTTTTCCACACAGTACCGTACCATCTGAGCCAAGGCGGCGGTTTGTTCGCTGTGGATTAGCTGTTCTACAAAGCGCAGTTCCACCTGCTCGTGCCCTACCTGGAGAGAATCCTTTCCGTGCACTTTCGTTTTAATCCGTTCCTCACGTCCGTATCCGCCTTGCTTCCGGAAAGAGGCATCGGGCTCTTTTGAAAGGGCGGCACCCTTTTGCCGGGATGCTCCGGAATTTACCAGAAGCTTCCGGTTGCCAGAGGGAAGCTGAAAGCCTGGGGCATTGACAGTGGGATCCGGGCCAAACCGGGCGCATGCCTGCTTTGCGGGATCTGTAATATCAAAAGGACGATAACAGTCCATCTGGATAATCGTATCAGCAATATAAAAATAAGCACCAGAACTTCCGGCTACCATAATGGTAGAAATCCCGGCTTTTCCAAACAGATCCCTGGCACGCTCAATAAATGGGGTGATGGGTTCTTTTTCACGGCTGATAATCTGCTGCATCAGCTCATCCCGCAGCATAAAGTTTGTGGCAGAGGTATCCTCGTCAATAAGAAAGGCTTTGCTTCCTGCTTCCCAGCCTTCAATTACAGCCGCCGCCTGGGAGGTGCTGCCGCTGGCATCAGCCGTGGAAAAGCTGTGGGTGTCCTTTTTATTAGGAAGGTCGTTGATAAAGAGGGAAATGTCCACGTTATTGATGCTTCGGCCATCCTCAGATCGAAGCTTAACAGCAGTATCATCGGTAATCACATATTCCCGGCCATCTCCGGAAATATGATTGTAAACTCCCAGTTCTAATGCCTTTAGTAGCGTAGATTTTCCGTGATAGCCGCCGCCTACAATTAATGTAATCCCTTTTGGGATTCCCATTCCGGATAGTTTCCCTTTATGGGGAAGCACCAAAGTAACCTTTAAGCTTTCCGGAGAAAGGAAGGGGACACCGTTCTTCATAGGGCGGCTGGATACGCCGCTTTCCCGGGCCAGCACCGCTCCGTCTGCCACAAAGGATACCAGGCGGCGCTGCTTTAATTCCTGGCGGATTGCCTGCTGATCTTCTGATAAGTGGATAACAGACAGAACTTCCTTTGGATTTCGATTTTTGTAAAAGAAAACGGTTCGGACACATGCGGGAAGAAAGTCAAAAAGGATGCGGATAAGCTGTCCAGAGTTGATGGTTCTGCCATTGGCTGGAAACCCTACTTCAAACCTTGCGATAATCCCGGCGTTGGTACAGTCACAGGCTGTCCTGGAAAGGATTTCCGGGCCAGGGTTGCTGATAGCGATCAGGCCGCTTTTTCCGGATCCTTTTGCTTTAAAATTAAACTGAGAAATTTCCCGCCCAAATTGCCGTACCAGATAATCTTCTAATGCCGTTTTCTTCCAAGGGCAATCAAAAAAAGCTGCTGGATATCCTGCCTTTTGGTGGGAAACGGTAATGCTTACTTTAGAAGGGGAAGCAAAGGGATCCCCTTGTACATGGTCGATCGACAAGATAAAATCGCCGAAATCGTAAGATCCTTGGGCAGATTTATAAGCGGGATAACTTTTTCTGTCAATGGATTCTAATAAACGGCGTAGATCTTCTGAATGTTTCATATTCGTATAAAAGGCGCAAAGTTTCTGCCGCGCCTAAAACCTCCTTCATTATAATTGAAATATCAGACGCTGAAATCATTGGAATTTATGGATAGCAGCGCCTGGCAATCGTAACTGGTGAATGATCTTTGCTCCCAGGCAGGAAGCCAGAATGTAAGCCAGATGTCCCCAGATATTTCCGAATAAAAGAGAGATCTGGCGGAATAAGGGCTGTTCAGATGGAAAAAAGCAGTTAATATAAAATAAATCGGTATACGCGTCCATGCCGCCTGTAAGTTGGAGGGTAAAATTGATTCCGCTGGCAATGCAGCAACATAACAGGTACAGCGGCAGCATCTGCCAGAACCCGTGGGAGCTGGAATCGCCAAGCTTTTTCCATCGACAGTAAAGACCTAAAAAAATTAAAATAAAGTGCCAAAAAAACCCATGAAGGGTTAACAGACAGTAGGGATGAAACAGACCGTCCGGAACAGCCAGCGCCATAATTCCGCCTAACAGGCCAAAATCTTCCAGAAAGGTGGAAAAAACCTTCTGCATGCCAGGAAAAAACGGATAGAGCAGGCATAAATACATAGGGATACTGCATAACTGAAATGGAAAGTACCACCAGTTATAGTGGCCCTGGTAAACTACCAAATATAAAAAAAGCTGCTTATACATCTCACAGATTGCCAGGATCAGGCCGCAGGCAAAAAGCAGAGAATCTGCCTGTGCCTTTTTTCGCGTTCCCGCAACTGTTTTGTGGTTAAATAAGCGAATCCGCTTCAAGCCGGCAAATTCGCCGGCCATGGATGTTCCGGATGCCCTTTTGGAAGTGGGGCCATGGCCGGGAGATGGAAAGTTTGAAAAGAAAAAAGCACATACGACAGCCAGGGTACATCCGGCGCATACCAGGATGATGTGGAAAGGGGAGTAAGGAAGCATAGTTTCCATAGGCCAGGCGGTCCTAGTCAGAAATTTCATTAACATAAGCATTTTTTCGCCAACCGGTATTCTTTCGGCGACATTTTATAATATTCCCGGAAAATGCGGTGGAAGTAGCTGGTATTGTCATATCCAACCGAAATACTGATATCAGAAATGGCAACCTTGGTATTTAATAACAGGTATGCCGCCTGGTTCAGCCGCTTAATCTGCAAAAGATCCTTATAATTTTGTCCGGTAAGCCGTTTGATCATTCTGGACAGCCAGTAAATATCATACCCTAACAGGGAAGAAAGGTGGCTAAGCTGACCATCCCGATAATTCTGGTCAATATACCGCAGAACCTGGAGAATTAGGTTTTGATCAAAAGATTGGGGGCTTTGTTCTAGTTTATCCGTATAATTGGCTAACTGCATAAACAGCAGTTCCATAGTAATCTGATTTGTGGTCTGGTCACTGGGCTGCCCGTTTATCAGCGTCCAGATCATATTTTCCACCAGGTTTTGAACTGGTAAAATATCAGCTACCTGGAAATAAAGATAATTACGCTCTGGCTGTTGGGTCAGAAGGCAACGGATTAAAAAGTCACGGATCAGATGTTCTTCTTCTCCTGGTATCCGAAAGGCTTTGTCAAAAAATTCTGGCAGCAGGATAAAACGGATGGCCAGATCCGATTCCCCGGCAGGAAGAATCTCCTGTTCCGCTTCCTGATTTAAAAATAGAAGTTCCCCCTCATCCAGAATAACTTTCATTCCGTCGATCTTATGGATGGTCTGTCCCTGGCACATATAGATAACCTCAATATAATTATGCCGGTGTTTTGGAAAATGTACAAACCGGGTATGAGGGCAGAGCTGAATCAGTTTACCGGTATCCCGCATTTTTTTACTGTCAATGACCATAGGCGCATGTTCTGCGTACCAGGAACGGTCAACTTCCCGCTTACCCTTTAAAATTTCCTTTTCTTCTTCTGTGATTACACTTAACCGTCTGACTAATTCCCGATTCATAACTGCCCCCTATCACTCAAGGCGAGTACCTTGAATTTCCCTTTGATATTTGCGTATTTTAAACATATGTGGAATTCGTTTATTTCATCCGAAATGTAAAACTAACCCCTTTTTAATTTATACGTTAAAAATCGGCAGTATGTGACATAAATCGAGTAATTTTTTTCCTTATTTTCTTATATAAGATTTAAAATCTCTAAGTTTTTCTGTTTCCTTTCCTGCTTGCAACAGCTTTCTCAATTTCTTGGGCTATCCCTTTGGCGCTAGCTTCTTTTGGGACGTAGTCTGCATGCTCTCCGTAATCCTCCAATGCCTTGGCGGAAGCAGGGCCAATACAACAGAACTTGGCCTGGCCTTTTGGATATTTTCGTGAGAAAAAAGAAGATACTCCGGAAGGGCTTGCGAATACAAAAAAATCGTATTTCCTGAATTCGCCGGTTTCTTCCCATACTGGCTCTACATCGTAAATTGGCAGGCTGCGGCAGAAAATTCCGGCTTGCTTTAGCTGTTTTGGAAGCTCATCCCGGCCTTGTCTTGCCCCGGGGATTAGAACCCGATCAGCTGGGGTTAACTGCTTGATGAAACCTTCTGCCAGGCTTTGACTGTTAAATACGCTTGGCACATAATCAGCACGCAAGAAGAATTCTTCCAGCGCCCGATTGGTTTCTGCGCCGATGGCCGCGATTTTTAAGTTTCCAAGGCATCGTAAATCCAGATTGCGGGACTGGCAGGGCCCGGTGCGTGTTTGTAGTTGATTCAGGTACAGCCGGACTCCGTTTGCGCTGGTAAAAACCAGCCAAGTGTAATCAGAAATCTGGCAAAAACTATCTTCCAGCTGCCTGCTTTGGCAGGGAACGACCTGCATCCGGCAGATTACGTCAGTCCTGGCTCCACGGCTTTCCAGAAGCCCTTTTAAACGGCGTGTAAATGGATCCGTTCCAATGATTCCCACCTGTACTCCTTTTAATGGGAGCTGTGCGGAAGATAACAAGTTAAGGGCAACGGTTTTTCCGACTGCGATTACAGCAGGCGCGCCGATCCCGGCTTTATGGGCATTGGCCGGGAGATCGCGCAATGTTCCGGATACGGCTTGCTGATTTGGCAGGGTGCCATTTTGGATGATTGCAGCCGGCGTATCCGGTTCCCAGCCCTGTTCCATCAGGCCTGCACAGACGGCTTCTAACTGACTTGCGCCCATCAGCACAATCACAGTTCCGCTGCAGTTTTTTAAATGGAAAAAATCTTCTGGAAGACCTTGGTCTGCCCCTGTATGGGCGGTAACTACATGGAAGCTGCGGCTTAAAAGGCGATGAGTAACCGGAATTCCGGCAGAGGCTAAAACGGCGGAGGCAGAAGTGACTCCCGGAACAACCTCATAAGGGATTCCTGCTTCTTTTAGAGCCAAAGCCTCTTCCCCGCCTCTTCCGAAAATATAGGGGTCTCCCCCTTTTAAGCGGACTACTAGGGAATAATTTTTGGCTTTTTCAATCAGCAGAGCATTAATTTCCTCTTGGCTTTTGGAATGATTCCCTTTCTTCTTTCCTACAAACAGCTTTTCGCAGTGTTTGGGGCAGTAGCTTAAGAGGGATTCTGATGCCAGAAGATCATAGATCACACAGTCGCAACACTGTAAAAGGCTGGCGCCCTTTACGGTAATCAAACCGGTATCTCCTGGGCCGGCACCTACCAAATAAACACATCCCAGCTTCCTCATGCTTTCATCCCTCCTGATGATTCGATGCCCTTTAACAGTTTTTTGGCCAGCCGAAAGGCCAGCAGTTCAAGGGCTTGATCGGTTCCGGTTCCTTTCAGACCTTGTAATTCCGTAAGTTCAGCCTCCCTTACCGCTGCGCGGTTTAAGATTTGGCCAGTTCCATAGATTCCGGTTATAGAAAGGCCATCCACTTCCTCCTGGCAGTATATGCCAACCGGTTCATGACATCCGGCATTTAAGTGCTTTAAAACAAGCCGTTCTGCTTTTAACTGCCGCATGGTAGGAATATGGCTGATGGTTTCAGGAATGACAGATAACGCATCCCCTTTCCGGCCTTCTATGGCGATGACGCCTTGTCCTCCGGCGGGAATCATCTCTTCCGGCGTAAAATAGCGGTATTGGTATCGCCCGGCTCTTTTTTCAGGGATTTTCAGGCGCTCTAAGCCGGCTGCCGCCAGGATAATCCCATCGTATAGACCTTGCTCTAATTTATCCAGGCGAGTTAGCACATTACCACGGAGATTTTGGCAGTTGATTGTACAGCCGGGCCAAAGAAATTTTCCTAATTCTTTTATCTGAAGCCCCCTTCTTAAGCTGGAGGTGCCGATGGTAAGGGATTCTCTTTGCGAACTGACTGCTTGGCTGTCAGCTAACATAATTAACACATCACGTTCATCCCCTCTGGGGAGAACTCCCACAATGTCCAGGCCGCTGGCCAGTTCCATGGGAAGATCCTTTGCGCTGTGAATGGCAAAATCAATTTCCCCTGTCAGGAGCCCTTCCTCAAATTCGGATACAAATACTCCCTTTCCGCCGAAAGCAAGGAGAGGCCGTTCTAAAATCTTATCCCCTAATGTTTTTTTGGGAACAAATTCAAAGACGGCATCTGGATCAGCAAGTTTCATAGCTTGTACAGCCAGCATGGTCTGAGCTATTGACAATTCGCTTTCTCTGGTTCCGATTCGAATAGTTTTCTTCATCTTTTTAATTCTCTTTCCTGTAAATTCCTGTTTGAGGCAGGCTGCCTGGCATGTTGAATGGCCTGCTCCAGTTTAGCCTTCATAAATTCGCCGGTCAGCGCTCCTTTCCGGGCAATACCGTCTTCCAGTAATTGGGTAAATAGCCGTTCCCGCTGGCAAGGCAAAGGCAGTGATGCTTGAACCAGGCTGCGGAAGCTTCCAAGACGTTTTACCAGGCTTCCAAAGTATTCCGGGATTTCGTTCTGAAGAAACTGCCGTAAATATTTTGCGGCGGCAGGACTGCTGCCTCCGGTGGAAATTCCGATGACAACATCTTCCTGCCGGACAATTGCCGGAAAGAAAAAGGTGCAGTTTTCCCGATCGTCTGCTGTATTTACCAAAATTCGGCGCGCGCGGCAGTAATCAGCCATTTCTTTGTGAAAGGCTTCATCGTCTGAGGCGCAGATTACCAGTGTCATTCCTTCGGCGTCCGTTACCTTGGCAGGGCGCAAAAAAAGCGTAACCGAAGGATGGGAAGAAGCAAAATCCGTAAGCTCTGTGCAGGCTTCCTTTGCGGCCACAAAAATCTGGGCTCCGAATCCAGACAGCGCCTGGCATTTGCGCAGCGCTACCTTCCCGCCTCCTATAACCAGGCAACGGCATCCTTCTAGCTGGATAAATAAGGGAAAATAGGCCATATTACAATCTCCTTACATATTGAAATAGACAGTACCCCAGTAGAACGAGAGTACCATACGATTATACAAAAAAACCAGAGATTTGAAAAGCCCTGGTTAATTTCTGATACGAAATGCCACGTTTGCTAAACGCAGCGGAAGAAAACGATTTCTGACGTTTCCGGCAGAATGGTCTTTTAGCGATTGTGTTACAAAAAAGGATGTGATAAGATAAAATATACGGAAATAAATGACTGTGATATATGGGAAAGGGATGAGAAAACCGTTATGGAGCATATACAGGAAGCAAATTTTTTGAAAGAAAAGCTTAGGGATGCAAAGAGGGTTTTGATTGGAATCGGAGGGGAATGGAAGGCGGAGGGAAAGCTTTCCGATGAAAGAAACTGTAAGGTGAAAGCCGCCTATGAGGGGCTGTATCAATTGGTAAAGGATAAGGATTATTTCATTGTGACTACATTGACAGACGGGGTGATTTATGAAACACAGCTTGATGGTCAAAGGATTGTGGCTCCATGCGGAAATATTCATTGGCGCCAGTGTTCCAGAGCTTGTACTACGGATATTTGGGAGGAAAACGAAGTCGTGGATGGGGTTTGCCATCACTGCGGCGCTATGCTGACAGCAAATACCATCCAGGCGGATCCCTATATTGAGGAGGGCTATCTTCCCATGTGGAAAAAGTATCAGCTTTGGCTTTCTGCAACATTGAACCGTGAACTGGCCGTATTAGAACTGGGGGAAGGTTTTCGCACCCCGACTGTAATTCGCTGGCCTTTTGAAAAGACGGTATTTTTTAACCAGAAGGCTTGGATGTTTCGGGTCAACCAGGAATTTTACCAGGTTACGGCTGAAATTAAAGAACGTTCTACACCAGTGGCGGAGCATTCGGCAAAATTTATCACAGAAGCAGCAGGCTGCTTTTGAGAGGAGAGATTGGCGCTGTTTAAACAGTGGTTTCTGTAATGATGCTGGCTTTTGTGAATCGGTGGCATAGTTCGTGGCATAAAACGTTACGTTTTTGATACATATTTTACAGAAAACAGGGAAATAACATTGTGCCAAATAAAATCCTGTGTTAAAATGGAGCCGGAGGTATTGTGGCGGATAAGATTAATTAGGAAGGAAACAGTCATGATAGCGATAATCGATTATGATGCGGGAAATTTAAAAAGCGTGGAAAAGGCGCTTGTGGCTCTGGGCGGGCAGCCGGTAATCAGCCGGGATCCGGAAGTGATTTTAAAAGCCGATCAGGTAATCCTTCCTGGAGTCGGTTCCTTTGGTGATGCCATGGAAAAGCTTTGCCAATATGGATTAACCAAGGTAATCCGGCAGGTAACGGATCAGGGAACTCCCTTTCTTGGGATCTGTTTAGGACTGCAACTTTTATTTGAAAGCAGCCAGGAGTGCGAAGGTGTGCCTGGCCTAGGGATTCTTCCGGGAAAGATTTTGAAAATACCAGATGCACCAGGTCTAAAAATCCCTCATATGGGATGGAATTCCATCCAGATTGCGCCTGGTTCCAGGCTGTTTCAGGGAATTGAATCAGGAGCTTATGTGTATTTCGTCCATTCTTATTATCTGAGAGCATCCGATCCATCGATTGTGGCGGCTTCCACAACCTACAGCACTAAGATTCACGCATCGGTGGAAAAGGGAAATGTATTTGCCTGCCAGTTCCATCCGGAAAAAAGCAGCCATGTGGGACTAACCATCTTAAAAAATTTTATAAGCCTTTAAAATAGTGCGCTGTCCAGATTAAAACACGACAGGCAGAGAAAACCGGAAGCAAGGAGGCAGATATGTTCACGAAACGAATCATACCCTGTTTGGATGTGAATCAAGGCCGGGTGGTAAAGGGCGTAAATTTTGTAAACTTAAAAGACGCAGGGGATCCGGTTGAAATTGCCGCTGCCTATGACCAGGCAGGGGCAGATGAACTGGTTTTTTTAGATATTACGGCTACCTCAGAAGCAAGAAGCATGGTGGTAGATATGGTAAGACGGGTAGCGGAAACAGTATTTATCCCATTTACAGTAGGGGGAGGAATCCGCACTGTGGAAGATTTTAAGCTGCTCCTAAGGGAGGGGGCCGATAAAATTTCCATTAATTCTTCTGCCATCAATGATCCGGAATTGATTTCCCGGGCAGCCGATAAGTTTGGAAGCCAATGTGTGGTAGTTGCGATTGACGCGAAGAAACGGGCTGACAAAACGGGCTGGAATGTTTATAAAAACGGCGGCAGGATTGACGTAGGCCTGGACGCGGTGGAATGGGCGGTGAAAGCATGTCAGCTAGGCGCAGGAGAGATTCTTTTGACAAGCATGGACTGTGATGGCACAAAGGCCGGTTACGACAATGAGCTGACCGCTTTGATTGCGGAACAGGTATCTATCCCGGTGATTGCGTCCGGAGGTGCGGGAAAAATGGAGCATTTTTATGATACCCTGACAAAAGGGAAGGCAGACGCGGCTCTGGCGGCATCTCTGTTCCATTATAAAGAACTGGAAATCAAGGAGTTAAAGGAATATTTGGCCGGACGGGGAGTTTCTGTCAGGCTGTAACAAAGAACATAGCATACAAAGAGAAATGAAACAAGGATATTGATTCCAATATCATAAGATTAAGATAAGAGAGGTACAGGATATGGCAGCGATTGAAAATGATTGGTTAGAACCTTTAAGCGGGGAATTTAAGAAACCTTATTACCGCCAGCTTTATGAAGCAGTAAAGAAAGAATATGAAAGCAGGCAGATTTTTCCGGCGTCGGATGATATTTTTAACGCATTTCAGTTTACCCCGCTGCATAAAGTGAAAGTAGTAATACTGGGGCAGGATCCATACCATGGGGATGGTCAGGCTCATGGCCTTTGCTTTTCCGTAAAGCCAGATGTGCAAATCCCGCCGTCGCTGGTTAATATTTACCAGGAACTGAAGGAGGATCTGGGATGCTATATTCCAGATAATGGTTACTTAAAAAAATGGGCTGATCAGGGAGTGCTTTTGCTCAATACCGTGTTGACTGTGCAGGCACATGCGGCCAATTCCCATCGGAACTTGGGCTGGGAGGAATTTACAGATGCGGCGATCCGGATCTTGAACCAGCAGGATCGTCCGATTGTATACCTTCTTTGGGGAAAGCCGGCACAGTCAAAAAAGGCGATGCTGAATAATCCGAAACATCTGATTTTAGAAGCGCCCCATCCAAGTCCCCTTTCTGCTTTCAGAGGATTTTTTGGGTGTCGCCATTTCAGCAAGACAAATGAATTTTTAAGTGAACGGGGGCTGGAACCCATAGACTGGCAGATTGAAAATATCAGATAAAGGATACTACTAATATGAGCATTGTAGAAATTTTAAAGGTAATTGTGCAGGGGATCGTGGAGGGATTTACGGAATGGCTGCCTATCAGCAGCACCGGGCATATGATTTTAGTGGATGAGATTATTCATATGGATCAGCCCAAAGCCTACCTGGATGTGTTTTTTGTGGTGATCCAGCTAGGGGCAATCCTGGCGGTGGTTTTGTTGTATTTTGATAAACTGAACCCCTTTTCCCAAAAAAAGAAGCCATCTGCAAAGCGTATGACCATCGTTCTTTGGCTGAAGATTGCGGTTGCCTGTGTTCCGGCAGCCATCCTGGGATTGCTGCTGGATGACTGGATGGAAGAGCACCTGATGAATGCGTATGTGGTATCGGCGGCCTTGATTATCTATGGTATTTTATTTATTGTCCTGGAAACACGAAATGAAATGACCACATTTTCCATTCAGAAAACAAGCCAGCTTACGTTCCAGACAGCTCTTTATATCGGGTTATTCCAGCTTTTGAGTTTGGTTCCGGGTACCTCGCGCTCCGGATCCACAATTTTAGGAGCGATGATTCTTGGATGTTCCAGAAATGTGGCGGCAGAATTTTCCTTCTTTTTAGGGATTCCGGTTATGTTTGGGGCAAGCCTGCTGAAGGTAGTGAAATACTTTATAAACGGGAATACCTTTACTCTGGTTCAGGTGTTTTATATGCTTCTTGGAATGGTGATTGCGTTTTTTGTGTCCGTGTATTCTATCCGCTTCCTTATGGGGTATATCCGGAATCATGATTTTAAATTTTTCGGCTATTACCGCATTGTGTTGGGGATTATAGTAGTGGCTTATTTTGGAATTACTGCATTAGCAGTATAGAATCGTTTGGTTCTCACTCCGTATCCCGAGTTCTGGCGCGGATTTCTGAGGATACGGAGTATTGCGGCAAGTTTGAACCTTCATTCCTGTCATCAGTACGCCCCGCTTTGGGGCATCTTTGCCTCAGTTGGCCAGCGCGGCCCGCTGCGTCTGCCTGATTTAGGCTGACTTTCCCGTAAATTTGACGTACATTTGACAAAAAGTCATATTGAAACATGTTCTAGTGCTTTTTTTCACTTTTCTTTTTTATGTTGGCAAGCTTAGCCAGTGCCAGTGCTGTTTGTTCTACATCCAGCGTACCGTTTTTTAAGGAAGGTTCCGTTTTGATATACTCCATAAAGCGGCGCTGGGTGTAAACAGAAGATGGGTAAGATTGAAGGGTTGCTTTGGGGTTGGTAAATACCGTTACTATCTTTAAATTTCCCTGGATTCCTGCCTCTTCCATGGCAGAGGCCACTAACCGGTACTGCTCTTTGCAGACAGCTAAGGGATTTTCAAAAGAAGAATCCTGGTCGTTCATATGCTGGCGCCAGGAACCGGAATCCGGGGGAGATGAGGGTGTGATGGTTCCTCCGAATCCTAAACAGTAAACGCCTATGATACCGCCGGGAGCTACCAGCAGACTGGTTAGCCGGGCGGTGCTTCCTTTATAGGCCACGGTGCCGGGAGCTACCAGACGCATTTTATTTTTTGCGGAAAACCGTAAAAGCTGCGCTACAAATGCGGTTAATTCTCCTTTTGTCCCGTTGTGCATTTGTGGTCTTTGCCGGGTGGCGGCTTGGCCGGCCTTCTTATCAGCAGACTTTTTCCGGCGGATGCCAAAGAAATGTTTTGTGATATTAATACCGGTGCGTTCTTCAAAAAATGGTATAACAACTACCACCAGAACTGCCAGCAGTACGCCAAGGATAGCGTATTTTATGGGATCTGACATAATTTAGTGTTCCTTTCTTTTATAGATTCTATTGTGCAAATGAGATTCAAATATGTGGATATCATATCACAGGAAAGATAAATAAGCAATTGTTTCCATGTTAGAAACAGGGGATGGACACTTAACATAACAAAGGAGGGGATATGCATGACTCTTGAAGTTTTGCGGGAGCGTAACCCGGATGAAAACAGCCGGGCATATTCTTATTGGGCGCTTAGAAGAAATATTATGCTGCTGCGTCTAGAGCCAGGGAGCGTGCTGAATGAAGCAGAATTAAGCGAACAGCTTGGCATGAGCCGTACTCCTATCCGTGAAGCCCTTATTTTGCTGCGAAACGAAGGGCTTGTTGATATTTTGCCTCAAAGAGGGAGCAAAGTAAGCCGAATCAGTTTAAGTCATGTGAGAGAAGGATATTTTATGCGGCGGATCTTGGAAAGCGCCATTGTCAGGGAACTGGCAGGAACCCTTTCGCCGGCTCAGTTAAAACAAATCCGGGATAATATGGATTTGCAGACCAAGGAGCTGCATCAAGTATCCAAGTCTATTAGTGACCTGTTTTTTGAGCTGGATAATGAGCTCCACTATCTGTTTTACAAGTTCAGCCATAAGGAACGGATCTGGGACAGCGTTCACGGTCTTTGTTCCCATTATGACCGGGTGCGCTATCTGGATACTTTGGCAAATGAAACGGAGCAGGCGCTGATTTTGGAACAGCATGAAAATCTTTACTATTATCTGATGATGGGAATTCCAGGGGATGTAAATATTGAAACCTTTTATACGGATCATCTGGGAAGATGGCTGAAAGGGTTCCGTCGTATTTATACCACGTATTCCAAGTACTTTTGTGATTAATGTGAGTTTCGACAGCCTTCCGGCCTTCCGGCATCCCTGCTTTGGATGCTGGAAACCGAAAAAAGCGTAAGAAGCAGCAGAAAAATGGAACATTGCCTTTTAAGGTAAACCTTCATGCGCCTGGCTGCGAACGCTCCACCGCCCATGAAAGTCCGGCGGGCGCACTTGGCATCTCTGAACTTGGACCGCCTGTTCGATGGTGGGTTTTCAAAGTAATATATCAGATAAGCTGGTTATTAAAAGGTGAGAACAATTTTGCGAATGGAGGGATCGTGGCTGTCCGCAAAGTCGAATGCCTCCTGAGCCTTTAACAGGGGGAAGGTGTGGGAAACAGTTCCGTTTAAATCTAGCTTCCCCTCTTTTATCAGTTCAATTGCGTTTCCGAACATTTTATTTTGAAGGCGGGAGCCACGGATATCCAATTCTTTTGAGGTGACTAAGAACTGGTTGACTTCCGTTGGGGCGACAGAAAATCCCATGGTTATAATCCGCCCCGCATTTCCGGTGGCTTTTAAAAGCTGATATAAAGAATCCTTTGTGCAGGCGGAATCAATAGATACGGTTGCGCCGTGGCCATAGGTATATTCATTTACCTTTTCTGTTAGATCTTCCTTCAAAACATTGATGGTATAATTAGCGCCGTCTGCTTTGGCCTCTTCCAGCTTTGAATCTGCAATATCAGCTACAATAATATGGCGGCACAGCAGCCTGGCGATTTTTAATATAGTGCTTCCTAATGCGCCAAAACCGAAGATTAACAGCATGTCATCATTGATAAGCTGGGCTCTGGTACAAGACTGGATCGCGATGGTGGCAGGTTCAATCATAACTGCGTCTGTGTCTGAAAGGGAGTCTGGGAGAAGGTAGCAGTCCGATTCTGGAACCGCTAAAAATTCCTGGTAGCCGCCGTCAATATGAACGCCTCGTACTGCCAGGTGATCGCATACATTCCCTCTGCCGATCCGGCATGGGTAGCAGTGGCCGCAGCTTGTTACCTGGTTTATAATGACTCGGTTGCCTGGTTTTAAACTGGAAACATTACTTCCGGTTTCTGCCACGCGCCCAACCATTTCATGACCGATAACCCGGGGATACGTAGCGGCGGCATTGGTCCCGTGATAAATGCCCATATCCGAACCACAGATTCCGGCGGCAGTCATTTGGATTAGCACATTGTTTATTTCGTCAATTACTGGCTGATTCCTGTCAATAATATTCAGTTCGCCTGGTCTGGTGATTTGCACTGCTTTCATAAGTAATATATCACTCCTTTTTGAAAAATTGTACAACTACTATAGTATATCATAAAATTTCTTAAAAAAAAAGTCAATATCGAAAAGAGATGGGAATAATAGTAGGCAAAACAAACAAAAAAGTTTTTGAAAAATATTAAAAATTAGGTATTGATTATAGAGCAAAAATATATTACTATACTTTTATACACATGATGTTGGTATCAAAGGGCACGTTGCCGCCGCTGATGCCGGGTTGCTCCGCATTTTGTGCTTTCGCAATCTTCAAAAACATTCATATGCGGGAATGACGGGATTTTTAGAGGAATATCAAACCATGCATACTTAATAAAAAGCAGACCGCAAAAAGGACAATCCATAAAAGCAATAAATAAAAAAATAAATGAGTGGAGGTACAAACAGTATGGACATGACATTGCGTTGGTATGGACCAGGGTACGATAGCGTATCCTTAAAGCAGATCCGCCAGATTCCAGGCGTAAAAGGTGTGGTTACGACCCTGATGGGAAAGATGCCGGGGGAAGTTTGGACAGAAGATGAGATCGCTGCTTTAAAAAAAGAAGTAGAGGATGCAGGCCTTAAAATTATGGGAATTGAGTCGGTCAATATTTCAGATGATATTAAGATCGGCACAGAAAAGAGAGAAGAGCATATTGCGAATTACATTACTACCTTGGAGAATCTGGGAAAAGCGGATATCCATATGATCTGCTATAATTTTATGCCGGTATTTGACTGGACCCGTTCCGATTTGGCAAGGATGCGTCCTGACAGTTCTACAGTACTTGCCTATAACCAGGATGTAATTGACAAGATTGATCCGGAGCATATGCGGGAATCGGTTGAAAAGATGTCCAATGGATTTGTAATGCCTGGATGGGAGCCGGAGCGGTTAGAGAAGCTGAAAGCATTGTTCGAAGCTTATAAAGATGTGGACGCTGAGAAGCTGTTTGATAATCTGGTATATTTCCTGAAGGCGATTGGCCCGGTATGTGAAAAGTATGATATCCGCATGGGCATTCATCCGGATGATCCGGCCTGGCCCATTTTTGGCCTTCCCAGGATTGTGAGAAATAAGGAAACTGTGGAACGTTTGCTGAAAGCGGTAGATAAGCCCTATAATGGCATTACCCTTTGCACTGGTTCCTTAGGATCCAATCAGAATAATGATATTTGTGATATTATCCGCGCCGCCAAGGGAAGGATCCCATTTGCCCATGTAAGGAACTTAAAGTACAACAGCGATCGTGATTTTGAAGAAGCGGCTCATCTGTCTTCTGACGGCTCCATGGATATGTATGCGATTATGAAAACTTTGTATGAAACCGGGTTTGACGGAATCATCCGCCCGGATCACGGAAGAATGATCTGGGATGAGGTTGCTATGCCAGGTTATGGCTTGTATGATAGGGCGCTGGGAGCGATTTACCTGGAAGGCCTGTGGGAAGCCATTGATAAAAACGCAAAGAATTAAGCAGAGAATCAATCCTGCGGAAGATGGATATAATAAAAAGCAAATGCAGCAATGATGCCAAACCGCTGCAAATCAATAAGTGCGCTTAAAAGACCTGGTATAGAAATGGATATAGAAACATTTGAGGGCGCTTTCAATAATAAAGAGGGTAAAATATTATGAAATTAACGATTGAAGGATTAAAAGACAAGGGTGCATGGGAGGCTGCCGGAATTAGCCTTCCTGCCTATGATGTTGAAAAAGTGTCAGCCGATACAAAGGCGGCTCCAGTATGGGTGCATTTTGGCGCGGGGAATATTTTCCGTATTTTTATCGGAGGCCTGGCCGATGCCCTGATTGCGAAGGGAGAATCTAATAAGGGGATTACTTGTGTAGAAACCTTTGACTTTGATGTGATTGATAAAATTTATAAACCTTATGATAATCTGGTTTTGGCAGTAACCTTAAAGGCGGACGGCTCTACAGACAAAAGCGTAATCGGTTCTTTGACTGAGGCAATTAAAGCACAGTCTGGCGATGCTTCTCAGTGGGCACGGCTGAAAGAAAT
Organism: uncultured Lachnospiraceae bacterium; assembly: GCA_910589195.1. GTDB lineage: Bacteria > Bacillota > Clostridia > Lachnospirales > Lachnospiraceae > Caccovicinus. Next base: position 43,347 of record CAJUTC010000012.1, read on the forward strand.
TTTCGCAAATCCCGGCCTGCAGATGATTTCTTTTACCATTACCGAAAAAGGATATGCGCTGAAAGGGGCGGATGGAACCTTTTTCCCATTTATCCAGGCGGATATTGACAACGGCCCTCAAAAGGCTGGATCTGCCATGGCGGTGGTATGCGCCTTGCTTTATGAGCGTTATCAGGCCTGCAAGGCTCCTCTTGCAGTCGTTTCCATGGATAACTGTTCCCATAATGGTGAAAAACTGCAAAATTCAGTGCTTACTATGGCAAAGGAATGGGAGAAGAAAGGTTTTGTAGATGCAGGCTTTGTTGCTTACCTTTCTGATGAAGCCCAGGTATCCTTCCCATGGTCTATGATCGATAAGATTACCCCGCGGCCTGCAGATTCCGTTTGTGAGGAATTGAAAAAGGCAGGGGTGGAGGATATGGCTCCGGTGATCACCTCAAAGAAAACGTATATTGCGCCGTTTGTAAATGCAGAAGGCCCTCAGTATCTGGTAATTGAGGACAAGTTCCCCAATGGAAGGCCGGCACTGGAGAAGGCAGGTGTTTATATGACCGATCGGGATACGGTAAATAAGGTAGAACGGATGAAGGTAACAACCTGTTTGAATCCTCTTCATACAGTACTGGCGGTTTACGGCTGCGTATTAGGATATGATTTGATTGCGGATGAGATGAAGGATGAGCAGTTAAATAAGCTGGTTCACCAGATTGGCCCTGTAGAGGGAATGCCAGTTGTTACAGATCCGGGAATCCTTTCTCCGAAGGATTTTGTAGATGAAGTGATCCAGGTAAGGATTCCCAATCCCTTTATGCCGGATACGCCTCAGAGAATTGCCACAGATACGTCACAGAAGGTGGGAATCCGTTATGGAGAAACCATCAAAGCTTATGTGGAACGGTATGGTGACGCGAAAAAGCTGACGGCGATTCCGCTTGCGATTGCTGGATGGTGCCGTTATCTGCTGGCTGTGGATGATAAAGGTAATCCCTTTGAGTTGTCTGCTGATCCCATGGTTCCGGAGCTTACAAAGCAGTTAGCAGGGATTGAAGTAGGAAAACCGGATACTTATAAAGGGCAGTTAAAACCTATTTTGTCCAATGTAAATATTTTCGGATGTGATTTGTATCAGGCAGGAATCGGTGAACGAATTGAGGAAATGTTTGTGGAAGAAATCGCAGGGGCAGGAGCGGTTCGGGAAACGCTGAAAAAATACATTGGCTGATTGCTGCCAAAAGAATGTATTGTCCAGGTTATTGGTGAAGACCACCTTTTTGAAACCGAGTTTCTGCTGAAAACAGTATGTGGCTGAGGGGAATATGGTATCCAGGAAAAACAAACGTAAAATAGTATATGACGGGGTAAACTATTATTGGTATGTGAGAGTCAGTGAACATAGCTATAGAGTGCATATCATATCGGATGATAAAAAAGTGCATTTAGAATATCCGTTCTTAGATGCGGAAATCCCTGTTACACCACAAGAGATTAGAAACCATTTGAAAGAATATTACGATAATATCTTATAGGGAATACGTTTCTGAAAAGAGAGATAAACGAATACAAACCGGATGACGAAAGGATGAGGATGTTGCAAAGTTCCATAAATCCATAGGATATAACGGGAAACCATTTAATGGATACGTTATATATGATGGGATTTATTGACTTGCAGCATCCTCTTATGTTTTGCGAATAAGTGTTCAAGATGGAAAGGGCATCCCGGGATGGGTTTGAACTGAACTATCCGCTGCCTTCTAGCGTATGGCAAAATTCAAACACACTCTAATACAATGCTTCTGCAATCTCATAAATCAACCGCTCAGAATCGTCCCATCCCAAACAAGGATCGGTAATGGATTTTCCGTAACAGCCATCTCCGATTTTCTGTGCTCCTGGTTCGATGTAGCTTTCGATCATCAAACCTTTGACAAGGCTGTGGATTTCAGAGGCATGCCTGCGGCTGTGAAGTACTTCTTTTGCAATACGGATCTGTTCCTTGTATTGTTTGTTTGAATTGGAATGATTGGTATCAATTATGCAGGCAGGGTACTGCAAATTCCCCCGTTCTTCATAAAGCCTTAGAAGAAGTTCCAAATCCTCATAGTGGTAATTGGGCTGGCATTGGCCGTGCTTGTTTACGGAACCACGGAGGATGGTGTGGGTTAAGGGATTTCCGGGCGTTTTCACTTCCCAGCCGCGGAAGATAAATTCATGGCCATGCTGTGCGGCATAAACGGAATTTAACATAACCGATAAGCCGCCGCTGGTGGGATTTTTCATCCCTACCGGAACATCGCAGCCGCTGGAAACTAGCCGATGGTACTGGTTTTCTACGGAACGGGCGCCTACTGCCACATAGGACATCATGTCAGATAAATAATTTAAATTTTCTGGATAAAGCATTTCATCTGCGGTACTTAGCCCCGTTTCCCGTAACACTCTCATATGCATATGGCGGATTGCCAAGATTCCTTCCAGCATATTCGGCTTTTTTTCCGGATCCGGCTGATGGAGCATTCCTTTATAGCCCTCTCCGGTAGTGCGGGGTTTATTGGTGTATACCCGGGGGATGATAATCAGCCGGTCTGCTGTTCTTTCTTGAACTTTTACTAATCGGCTTACATAATCGCAAACCGAATCTTCATTATCGGCAGAACAAGGGCCGATGATTAAAATAAACTTATCGCTTTTTCCTGTAAAAACATCGGCAATCGCAGCATCACGCGCCGTTTTGATTTCTGCAAGGTTTGCAGGAAGCGGGTACTGCTCACGGATTTCTGCCGGAGTAGGCAATTTATTAATAAATTTGAATCCCATGATGATATCCTCCATAAAATTTCAATAAAATAGTAAGCATTGTAAGCCATTTGTAATTTGACCTGCAGCCATTGCTCCATTATAATATAGGTACAGGCAGAAATCAAGAGATTGGAACAGGAAACTTTATAGATTTAAAGTGTTCAAGTAACTGTGCCTGACAGTATGTTAGAAAGGAATTAATAAGATGAAAAAAAGCATGATCGCAATCGTATTGGTTGCAGGAATAGCAGGTACTATGGTATCAATGGCAGCGACAAAGCAAGTAATCCGCATGGGAGAAACCTCTGCTGCTGTCACAGAGGAAGCGGCTACAGAACAATCTGCTACACAACAACCAGAGGGAGAACAGTCAGAAACGGCGCCTGAGAGCTATAAAATGTGGGGGTCTGTAATGAATGTGTCCGAAGGCGGTTTTTCATTTGAACGGCAGTTTGAAGAGGGCGGTTCAGAGGAAGTAATTGTCCATATTGATCCGGAACAGACACTGGTTTTAGGCAGTGACGGATATCCTGTGAACCTGGATCAAATGAAAGCCGGAAATAGCGTGTATGTATATGCGGGGCCCGCCATGACCTTAAGTTTGCCACCCCAGGTAACGGCGGTTATGGTAATTGTTGATAATAAGCAGGATAATGCTATGCCGGAATACGTGACAGCGGCAGAAGCCTTGACAGAAGACGGACAGGGCAATTTCCGGTTAAAGACCGCAGGCGGACAAGAATTTAACGTTTTGTCTGACTGTGAAATCATCCCATACCTTACCAGGCAGGCTGTGAGGCTGTCTGATGTTGTCGAAGGGAGCCACTGCCTAATCTGGGTAGGGACAGAGGGAGCTGTCGAAAAGATAGTATTGTTTAACGAATAGCAAAAAACCTTCGGATGAGGCTATTGCGGCCATGTCCGGAGGTTTTTATTTTTGCTTTGCCAGCGAGCGGCTACACGTTATAAATTGCAACAGAGCTGAACTACAAATAAGCAAACAAGTTAAATTTAATAGCTACTTTTTCGGAATACTACGTATAATAGTATATAAAAGAAATGGGAACATATGTTTCATAGAATTTGGCGATCCAGCTTAAAAAAAAGCGAAATGATAATATTTGTGATAAACTCTAATTATCTAGAAAATTTATTAAGCAGCATAAAATTAGGGGTTATGAAAAAATTGGTTTGGCAGGAAATAACAGAAAGGATAAGGATATGAGAAAACACATTATTACGTTAATTTTGGCAATGGCTTTATCCGCAGGTCTTGTAATTACCGTATCTGCCGGCTGGCAGGAAAGCAGCCAGGGCTGGCGGTACGAGAACGAGGACGGTTCCCAGGCGACAAATGGCTGGCAGCAGATTGATGGCGGCTGGTATTACTTTGACGAACAGGGCTATCGGTTGGAACATGGCCTTACGCCGGATGGGTACTGGCTGGATGAAAGCGGCCTGGCAAGTGAGGAAATGCGGGTTTATGGAGCCTGTATGTTTGCGCCTACCAGTTATCAGACAGAAGGGGATAAGATTTTGATTACAGGCAATATCTGCGATACCCAGTATAGTTCAGATGAATCTTTAAAAGCGTTAAAACCGGGAGATACGATTCTGGTTCCAAGTAATTATGGACGGGTGTGTGAGTTTGACAGGCCGTTTGCAGTTGCTGATACCAAGTTGGTTGATACCTTAGATGGGTATTATGACTATAAAAGCGGCGAATTAAAAGAAGGAAGCAGGACTATGAAATGTGTCTATGTTAATATGCCGGATTCTACAGGAGGAGAGGCCAGTGAGTTTATTTTTGCTGAGGATCATATGAATTTTTATTATGCTGGAAGCCCCGGTCAGCCGCTGTACCGGATTGTAAAGAAGGACGTGGTATTAATCGCAGATGCTGGTACAAACTTTATTCCGGTTTATTCTTCTGGTATGGAATCTTTATCCCAGACTCTGGAAAAGTGGACGACTCATGGCTATAATGACTATTATGTTATGAGAGTGGAGCTGACAGGTGGCCATATCGACCAGGCAAAGGATATGGTGAGAAATTATAGTTAGGGAAACTACAATTCGATTTCGCTATAATTTGGGGAATTTAGGTAACTATAATTTAGGTAAAAACAGACCTTGACAAGGAGTGGATTCTTCTATATAATGAGGATTAATTTCAAAACAAGCGATGATAAGAACAAGTAGTATCAGGAAACCCCGAACAGAAAGCAGCCGGATGATGAGAGGCGCGCGGAAGACCCGATATGAATACATCTTTGAGCTTCACACCGAAGTCTGGTTTTGCGGGATTCATTTATGCAGAACATGGATGGTAGGCTGTGACGGTATCCTGCACCCGTTATCGTGCCAGAGTATAGGCGGATGGCCGGTACTTGGTAAGGTAAGCAGCGTGAGCTGTTTATAAATGTAAGGTGGTAACACGGGTATATGCCCCGTCCTTCGTGATGACAGAAGGACGGGGTTTTTTGCTTGTAGGAAATCAACTATAACAATTACACAAATCAACGCAAAACAAAAGGAGAATGTGGTATGCAGGTTTATGAAGAGCTGGTAGCCAGAGGTCTGATTGCACAGGTTACCAATGAAGAAGAAATCCGGAATATGATCAATCAGGGGAAGGCTGTATTTTATATTGGGTTTGACCCGACAGCAGACAGCCTTCATGTGGGGCATTTTATGGCGCTGTGTTTGATGAAGCGTCTGCAGATGGCTGGAAATAAACCGATTGCTTTAATTGGAGGGGGAACAGCTATGATTGGGGATCCTTCCGGTCGTTCCGATATGCGGCAGATGATGACGACAGAAACCATTGCCCACAATGTAGAATGTTTTAAGAAGCAGATGAGCCGCTTTATTGATTTTTCCCAAGATCGGGCAATGTTGGTAAATAATGCGGAATGGCTGCTGGATTTAAATTATGTGGAGGTTCTTAGGGATATTGGGCCTCATTTTTCTGTAAACCGTATGTTGACAGCAGAGTGCTATAAGCAGCGGATGGAAAAAGGATTAAGCTTTTTAGAGTTTAACTATATGATAATGCAAAGCTATGATTTCTATGAGTTGTTCCGGCGTTACGGATGCAATATGCAGTTTGGCGGTGACGATCAGTGGAGCAATATGCTAGGCGGCACAGAGCTGATCCGTCGGAAGTTAGGGAAGGATGCCCACGCTATGACCATTACCCTTCTTTTAAATTCAGAAGGCAAAAAGATGGGGAAAACCCAGTCTGGCGCGGTATGGCTGGATCCGGATAAAACCTCACCTTTTGAGTTCTACCAGTACTGGAGAAATGTGGCAGACGCCGATGTGCTGAAGTGCCTGAGGATGTTAACATTCCTGCCGTTTGGGCAGATCGAAGAGATGGATTCCTGGGAGGGGAGTCAGTTAAACCAGGCGAAAGAAATCCTGGCATATGAACTGACTAACCTGGTTCACGGGCCAGAAGAGGCAAAAAAAGCCCAAGAGGCTTCCAAGGCGCTGTTTGCGGGAGGCGGGGACGCTACCCATATGCCAAGTTATGAGTTAAAGGAAGAAGATTTCAGGGATGGCGCCATCGACATTTTAGGGGTATTAACCTCCTCCGGTCTGGCCGGAAGCCGCTCAGAAGCCAGAAGAAATGTGGAACAGGGCGGGGTTTCCGTAGACGGTGTCCAGGAAAAGGATGTGAAAAAAACTTATACAAAAGAGGATTTCTTTGGGGATGGGAAAGTGGTAAAACGGGGTAAGAAAAATTTTATGAGAGTGTTTGCCAGGTAACATTCTGATACCTGAAAACAGATTTTAATTAGGAGAGATAGGAAACGTTCTCTTGCTTTTTTGGAAGAATAAGGGTATGATAGTAGTACTCACTGGCCTTCTTTCACCTATGATTGTTGTACACGGGGAAATATGGGTGCCTGTGAAGCCGGTCACTGGAAGTAAAGGAACAAAAACAAACAGAAAGGAGCATTTCTGTTAATGAAATTTAGTCAAATGAAAAAAGTATCAGCCATGATTCTGACTGTGGCCATCACATTAGGAGGAAATTTAATTTCTTATGCTGATTGGAAGCAGGATGGGCTGGGGTGGTGGTATGAACAAGCGGATGGAAGCTATCCGGTCAGTACCTGGTATGAGGATACAGACGGATCCTGGTATTTCTTTAATGAGAACGGCTATATGATTTCCAATTGTTACCGAAGCATCGACAGCAACATTTACGCTTTCGGATATAACGGAAAATGGACAGGGACGATGTTTTCCGATCTGCAGCCTGGTGTATGGGCGGGAAATAATTACAGCAATGAATGGTCTGGTTTTCATTTAAATATACCGGAAGGATATCGGATAGAACTGGCATCTGACACAGGAACCATTGAAAACGTGGAAACGTTTGTGGAATTTGTGGTGTGGGCGCCGGATGGTTCCGGATCTGCCATTGAACTGGAATACGCGGACGCATATGATTATACAAACGGAACAGCTACTACACCGGAATATGTGGCCCTGATGCATGGGCTTAGGCTCAGTTTGGAGGGGTATTCCATAGAAGGGATTACTAATGTTCAACTGGGAGGAAACGAATATGCAAAACTGTCTACCAGGCGGCATTCGATGCAGAAGCGTGAATTATACTGCCGGAAGGTTGGGGAGCATTATTTTGAGTGCGTCAGTGTGATTTACTGGCCCACGGGCGAGGCGGCGATTAACGGCCTTCTGTCCAGCATTTACTAATTTTCTTGACAAAACCATTAGCTTTCGATAAAATGTTGGAAGATAAGGGAGAATAGTGTAATAAGGTCAACATACTGGTGGGATGGACCGTTGTAAATGATAAGACTTATCTGTGGAGGAGGAATCTGCAGGTGAGTCTTTTTCGTATCAGAAAGTCCGAAAGGTTTCCAGGAGATGTGATGCATGCGTACGCAAAAGCAGAAATAATATGTTGCAGAAGTACACAGCTAGTGCTGAAAATGAAACGTTTGTAAGGAGAATGGTTATGACAATGTTAGAGTTATTTGTGATTGCAGTAGGCCTTTCCATGGATGCGTTTGCTGTTTCCGTATGTAAGGGTTTATCCCTGCAAAAAATGAAATGGAAACATGCGTATCTTGCGGGTATTTATTTTGGCGGGTTCCAGGCGGCAATGCCTCTTTTGGGGTTTCTGTTAGGCGTCCAGTTTCGGGAATCGATTACGTCCATTGATCACTGGGTAGCATTTATTCTTTTGGGTATTATTGGAATTAATATGGTAAAGGAGGCAATAAGCGGCGGCGAGGAAGAAGGGGATCCATCCTTTGACGCAAAATCAATGTTGTTATTAGCGGTGGCTACCAGCATTGACGCATTAGCGGTGGGGGTAACATTTGCCTTTTTAAAGGTTCGGATCCTGCCGGCAGTTACCTTTATCGGTCTGACTACTTTTGTGCTGTCTATGGCAGGGGTAAAGGCAGGCAATGTATTTGGAAGCCGCTATAAATCAAAGGCAGAGCTGGCAGGCGGCTTAATTTTAATCGGGATGGGAATTAAAATTTTGTTGGAACATACAATCTTTGCTTAATAAATGAAAGGGTGCCTATGGCCTATGGCAGCATTTTGACGGATTTGTGCATATTTTGACTTGCAAAGGAACCGGAAAATGTGCTATTATATTGGCAATTTTTTAGTGCATAGAAATGGAAAGGGGAATCGCTATGGCAAATATCATTGAAGATGAAACCATTGAATATGTGAGTATCCTGGCAAAGCTGGAACTTTCCTGTGAGGAGAAGGAAGCCGCAAAGAAGGATATGGGCCGTATGCTGGATTATATTGATAAGTTAAACGAGCTGGATACCAGTAAAACCGAGCCTATGTCGCATGTTTTTCCTGTGCAGAATGTATTTCGTGAAGACCTGGTAGCAGATGAAGGCAAAGGAAACAGAGAGGACATGTTAGCTAATGCGCCAGAGCGGACCGAAGAAGCATTTGTGGTTCCCAAAACGATAGAGTGACAGGAGGCGGCAAGATGAGGATATTGGATTTAACTGCCATGGAGCTTGGAAAAAAGATAAAGGCAGGGGAGATCGGCGTAGAGGAAGCTACAGCCGCCGCGCTGGCTCAGATTAAAGCGGCAGAACCTAAGGTGCATGCGTTTGTGACGGTTGACGAAGAAAAGGCCATGGTTCGGGCCAGGCAGGTTCAGGAACAAATCAGCAAAGGGCAGCTTGCAGGGCCGTTAGCAGGTGTTCCGGCAGCGATTAAAGATAATATGTGCACCAAAGGAATGCTGACTACCTGCAGTTCCAGAATGTTGTCTAATTTTGTACCTTCCTATACATCAGAGGCAGTAAGGAATTTGGAAAAGGCCGGAGCTGTGATCTTGGGAAAAACAAATATGGATGAATTTGCTATGGGAAGTACTACAGAAACATCCGCATATGGGGAAACGAAAAATCCCTGGAACTTAGAACATGTTCCTGGCGGATCTTCCGGCGGTTCCTGTGCGGCAGTAGCAGTCAATGAATGTTTTTATGCCCTGGGTTCCGATACGGGTGGTTCCATCCGCCAGCCAAGCTCCTTCTGTGGTGTTACCGGGATCAAACCGACTTATGGCACCGTATCCCGCTATGGTCTGATTGCCTATGGGTCATCGTTAGACCAGATTGGCCCGATTGCGAAGGACGTTGCAGACTGCGCGGCAGTTTTAGAGGCGATCACATCCTATGATCCAAAAGATTCCACTTCCATCCGTAGGGAGGATACGGATTTTACCAGCGCCCTGACAGAGGATGTAAGAGGTCTTCGGATCGGGATACCGGATGATTACTTTGGAGAAGGCCTTGACAGCCAGGTGAGGGAAACGATTTTGGCAGCAGTGGACGTGCTTCGGGAAAAGGGCGCGGTTGTGGAAGAATTTCATTTAAGTTTGGTGGAATACGCCATTCCAGCTTATTATGTGATTGCGTCAGCAGAGGCCAGCTCCAACCTGGCCCGGTTTGACGGGGTGAAATACGGATACCGGGCACAGGAATATGAGGGTCTTCACAGCATGTATAAGAAAAGCCGTTCTGAAGGGTTTGGCCCTGAAGTAAAAAGAAGGATTATGCTGGGCTCCTTCGTTTTAAGCTCCGGCTACTACGACGCCTATTACCTGAAGGCTCTTCGAACCAAGGCACTGATCAAGAAAGCGTTTGACAAAGCCTTTGAAACGTATGATATCATTGTAGCGCCAGCATCCCCCGCTACGGCGCCAAAGCTCGGCCAGTCACTATGCGATCCGATTCAGATGTATTTGGGGGATATCTATACCATTTCAGTCAACTTGGCGGGTCTTCCCGGCCTTACAGTTCCTTGTGGGACAGACAGTAATGGGCTTCCGATTGGAATGCAGCTTATCGGCGACTGTTTCCAGGAAAAGAAATTGCTTCAGGCCGGCTTTGCCTTTGAAAAAAGCCGCTGTTATAAAGGGCCGGCTTTGGCAAAGGAGCTAGAACAGGAAAGCGGGGCAGTTTTCCAATATACATCGGTTCCGCAACAGAACGATTCCCAATAGGAGGAGGAGAGGATGAAAAAACAGTATGAAACCGTAATTGGCCTGGAAGTCCATGTGGAGCTGGCTACGAAAACAAAAATCTTCTGTTCCTGTTCCACGCGGTTTGGCAGTGCGCCCAACACCCATGTTTGCCCCGTATGCACTGGTATGCCCGGTTCCCTTCCCGTTTTAAACAAACAGGTGGTAGAGTATGCCCTGGCAGTAGGTCTGGCTACCAACTGCCAAATTAATCAGTACTGCAAGTTTGACCGGAAAAATTATTTTTATCCGGATAACCCGCAAAATTATCAGATTTCCCAGTTATATCTGCCGATTTGCCATGATGGATTCGTAGAAATTGAAACGGAAGCGGGAAAAAAGAAAATCGGGATCCATGAAATCCACATGGAAGAAGACGCGGGAAAACTGGTTCATGACGAATGGGGCGACTGCTCACTGGTAGATTATAACCGAAGCGGGGTGCCCTTAATTGAGATTGTGTCAGAACCAGATATGCGCAACGCCCAGGAGGTAATTGCCTATCTGGAAAAGCTGAGGATGACGATCCAGTACCTAGGGGCTTCGGACTGCAAGCTTCAGGAAGGATCCATGCGGGCGGATGTGAATTTATCTGTCCGTGAAGCAGGGACAAAAAATTTTGGAACCAGAACAGAGATGAAAAACTTAAATTCGTTTAAAGCCATTGCCCGTGCGATTGAGGGAGAGCGGGAGCGTCAGATTGAGCTTTTGGAATCAGGCGGGCAGGTGATCCAGGAAACCAGACGTTGGGATGACGGGAAAGGAATGTCTCGGGCCATGCGTTCCAAGGAGGATGCCCAGGACTACCGGTATTTCCCAGACCCGGATTTGGTTCCTGTAAGAATCGACGATGAATGGATAGAGCGGATTCGAAGGGCGCAGCCAGAGATGCGGGAGGAAAAGATTGCCCGATACCAGGAGCAGTTTGAGCTCCCTCTTTATGATGCCCAGATTTTAACGGAATCCAAGCATCTGGCTGATATTTTTGAAGAAGCTGCATCCATCAGCCAAAAGCCGAAAGAAGTTTCCAACTGGCTGATGGTAGAAGGGATGCGGCTCTTAAAGGAATCGGAGATGGATGCTCAACAGCTTTCCTTTTCGCCCTGCCATCTGGCAGCATTAATTAAGCTGGTGGATGATAACATCATTAACCGAACCGTGGCTAAAACCGTATTTGAGGCAATTGTCCGGTCCGATGTGGATCCGGAGAAGTTTGTAGAAGAAAAAGGCCTTAAGGTAGTAAACGATGCCGACGCCCTTGAAAAGGCTGTAACCGAAATTATTGCTGCTAATCCACAGTCTGTCCAGGATTATAAAAATGGAAAAGAGAAAGCAGCCGGTTTTCTGGTGGGACAGACCATGAAGGCGATGAAAGGGAAAGCAGATCCGGGAATGGTAAATGAGTTCGTGCGGAAGCTGCTAAATGAAGCGTAACAAAGGGTAAAAGGACAAAATATGGTGCGTCCCATACAGGAGTGAAGTTTCAAATAAAGTCGAAACCGGTTTTTAAGATACAGATTTGAGCAAGCCGGGGAAATCAAACAATATACCAAAATAAAAGGAGATTTGCTATGAAGCCATTTGCGGAAATGACAAAAGAAGAGCTGGAAAGCTTGCGTGCCCAGTTAAAGGCCAAATATAAAGAGTATCAGGGGAAGGGATTAAGCCTGAATATGGCCAGAGGAAAGCCGTGTACGGAGCAGTTGGATCTATCTATGGGAATGATGGATGTGTTAAGCAGTGAGGACGACTTGACATGCGAAGATGGTACCGACTGCCGTAATTACGGTGTTTTGGACGGAATTAAGGAAGCCAGGGAGCTGATTGGGGATATGATGGAAAATCCCATTGACAGCATTATTATCTATGGAAATTCCAGTCTGAACGTAATGTATGATACCATTTCCCGTTCTATGACCCATGGCGTTATGGGAAATACGCCATGGTGCAAGCTGGATAAAGTAAAGTTTTTATGTCCGGTTCCAGGATACGATCGCCATTTTGCCATTACCCAGTATTTTGGAATTGAAATGGTGAATGTACCGATGACGCCTACCGGGCCTGATATGGATATAGTACAGGAGCTGGTAGCTTCCGATGAAACGATTAAAGGTATCTGGTGTGTGCCCAAGTATTCCAATCCCCAGGGGATTTCTTATTCTGATGATACGGTTAGACGGTTTGCGCGGTTAAAACCAGCGGCAAAGGATTTCCGCATTTACTGGGATAATGCTTACGGAGTGCATCACCTGTATGATCATGACCAGGATCATTTAATTGAAATCCTGGCAGAGTGCAAGCGGGCAGGAAACCCGGATTTAGTTTATAAATTTGCGTCTACTTCCAAAATCAGCTTCCCAGGTTCTGGTCTTGCGGCCATTGCCACTTCGCCCAATAATATGGAAGACATTAAAAAACAGTTAATGATCCAGACCATTGGCCACGATAAGGTGAATCAGTTACGCCATGTAAGGTTCTTCGGAAATATCCATGGAATGATTGAGCATATGCGCCTCCATGCTGATATTCTCCGGCCTAAATTTGAAATGGTGGTCAATACTCTAGAAAGCGAGTTAGGCGGCCTGGGGATCGGAGAATGGACTTCGCCAAAAGGAGGTTATTTTATTTCCTTCGATTCTATGGACGGATGCGCTAAGGATATTGTAGCAAGAGCTAAAAAAGCCGGGGTGATTATGACCGGGGCAGGCGCAACGTATCCTTACGGAAAGGATCCTCATGACAGCAATATCCGAATAGCGCCGACATACCCTTCCCTGGAGGATTTGCAGACTGCCATGGTGATCTTTACCCTGTGTGTTAAGCTGGCGTCTATTGACAAGCTGCTGGGAAGAAGGTAGGAATCTATTACTGAGTTCGCGTAGTAAACAGAAAGCCGGGAATCCGCATAAACAGCGGACGTTCCGGCTTTTCGTTTATGCTTATGTTATGGTTATGGGAGCGTGACTTGATTCTAATGATAAAGAAATGGGCCGGTAGGTTGAAAGGAATATCCTGGTGTGCTAAAATGATACAGGCCGAAAGATTCAACCGAAACGTACAATGAAGGGAAATTTGTCAGACCACACAAAGGAAAGAAGGTAAGGGGAAGTTGCGGAGGAAAATTAATATGGTACAGAGTTGGTTTTACAGGAAAAAGTCAGTTTGGCAGGAGCTAAGAGCAGGTCTGACAAGGACGGCGCTGGCAGTTTGCTTAGGGGTGGCTTTTGTTCTTGGAGGCTGTAAAAATGGGGGTTTTTCAAAGGCTCCCATCGCTCCCATATCAAAATCGGATTTTATGTTAAACACCTTTGTAACCATAACGATTTATGACAGCCAGGATGAAAGCCTTTTAGAGGAAAGCCTGAAGCTTTGCCGGGAATACGAAAACCTGTTAAGCCGGACTCTGGAAAGCAGCGAGATTTCCAGGCTGAATAACCGAGATCCCAAAACAGCAGCGGTAACGGTATCCGATACCACTGCGGAACTGATTCAAAAAGGGCTGGAATTTTCTGCCCGTTCCCAGGGAGCCTTTGACATTACCATCGAACCAGTTAGCTCCCTTTGGGACTTTTCCGGAAACAGCCAGATCGTGCCCCAAAAAAAGCAATTAGAGGAAGCGGCAGAGAAGGTGGATTACCGTCAGGTGTTAGTAGAAGGAAACCAGATCCATTTTGCTTCGCCAGATACCCGGATTGAGCTGGGCGCCATAGCAAAGGGCTATATTGCGGATAAAATTAAGGAATATCTATTGGGACAGGGTGTGAAAAGCGCGTTGATCAATTTGGGAGGCAATGTACTTTGTATTGGAGAAAAGCCGGACAGTTCTCCTTTTTACATTGGTTTGCAAATGCCTTTTAAAGATCGGAATGAAACCATAGCAGTAGTAGCGGTAACGGATCAGTCAGTGGTAACTTCCGGCATTTACGAGCGATATTTTGAAAAGGACGGGATGGACTATCACCATATTTTAAATCCGGATACCGGCTATCCCTATGATAATGATCTGTTAAGTGTTACCATCATATCACCGAAATCAGTGGATGGTGACGGTTTCAGCACAGCCTGCTTTTCCCTGGGACTGGAAAAAGGGATGGCGCTTGTAAATCAAGCGGAAGATGTTTACGGCTTTTTTATTACAGAAGACTATCAGATCCACTATTCTGAAGGGGCAGAAAAATGGCTGAAGCCGTAAGCTTCCGGTTTGGCCTTTACTTTTTTGGCAGTTTATACTACAATGAAGAAAATCTGGATTTCAAGGAATTGATGAGAATGTTTCAATTAGGAAATAAGGAAAACAAATTGAGTATTAAAAAAATAAAGGAATTATGCCTTAACTATGAAACCATCAGCTATTTTGTGTGTGGGGTTCTTACTACACTGGTGGATTGGGGCAGCTTTTGGCTGATGGATGAACGGTGGCAGTTAGACTACCGCATTACGACTGCTTTGTCGTGGATGGCTGCCGTTGTATTTGCGTATTTGGTAAATAAGCTGATTGTGTTTCGGAAATTTCGGTTTGGCCCCTCGTATCTGTGGAAGGAATGGTGGGCCTTTTTTGCGGCAAGGGCATTTTCCGGAATTTTAGTGATGATTTTAATGATTGTCCTGGTGGACATGCTTTCCTGGGGAACGTTTTATATTGGAGAGTTAAAAGCAGGTCTTTATCTGGCAAAAGCCCTGGTTTCTGCTGTAAATCTGATTGTAAACTATTTGTTTGGCAAGCTTTGGATTTTTAAAAAGACATAAGTGATAAGAACAAGAGTATGAGCAGATTGCATTGGTAAAACCAGGAGAAATTTTTAAAACACATGCATTCAAAGAGCAGGGCAGAAATGAAACCATTCTTAAGAAATTGGAGGAAATAGAATTTGCAGATACAAAGTCAAAAGAAGGAGCGCAGCCTGATCCGCCCGGGAGATGGAACCATAGCGGCGTTTTTGGTTCCAATTCTGGTGATGGTGATTATCTTTATCCAAAGGGAGATTTTCCCTTTTGGGGAGGAGAGCTTTTTGCGAACCGATATGTACCATCAGTATGCCCCGTTTTTTTCAGAATTTCATTATAAGCTAAGGCATGGGGGAAGCCTGCTATATAGCTGGGATGTGGGGATGGGAGTTAATTTTGCTGCTCTCTACGCCTACTATTTAGCCAGCCCGTTTAATTGGCTGCTGCTGCTGTGCCCTAAAAAACTGATTATTGAGTTTATGACGTATCTGATCGTACTGAAAATCGGTTTATGCGGTCTGACCATGCATTACTATTTAAGGAAACATTATAAAACCGAGTGTTTCGGAACGGCATATTTCGGTATTTTATATGCCCTTTCCGGTTATTTGGCCGCATATAGCTGGAACATTATGTGGTTGGACTGTATTTTGCTGTTCCCCATAATTTTACTGGGAGTGGAGCGGCTGGTTCATGAAGGGAAATGGAAGCTTTACTGTATTTGCCTGGGCCTGTCAATTTTGTCAAATTACTATATTTCCATTATGATCTGCATATTCCTGGTGATTTATTTTGCTGCTTTGCTGATTTTGGAAGAGTGGAATGGCTGGATCAGGCTGCTTACAAGGAGCGGGCAATTTGCTCTGGCTTCCTTAGGGGCGGGAGGCATGGCCGGGTTTATCCTTCTTCCGGAAGCTTTGGCGCTCCAGTCTACCGCTTCGGGAAGTTCTACATTTCCGAAAACATTCAGTTCCTATTTTTCAATTATTGATATGATTGCCAGGCATATTGGAAATGTGGAAGTGGAGATTGGCTTAGATCATTGGCCGAATATTTACTGTGGTGTAGCAGTGCTCATGTTTTTTTTGATGTATTTAGCTTGCCAAAGGATTCCAGCCAAGGAAAAGATGGTATATGGCAGCTTTTTGCTGTTTTTCTACTTAAGTTTTTCCGTTAATGTATTGAATTTTCTGTGGCATGGGTTCCATTACCCCAACAGCCTGCCTTGCAGGCAGTCATTTATCTATATTTTGCTGCTTTTAAGCATGT
Source organism: uncultured Lachnospiraceae bacterium (assembly GCA_910589195.1). GTDB lineage: Bacteria > Bacillota > Clostridia > Lachnospirales > Lachnospiraceae > Caccovicinus. Next base: position 59,689 of record CAJUTC010000012.1, read on the forward strand.
GCTTCCACGCCTACCTTAAGCTGGATGATATTCCATGGAAGCATGTAGTCCTGGCGTTTTGGGGTGCTGTGGCCTTTGTGCTGGTAGCGGAACAGACGGTAGAAAAAGGAGATTTTCATTTTATAGTTTTTTATGTGGCGATTGTATTTTTGGCTATGTACGCCGGTCTTATATACTTGTATCATCGAGGGGTAAGCCGGAATGTGCTGGTGCTTTCCGCTCTTGGCCTGGTTTCACTGGAAGTGGCAATTAACACCACCGTCACCAGCGTTACCGTTACCAGCCGCACCAGCTATGTCCGTGATAATGAGGATGTGCAGATTTTGCTGGAAGAAACGGTGCCAAAAGATACCTTTTACCGGATTGAAAAAATGACCAGGAAAACGAAAAATGATGGAGCCTGGATGAATTTTCCTTCCGTATCCTTATTTTCCTCAGTGGCAAATGCGGATTTGTCCGATCTGTTTAAACAGCTTGGATGTGAAAGCTCTACCAATGCCTATGGCATTAATGGAAGCACCCCATTAGTGAATTCTCTGTTTTCTGTCCGCTATGGTCTGTATTCCGGAATTCCAGATGAGTTTCCTCTTTTAACGTATGTAGGAGAATCCGGTGATACGTATCTTTATGAGAACGCTTATACCCTTCCCCTGGGCTTTATGCTTCCCCTTGAGATAGAAGAAGATCTTCAGTTAGAAAGTGGGATACCGGCTGATGTGCAGAACCGGATGTCCGAGCTGTTAGGAGGAGGCCAGGTACTATCAGACGCCTGGGGGGAGGTGGAAGGACAGACATTCCGCTTTACGCCAGAACGGGACGGAGACTATTATATCTATGTGATTAATAAAAATATTAATGAGGTAACCATAAGCAAAGGGGATGAAAGCAAAAAGTATGATCACGTAAACCGGGGATTTTTCCTGGAGCTGGGATGGTGCCTGGCAGGGCAGGAAATTACGGCCACCTGTACCGAAAATGAGATCATGGATGTAAGAGCTTACCGGTTTGAGGAAAACGCCCTCAGGGATATTTACGAGAATTTAAAAGGCGGCGGCCTGACTGTAACCCTTTGGCAGGATACCGCAATTGAGGGAACCGTTTTGGCAGAAGAGCCAGGTCTGTTTTTTACCAGTATCCCTTATGATAAGGGATGGACTGTAACAGTGGATGGGGAGGAAGTGGAAGGCCGAAAGGTTATCGGCGCGTTTCTGGGCTTTGATTTGCCTGCCGGAAAGCATGAAATCCAGTTCCGCTATTATCCGCCGGGAATGAAAATGGGAATATTAGTTAGCGCATCCAGTTTGCTGTGTATCCTTTTCCTGATTTGGAAGGAGAATAAGCAGAGGCCGACAAGACCAGTTCCGGAAGAAGTCAAGGCGGTACAAGACGAAGGCCAGGAGGCAGCCAAAGAGGATGGGGCAGACTTTTTTGATTGGAAGAAAAAGGAAAATATGAAGCGGCAGGTAATTAGCACCAATCTGGACTGGCTGGATGATGACATTGACAGCGAAGCAGATTGGGATAGCTGGATGATCGATGATATAGATTCCGAGAAAACAAATGAATGAAATGATAAAGGAGAAAACAGAATATGAAACTTTGGGGCGGACGCTTTACAAAAGAAACTAATCAACTTGTGCATAATTTTAATGAGTCATTGTCTTTTGACCAAAAGTTTTACCAGCAGGATATCCGAGGCAGCATTGCCCATGTAACCATGTTGGCAAAACAGGGGATTTTAAGCCAGGAGGATCAAGAGGCGATTGTGAAAGGACTGGAGGGAATCCGCTCAGATATTGAAGCAGGAACGCTCCAAATCGGGCAGGGAGCAGAGGATATTCACTCATTTGTAGAAGAAACACTGACAAACCGGATTGGAGAAGCGGGAAAACGGCTTCATACAGGACGGAGCCGCAATGATCAGGTTGCCTTGGATATGAAGCTTTATACCAGAGATCAGGTAAAAGAGCTGGATGGTTTGCTTATGCGGCTTTTAAAAGAGCTTCTAACCATTATGGAGGAACATACCGATACCTTTATGCCTGGCTTTACCCATATGCAAAAGGCACAGCCCATTACCTTGGCTCACCATGTGGGCGCGTATTTTGAAATGTTTTACAGAGATAAAAGCCGCCTGCATGATATCTATGAGCGGATGAATTACTGCCCGTTAGGATCTGGCGCTTTGGCCGGAACCACATATCCCTTGGATCGGGACTATACAGCAAAGCTTTTGGATTTTTATGGCCCTACTTTAAATTCCATGGATTCTGTGGCGGACCGGGACTATTTGCTAGAGCTGCTTAGCGCCATGTCCATTATTTCCATGCATTTAAGCCGGTTCTGTGAGGAAATTATTATCTGGAACTCCAATGAGTACCAGTTTGTGGAACTTGACGATTCTTATTCCACCGGAAGCAGCATTATGCCGCAGAAGAAGAATCCTGATATTGCGGAACTGATAAGGGGAAAAACCGGGCGGGTGTATGGGGCCCTGATTGCTCTGCTTACTACCATGAAGGGCCTTCCTTTGGCTTATAATAAAGACATGCAGGAGGATAAGGAGCTGACCTTTGATGCGATCGATACCGTAAAGGGCTGTATCCTGTTATTTACTGGGATGATTTCATCTATGACGTTCCGGAAGGATGTAATGGAGAGAAGTGCCAAAAACGGATTTACCAATGCTACCGATGCTGCTGATTACCTGGTTAAGCATGGGGTTCCTTTCCGGGATGCTCATGGTATTGTAGGCCGTCTGGTGCTGCATTGCCTGGATAAGGGGATTGCCTTAGATGACATGACGTTGGAAGAATTTAAGGCCATTAGCCCGGTATTTGAGGCTGACATTTATGAAGCCATCAGCATGAAGACCTGTGTGGAAAAACGAACCACCATTGGGGCGCCTGGGGAGGATGCCGTGAAGCAGGTGATTCAAATTTATAAGAAAAAACTGGAGGGACAAAAAGATGACAAGTAAACTTACCAGGCAGGATGCGCTTAAGCTGCTAAAAACCTATAATAAAGAACCATTCCATATTCTTCATGGCCTGACGGTAGAAGGGGTAATGCGTTGGTATGCCAATGAACTGGGGTACGGGGAAGAGGAAGAATACTGGGGGATTACCGGTCTTCTCCACGATATTGATTTTGAACAGTGGCCCGATGAACACTGCAAAAAGGCTCCAGAGCTTTTACGGGACGCAGGAGTTGGAGAAGATATGATCCACTCTGTCTGCAGCCACGGATACGGCCTGTGCAGCGATGTTTGCCCGGATCATGAGATGGAGAAGGTTTTATTTGCCACCGATGAACTAACTGGGTTAATCGGCGCGGCAGCCAGGATGCGTCCGTCAAAAAGTGTGATGGATATGGAAGTATCCAGCCTGAAAAAGAAGTTCAAGGATAAACGGTTTGCGGCTGGGTGCTCCCGGGATGTGATCAAGGAAGGATGTGAACGGCTGGGATGGGAGCTGGAAATGCTTTTTGAAAAAACAATTGAGGCAATGCGTTCCTGCGAGGCGTCGGTAAATCGGGAACTGGATTTGTGATAAATTTTCTGATAATTGGAAAAGACTCTTCAATTTTGCAAACGGGTTGGAGGGCTTTTTCTTTTTTGTATCTAATTATAGGCAAAAAATATTCTTATGCCAGGTATCATACAAATTGCAGTAAAATTTAATATATTTTTATTTAAAATGACTATGGAAATCTTGCCAGGACTGGTATATTATAGTGCGCGAGGGGAAATAATAATTGAAAAGCTGAAAAGGAGGTGCAGGATATGAAAACGTATCCGGTAAATTTACGAAAGACAGAAGATGTTTTGAACTTTGTGAAGATTGTAAATACCTTTGACGGCGACGTTGACTTAAAAAGCGGCAGCATGATTATTGACGCAAAATCCCTTATGGGCGCAATTTGTATGACCGGAAAGAAGACCTTGGAAATGGTAGTGCATTCCAGCGATTGTGATCATCTAGTTCGGCAATTGGCGGAATACCTCTGTGCATAAAAATGAATCATAATTTATAAAAACAGCAGTAGCGTCCCCTCCCCCACATGGCTACTGTTGTTTTTTATAGGAAAATACGTCCTATAAAGCAAAAATCCTCTGAGGATGCGCACTCTGCGCTAAGGAAAATGGCTGCTGGCGCAGCCGCACTCCGGCGCAAGAGTCCGGCTTGCCGGACTCTTTTTTTGTGTGCCCAGTATGGGCGCAATCTAAGCGGTGAAAGTCCGTAACACGCCAGAGCATGGATTTTATATTGGCGTATAATCTCGAAAAAAATCCTCTTCCAAATCAACTTACAAAAGGAATGGTGCAGGAATCAAATTCTCATACTGCTATAGGAAAGTACTTTTTACAAAAAGGAGGACAAGAATATATTTTGTTGGATTTGGAGCGATTTAAAAAATTATATTTCAGAGAGGTCCATACATATTCACAAGAAGAATTTGAACAGTATATACAGTGAATGTTCAGCGATCCGGCGCTGAACTGCGGGAAAATGGGGTCACGAAATGACAGATTCCATACCCATTTTCCCCACATTTGCCGGGAGGCTCACAGTAACCCCCCTTTCATTCATGGTGGCACCCCAAGAGGGGCGAAAGCAGACAACTACCTTACACCCAAAAATCAGTTGCGCAATACTGGATTTCACCTGCGCAGATGGTCATTTTAGGAACAAGCAGTTCATTTCCCAGCAGTTCTTCATCCATCCAGTCTTTATGATGGACAAGTATGTTCTTTTCTTCCAGTAAAACCACATCTGCATAAGCGCCTGGTTTTAAGGTGCCGATCTGTCCTTCCATTCCCATAGCCTTTGCCGGAGCTTCAGTGGCGGACCGAAGTACATCCATTAAACACATCCCCAGCGTCAGATATTTGGAAAGCACAACAGGAAAGTTTTTGGCATAGGGTGGGATATTAAATTTATCGCTGGTCAGATCGGAACTGATAATATCTGGCAGGAACCCCTGTGCCAAAGCTTGCTTTGCAGTTGCCAGACCAAAGTTGCTTTTTCCGTTGGCAGCATCAAAAATAACTCCGCGTTTTCTGGCTTCTAAGATTCCTGGGTCAATGGTTCCGTCTGGCAAGATCATATGATTGCGTCCGCCCTGGAAACAGTGGCAGAAGATATCTCCTGGACGTAAACAACTGGCCAATTCACCGGCAGAAATAGGGGAATTGGTGGTGTGGACGCAGACTTTTAAATCCGTTCCCAGCCGATGGCTGAAACGGTCAGCCAGATCCACAACCGCTTTTAAATAGTCTGCTTTTGTTTCATCCGGAACAACGCCTTTTGAAAGCCGGATTTTAAATCCTAAGATATGATGGCGAAACTTATCTACCAGCCGTTCCATCCGGTCAAGATTAAACAACTCTGGGTTAAAGTCTTCACAAAGCTTGGCGTCTAGCTGACCGCCGGAGTAAACCGTTAGAAAGCCTTTCAGACGGATAATGGAAGAAACGATGGAAGTGTTGTAAAAAGCTTCGAAATTCGCGGTTCCCGCGGTTCCTGCGTCCACAGCGGCAGTGGTGCCCTGGGCAACCATAAAATCAGGGCGGATAGCCTGGCTGCTTCCTTCGTAAAATACGTGGGTATGGAAATCAATCAGACCTGGCGCCACGATCAGACCGTTGGCATCGATTACATGGGTAGCATCTACCAGCTCTCCTTGTGTGTCAATAAGCCTGGTATTTCGGATGGCAAGATCCATTACCCGGTCTAAATTTTGTGACGGATCGATAATACGTCCGTTTTTGATGAGAAAGTCTGCTTTCATCGTCTTCTCCTTTCTAATCCTGAGTAAAAATAAATGCTTTTTATAAATATGTAGTTAGATAATCCCTATGGTGCCTGTGACGCAGGCTAAAACAGCACAGATAATTCTGATTTTTGCCCCGGCATAAGCGCCGCTGCCGCCCATAACCTTTCTGAAGATCGATCCAGGCATAAACAGCAGAAACCAGTTTCCGGAAAAACTGCTCATTCTGGTCATAAAATGATCTGTAATAGAATTAGCCGGATCCATTCCATTAAATAGTATCACAATTAATGCACCCAGTAAAGACACGATTGCCATATGCCAATTCTTCCAAATCAGAACGATAACGGCTGCTATCGCTAAAATTAATCCAATGATACCTATCATAAAATTCGCTTTCGTTTGACGTTGGCTTCCTGATTTTCGAAAACCGATGAATGGTACAGGGGTTGCTGAGAAATTGCCGGTTGCTTCTCATATTGGTAATTTTAAACAATTTTTTTGCTCCCTTGTTTTTCATTTTTATTATAACTATGATATAATAAGAAGTAAAATTATGAATTATTCTAACGGTTCAAAGCAAAAATATGAACAAAAAGCCAATGGAACTGGCGGCGCGCTCATTTATTTTGGGCATCGGATAGGTTATGGAATTCGTGTAAGAGGGAGGCAGGATGGATTTACATTAATTGGAGTATATGATTGCGATTGCGGATCATGGAAGCATTTCAAAAGCGGCCCAGGCGCTGTTTATTACCCAGTCTGGTCTGAATCAGCAGCTCATTAAATTGGAAAAGGAATTAAACGCGCAGATTTTTTATCGGGATAAACATAACTTGCAGATGACCCAGGCTGGAAAAATTTATATTCAAAATGCCAGGGAGATTATGAACATTAAGAAGTGCGCTTATACCCAGATCTATGATTTGGTTAACAGCAACTGTGGTGAGATCGTATTAGGCCTGACGGCGGAACACGGAATTGATATGTTTGCTGAAATTTTTCCGGAATTTACAAAAGTATTTCCTGGTATTACATTAAAGCTGCAGGAGTGCTTTGTGAAAACGCAGCATAAGCTGCTTAAAAAGGGGCAGTTGGATTTGGGATTTGTAATGTTGCGGGAGGAGGATAAGGTGGATTTAGAGTATATCCATCTTTGCAGGGAGCGGCTGGTACTGGGGGGTTTCACAAAACCATCCCCTGGCAAAACAATACGGGGCACCTCCAGGCGAACCCTTTCCTACGATTGACCTGGCTCTGTTTTCTGGAGAGATGTTTTCCCTGATGCTGGAAGATTCCACCATGCGGAAAATCATGCAGCCTTGTTTTGAACAGGCAGGCTTTCAGCTGAAAATCTTGTTTAAAACTTTTATGAACCATGTGTTGTGCAAGATGGTGCGTAAGAATTTATGCTGTACCATAATTCCCCAGTCAAGAGTTGCCAATGATAAGGAAGCAGCCTGGTTTTTCCTCACATCCGATCCCAACTGGGAAATTGCGATGGTCTACAATAAAAAAATCCGCCCAGCAAGGAGGGATAGTTTATCGTCTGTCAGGCTCAGCTTTATGGAAAAAATTTAGAATATCGTTTGGCTCAGGGAACGATATAAAAGTAAAAGGTAAGATAGGATCATTTAGAGAATGTTCTAAATTAATAAAAATATAATTAAGAAAAAGGAACCCTGATTTGCAAAAATCCCCTGAAGAAAGATGAGCTTCAGGGGATTTTTGCGGTTTCAACCGTTCCTATTTTTGATTATGTTTGGCTTCTTCCAGCTTCATGGCCCGTACCTTAAGAGGCAGACCGAATAATGTGATAAAGCCGCTTGCGTCGTGATGATCATACAATTCCCCGGTAGTAAAGGACGCAAGGGATTCACTGTACAAAGAGTAAGGAGAGGTGGTTCCGGCTTTGATAATATTGCCCTTATAAAGCTTAAATTTTACTTCTCCTGTTACATATTCTTGGGTTACATCTACAAATGCCTCAACTGCTTCCCTCAGAGGGGTAAACCATTTTCCTTCGTATACGATTTGAGCCAATTTGTTGCCCATATCTTTTTTTACTTCCATTGTAGCGCGGTCTAATACCAGCTCTTCCAATTGCTGGTGGGCTTCCATCAGGATGGTTCCGCCAGGAGTTTCATATACGCCCCTTGACTTCATTCCTACAACCCGGTTTTCTACAATATCAACAATACCAATTCCGTGTTTGCCGCCCAGTTCATTTAACTTGCGGATTACATCGGAAACTTTCATGGATACGCCGTTTACACTGGTGGGAATTCCTTTTTCAAAGGCGATGGTTACATATTCTCCTTCATCGGGAGCTTCCTCCGGAGTTACCCCTAACACCAGCATATGCTTAAAGTTAGGTTCGCTGGAGGGATCCTCAAGCTCCAGGCCTTCATGGCTGATATGCCACAAGTTCCGGTCACGGCTGTAGCTGCTGTCAGCGGAAAATGGAAGATTGATACCTTTCTCTTTACAATATTCCATCTCATCTTCCCGGGACTGGAAGGTCCAGATATCGGTCATACGCCATGGGGCGATAATGTTAAGATCTGGGGCTAAGGCTTTAATCCCTAATTCAAAGCGGATTTGGTCATTGCCTTTTCCGGTAGCTCCGTGGCAGATAGCAGACGCGCCTTCTTTTCTCGCAATCTCCACCAGCCTCTTGGCAATAGCCGGACGTGCCATGGAGGTACCTAGCAAATACTTGTTTTCGTATACTGCGTTTGCTTTTACACAGGGCATAATATAATTGTCGCAGAAATCATCAGTTACGTCTTCAATATACAATTTCGAGGCACCAGATAATTTGGCACGTTCTTCCAGGCCGTCTAATTCATTGCCCTGGCCACAGTCGATACAGCAGCAGATTACTTCATAATCAAAATGTTCCTTTAACCAGGGAATAATAGCGGTGGTATCCAAACCGCCGGAATAGGCTAATACAACTTTTTCTTTCATAGTAAATTCCTCCTGAATTTGTATTTGTGGTGACGGATTTGGTTCCGTAGCATTGCTGCTTAATAAGTGTTTGACTTTCATAAAATATACAACAGAATATAAAAAAAAGCAATAGGGAATATCATTTTGAGTATATTTATACAAAAATATTCATAAAATAAAATATATATTGAATATTATGCAATTTATATGTATAATTATAAAACGAAACAGAATCTTGCTTTACATTTATAAAAAAGCAGCTATAATGAAATAGTAAGGTACAGACGGAAAGTGCTGTATAAAGGAAAATAAGGAAAATACAGAAATGAGGAGGGATTGTTGTGATTCGGGCAGGAATAATCGGAGCAACCGGCTATGCGGGAGGCGAGCTGGCCAGGCTGCTTTTGCAAAGAGAAGATGTGGAAATAAAATGGTTTGGATCCAAAAGTTATGTAGGTCAGGATTATACATCTATTTATCAAAATATGTATCAGCTAACAGAAGCTGTGTGCCAATCCGATGATATGAATCAGATGGCAGAACAGGTGGATGTAATCTTTACCGCCACGCCCCAGGGTCTATGTGCGTCTTTAATCAGTGAAGAAATTCTTTCCAAGACCAAAGTGATAGATTTAAGCGCTGATTTCCGGATTAAGGATGTGTCAGTTTATGAAACGTGGTATCAGCTAAAACATACGGCTCCAGAGTTTATCCGGGAAGCTGTTTATGGCCTTCCGGAGATCAATCGGGAGAAAATAAAAAGCGCCAGGTTGATAGCAAACCCAGGCTGCTACCCTACATGTACCTTTTTGTCTGTGTATCCGTTAGCAAAAGAGGGGCTGATTGACTTGTCCACTTTGATTGTAGACGCAAAATCCGGAACTTCCGGAGCCGGGCGAGGGGCCAAAACAGCAAATTTATATTGCGAGGTCAATGAAAGTATTAAGGCTTACGGGGTGGCTACCCATCGCCACACGCCGGAGATAGAGGAGCAGCTTTCTCATGCGGCGGGAAAGCCGGTTACCATCAATTTTACACCTCACTTAGTTCCCATGGATCGTGGGATTTTAGTGACCGCTTACGCTTCTCTAACAGAAGAAGCTAAAAAGCTTTCTTCTGAAGCGTTAAAGGATATATACCATCAGTATTATAAAGAGGAACCCTTTGTCCGTGTCCTAAGAGGGGATATTTGTCCGGAAACCCGCTGGGTAAAAGGAAGCAATTTCGTAGATGTTAATATTAAAATTGATTCCAGGACGAACCGGGTCATCATGATGGGAGCTATGGACAATATGGTAAAAGGGGCAGCCGGACAGGCTATCCAAAACATGAACCTGATGTTTGGCCTTCCGGAGGATCGGGGCCTTAGGCTGGCGCCCATGTTCCCATAGACGCTCCCTTAAAGACTGGGATATTTGATAACAGAAACAGACAGGGAGTTTGTATGGCAGGAACATTTGATATTGTGCTCCGGGAGATGGGGCCGGAAGATTACGATGGAGTTTATCGATTATGGATGAGCATGAAGGGATTCGGGATCCGTTCCATTGACGACTCCAGAGAAGGGGTGGAACGGTTTTTGAAGCGGAATCCGCTAACCAGTGTGGTGGCGGTACAGAACGGGCATATTATCGGCAGTATTTTATGCGGCCATGACGGGAGAACGGGCTATTTTTATCATGTATGTGTATCGGAACGATACCGGAAACACGGAGTGGGCTATAAGATGGCAAGGTTCTGTATGGCAGCTTTAAAAAAGGAAGGGATTAATAAGATTTGCCTGATTGCGTTTAAATCCAATCAAGTTGGCAATGCATTTTGGAAAGGCTTAGGCTGGAACAGCCGTGATGATGTCAATTACTATGATATTGTGCTGAACGAAGAAAATATTACAAGCTTTATTCAGTAACCTGCATACGCCCGGCTGCGAAGGCATCACCACAAAGGAAATTCCGGCGGGCGTACTTGGCATCCCTGAATTCATGCCGCCTATTTGGCGATGGACTTTTATAGTACCCCTATGCCACAGAATGCCTGGTACCACCATGAATGAAAGGGGCTTCCTTTAAAAATCCAGGAAATGCACAGAAAACGGGAATGGAAGATGTTACTTCGTGACACCGTTTTTACACAGTTCAGCGCAAGGTGGCTGAACTTTCAAAGCAAGCAAGAGAGGAGAACTGTATGAAAGAAATCCAGGGAGGCGTTACGGCGCCGAAGGGATTCCAGGCAGCATCTTGTGCTGCTGGGATCAAATATAAAGAACGCCAGGATATGGCATTGATTTACAGTGAAATCCCCTGCCGTTCGGCAGGCACATTTACCACAAACCTTGTAAAGGCAGCGCCGGTAAAATGGGATCAAAACCAGGTATCCAGTGGCCACGAAGCTCAGGCCATTGTGGTAAATGCAGGGATTGCCAATGCCTGTACTGGAGCAGAAGGCATGGAATACTGCCGCCAGACGGCATTGGCGGCAGGGGAGGCATTAAAAATTCCGGCAGAGTCAGTGCTGGTTGCTTCCACTGGGGTTATCGGGATGCAGCTTCCCATTGATCGGATTGCGGCGGGAGTTAAGAAGATGGCTTCCTCTCTTTCGTCCTCTTTGGAGGCGGGAGAAGCCGCTTCCAAGGCCATTATGACTACAGACACAAAGAATAAGCAGATTGCTGTAGAATTTGAAATTGGAGGAAAAACGGTAACCATAGGCGGCATGTGCAAAGGCTCCGGGATGATCCATCCCAACATGTGCACCATGTTAAGCTTTGTTACCACAGATGCCGCTATTAGCAAGGAATTGTTAATGGAAGCGCTGAAAGAAGATGTAAAAGACACCTATAATATGATTTCCGTAGATGGAGATACTTCCACCAATGATACGGTTCTTCTTTTTGCAAATGGAATGGCTGGAAACCGGGAGATTAGGGAAAAAAATGAGGATTACAATCAGTTTGTAAAGGCACTGAATCAGGTAAATGAAACTCTTGCAAAGAAAATGGCAGGCGATGGGGAAGGCTGCACCGCATTGTTTGAGGTGAAGATTTTGGGGGCGGAACATAAAGAACAAGCAATAACCCTTGCAAAGTCTGTGATTACTTCAAATTTGACCAAGGCAGCCATATTTGGACATGATGCCAACTGGGGGCGTATCCTTTGTGCTATGGGATATTCTGGAGCTGAGTTTGATCCGGAAAAAGTGGATCTGTATTTTGAAAGTGCCAAGGGAAAGCTTCAAATTATAGAAAACGGGGTTGCGGTGGATTACAGTGAGGAAGAGGCCACTAAAATCCTGTCCTGCCCGGAGGTGACAGCTATAGCAGATATTAAAATGGGAACAGCGTCCGCCACTGCCTGGGGCTGTGATTTAACCTTTGATTATGTAAAAATTAATGCAGATTACCGATCGTAAGGGTCTGTTTTGTGTTTGTGACGGCGGGAAGGATGGATAGACACATTGATATTTCGGATGGTTTTCCGCCCTTAACATGGAAGAGATTCTACAGATTTATGGTCTGTATTGAGAAAGAGGAGAGAAACGAAACATGGAAATGGATCCTATTATTATGCAGAAGGCAGCTACGCTGATTGAAGCACTGCCATATATCCAACGGTTTAACCGGAAAATTATTGTGGTAAAATACGGCGGAAGCGCTATGGTGGATGAGGATTTAAAACGCCAGGTGATTCAGGATGTAGTGTTATTAAAGCTGACCGGGTTTAAGCCGATTATTGTCCATGGGGGAGGAAAGGAAATCAGCCGTTGGGTCAATAAAGTGGGAATGGAACCACATTTTGTTAATGGCCTGCGGGTAACTGACGAGCCTACCATGGAGATTGCGGAAATGGTACTGAATAAGGTAAACAAAAACCTGGTTCAGTTAGTCAATGAGCTAGGAGTAAAGGCCGTAGGCGTCAGCGGCAAGGACGGCATGATGTTAAAGTGCAAAAAGAAATATTCTGGTGGAGAAGATATTGGATTTGTAGGCCAGGTAGAAGAGGTAAACCCAAAGATTATCTACGATCTGCTGGAAAAGGATTTTCTTCCCATTATCTGCCCCATTGGGTTTGATGAAAATTTCTATTCTTATAATATTAATGCAGACGATGCCGCCTGCGCCATTGCAACGGCGGTAAAGGCCGAAAAATTGGCCTTCCTTACAGATGTGGAAGGGGTTTACCGGGATTTTGAGGATAAGGATTCTCTGATTTCGGAGATTACCGTAGAAGAGGCTCAAGCTTTTGTAGATGGAGGCGGTTTAGGAGGCGGAATGCTTCCAAAACTTCAGAATTGTATTGATGCTATCCACAGCGGGGTATCCCGTGTCCATATTTTGGACGGAAGGATTCCCCATTGCCTGCTTCTGGAAATTTTTACAAATAAAGGAATTGGGACGGCAATTTTGAACGCAAAAGAAGAGCGGTTTTATCATGGAGAATAAGGAGGCCAGAAACGGGATGGAAGCAGGGATACAAACAGGACAGGGCGTAAAAACCGAAACAAGAGAACCAGGGAAAAAAGCAAAGGAAACCTGGATTGAAGAAGGGGAAGCCGCTTTTTATAAAACCTACAACCGTTTTCCGGTTGTATTCGAACGGGGGAAGGGGCTGTATCTGTACGATACAGATGGCAACGAATATTTAGATTTTTATGCTGGGATTGCAGTAAATGCACTGGGCTACGGGGATCCGGAGTATACCAGCCATTTAAAAGAGCAGGCAGAAAAGCTGCTGCATATTTCCAACTATTTTTATAACCCCCCTTCCATAGAGGCGGGACAAAAGCTTCTTGCCGCAGCAGAAATGGATAAGGTTTTTTTTACCAACAGCGGTACGGAAGCAGTGGAAGGCGCTTTAAAGATCGCCAGAAGGTATGGGTATAATAAAAGCGGCGGGCAGGATTATGAAATTATTGCCATGAAAAATTCCTTCCACGGGAGAAGCACGGGAGCCTTGGCGGTAACGGGAAATGACCATTATCAGGAACCATTTAAGCCGCTGATGCCAGGGATCCGCTTTGCGGAATTTAACAATTTAGATAGTGTGAAAGCACTGTTCCACGAGAAAACCTGCGGGGTGATTTTGGAAACCATCCAGGGAGAGGGCGGGATTTATCCTGCCGAAAAAGAGTTTCTAGAAGGCGTCAGGAACCTGTGTGATCAGTATGACGCATTGCTGATTTTGGACGAAATCCAGTGCGGTATGGGGCGGACCGGAACCATGTTTGCATGGCAGCAGTATGGCATAAAGCCAGATGTTATGACGGTTGCGAAGGCTTTGGGAAACGGTGTCCCCATCGGTGCTTTTTTGGCCAGGGGAAAAGCAGCAACAGCCATGGTTCCGGGAGATCACGGTACCACATACGGGGGAAATCCTTTTGCTTGTGGGGCGGCATCTAAAGTATTGGATATTTTTCAGTCCAGAAACCTGACAGACCATGCTGGCCAAATAGGGAATTATTTGTGGGAGCGTCTGGAGGAGCTAAAAAATGGGTATCCTATTATAAAAGACCACAGAGGAATGGGGCTGATGCAGGGATTGGAATTTACTATGCCCGTGGGCCCTGTCATTACCAATGCGCTGCTGGAGCAGAAATTGGTTTTAATCAGTGCCGGAACCCATATGATTCGGTTTGTACCTCCGTTAATAATCGAAAAAGCGGATGTGGACCAGATGATCCAGCGTCTGCTGGCAGCGATAGAAAGCTGCAAGGCCAGTTGGCAGTAAGGCAGGATTTTATTTATTAATTGAAACCAGAAAAAGAATCGGTTATGATAAAAAGGAATCTGTAGAAACATTATTTTACTATATCAGTCCGCAGCCGGGCGCATGAAGGTTTAGAAAGGGATATTATGCAGATAAGACTGAAAAATATTGGAATTGTCAAAGACTCAGAGATTGCATTAGACGGATTAACGGTAATAACAGGAAAAAACAATTCAGGTAAGTCTACAGTTGGAAAAACATTATATTCTTTGCTGGATGCGGTTTGTAATCTTCAGAACAAGGCGCAAAGTGACAAGGCGTACTATATCCGGAAACAATTGGCTAAAATTGAGAATCTATTTGATATATTCCGGTTTTTACGGTATACAGAAATGGATGCAGAAGACGGATTCCATTTTTTTTCCGGCTATCCTACAATAGTACGCTTAGTTTCTGGAATGTATAAAAGAGAACTGCACCAAGAAGAAGTGGAGCAGTTTGCCCATGATTTAGAAGCGGAATTATTTCAGTTTGATTGGCTTCAGTTTGAAAAAAGCCAGGACTTTGACAAATACCAAAAACATTTGAGCATAAGGCTGAGGGGACAGAAAGAGATGGATTATGCTCATGTATTTCGCCTTCAAAGGGATCAGGCGCTTACGATTTTAGAAAAGCTTTTTTATGATATAGGGAATGATCCAGAACTAATTCGCTATGCAAGGGAAAGTATTAACCAGACGCTGCAGATGGAATTTTCAAATCAAATCCAGCCTGTAAAAGGGCAGGATGAGCCATCAGAAGTTGAATTGGTGGATAAAGAGTCTGTTTATTTTAAGCTTATGGTTTCTGATAATACAGTAGTAGACGACGATTTCCCTGTTTTCAGTGGTTCGCCATACAAAAAAGCATATCTAATTGATGATCCTTTTATTTTAGATGATCTGGATGATTTTGTTTTTTTGCGGGACCGGGGGAAGGGAGAAAACGATACGATTTTAAATCCAAACCGCATTCATTCGCATAATTTCAGACTAAAAACAATTTTGAAAGCTAAAAAAGTGGTGTCGGTTTTTGAGCAGACAGTACTGGATGATTCGTTAAAAACAGTGAAGGAACAGATTGATAAAATCTTACCTGGAACGTTTGAATTTTCTTCAGATGGGGAGTATTACGTCCAAAACGGATTAAAATTAAAAATATCCAACTTAGCAACAGGTTCTAAAATGTTTTCAATGATTAAAATTCTCCTGGAAAAAGGAGAGCTTGATGGTACCACTATGCTTATTTTAGATGAGCCGGAAGCCCATCTTCATCCCATGTGGCAAAATTCATTTGCAGAAATCATTGTATTATTAGTAAAAGAACTAGGCGTGAATATCTTGCTGACAACACATAGCCCGAATTTCGTTTTGGCATTGGATGCATATATGCGAGAATACGATATTGCCCAACAGACGAATTTTTATCAGACACATACTCTTTCTGACGGTTTTGTCCAATATTATTGCGTAAATGATGATATGGGAACAATTTATCAGGACTTTATGCAATATTTATCGGAAGTAAAGATGCTTCGCAACCGTTGTTTATACAATGCAGAGGAATTATAATGATTACAAAGGAGCTTAAGGAATATGCAGAACATCACTGGATTTCATTTCAAAAAACTATTACCGACATTTCCAGCAATGGAAAAAACTCCCTTGTAAATAGTAATACAGAGATATATTGTTTTGATGATATTTGTCTTAGTATATTTAATAAGAATAAGGCTTCCACATCTGCAGACGGTTTGTCGATTACCGAAAAAGAGATTGAATTGATTGAGTTTAAATCTGGTTTTAAGAGAAAAATAACGAAGAAAAGCTTTCAGAAGGAAATGGGTTTTTGCAAAGAAGCAGGAAAAATATGTAAGGATTATTGGAAACTGTTTTTTAAAAATCAGAAAAAAGAGATTGATGAATTGGTTTCATCAATTCGGAACAAGGCAGTTGAAAGCTATATTACACTGGAAAAGCATATTTTTCCACGCTGTAATGAAACCAATATACATATGCCTTTAAAATATGTGGTGGTAATCGATGAAGATGAAATCGACTACATGGAAGATACCCTTTCCGATCTGGCAGGGAAAGGCAATGCCCAGGATAACCACTTTACATCGATTAAACGTGCATTGTATCGTCTGACGAATCAGTTTGATGTGAGCGGAACACCATATTATTATGATCAGATTGCGGTACTTTCTGCCCAGGATTTCTATTATCGTTTGCAGAAACGGAACGGCAAATCTAAAAAACCCACGCCAGAGTGCGTTTGAAAATTGTTTTTTGCTAGATGTGTGTCACATTTTGCGGGAATGAATGTTTAAACACGCTATAGAATATGTTAGCAGTTAACAGATGCATGGAGGAAATATGGAGAAAGTCATGTTAGAACAGCAAACCATACAAGAATTTTTATCTGCCCTGTCTTCTAAGGCACCGGTTCCAGGCGGAGGCGGAGCCTCTGCTATCGCTGGGGCTATCGGTAATGGTTTGGGCCAAATGGTGGGAAACCTTACTATAGGGAAAAAAAAATATGCGCAAGTAGAGGAAGAAATTCTGCAGCTTTTAAATAAAATGGAAGCTTTGCAAAAGGAGCTGGTATCTCTGGCGAATCAGGATGCGGAAGTTTTTGCGCCGTTAGCGGCGGCCTATGGCCTTCCAACCAGAACAGAAGAAGAAAAGGTCTATAAGACCAAGATAATGGAAGAAAATCTTTTAGCGGCAAGCCAGGTTCCAATCCAAATTATGGAAAAATCCATAGAAATGCTGTCTGCCTTTGCCATTCTGGCAGAAAAGGGAAGCCGGATGGCAGTCAGCGACGTGGGGGTAGGGGTTCAGCTAATTCGGTCTGCCTTGTTAAGTGCAGTAATGAATGTGTATATCAATACCAAGTCCATGAAAAACCGGGAGAAGGCGCAGGAATTGAATCAATATGCAGATGAATTGGTAGCAAATGGAACGAAACAGGCAGATCAGATTTATGATACTGTTTTGAAGGCATTAAAATAGTTGTTGCGTTCAAACACACACTAGAAAGGCAAGTTGTATATGGTTATTTTAAAAGGTGCGGAGGTTTCCGCAAAAATAAAGGAACAGGCAGAAAAAGATCTGAGGATTATAAAAGAGAAAACCGGAAAAACCCCAAAACTTGCCATTGTCCGGATCGGGGAAAAGCCAGACGATTTATCTTATGAACGGGGGGCAAAAAAGAAGCTGGAAAGCTTTGGCCTTGAAACAGAGGTTTATCCCTTTCCAGAGGAAATCAGCCATCAAGAATTCAAGGCTGAGTTTGAAAAAATTAATGAAGACTGTAACATAACCGGGATCCTTCTTTTAAAGCCCCTTCCGAAACAAATCAACGAAAAAGAGATTGATTCTATCATAGATCCGTCAAAGGATATGGATGGAATCTCACCAGTAAATATTGCTAAGATATTTGCCGGGGAGGAAAGCGGCTATGCTCCCTGCACAGCAGAAGCAGTTATAGAAACACTGAAAGCCAATCAAATCCCTATTTCAGGAAAACGGACAGTTATTGTTGGCAGAAGCATGATCGTAGGAAAGCCCCTTTCTATGCTTCTTTTAAAAGAAAATGCTACAGTAACCATTTGCCACACGAAAACGGTGAACCTAAAGGAAACCTGCCAGGAAGCTGAGATTCTGGTGGCCGCTGCCGGAAGAGGAAAGATGCTGAACCAGGATTATGTAGGTTCTGGGGCAGTTGTAATTGATGTAGGCATTAATGTGGATGAAAACGGCAGGCTTTGCGGCGATGTGGATTTTGAATCCATAGAAGGACTGGCATCTATGGCAACTCCAGTCCCTGGCGGCGTAGGCGCAGTTACCACAGCGGTTTTGGCGAAACATTTAGTAAAAGCCGCAATGGAACATTTGCCATCTTAAATAGCGCCGTTCACATGATATATATAATTGCCAGCGGCAGAAAATTGGATACGAAAAAAGCGTAGGCCGGGAATCGAAAATAGATTCCCGGCTTTTGCTATATACGGCATAATAGAAAAATACCCTTCGTTTTGAAGGGTATTTTTTGTAGATTTATATATTCTGCGAAACGAATAATTAAGGGTTTTTATACTTCAAAAAATTGCATTGACGTAATTCTACCACATGTTTTGCAAAATTTCTATATAATTTTTGCATAATTTTTTGTAAATGTAGAGTATTTCTGTATATAAATGGAAAATATTATTGCTTTCATGGTCAAATTTATGGTCAGATATTTAAACGAAACGTAAAGGAATAATGTAACTGTTATGTAGATTTTTACGAGTTGAACGATTAGAAATTATTCTTTTCGGGGTCAATTTCATGGTCAATCCAGTAAAAAACCTAGTATTTATCTGCATTTTCTAACTTTTTCGCAGAATATATAAATCCACGAAAAAAAGCCAAACGGCATTTTTTTTATAACAAATAACTTCAAATAATACTATGATATTTGAAGTAAATTTAGGGAATGGAGAATAAAAATGATTCAAAATAAAAATCCACAATGTTTGCTGGAGGATTTTATCGATATTCAGTCTGAATATCGGGGACTGGACAAGCGTACTACAGAAGCTTACCGACTGGATTTAGATTTGTTCTTTCGCTGGGTGGAGATCAATAAAAACAAAAATTCTCGACATTTGGAGAGCATAAAAACAGAAAAAAGGGAAAGATTTCCTGAATATAGCTGGGAAGAGGCTATGGAAACTTATTTAACTTATCTTACAGAAGTGAAGGGGCTCCGTAACTCCACAATTTCCAGGAAATATCTTGTATTTGGG
>CAJUTC010000013.1 GCA_910589195.1 uncultured Lachnospiraceae bacterium
TTATGATTTCATAATCAAAGCAGACGCGAATCTCATAGTTTTCCCAGTCAATATTTGGATCTGCATTTAATGATCCGGTAAAGTAAAAGAAACCGGTTCCTCCTTTATGAAGACGGATGTATTCCCCCTCTTTATTATAGTCGGCTGCTTTCAACCGCAAAACGCTTTCATTGGGGGAACCATTTAAAACCTGTATTGCTTTTTCCGTATCATTTGCTTCATTTCTCCAAATCATATTAATGTTTAATTTTTTGGAGGATGAAGGGCTGGCCGTTATTTCATCTTGATCAATTTCGTATGAATCACCTATATCCCAATTAATACGGATATTTTTGATTGTAATCACAATGTCTGTATTTCCATAATTTTCAACTTTATATTGTTCAGAAAACACTTGCCCTTTTCCGCTTACATCTCCCGGATCCAGGCTGGCATGGGTAGTGGCCGGAAAGGAAACATGATATATAATGTCATCATGAAATTCTTCGTCAGATTTTGCTGTAGCAGCATTGCTTCCTGTTGCTGCTGACAGGAAGAGCATCTCTTTTTCGATTTCTGGCTTTCCTGTTTTTTCACCTTCTAAAGCCCCTTCTGACGTTGATGGTTTTTCGCTTTTTTCCGCCTCTGTTTCTCTCCCTGCAGTACCAGAAGATGCTAAATGCTGGCAACCATTAGTCTGGCTTGCTTTTACTCCTGTATTCCTTGGCACAGTACCGGCAAACACATGAATGCTGTAGCTAAATATAATTGCTGCCAGAATAAAAATTCTGCTTTTTTCCATGGTATTCTCCTTCTCTCTTTTATCAATCAGCTCACTGCTATCTCAAAAAAACAAAGAATCCTACTGTATAGGATTCTCCGCCTGCGACGGGTCGCATATGCAACATCATTCCTCTTCGCCGCAGTGCGAACCTGGCGGAGCGTTTTTTATCTCATAGGAGCACTTTCCTATGAGATAAAAATAGTACTCAGCTCATTGATAAAATCCGACTCACTCCTTAGGAGTGAGCCGACAAAATAAGGACGGTAGAAATCCTTTTTGAAAACAATTTAATTTACAGTCAACGTAGATACAACAAAGCGGCCATCCGATAATGCAATAACCAGATCCTGGGCTTTTCCTTTATAATCATCTTCTGCAAGAAGCTTCAAAGCGCCATCATCTTTTGAAATCGTGATTTTAGCATTCCCGGCAGTTGAATAATCTACGCTTATGGCATCGCTTTCCCAAATAAAATCTCCGTAAAGACCTTCCCCGTCATTGTGAAGCGCAATGGCTGTAACCGTAGCTTCTCCGATACCCGGAACCGTAATCTCCAGATCCGTAGTTCCTGTGGATGCAAATGTAGGGGCTGCTGCTATGGTAGGTGCTGTAATACCTAATGCTTTGCTTGCTTTCACATTATATGTAATGGCAACTGTAACATCATCAGCATTCCAGTCTGCATTGGTATTCGCCACACCAGTAACGGCAAAGGATCCTACTGCAGCAGTTACTTTCGAAGCATCTGTTGTAAATGTCTTTCCAGCCGTGGTATCTGTGGTGGCAGGGCCTGCAATGTCTACTGAAAATAAAGAGCCGAATTTTGTAATGGCTGTTGTCCCAGACGGACTGCTATAATCGGCTTCTGTCTTTACCACATATTGGCTAAGATCCAGTTTCTTATCTGCATCAAACGCCGCTGCTCCTCCGTCCTTTACCTCCATCGCTGCAGCCGTCCCGGCTTCTGACAAATTCAAATAAATTCTTTTCTTTGTAGAAGTTGCGTCTGCAGTAAATGTATTATATTCGGAGATTACATCCTCGCTTTGTGATGTGATAGCAGCCTTTACCGTAACATTTACCGGAATAGCTACATCTGCCTCTTCATCTACAGATGCATTCATAATATCAATGCTGTTGGATGCAACCGTAAATTTTTTAACTGAGGTGGCACTACTGTCTGCAATTGGATTAATTTTAATATCTGCATTTACTGGAACGCTTATGGTAAGCGTAGGCGAATACACATTAAAAGATGTTTCAAATGAACCTGACTGTGCTGCAAAAGCGGTTCCGGGAACGCACATGGTTGCAGCCAGTGCCGCTGCTGCAATCTTTTTTAAGTTTGATTTCATACTAAATACCTCCATTACTTTTTAAGTTTTATTTATATACAGCTTATAAACAGTCAATAATATCTACCCTCTTATTCACTATGCTTATAAGCATATATATCAAAGCTTCCTGCACCTATTACGGTTTCGCAAATATCAGGCTTACAGCAAATGAAACCGTTCCTAATTCCCGGTTGGGATCTTTGTCGTCCAGAATATGATAGGTACATACTGCATCGTATGTTCCGTCTGGTAATGCTTGATCTAATTTCAACTGTCCCAACCGTTTTCCTACCGGAAGAACCGGTGAGCTATATAATAAGGTTTGTTCCTCATCATCAAGATACACTTCAAAATAGCATTCATATAAATTGCTTGCAGAATTTCCAATCTGAGCATTATTGGAAATCTCACTGCCAGAAGGAAATGTCCATACCATATTCATATCTGTGGTAAATCTGGCATTGGCAGCCTTTTGATCAAAGTTACCATCAACGATCAATCCTTCTGAAACATTTCGTTCGGGCGTTTTTGTTTCTTCGTCTTGATTCATAAGGGTATAGATTACTCTGATCAGACCTCCAATAACAGCCAGCAAGATTATTATCATTACAATAACCATTGCCTTTTTCTTTGAATTAATTTTTTTCATTTTCTCCTCCTATATACCCTTCCTAATTTCATTTTTCATTCCTTAAAAGCTTTTCTATCCCAATCAATTCCTTTGCTAAACGGTTATGTACTGTGTTTCCATCCACATTTTGAAAAATTCTTATCTCCTCATAAATCTGATAAACCAATTCACAATAATCCTCTAATAGCGAAATTATTTCTGTAGTTTTTCTTCCTGCTTTTAATTCTTCCTTTTCAATTTGCCTTCCCAGGCAAATTCCGTAACCTTGACATCGTTCTAACAAATGCAAGGCTTCTGCCTGCTGTCCTGCATCCAGCATTTTTTTAATGACAGCATGTGCACATTTTAAATATCCCAATATCTCTTTCTCATATGCATTACAATCAATCATTTAGAAAGCCTCTACATTCTGTATCATCACCAGCACTCCTGCTTTCTGGCACAACTGCACCACACTGCTTGCATCTCCATAATAGGCATCGCTCAGCGCAATCACCCGATCCAAATCTGCCGTATCGTCATAAATCCCCCACCCCTCGGCCTTATACGTATCCACAATTTCCTTATACTCTTCCCATAGCCTGGTTCTCACCGATTTAATGGTTGCTTCAATCAACGGATGGGGGCGCCAAATAAGAGCCACTTTCTCCTGCTTTTCCTTAAACACCTGTAACACATCCTGAATCTTCGCATTCATCTTCTCATTATGATTCAGCAATGCTTGCACACTGGTATTATAAAAAATAATCTTCTTCCAACTCCCATCTGACTTCTCAATTACTTTCAGCCATTCTTCCGGCACCATCACATCCTCTTTCCGGGTTGTCAGCACCTTATCCATTTTCGGCGAACCCAGCCCCAGGATCTTATTTTCCCAATACTCCTTCGTATTCTCTCCCGAATGTTCTTTCATAAAATCTGTCAGCGCCTTAACGTAGGCTTTTTTCATACGTTCGGACTGCACAATTACCTTGTCCGCATTAAAAACCCCAGTAGTAACACAAAAATGCCGAATCCCATCCAAGGCCTTCTCATGATCTGCATCTGGCTCTCCCAGCACAAAATACGGAATATAAATTAACTGATCTGTAAAATTTTTCAGATTACTGGAATAGAAAAACGGATGGACACTGGTAACATAATTAGAGCTGTCGTAAGGGTTATGAATAAAAATCATATCTGGCCTTCGTCCCTCAAAATCATATTCGTCATATCTGGTAATCGGAACATAATCCGGATACAGTTCCCTTTCATAATGGGCTTCTCCAAAGCTTCCGTCCGGATTCTTGTCATAGTAAGGGATCGGGATCACATAAGCATCTGTATTTTCATCTTTATCTGCTGCTTTCCACACGCTTTCCAAAGAATCCCACATACATGCTTTATAAGGCAAAAATACCACTTCTTTCCTGTCTTTTGGCAGTCCATACCAGAGGAGGTTATTAATTTCAACAAGCTGTTTCCGGATTTTTTTTGACAGCTTCCTGCACGCGTTTCTGTCTAAAGTGGAAATACTCATTTTATATACGTTTTCACAATAGTCTTCTAAGTCTGCTACAATCGGGCGGTATATTTCCCCGAAGGTTTCCAGATATGTACCGATCTGTAAGGCAGCATTCTGGCATTGTACAAACACATCATCCAATTCCCCCAAAGCTGCAGGGAGTGCTTTTATAACCGAGTCGTTTGCCTCCATCATTGTTTTAACCAAATTTAACATATGGTTCTTTTGATACCGCCGCACATTCCCTGCCTCCCATCCAAACGGTTTCATAACTGCGCTGGTCATTACAAATCTGCCGACCTGCTGCGCATTTTTAAGTCATACGAATTAGCCGGACATTACTGTCTGGGTTTTTATCCCCTTCGCTCCGTATAGGCTACGGTCCTGGCATATCGGAAAGCTTAAAATAAGCTTAGGTAATGCCGTTGGGATGCTTGCATGCAGAAACGCAATATTACCTGAAAAGACAAATTGCTTCCCGTACTATGCAGCATTTCCTGCCCGCCATGCCCTCATCCTGTATATCCCATACAGATATTCCCTGCCTTATTCAGACCAGGTGACAAGTTGGCATGGCAATTTATGTTTTACATCCATCCCTGCGATCCAAAATTGGTAAAACTTTTTGCCTTATATCTGTATTTGCAGATATTCTTGGCATAGATTTATTCCCAGGGTGCATGGCTCCACCGTATTAATTTTTCAGTTCTCTATATTTTTTCAATATTTCTGGCGCCGTTTAAAGCTATCGTGCTGGTAAATCCACAGCTTTCACAAACGAAGCCTTCTGATAACCGCTTTCCTTCCATACCGCAGTTGGAGCATATGCTTCCAGTTCCTTTTGAGTTAATTTCTATCAGACCGATACCGTTTAACTGGCATTTCTGTGCAAGGCGCTTCCTTACATACCCTTGAGGGCTTTCGGTTGCTTTCCGGTTGGAAGAACGTGAGCGGAACTTTGTCTTATTGATGGTAATTGGCCTTGTAATAATAATCGTTCCCGGCTTTTCTAATTCCATCATCCGGTTAAGCTCTGTATTTACATAAGTTTCTATCTTGGCCTGTTCTCTTTTTTTCTGCCTGATGTACTTTTGGGAGCCAAGGTTGTTGACTTTCATTTCCTCTGCTCTTTTCCTGTCACCCAAAGCAAGGCTTTCCCTGTATCTTGCCTGCACTATGCCACGCTCCCGGTTTTTCTCCATAAGCCGCTGGGATTTGGCTGCTGACAATTGGCCCAATCCCCTGCCATAAATATGGCCAGATGATAGGGTACACATATTTTGATAGCCTAAATGGATGTAGATTGTGTTTTGGTAGTCTGCATGCCTTATTTCCTTTGCCTCTGTAGGGATAGCAATCATGGCATAATCTTCTTTGATACAAATCCGGATCTGCCGCATGCTGGTATTCTGACCCTTCATGGGAAGCATAACTCTCCTTCTGGGTATCCTGGACACCAAGTAAAGGGCATTGCCCTTATAAGCATATCCGGCTGGCGACACGCTGAAGCTGTCTGCTCTTCCTTTTGCAAGCTTCATCTGATATCTTCTGGTAAGCCTTCTGAGAAGGTTGTTCAAGCCCTTTAGACGACCTATATCCAAAGCCAAACCAGCTATCTTTTCCGGCATAGGGTAATCCTCCTGATTCAGGATAGCCCCATATACTGAATCCAACTTCAACACAGTCCGAAGATACATCCGTTCCTCGTCGCTTAAGTTTTCTTTGGCAGTAATTTGCGTCCGTATCTTGTTTTTCAAAATCCCCCAGGTACCCTTGATATCACGAACACCTTCTCTTACTGCCAGTTCATAATACACGGAAGGCAGACCTAGCTGCTCCCGCAGGCCGCAATGACGCATCTCTGTCATAATGTCATAAATGGAAGCAAGCCTTCCAAGGCTCCTGATCCCGGCGTACCGCTCGTAAACGCCAACTTTTACTTTGGCATAATCTGCAGCAATCCCTCTTAAAAATTCCATGGTTTCTTCCGGGAGAGGTTTTGTATACTGCCAGACCGTCTTTGTAAAATTATTTCTTTTTTCCATGTCTTTTTTTATCCGATTTGCATAATAATATAAAAGAACCTTTGTTTCGCAGATTATACCCATCTGCGAAAAATCTTGAAAAAACCCTGCAAATCCTGGATTTTCTTATGCTGCCTGACCACAAATCTGACCATAAAAATCCGTGAGCATCCCTAATTGTTTCCTCTTTAACCCCATTGTTGGATGGACATAACGGTTTAAGGTAATCTTCACATCGGAATGGCCAAGAATCTCGCTTAAGGCTTTCACATCCATTCCGCTTTCAATGCAATTGGTTGCAAACGTATGGCGCAGAATGTGAAAATTCCTGCTGTCAATCCCCTCCTCTTTCAGCATCCTTTGAAACCGGTACTGCATTGTCCGGGGATCGAAAGGCTTCCTCCCTCCAAACACATAAGTCTGGGTTCCCTTAAACGGTAAAAGCAGTTTCAGGATTTCAGCCGTTACTGGTATTACCCTTTTAGAACTCTCGCTTTTTGGATCGGTTTCCAACAAAATCGTTTTGGTCTGACAGCCTTGTACAGCAACCCTTTGTACTGTTCTCTCAACATTCAATGTCATGCCCTCAAAATCCAGATCCTTCCATTGGAGCGCACACAGCTCCCCTAACCGCAGCCCTGTATATAGGCAAAGCACCACTGCAAGTTTAAACTTATCCATCCTTTGGTAGCTGCCAGACAGCAGTCTGGCCTGCTCTGATTTTGAAAGCGTGCCTACCATTTTTTTCTTTGGCTTTACCGGCAGCCTTTCCAGTAAAGGAATACCAATCCCATAATTTTTATTTGCGAAATCCAATACCTGGTTTGCAATGCAGAAAATACTTTTTTGCAGGCTTTCTGACAGCGTTCCTTCCGATAAGTAGGCAGTAACCGTTTCCTTAAGCTTAGGAGCTTCCGCAGCAGAAATCTGACAGGAACCGATTACTGCGGCAAGATGGTTTTGATATACTGTGTTATATTTTACATAAGTTGAATATTTCCGCTTGTCTGCAATTTCACCAAGCCATTCCATGGCTGCCTGCGAAAACAAAACTGTAATGGAGGTTTTTCCGTCATTTTTTTGACTGTTATCCATGTTTTGCACCTGCTTTTTCAGTGCCTGGTATGGAATTCCAATTTTTGCTTTCGTAAGCTTTTCTTTTACTTCTTTATAAGCATGGCCATACACAGAGCAGTAAACCCATTTGCCCTTATGTTCATCAAATGTTTTATAACGCCCTTCCCATCTTCCATCTTTCCTTTTTCTGATATTCTCTCCATACCTTCCCATTTTTTCTCCTTCCTCTTATCATATTCGATTATGTGCCCAAACCTTATGTTCTGTTAAATGTACGCCACTCTTTCCAGGATTTTTGACCACAAAACTGACCCTGAAATGTGGTTTTTCGCTGGTGCTTTTCTGCTTTTATTCCAATCACAGCGGGTTCTAATTTAGAACATGGCCCAAATCCATTTCCAAAATGTTGAAAATTTCATTTACCTATTGCAAATTTGTCTTAATTCGTGTAAAATAATGCCGATATTACTTATATGGCAACAAGAATTACCCATACGTTCCACTTCGCAGATGGGTATATTCTGAGAAACTTTCGTCTTCCTTTTATCAGAAAAATCCATTGTTACTGGTATCTGTTTCAGGAAGATGTTAAGGTTATTTTATTCAACGGTTGGCGGCAGGCCATTTTTATGGCCTGTTTTTGTGTTGCTTTTCTTTTTGTCTGCCCATATCGTTCATTTCCTTCCAAAACAAAAAGCCAGACCGTCAAATTAAACGATGTCTGGCTTTATAAATTTTGTAATTTTTTCCATTTTATAGAAAAAGCACATTACTTCCGCCTTAAGAAATAATGTGCTTCTTATGTTACTTGATTTATAAGTTTTTCTATCATTTTCCAGAATCAGCAGTCACGCTTTTTAAGTATGCCTCTCTTCCCTGCTGGTACAAATTATTGCCTTTGCTGTCTATAATGACTACCAGGGGCATATCCACCACTTGAAGACGTCTTAAAGCTTCTGCCCCCAAGTCCTCATAGGCAATTAATTCCGAACTTTTTATGCTTTTTGCCAGCAGTGCCCCAGCACCGCCAATGGCTCCGAAATATGTTCCTTCATACGTTTTTACAGCTTCTATCACCTCTGGAAGCCTGGCTCCTTTTCCAATCATCCCCCTTGCCCCTACAGACATTAACATTGGGGCATACGCATCCATCCGCCCGCTGGTTGTAGGGCCTGCGGAGCCGATAACCTGCCCGGGTTTCGCCGGGGTAGGGCCTACGTAATAAATGGTGGCATCCGTTGGGTCAAAGGGAAGAGGTTCTCCTTTTTCCAGGGTTTCACACATCCTTTTATGTCCCGCATCCCTTGAGGTATAGATGATGCCGCTTACTAATACCTGGTCGCCTGCATGGAGTGTCCGGGATAATTCCCTTGTTAAAGGAAGCGTTATTTTTTTTGCCATCTTAAATCACCTCCGTCTTATGCCTTGTAACATGACAGTTTATATTGATGGCACAAGGCATTCCTGCAATATGGGTGGGCATGGTTTCAATGTTTAATCCAATGGCGGTTGTCCTGCCTCCAAACCCTTGAGGGCCAATACCTAGCTGGTTTATTTTCTCCAGCATTTCCCTTTCCAAATCTGCATAATACGGATCTGGATTCCTGGTCTGCAAATCACGAAGCAGCGCTTTTTTCGCCAATAGGGCTGCCCGGTCAAAAGTTCCCCCGATTCCCACTCCCACCACAATAGGCGGGCAGGGATTTGGCCCTGCTGCTTCAACGGTTTCCAGGATAAAGTCTTTAATTCCCTGGATTCCGGCAGATGGCTTAAACATGCGGATCGCACTCATATTTTCACTGCCAAAGCCTTTCGGCGCCACCGTAATTCTAACCTGACTTCCTAAAACAATATCGGTATAGAGGATTGCCGGCGTGTTATCCCCTGTATTGCCACGGCGCACCGGATCCGCTACTACTGATTTTCTCAGATAGCCCTTCTCATATCCCCGGCGGACCCCTTCATCAACAGCTTCTTTTAAGCTTCCTCCAGTAATGTGTACATCCTGCCCGATTTCCATAAATACGCAGGCCATACCCGTATCTTGGCAGATAGGCATCTGATCCCTCTGGGCAATTTCATAATTTTCAATAATATTGTCTAATACTCCCTTGGCGATCTCCCAGTCC
This sequence comes from uncultured Lachnospiraceae bacterium, assembly GCA_910589195.1. Taxonomy (GTDB): domain Bacteria; phylum Bacillota; class Clostridia; order Lachnospirales; family Lachnospiraceae; genus Caccovicinus. The sequence continues at coordinate 9,466 of CAJUTC010000013.1, forward strand.
TCCTTTTCCCGGCAGCAAGTAATTGCGTCTTTTACATCCTCTGGAAGATACAGGCATGCATCAATGCATAGCTGTTGGATTACATCAATAATCTGATTTACTGATACTTCCCTCATAATTGTCTGTCTCCTTTTTTCTGAATGTTCCCCTCTTTGGGCTGGAAACGCCGCAAAGAACGGCTCCATTTCACAGGCTGGTCAATCCGGATGCTCCGTATCCCGTCACCTCAAAGGCCTCATATTCCGAATCAAAATGATATCCCAATTTCTCTGCTAATCCTACTGACCATCTGTTTTGGGCATCCCAACTGGGATACCAGCCTCTTTTTAAGCATTCTAATATCAGCTTGGCTCCGCAGCAATAGGCCAGTCCCTGCCTTCGGTAAGTTTCTTTTGTGCCGATTTCGATCTCAATTCCTCCTTTATAGCTGGAATAAGAGGAAGCCCCGGAAACCGGGATCCCGTCTTCGCACACCGCAAACCCAAGGCCGATTGTTTTATACATTTCATAATTTTTATAATTTGACACAAAATCACGGCTCCATTTATGTTCCATACACCAGTCATACAGCCTGCAGTCAATCATCTCTATGGTATACTGGGAAGGAACCGAAGCAACGGCAGACTCCAGCTTTCTTCTGTCAAATAGATCCCCTTCCTTTTTAATGGCATACCGGGTTACTTTTTTTGCCTGTTCTCCATAAACCTGCTGGATTGCTTCTGACCAGCTTTTGTTTCCCGGAACCATAATAATAAAGTCCTTCTGGCACTTTTTCGGCCTTTTCCGGATCAGGTCTTTGTTTACTTCTCCGGCATAAAAACAAAAATCACCTAATATTGCCATAGCAGACTGCGGATGTTCCAAATTATCTGCATAAACTTCTCCCATTACCTTCTGTAAGCAGGACCAGATTATGGTATCATTTTCATTCTGAAAAAGAATTTCTGCTTTTAATGTATCTTGTAATTGCAACATGGCCAATCTTATCCTTTCCTAAATTTTCATACCTTCCGCTATGGGCGCACTGTCACGAAAGAACAGCCTGCAGGCACATATGCTCTTTGGATTCGTTCCGCCTGCCCGATGGCGGATTTTTATTGGATAGCCCTTGCCGCTTTCTATCTGTCCTAATCCGGCTGCTGCCCATCGTGTGCATTCCACTGGCATTCTAATATCTCCATATCAGAAAATACTGCTTTAAAAGAAGATTCTTCCGGAGAACAGGCATAGATCCCAAATTGGATTTTTCCTTTCCCGCTATGCATATGGCAAATACGCATTTGGTGAAACTTTGCCCCATCTTCTGAGTACTCAATGCAATAATCATCTTCTCTCCGGCTAAACCGATACCATATTGATTTTACTGAGGCATCAATTTCCGTAGTTGCCCAATCTGAATACCCCTGATTTGTTACTACACTTCCCAAATGCTGATATTCTTCATTTTCATATTCGACAGAGCCTTTCAGCCAGTTTTCACTATCCAGATACATAACAATGCCGCACTGGTCAAACCGATGATGGCTTTCATCAAATTCCGTCTTAACGACAAAACTAAAATATTGTTCTTCCGTTTCCATCTGAAAAACAGGAGCATTATCATTTTGAAAATGATAATAGGTTCGCTGCCATAAATCCGTATGCGGTTTTGTGATAATTTCTATCCTTCCATCCTTTATTTCATAACTCTTTGGCTCTCTCGTCCATTTGAATTTGATAAAATCCATATTTCCTCCATAACCTTACCATTATTTTTAAATATTTCTAATTATTTTCAAATTTCATAAAAGCACATTCAATCCAGTCAAATCCTATCTGCCAACACGACACATTTAACTTTATAAAAGTACAAAACGATTAAACCCGCAAAAATTTTCCATATAATCAAAAGGATATTCGTAAATGATTCGAAAGCACCTGCCAAAAAGCAGATGCTTCCTTTTATCCTGTTTGAAATTGCTTTCCGCCAGATGTGCGTCCTATTTTGCAGAAATTACTTGATTGCCCTTTCTCCTCCCATAAGGGCTGTCATTTCCTCAATCCGCTCCAAAGGAAATGGAGGTTCACACAATGGTTTCATGGCAATGGACATAAGCTTCATAGGATTATCGTCTGCTGCCACACGGTTTGATGATAATTCTTTTCATACATCTTCCGTTTATTTTCACGGTTCATTTCTTTTTCCTCCTGAAAGTTTTCATGAGCAACTTTCCGGGAGGTTTGCCGGGTTACTGTATGCAAGCTTCCCGGCCTGATACAATGGTACCTCCGTTGTTACTCAAACAGCATTCTCCTTCCTACTGCAAAATGTTATTGTTATCATGCGCATGACAGCCAGGTAACCTTTTATGGTTCATTTATCTACGGACACAAACATACTGGCCATTCCAAGATTCGTATATTGCCACCCGCTTGGTTCAGTATAACAGATAACCGGAAGTTTGGCAATAACCAGCAGTTCTGCCCATTGCTTGATTATTGTGTCACCTGTATAGTACACATTTTCCTTTATTCTACCATATATTCCCGTATTCCATAAAATTTTGTTTTAAAAACCCAAAATAAATGTTATGATAGAAACAGTGGATTTGAAAGAATCAAAGCTTATCTAACTTGCATACCTTTGGCCACCAACATTATGATGATTCAAATAGCGAGGAAACTATCCATGAATACAGGAGCTGTAATTTTAGCCGCCGGACATCATGTCCCCCAAGAACCATTTCAGCCTATGATGGCCATTGGAGGGACTACTGTAATCCGCCGTATTATCATTCTGCTGAAACAGGCGGAAGTTAATCCCATCGTAGTCATTACCGGGCGCGACGGAGATAGCATCGAAAAGCACATTTCAAAAATGCGGATCATCTGTCTGCGTAACCCGGATTATGAAACATCGCAAATGTATGACAGTATTACAATGGGGCTAAATTATATTGAAGATCTTTGTGACCGGGTTCTGATTCTCCCGGTAAAATATCCGTTATTTTTAGGAGATACCATTCAGCAACTTTTAAAAACGGGCAAACCGGCGGCATGTCCAGTCTATAACGGCAGGCGAGGCCATCCCGTTCTGATCTCAAAAACGCTGATTCCCCATCTTCTCCACTACCACGGCCCCCGTGGGCTTGAGGGAGCACTGCGACAGGATTCCATTAATCCCCTGGTAGAGGAAATCCCAGTAGAGGATCAGGGAATTATTCTATCGGTAGAGCGGGAGGCGGACTGCCTGGCTGGCAGCGATCGCTCCAGAAAAATCCCGCTCCACTGTGTCAGCCATTTATATCTGGAAAAAGACGAAATCTTTTTCGGCCCTGGAATTGCTCAGTTTTTAGGTCTGATTGACCATACCGGTTCCATGCAGACTGCATGCAAGCAGATGCACATGTCCTACAGCAAAGGCTGGAAAATTGTAAAGGACGCAGAGAAACAAATGGGATTTCCACTTCTGGTTACAAAATCCGGCGGGTCAGACGGAGGATTCTCCCAGCTTACCCAAAAATCCAAGGATTATCTGACCCGGTATCTGGCTATGGAAAAGGAATTGGAGAAGGAAGCAAAACGCCTTTTTAAGCAATATTTCGGAAAGGAAGAAGAATCTGGGACATGATCGAACAAATACCAGCAAAACATATAATTACAAAAACGAAAAGCAGCAACTGGTTTGGATTGGATTATAATATGAATATCTATCATGGATGCTGTCATGGATGCATTTACTGTGACAGCCGTTCCTCCTGCTATCAAATCACAGATTTTGACAATGTACGGGCAAAGGAACATGCTTTGACCATTATTCGGGATGATCTGCGCCGAAAAGTAAAAAAGGGCGTGATCGGAACGGGAGCCATGAGCGATCCATATAATCCGTTTGAAGAAACGCTGACGCTTACCCGCCATGCCTTGGAATTAATTGATGCCTTTGGGTTCGGAATTGGGATCGCTACAAAAAGTACGCTGCTGTGGCGGGATACGGATATTCTGGAAAGTATCCGGGAGCATTCCCCAGTTCTCTTAAAAGTTACTATTACCACCCCAAAGGATAGCTTATCCCAAATCATTGAACCTGGCGCGCCTTGTTCTTCCAAGCGGATGGAGCTGATTGCCCGTCTGGCGTCCAAAGGTCTATTTGCCGGAATTTTGCTGATGCCCGTCCTTCCTTTTATTGAAGATGCGAAAGAAGACATCCTGCGCCTGGTTTCCATGGCCCATGAGGCGGGAGCCCGCTTTATCTATCCTGCCTTTGGAATGACCTTGCGGGGCAATCAGCGGGAATGGTATTTTGACTGTTTAGATCGGCTGTTTCCAGAAGAAAATCTTCGTTCCCGATATATAAGAACCTACAAAAATTCCTATGAATGCGCCAGCCCCCATGCCAAGCTGCTGTGGAACGCCTTTTCCTCCGCATGTGAAGAGAAAAAAATCCTATATCGGATGCATGATATTATCCCAGCCTATAAAAGAGGTTATGAGTATACTCAGCTTAGTTTATTTGATTAAGCCTTCCTGCGTCTATCGGCACATCCATCACAGTTTCGGTATTTTTTTCTGTTCACAGTAAATTCTCCTAGACGAAACCAGCAATTTATGTCATAATCTGTGATAGCAAAAAAAATTTTTACCATGGAGGGAAAAATGGCAGAAAAACGAATCATTCAGGTTGAGGAAAAAGTGCCTTTCCGCATGCTGGTTCCTTTAAGCGTCCAGCATATGTTTGCCATGTTTGGCGCGTCTGTACTGGTGCCGTTTTTATTCGGCATCAATCCGGCTATTGTTTTATTTATGAACGGGATTGGAACGCTTCTTTTTATTTTTGTTACAAAAGGCAAGGCTCCAGCGTATCTAGGTTCCAGCTTTGCATTTTTAGCCCCTGCCGGAATTGTAATTGAGCACTTTGGCTACCCTTATGCCTTGGGCGGCTTTGTGGCAGTAGGCTTCTGCGGATGTATTCTGGCTTTTGTGGTTTACAAATTCGGAACAAAATGGATTGATATCGTCCTTCCTCCTGCCGCTATGGGGCCTGTGGTGGCTCTGATCGGCCTGGAGCTTTCCGGATCCGCTGCCAGCAACGCGGGGCTTTTGGATGAAGTCATCCGCCATCAAAACTTAATTGTATTTTTGATTACCTTGGGAATCGCTGTATTTGGAAACATTTTATTCCGAGGGTTTTTATCGGTTATCCCCATCCTGATTGCGGTCATTGCCGGGTATGTGGCTGCCCTGGTTGTGGGAATCGTGGATTTTGGCCAAGTGGCGGCAGCCCCATTTTTTGCCCTTCCGAATTTTCAAGCTCCCAAATTTAGCGCGGAAGCCATCTTGATTATCCTGCCAGTTATCCTGGTCATTACATCCGAGCACATCGGCCATCAGGTTGTTACCAGCAAGATTGTGGGCCGTGATCTGTTAAAAGAACCTGGCCTTCACCGTTCTCTTTTTGGTGATAACTTTTCTACTATGCTGTCTGGCTTTATCGGTTCCGTTCCCACCACGACTTATGGCGAAAATATCGGCGTTATGGCGGTAACCGGGGTTTACAGCGTATGGGTTATTGCCGGGGCAGCCATCCTATCTTTAATCTGTTCTTTTAGCGGAAAGCTGTCCACATTAATCAGTACCATTCCAGGCCCGGTAATTGGCGGGATTTCCTTCCTGCTGTACGGAATGATCGGCACCTCCGGTCTGCGGATCCTGGTCGATTCCAAGGTGGACTATGGCAATTCCCGAAATTTAAGTCTTACTTCCATAATCTTTGTAACCGGTCTTTCCGGAATTTCAATAAAAATCGGAAATATTGAACTTACCGGAATGGTTCTGGCCTGTGTTGTGGGTATGATTCTTAGCTTCGTATTTTATATGCTGGATCGGCTCCATTTGACAAACGATTAAAGAGGATATTCCTGGGCAGAGCCCCTTTCTTTTGTCTTTACAAAAGCATGCGTAAGTTTTATAATAAACTTAGTTCACCAGTTCCGGGAGGAGTACAATTTTGTATAGCCGGTGTCCGGTCTCACACGAACAACCCCGGGAACACGCGGCTGCTGGTGTTCTATTACATTGCTTTGCGATCCAAAAAAGGAAATGGAACCTGATTAAAACGGATTTTAGATCGGTTCCGGATAATCGGATTTTCATCATTTCATCTTACATTTCTCCCCATCCTCTCTGCCCTCACAAAAATCAGTTCACCCGCAATGCTGACAGCAATTTCTGCCGGTGTTTGGGCAAGGATTGTGGTTCCGATTGGCATGTGGCAGGCATCCAACTCCTCTTTTGAAAACCCGTCATTCATTAATTTCTCTGATACCACACGAATTTTATTTTTGCTTCCCATAACCCCAATGTAGCAGGGATGGGCTGCCATTGCTTGCTTTTGGACGTAGTAGTCATACTGGTGCCCCCTTGTCATAATACAGACATAATCTTCACTCTTAATATCAATTAAATCTTCGATATGTTCCAAACTTCCCACAACTGTCCGATCTGCCTGTGGAAAAACCTTTGGATTGGAAAATTCTTCCCTATCATCCATCACCACGCAAGAAAATCCCACATGGGCCAGCAATGGCACCAATTCCTGAGACACATGGCCTCCGCCAAATATATAAACCCTTCCATCCGTCACAAGTGGTTCTGCATAATACTTTCTTTGATTCTGCTCCCATAAAACCATCTGCCTGCCTGCGCCTGGAATGGTAAGCCCATCTTTTTCAAACCCTTTATCCGTTATAGCTGATTCCAAAAGCAGTTCCATCTTCCAGTTTTCCTCATCGGTCAGATCCCACAAAACCAATCCCTTTTCCCTGTTTTCCAGAGCTTCTAAAAGCCTATCGCAGAAAGAAAAAAACGGCCTGTTTTCCGGGCTGATGTATTGAAACAATACGGTGATATCTCCGCCGCACACCATCCCAATATCAGCTGCCTGGTTCCTGGTAAGGGAATACTCCCGGATACCCGAAACTTTTTTCTCCATTAACTCCATAGCTTTTTTCATGGACTGAAATTCAACGGCTCCTCCGCCAATGCTTCCCTGGATCGTACCATCCTGCTTCACCAGCATCTTAGCTCCCACTCCCCTGGGGGTAGAACCAGAGCTGGAAATAATTGTGGCTAAAACGGATCCTTCCTTTTCAGACAGGCTCTTTTTGACTTCCCCAAATAGCTCCCTCATTGCTTGTTGCTCCTTACTTTTTCTATATTAGCAATTGTAACCCTTCCCTTAAACCATGGGCAGACGGTATGTTCACCCCTGTGATACATGGGATTACTCCGCATTTGGCGGATCTGGTTATTCCATTGCTGCATCCATCTTACCGGTCATCTTTTAAAAGAAGGATTGCCCCCGGCTCCACTCGTAACCAGGGCGGAATGATTTTGGCCGCATCATGGCTGTATATGGTTTTTTCCCGTTTCCACCATAAACCGTTTTCCAATGTAAGATACCACTCAAATGGCATTTCAGAAATCCTGGGATTTGTTACTGGAATCAGGTTCGCATCCTCCCTGCCGGATAATTCTTCTGCTTCTGGTTGGGACAAAGCCATAAAATCATGGGCCCGGATCCCGATGGCTCCAATCTCCTCTGTCACCGGTTTTTCCGTAGTAAAAATAAGGCCTCCCCAGTCGAGCGCCAAAACCCGGTAAGGCCCTAGAGGGCGAATCCGGGAAATATTTTTGCACCCGGTAACTCTGGCGGCCTGGCAGGTAACCGGATTTTGAAACAGTTTCCTGGTTTCCCCAGACGCGAGCACCTTTCCCCGGCTCATCAGCAAAAGATGGCCGCAAAGCTGATAGGCTTCATCTCTGTCATGGGTTACCAGTATAGCAGGCTTTCCGCAGCTTTCCAGCACATTGAATAACGCAAGCCGCAGTTCTTCTTTTAAGTAAGCATCCATAGCAGAAAACGGCTCATCAAGCAGAAGAACCTGAGGCTCATAGGCTAAAAGCCTGGCTAAGGCTACCCTCTGCTGCTGTCCGCCAGATAACTGCCCTGGATAACGGTTTTCTAATCCATGTAAGCGGAACCGCTCCATCATTTCCTGTCCACGTTTTCGTCTGTTTCCAGGATAAGCCTCTGTTTTCCGGTTCATAAATCCAGCCATAATATTTTCTTCTACTGTCATATTGGGAAACAGGGCATAATTTTGAAACAGATAGCCTACATTGCGTTTTCTGGGAGGAAGATTAACTTTCTTGTTTGAATCAAAGAAATCCTGGGTGAGAAGGGTTCCATCCTCTCCCTTTTTTTGAAGGCAGATTCTACCCGAATCAGGATCGGTAATCCCTGCTATGGATTTTAATGTCATACTTTTCCCGCACCCGGAAGGCCCCAAAATTCCAAGGCATCCTGTTTTTACAGAAAAAGAAACGGTTAGCAGATATTCCTTTAATGTTTTCCTAATATCAACCTCCAAGAGATCCTCATTTTCTTCTATCATACCGCCTTTTCCTTTCTGCCCACATGGATCCGTAATTCATAAGAACCACGGAGAAAAACGCAATTGCCGCAATTATAATCACATACCCATAAGCACGTTCCATATTTCCTGCTGCCACCTCGGAATAAACTGCCATAGGCAATGTTCTGGTCTTTCCCGCAATATTCCCCGCAATCATGGCAGTAGCACCGAATTCTCCTAATCCTCTGGAAAACGCTAAGACTCCGCCGCTGACCACACCAGGCAACGCATTGGGAAACAACACGTTCCGGAAAATATTCCATTCGCTCATCCCTAAAGTTCTGGCTGCGTCAATAAGATTGGTATCCACCTGCTCAAAAGCCCCTCTGGCCGATCGGTACATGAGTGGAAATGACATGACAACCGCCGCGATTACGGTAGCGCTCCAGGAAAACGCAATCTTAATACCGAAATATGTGACAAAAAACTTCCCTATGGGCCGTTTCACCCCAAGCAAATATAGAAGGAAAAAGCCGGCAACTGTAGGCGGCAGCACCAAAGGCAGTGTCAAAAGACCGTCACAAATTACTTTCCACTTTTTACTTTTCATGCGGACAACCGCCCAAGCCGCCAAAATTCCTAGAAAAAACGTTACCATAATGGAAAGGCTTGCAGTCCGCAAAGAGATTAAAACAGGCGACCAATCCATACGATTCTCTTCCTTTCTGAAATTGCCCCTGTAATACCATGTCAGATAAGCATGTAAATTCGTACTCCTCTGCCAGGCCATGTTTCAGCCAGAGATTAGCCAACAGTCTGCCAGAAACGACAATTGCCAACTCTCAATTACAAAATGGAACCATTACCCAACTTAATTTCCGGGAGCAAACCCATACGCTTCAAACACCTTCATTGCTTCCGGCGTTTTTAAAAATTCCACAAATTCCTTAGCTTGATCTGGATTCGCTGATTCTTTCATTACGGCCATTGGATACAATACTTTTTGGGATAAGCTGTCTTCTGGCGCCTCTGCCACCACTTCCACCTGATCCGCCATTCCTGCCGCGTCTGTGGCATATACAATCCCCGCATCCGCACTATTAGCAGCAACCTGGTTTAATACCTCTGTTACATTCGTCCCGAAGCTGGCCTTTTCCTGTACCGTATCCCAAAGACCAAGAGAAGTTAACGCTTCTTCGGCATACTGGCCTGCCGGGACACTGGCCGGATCTCCTAATGCGATAACGTCTGCGTTTATTATCTCTTCAAAAGAGGTAAGACCCAAAGCATTCCCGGCAGGTACAATCAGGACAATTTTATTTTCTAAAAGATTTACTATGGTATCTGAATCGATTTTTCCCTCTTCATTCAATGCGTTCATTTGTTTGACCGCCGCTGACAAGAAGACATCTGCTTCTAGTCCTTCTTCAATCTGAACCTGGAGCTTTCCGGAACTGTCATACGTTCCAGTCACTGTAATATCCGGATATTGCTCCTGAAACATAGGGATCAGCTCTTCCTCAAAAACATTTTTCAGGCTGGTTGCCGCCGCTAACAGAATTCTTCCCTCTTTAGCCTGATTTGCTTTTGATTGTTTCATTTGTTGGTCCGTAGCTTCTTTCGCGCCTAGAGGCGATTCCTCTTTTGCGTCTGTGGCTGTGTCCGCAGATACGGCTGATGTAGTGGTTGCGGCTGTTGCAGGAAAGGTGTCAGATTCTGAGTTTGGTGCGGATGAGCATCCTGCCATAATAATCGTTGTTAACATGACAGCCAAACTTTTACAAACCAATGGTTTCTTCATCCTTTTCATTTTTGTCAATTCCCCTTTTTATTTTTATTTACCGCCTTCCGCACTCGGACGCGCTGCCTCTTAGTATTGTTAACCCATGTTCTAAGGGCATCAGGATAAAACTAAGGCTTTCCATCACTGCCTTTGGACTTCCTGGCAAGGTTACTATTAACGTTTGTTTCCGGATAGCGGAAACTCCCCGGCTTAATATGGCCCGATCCGTAACCTGCATGGAACGGTAGCGGATATATTCCGCAATCCCCGGAGCGTTCCGGTCTGCCACAGCCATAACCGCTTCCGGAGTCTGATCCCGGAGGGAAAAGCCGGTTCCCCCACTGGTTACTACCAAATCAAGCTGCCTGCTGTCTGCCAGACGAATCAAATGTTTTTTTAAAATTTCCGGATCGTCCGGAAGCAATAAAAGCTCTTCCACCTGATACCCGGCTTCTTCCAGCATTTTTTTTGCCTCAGGCCCGCTTTCATCCTTCCGCTCCCCCTTTGCCCCCTTATCACTTAACACAATAACGGCTGCCGTAAATGGACGTTCCCCATTTATCCCTAACACCTCCATAACATCGCCAGGGCGGATTACGCCTTCCTGGATTACCTTTGCAAACACGCCTTCCTTTGGCATAATGCACTCACCCATCCGATGATAAATGGCGCAGTGGCTGTGGCACTCTTTTCCAATCTGGGTGATTTCCAGCTCGACTGTCCCAGCCTTCAGACGGGTTCCTACCGGAAGGCTTTTAAAATCAATCCCTTCTACCACCAGATTTTCCCCGAACGCCCCATCCGCTACATTGGCGCCACGTTCATTAAACGCCTGGACTTTATCATAGGAAAGAAGGCTTACCTGGCGATGCCAGTTCCCACCATGAGCATCACCTTCAATTCCAAAATCCACCATAAAATGTCCTTCTAAAATCTGGTGCTTTTCCACTCCCCGGATGTCACTGACGCAGATAGCATGCACCCTTCCCTTTGATTTTTCCTCTCTGTGCTTTTCTTCCAGTCCCATATGTGATTTCATCCTCCAATGTCAATCATATTATGCCGTTCTGTCATCTGCTCTGGCCGCTCAAAGCAGTGGTTTTTCGGCTTTAACTGGATGGCCTGGCTTATAGCCGTAATCAGACCTTCCTGTAGCTTCTTATCCTCCGGGCAATCTTTATAGTTCCAATTCCAGTGTCCGTTCTCCAGGCAATTCCCGGAACGCTCCTGCTGCCCGCCCCGCAGGACACTCCTTAAGTCTGCCCCATCCTCATAGCATAAACAAGTTTTTAAAAACCCTTGAGCAGTAAGCCTTACCCGGTTGCAGCTTGCGCAAAATTTCCCGTGGATGGCGCTGATAAATCCAATGCTGCCTTGGAAGGAAGGAACCTGGTAATATAGGGCAGGGCCAAATCCATGAACGGTTTCATCCTCCCGAATCCCGGGATATTCCTTCTTAAGACCAGCTAAAATTTCATGATGATCCAACGGCTTAAAATGACGCCCGTAGCCGATAGGCATCATCTCTATAAACCGTACATCAACCGGGTATTTGGCTGCCAGCCTGGCTATGGCCATCCAGTCCCGCTGACCGTAATCCGCTTCCCAAAGGGCAGAAACCGCATTAATTTTCACCGGAATCTTCCGGAAAACTGCCTTCTCAAGACCTGCAAGTACCTGAAAAAGCCCGTCTGTCCCAGTAATTTCCTGATATCGTTTCCTGTCAGTGGTATCCAGGCTAATATTAATTCCGTCAATTCCGGCTTCTAACAGCGGATCCAAAAAGCGGCTTAAGAAAATGCCGTTGGTTGTAATGGTTACGTTCTCAATTCCCGGAACGGATTTTAACATTCCAATTAATTGGCAGCAGCCCTTCCTGGCCAGCGGCTCGCCGCCTGTTACTTTAATATGCCGAATTCCCAGTGAGGCGCCTGCTATGGCCACAGCCTGTATCTCTTCTAGTGTAAGGATATCCTCTGGCGTCACTGATGAGATTCCATAAGGCATACAATACCGGCACCGGAGATTGCAACGGTCCGTAATGGATATCCGCATATAGTCAATGGTTCTTCCGTAAGAATCGTTCATAGCCTACCGCCTTTGGAATGATTAAATTCCCCACTCTTCCCTCCTGTTTTATGCTCCAGGTAAATATTTCCTATCTCCATTTCTTTATCCACGGCCTTGCACATATCGTAAACTGTCAAAAGGGCTGTGGCTACCCCAGTTAACGCTTCCATTTCCACTCCTGTTTTTCCTGTGGTTTGGGCTGTACAACGCGCTAATATTTCACTGGTTTCTTCTTTTATTTCAAATTCGATGGAGAGTTTGGTCAGATTCAGGATATGGCATAAGGGAATCAGTTCCCATGTTTTCTTTGCTCCCATGATTCCGGCTACCCGGGCGATTCCCAGCACATCACCCTTTGCCATATTCCCTTCCGTCACCTTTTGTAAACAGTCCCGGCTCATAAATATGCTTCCTTTGGCTGTGGCCTCTCGCTCCGTGTCCTGCTTTTTGCCCACATCTACCATATAAGCATTTCCCTGCTGGTCAAAATGTGTAAATTCCATCTTAATATCCCTTTCCGAAGCCGCAGTTAGGGAACGTGCACACCGGGCAATTCAGGCACAGGCCACCCTGCCCCAAGCCTGCTATCTCCTGGGCTGTCACCTCATCATCTGCTAAAATCCTGGGCAGTACCAAGTCAAAAATCGTTCTCTTTGCATACATCACACAGCCAGGAAGGCCCATGAGCGCCACTTTTCTGCTTCCATTCTCATTCTCCGTTTCCAGATACGCCAAAAGAAACATGGCTCCCGGCAGCACCGGGGCGCCGTAAGATACAATTCTGGCTCCTGTATTTTTAATGGCCAGTGGCGTTTTGTCGTCAGGATCCACACTCATGCCGCCTGTGCAGATTACCACGTCCGCTCCTTTTTCAGCCATCTCTAAAATGGATGCGGTTACTTGTTTATCGTCATCATTCCAGGTCACATGCTCAATCACCTGCGTGTCAAATTCCCTCAGCTTTTCTTTTATTACCGGAGTAAAAGTATCCTGAATCCGTCCGTAAAACACTTCATTTCCCGTGGTGATGATTCCGATCTTTTTATGAACAAATGGCTTTAGCGTAAGGATAGGCTGACCGCCTGTGGCCTTCATGGCTTCCTGCTTGGCCGCCTTCATTTTCTCCTCTTCGATCATTAACGGAATGATTCGCGTGCCTGCTAGTTTATCCCCTTTCTTTACAGGGAAATTTCCATGACGGCTGGCAATCATCATCTGGCCGAAATGGTTGATTGCCCGGATTCCCTGGCTATTTACCTTAAAAAGCCCATCAATGGCTGCCCGCAGCTCAATCTTCCCTTCCTTAGGCAGGGAACGCTCCATATGGCTGTTTTCGCAAATCCCGCACAAAATTTCAGCCGCCTCATTTTCATGAAGCATCCCTTCCTGATCTTCCCACACATAAAGCCAGTCTTTTCCCACGCTTAACAGCACCGGAATATCCTCTTTTGTCACCACATGGCCCTTCCGAAACACCGCGTCTTTGACAACACCTTTAATGATCTGCGTAATGTCGTGACACAGTACAGCGCCTTCTGCATCTACTGTTTGAATCAGCTTCATTTTATAATCCTCTTCGTTATTTATTTTTTTGAATAACGTTAATAAGAGCATAACCGATTTTTATGATTTTGTAAAGGTATTTTTGTTATTAAAGTAAACCTTCATGCGCCCGGCTGCAGACGCACCAACAATCATGAAAGTTTGGCGGGCGCACTTGGCATCCCTGAATTTATGCCGCCTAATCGGCTGCGGATTTTCAAAGTAAGTATTCTTCGTCAGTTATTTCCTGTAAAAAGAAAAAGAGCATCCGCATAGGAATGCTCCGATTTCCAAACACGTTCCAAAACCAGTGTTAAACGGTTCCAACTTCTTTTTAGATTGTCCGCAGTTCTGCTTCTGAAAGGCTTGGCACTAACTCATGAATCAGTAAAAAATCCAGGCCCTTCATAAACGCAATCTGTGCTGTTGCTTTTGCTGCTTCTTGAGCCTCTTTTTGTGCCTCTTTCCACACCTCTTCCTATGCTTCTCGTTTCGCTGCTTCTAATTCTGACGCCATAAGTTGTAATAACCCTTCACACATTTCAATTTCCCCCTTCGTTTTTTCAAATATTTTTGGATTTGCTGACATAGCCACCTGCAAAACCGAATCCGCATACCAGCGTTCATCTTGCCTGGAAAGGCTTCTTGCTACTTCAAGAAGTTCACCAGCCTGCTGTCTTCCCAGATCCCTTCTTAAGGCTTTCAGCCATACGTGCTCTTTTTTCTTCAGCTCATCCGATGCAATTATCTGTGTATCAAAAAAACCTTTTTTTGAATATAGTAAATCCCTTCATAAGGGTTCATTACCTGATAATTGTGAGTCTTAAACGATCGAAGTAATTTTATTGGCATCTGATTCCGCACCATGGATATGGTAATGTCATCCGCCCTTGCAAAATCAACATGCTCTCTGGAAGACTTGTACAGGCAGGCATATGCCAAGACCTTATAAAACGTATCAATATTAAGGGATGCCCCTGGAGATTTATATTCCATAATGTTATGCTCTCGAAATAACTTTCCGATTTCATTATCAACTACAATATTTGGTGCCTTTTTAATTACTGACAGATCGATCTGCAATGGTTTTGCGTTTAAATTATGTTCCCGATGATAGGTAAGATTCCCTTTGTCTGCCTTTAATTCCAGTTGAATCGCAGAGCAAAAGGCTGGATGCCACTGGATTTTTGTATTGTTATCTTTTGTAGCTGATTCCATATTCTCCCCCTTTAAACAATCAGACGATTAAGCTATTAGCTAGCTGCAAAGGGGTTAACATATGGCTGTTATCAATCGCTTCTGCCTACATGATACGCTTTTTCGCAGTTCCCTGCAATAACCTTGTATGAGATACGTGTTTTATTTTTCTATTTTTTTCTAAAATATGTAAATTTTTTACTTTTCGTAATTTAGCAGCAGTCTATAAGCAAGCCTTTAAATAAATTCTCTGCCCTGCACAAAGAAAAAATCCGGGAGTGGTGACAATTTTTCCAAATTGTCACCACTCCCGAAAATCTCTTGTTTTCTACATGTTTTGCTATTTATTTCTCAGCTCTTTTTATGGTTCATGCCATATACGAATCACAAGATCTGCATCAGCTTAAGCAAAGCAAGCAAACCATATTACTCGTCTTCTTTCGCTGCCCGTGCCTCTACTTCCTTTTTCTGTACATCGCCGGGTGCCTGCTCATAGCGGGCAAACTCATACTCGTAAAGGCCGATACCGCCGGTCATGGAACGGAGATCCGTATTATATCCATAAAGTTCAGACATCGGGATATCCGCTTCAATAATCTGCTTGCCGTGATGGTCGGAATTCATTCCCAGCACACGTCCTCTTCTGCGGTTTAAATCCCCCATAACATCCCCAGTAAACTTATCAGGAACCGTAACCTTTAAGGAAGCAATCGGTTCCAAAAGAACTGGACCCGCATCCATAAAGCCTTTCTTAAAGGCCAGGATTGTAGCCATCTTAAAGGCCATTTCAGAGGAATCCACCGGATGATAAGAACCGTCCAGAAGGGTGGCCTTTAATCCCACTACCGGATATCCAGCCAAAGGCCCTTTCAAGACACAATCCTGAAGACCCTTTTCCACTGCAGGGAAGTAATTCTTCGGAACGGATCCGCCAAACACTTTCTCTTCAAAGATATATGGGGTTTCCAGATCGCCTAATGGTTCAAATTCCATAATAACATCACCATACTGGCCGTGGCCGCCAGACTGTTTCTTATGCTTACCCTGTACCTTAACTTTCTTCTTTAAGGTTTCACGGAATGCGAATTTCGGTTTATCTAAGGTAATATCTACCTTGTAGCGGTTCTGCAGCTTGCTCACCACCACATCTAGCTGCTGATCGCCAATGGCATACAGAAGCGCCTGACGGTTTTCTGCGTCATTCACTGCCTTTAAGGTTAAATCCTCTTCCATCAGCTTGGCCAACGCAGAAGAAATCTTATCGTCGTCACCTTTGTTTACCGCCTTGTATGCCATATAGGTATATGGGGTAGAAATCTGAGGCTTATGGTATACGATAGGAGCGGTGCGCACTGCCATGGTATCCCCGGTCTGGGTCACATTTAGCTTCGCCACAGCGCCGATATCCCCTGCTTTCAGTTCCGCAACCTCGATCTGATCCTTTCCTCTTAACAGGTATACCTTCCCAATCTTTTCTTCTGCGTCTTTATTTACATTATAGACCATAGAATCCGGCTTTAAGGTTCCGGTGCACACTTTTAGCAAGGAATATTTTCCAATAAATGGATCCGCAATGGTCTTAAATACTCTTGCGGATAAGGATACATCATCGTTATATTTCGCGGTAAACCGTTCCCCGGTGGATACATCCACACCCACACACTCATACTTATCTGGTGATGGGAAATATTTATCAATGGCCTGTAAAAGAACACGGAAGCCCTGGCAGTTAATGCCGGACCCCATCATAACCGGAACGATGCTTCCGTCAATTACGAAGGTACGCAGCGCGTTTGAAATTTCCTCCTGAGTAAACTCATCTCCAGAGAAATAACGCTCCATATATTCTTCACTGGTTTCCGCAACCGCTTCCATTAATGCTTCCCTGGCAATCCCTAAATTTTTCTCCACATATTCCGGGATCTCGCACTCCTCATAATCGCTTAAATTTGTAAAACGGCGGCCTGCCATCTTTACTACGTTTACGAAACCAACAAATTTTTCATTTTCACGGATCGGGAGCTGGAAGGGCGCAATCTTACGTCCAAAGCGTGTTTCCAACTTCAAAACCAGCTCACGGTAGCTTGCATGATCATCATCCATATTTGTTACAAAAATAATGCGTGGCAGGTTAAACTTCTCACACAATTCCCATGCTTTTTCCGTTCCTACTTCAATTCCCGCTTTACAATTTACTACAATAATGGCAGCGTCCGCCACGCTGACTGCTTCCTCTACCTCGCCTACAAAATCGAAAAAGCCGGGGGTATCTAACAAATTAATCTTAATCGGGCCGTCTTCCCCTTTATATTCCAGCGGAATTAGAGAGGTTGAGATGGAGAACTGCCGTTTGATCTCTTCCTTATCGTAATCACTGATGGTATTCCCATCCGTTACCTTTCCCATCCTCTTAGTAACTCCGGTAAGCAATGCCATAGCTTCTGCGACTGTTGTTTTACCTGCACCGCCGTGGCCAAGTAATACAACGTTACGGATTTGACTGGTTCCATAAACGTTCATATACATTCCTCCTGTAACATCTTTATAGTCCATGAAGCTATTGTACTAAAAAATACGAAATTTTACAAGCGAATTTGCATAATTTGTCCAAATTGTTTTTCTATTTCTTCATAGAATTTTTGTGGAAACTCTAGGTTTCTTCTTGGAAAACCGCTATTTTAACAATTCAACGTGTAAAAGTGTTGACATTTTTCTGGCTCTATTTTACAATGTAGTGAGCGTAACTGAAACTTTATGAAAGCTGAGGAATATAAGATGATTATTATAATGAAACCAAATGCTTCTGCCGAAGCGATTGAACGGGTATCTGGCCTTGTAAAATCAAAGGGACTCCAGGTTCACCTGTCTACCGGCGATGAGGTTACAATTGTCGGCGTTGTAGGAGATAAATCGAAGCTTCGCGGAATCAATATTGAGATGTCCGAAGGGGTTGACAAAGTTGTCCAGGTAACGGAATCTTATAAACTGGTAAACAAAAAATTCCATCCGGAAGATACCCGGATCCCAGTAAAAAATACCTTTATCGGGCCAGATACCTTTACCGTAATGGCAGGGCCATGCGCCATTGAAAACCATGATCAGCTTCTTTTATGCGCGGAAGAAGTAAAAAAAGCAGGCGCATCTATCCTGCGGGGCGGCGCTTTTAAGCCAAGAACCTCGCCCTATTCCTTCCAGGGTCTTGAAGAAGAAGGCCTCCAGTATATGGAAGAAGCCGGACGTACCACAGGACTTGCCACTATCTGCGAGGTTACAAGCCTGCGTGCCTTGTCTATGGCAGTAAAATATGTGGACATGCTTCAGATTGGCGCCCGGAATATGCAAAATTTTGAGCTATTAAAAGAAGTAGGCCGTTCAGGTCTCCCTGTCATGCTAAAGCGCGGTCTTGCCGCTACCGTTGACGAGTGGTTAAATGCGGCTGAATATATTATTTCAGAGGGAAATCCTAATATCGTCCTTTGCGAACGTGGGATCCGCACCTATGAAACCGCTACCAGAAACACCTTAGATTTAAGCGCCGTTCCCGTTATCCGCCAAAAAAGCCATCTTCCCATTATTGTAGATCCAAGCCATGCCACCGGTGTACGGGCTTATGTGGAACCCTTATCAAAGGCAGCAGCGGCGGCAGGAGCCGACGGGCTTATGATTGAAGTGCACCCTTGCCCTTCCTGTGCCCTTTCTGACGGTCCCCAGTCCCTTACCTTTGAACAATTCCGCCAATTAATGGCCGTACTTCGCCCCTACGCCCAATTAGAAGGACGGCAGCTTTAAACGAAAGGGAACATATTATGAAGGAACAAACCGTCGGCTTTATCGGATTCGGATTAATTGGAGGCTCAATTGCCAAAGGTCTGAAACGTTTTTGCCCAGATATTACCATTATGGCTTACATGCGCACACGCCAAAAATTAGAACAGGCAAAAAAAGATGGAATTGTAGATATTATTTTGGAAGGTATCGGGGAGCCGCTTAAAGCATGCGACGTTATCTTCTTGTGTACTCCTGTGGAGTACAATGCCCAGTATCTTTCCGCAATCCGTCCCTTTTTAAAAGAAGGAGCTTTTATTACAGATGTAGGAAGTACCAAAACCAGCATTCACAAAGAAGTGGAGCGCTTAGGATTAGAGGATTTTTTTGTAGGCGGACATCCTATGGCCGGTTCTGAAAAAACCGGATATGAAAGTTCCACCGATCATTTGCTGGAAAATGCCTTCTATATTATTACTCCTGCCCGCAAAAAAACTTCGGATTCCGCAAAAAGCAGAGAGTTAAGCCAGCGCCTTACCAGTATCGCAAATGCCATTGGAGCCATCCCCATGGTTCTGGACTATGAAGAGCATGATAATGTTGTGGCCGCAATCAGCCATCTTCCCCATATCGTAGCATCCAGCCTGGTTAATCTGGTGCGGGATTCGGACAATGAATCCGGAACAATGAAGCAAGTTGCCGCTGGAGGTTTTAAGGATATTACCCGGATCGCTTCCTCCTCCCCAGAGATGTGGGAACAGATCTGTATTGCCAACAGCGGGCCGATTGCCCGAATTTTAGAGCAGTATATCGCCTCCCTGACCCAGATTTTGCAGCAGGTAAAATCCTCCAGCCAGTCAAAACTTTATGAGCTGTTTGAATCTTCCAGGGATTATCGAAATTCCATCACAGATCGGGCTAAAGGTGCCTTAGAGCCAGAATATTCATTCTCTGTTGATATTGTTGACGAACCTGGAGCCATCTCGACTCTTTCGGTAATCCTGGCCGCTAAAGGAATCAGCATGAAAAATATTGGAATTAATAACAGCCGGGAACGGGGAGAAGGGGCTTTGCGTATTGCCTTTTATGATAAGGACACCATGGATGCCGCCAGAACACAGCTCGAAAAGTACCACTATGAAATTATGTAAGAAGCAGGATCTATTATGGAATATATAAGAAACAGAGGTCTATTATGAAAATTACAAAGGTTCCCTGTCTGAAAGGGGAAATTACCATTCCAGGAGATAAATCCATCTCCCACCGGAGCGTTATGCTGGGCTCCATAGCAAAAGGCACCACAGAAATCACAGGATTTCTTCCAGGCGCCGACTGCCTTTCCACCATTTCCTGTTTTCAAGCCATGGGAATTGAAATCCAGTGGGAAGGAAACCGGGTACTGGTTCATGGAAAAGGCCTCCGAGGCTTAAAAGAGCCTAAAACAGTGTTAGACTGCGGAAACAGCGGGACTACCACCCGCTTGATTTCCGGCATTTTAGCCCCCCAAAATTTTGATGTAACATTAACCGGAGATGCTTCCATAAAAAAACGCCCTATGAAGCGGATTATGGAACCTTTATCCCAAATGGGCGCCCAGATAATAAGTTTAGAAGGAAACGGCTGCGCCCCACTTAAAATTTGCGGTTCCCCTCTTTGCGGGATCCACTATCTGTCGCCTGTTGCTTCCGCCCAGGTAAAATCAGCGGTTCTTCTGGCTGGTCTATATGCAGAAGGGGAAACCAGGGTAACAGAACCTTATCCATCCAGAAACCATTCGGAAGTGATGCTTAATCAGTTTGGCGCTCATGTACAGACAGAAGGAACTACCGTTTCCATTGTCCCGGCTCAAGAATTATACGGCTGCGGCGTGGACGTTCCCGGGGATATCTCTTCTGCCGCTTTCTTTCTGGCCGCAGGGCTAATGGTTCCCGGATCCCAGATTTTAATCAAACATGTGGGAATTAACCCTACCCGTGACGGCATCCTTAAAGTCTGCCAGGCCATGGGAGGGGATATTACGCTGCTAAATTCCTCTTCTGATTCTGGCGAACCGGCAGCCGATCTTCTGGTGCGCCACTCAAACCTCCACGGAACGGAAATCGGAGGTTCCCTTATCCCTGCCTTAATTGACGAACTTCCCGTGCTGGCTGCCATGGCCTGCTTTGCGGAGGGGGAAACCGTTATCCGGGATGCAGCCGAATTAAAAGTAAAAGAATCCAACCGGATCCATGCCATGGTTTTAGGCCTGTCCTCCATGGGAGCCGATATAACCGAAACGGAAGACGGCATGGTAATCCATGGCGGGAAACCTCTTCACGGGTCTGTGATTGACAGCTTTCTGGATCATCGGATTGCCATGACCTTTGCCGTAGCCGGACTTTGCGCCCAAGGGGAAACCACCATTTTAGGGGCAGACTGTGTGAATATTTCCTATCCCGGATTTTACCAGGACTTAATGAGCCTGGCAGGCAAATAGCCAAATACGCTCCCATCCATCCCATCCCCTTAAACCATCTGGCTTAAACACTAATATTCCGGACGAAATGAAAAAAGCTGGCACGCTTTTGCGTGCCAGTTTTTTCGCAATCCAACGCTTTCGTTTATTCAAGAATTACTGTACCCATGCGCCGTCTGCGTTTACATAGTAACCATCTATTGATGTATTAACTGCCATAGCGCCTCTGGTTCCGTCAGATACCGGATTCAGGTAATACCATACTCCGTTAATCTGCTGCCAGCCAGTCATCATAGCACCGCTTGCATTTAAGTAGAACCATGCGTTATAAGCCGGATCCTGGATCCATCCGGTCATCATAGCACCCTGAAGCGCGCCTGCCGCCGGATTCATGTAATACCACTGGCCATTTACCACATACCAGCCTGTTACCATGTTGCCTTCCGCGTCAAAATAATACCACTGGCCATTGATATAGCCCCAGGTATTTACAGCATATTCGCCGGAATCCTTTAAGAACTTCCAGCCAGTCCCATTTACAATCCAAGTACCATGCATGGTATAATCCTTGGTGGCGCTGGAGCTTCCGCCGCCTCCGCCGCCGCCTCCGGTATTGCCGCCGCTACTTCCAGGATTCGTATTTCCTCCAGACTGGGTTGAACGAACCTTTACGAAGAAGAATGGGCTGAATCCGTTCTTAACCGTAAACTTCATGTTGAATCTTTCGTCCACAAGCTTCGTAATTGCTACATTCAGCACTTCTTCTGTTCCATCGCTCTTGTAGTGAATGGCATATACCTTCTCGTCTTCACTGGTAATAAAATCGCTTGGAGCTACCAAGTTAATATGGATTGCGCCATCCTCGCCTGGGGTGTAATTGGTAACATCAATGTCGATACCGATGAAATCGCTTCCTGCCGTTCCGTTTCCTTCTAACCGGAAATTCGTTCCCAGCTTTGTCAAGGTAGCCTGCAGCGTAGACCACATAGCTTGAGGCTCTTCTTCCCAGTTAGCATATTCACCCTCTATTGGGCTAATTACTAATTTCTGGCCTTCCTTCAAGCCCTCTACTTCACCCACATCCTCAGCGCTGAAATAGTTATTCTCCACTACTTCTGTAACTGGTTCTTTATCTTTTTCAACCCATTTGGCTGTCAGTAAAATCCCCTTATCAATTTCTTCTTTGGTTCCGCCGTAAATCATCGTATCGTCGTCGACTAACTGATCTCCGTAATACCAACCGCCAAATTCCAGGTTTTCATCGTCATGGGTTATGTATTCCCAATCCTTGTCTTCATACCAGATGCCCGCTTTTCCCAGCGTGATATAAAAGCAGTCATCATCATCCGCAAATTCCCAAGCAGCGTCAATGCTCCAGTCCCTTAAGCGGAATTTCCTGGACAGGATCCCGGTAGGTGCCTTGGTTGTTTCAGAAGGTGTTCCTGTCGAATAACTGATTTCTGGAGCCTCCCATTTCCCATTGGACCAGCTAGCCAGAACGGCATTGGCATTTGTAGCCATAACTTTGTCCCATCTTCCTCCGTTGGGATCAAATCTCACTCGGATTTCATTTCCGGGTTTCCACTTGTTGCCGACTTCGGCAACAGCAGTATCAGCCATAGCTGATAAGGTAGCTGACATAGACATAATGACAATCAGGCCTGCAGCCACTTTTTGTTTGAGCCTTTTTAAACTCACCACTTCCTTTTCCTCCTTAAAAATTCTTTTTAATTTCGTAATTTTCTTTACGAAATCATTATCATTATACCCCCCCCCGGGAATAAAAGCGCAACACTTTTTTAACATGCTGTACCAAATATTCTAAAAATATGTAGGAAAGCCGATTTTTACAGGATCCCCTGCCTGTGGCGGATCTTTTGGGCGATACCATATCATTCCCCTCCGCCGCGGTGGGATCCCCCATGGAGAGCCTTTTTTCATATAGGAAATTAAAAGGACGTTCCTATATAAAAAGAGTCCGGCTTGTCTAACTTTTTCGCCGGAGCGCGGCTGCGCCAGCAGCCATTTTCCTTAGCGCAGAGTACGCATACCCCGGAGGGGTTTTGCTTTATAGGACGCATTTTCTGATAAAGTGAAAAAAAGAATCTGCCTGATCATACAGACAGATTCTTTTACTCTTCTTAATAAAAATATGGATAACTGGCAAATTCCCTTTCCGAATAGGAAACCTATTTATCGTTTTTTACACCGCGTCCCAGTCAATTTCCCTGATTTTATTGGCAAGCTCTTCCATGCTGTTTGCCTGGACGGTAACTTTCTTTATGTCTGGCTCCTTCCAGGGCCCTGCTGCCGGGTTCCACATTAACCGTTCTTCTTCCTTCTCTTTTTCCGCCTTTTTGGCCTCTTCCTTCTTCTGGGAAGCCTTCTCCTCACGCACGGATTCAATCCGTTTCTGCTGATCCTTGCTGGCCTTTTCCAAATCCGCAAAGAAGGTGGTGGTGCCGTCCTGGTTAACCGAAATACTTATTTTGGTAATTTCACCATACTTGTCTTTATCCCCTAAAAGAGATTCTAAGCCGTAATCCTGGTTAATCTGCTTTGACATATTCATGGCTTCTTCCATACGGGACATGTATTCCTTCTCATACGTTTCATCGGATGCCATCTTTTCCAATTCCTCACTGGAAAAGACCACAGAAAATTCCTTCGTATTGTGGGACAATGCCTCGCTAACCTCTTCTTTTTTGTCAAAATCAGCCACCATAAAGTCTACGTTCCCATATGTTTTCTTAAGCTTCTCCAAAAGCTTCTGAGCCTTTGGGGAAAGCTGTGCCTGGCTGGTTTTGCTGGAATCTTCTGTTACTTTATTGCTGTTTCTGGATGTATGCGCATAATTGCTGATATACCGGTTATACACATTGCTAATATCCATTGCCATAATAGCCACCTTCCTTTTTGATACTGTAAAAA
The DNA here is from genome assembly GCA_910589195.1 of uncultured Lachnospiraceae bacterium. GTDB lineage: Bacteria > Bacillota > Clostridia > Lachnospirales > Lachnospiraceae > Caccovicinus. The sequence goes on from CAJUTC010000013.1 coordinate 33,605, forward strand.
CTCCTTTTGCTCCTATGTTAATTTATCGGCAGTCTGCCTTAAATCATAAGCTCCTTTCGTTAGGCAATTGCACCCACTTTGCAAGAATAGAAGCCGGACGAACGTTTCCCAATTGTCTAAGCTCTGTCAGGAAGCCCCTTTTAGTTTCTTCTCCTTCAAAAAGTGAAGCATATCCTTTGGCACTTTCATGCTCTTTTCTAACATATCCTTTAACGCTTCCAGGATTCCTTCTATCTCCTGGTTCCCTGTTGGAGACAGGCTGTTATCCAGAGTAACTGTAAGAACCGTCAAAATAATCCTGGCGGTTTCCTTGGGATAGCGGCAACAAAACGTTCCCTCCCGGATTCCCTGTCCGATGATATCGGCCAGGATCGGTTCCAATCTGGAAATCAAAAGACCCATAAATTTCTGATGGATCAGCGCACTCTGCTGATGTTCGTTAAATGTAGTCAGGGCTACCTGGCGCTTTAATTCCAGAGAAGAATCCAGGCATGCCTGATAAATTAGCTCCATTTTCCGGATCGCCCCCATGTCCTTGGAGGCCGCAAGCGCTTGCCCTTCATCCAGCACCCTGGAATAAGAACGCTCAATTACTGCCTCAATCATGTCATTTTTTGAAGGAAAATAATAGTAAATACTTCCCTTTCCAATTCCTGCTTTCTGTGCTATTTCGCTGACAGAAATCGCCTGGGGTCTGGAATCTGACATCAACTCCTGCAAAGCATCCAAAATCAAATCCCGCTTATTTTGATTTTTCATCGCAACATCATCAACCTTTTTGTATTCTAATTAACGCCCGCAAAGGGCATGATAACGGTTTCCTGTCTTTTCCTGTCCATACAGCATTCAGTATAACAGAAAAAAAATAAAATTTCCACACTTGACTGACGGTCGAAAACGTGATAATGTAAAGCTTGAAATGATTCGACCATCGGTCGAAATGATTGAACGAAATAATATACGGCCCACAACAAAACTATAAAAAGGAGAACCATAGTTATGACTTATGAGCAAATATTTCAAAATGCTAAGAAAATTTTCATGCAGGCGGATGTGAGCGGCATCCAGGAGCACCTTGCTTTCCAATTTAATATTACGGGAGAAGGAGAAGGGGCTTTTTACGCAGAAGTAAAAAACGGATGCCTTTATGTAGAGCCTTACGAATATTATGACCGGGATGTGATTTTTATATGCAGCGCTGATACCCTTCTAAAACTGGCTTCCGGAAAATTAGATCCAGTGGTTGCGTTTACAACTGGAAAGTTAAAGATAGAAGGCAGTCTGGAAAAGGCTATGATGCTGCAAAAATTTCTGTAAAATCAGGAAGGAGTCCTTTTTGTGAAACGATTTTTTCAATCAAGGGAATCAAAACAGGGGAAAAAAGCGTTACTAAAAAACAAACGGATCCTTGCTTTGGGCGCTGTGGCTCTTGGCACCTTAAGTGAGCTTGGTCTTGCCCGCTACTTTTTCCGAAGAACCATGATACGGGATAACGCAAAGCGGGGACGCACCATGGATATGTCTGGAACGGACTGGAACCAATACATACCAAATATCCGTGCTGATAAAGAATGGCTCAAGCAGCAGCCTCAGGAAGCGGTATCCATTATGTCAGAAGACGGGCTGCGCCTTTGTGGCATATTCTTTCCCTGTAACGGAGAAGAATCCAGCTCTGCCCAGGTAGTCATCTGCTTCCACGGATATACCAGCGAAGGATTAAATGATTATTCTTCCCTGGCCAGATTTTATCTTAACGAAGGATTTCACCTATTAATCGTTGATGAGCGTTCTCACGGAAAAAGCGAAGGAACTTATATCGGATTTGGATGTCTGGATCGGATGGATGCCAAGCTTTGGATGGAATACGCTGTAAAGCGCTTAGGGGAAGACTGCCAGATCTTGCTTCAGGGAATTTCTATGGGGGCGTCCACCGTTTTAATGTCCACCGGCTTAACTCTCCCAAAACAAGTAAAGGCGGCTGTATCAGACTGTGCCTTTACCTCTGCCTATGATGTTTTCCAGTCGGTCTTAAAAACCATGTACCACCTTCCTGCTTTCCCGCTAATGAACCTTGCGGATTGGATGTGTAAAAAAGAAGCCGGATACGGTTTAGATGAGTGCAACGCAAAGCGCGAAGTGGCGAAAGCTGAAATTCCTATTTTATTTATTCACGGTGATGCGGACACCTTTGTTCCCTGTTCATTCGTGTATCAGCTTTACGGTGCCTGCCGTTCCGATAAAAAGCTGCTTGTGGTTCCCGGAGCCAGCCATGCGGAAGCCTACTACAAAGACACCGACGCCTATGAAAAAGCAATCCGTTCCATGATTCATTCGCATTTTAAAAAGGAGAACCCTGCTGATGAAAACTAGAAAAGGAAATAAAGTTTACCCCTTAACCAATGCTCAGAAGCTTCATTTTTATTGTTTAAAATACTGCCCCAAAAAGCAGGTTTTAAATATTGGCGCCAGTCTTACCATACAAGTCGATCTGGATCGGAAGCTGTTGGAAGAAAGCATCAAAAAGGCTATCAGCCGCTGCGAATCCATGCGGATCCGCTTTGCCCAGGATAAGGAGGGCAATACCTGGCAATATGTAGTAAAGGAAGATGATTCCGTAATCGAACACTTTGATTTCACCGGATGGACCATGGAAGCTGCCCAGGCAAAAATGGAAGAATGGACAAAAACTCCTTTTTCACGCTTTGACTCCCCCATGCACCATATTGTAATGATTAAGCTTCCTGACGGCTTCCAGGGCATCTACATAGCTGTGGATCACATGACCATGGACGCCCAGTCCCTTATCATCTTTTACCGTGATATTATTGAACTGTACTGTTACAGGCAATATGATACCATTAAATATCCGAAAGAAATGGCTTCCTACATAACACAGCTTAAAAAGGATCTGATTTATGAAGAAGGCTCTCCTGCCTGCCAAAAGGACCGGGAGTTTTTCCAAAAGCTGATATCCTCCTCCGAACCGATTTTTGCCGATATCTATGGCCCCGGAAAGCTGGAAGCAGAACGGAACGCTACCGGGAATCCGAATTTAAGGGCGGCTACTAATACTTCCGATAATGTGGATGCCAATATTACCACCTTCCATCTGGAAACGGATCCTTCTGCGCGCCTTCATAAATTCTGCCAAGAACAAAAAGTTTCTATGGTATGCCTGCTGCTCATGGGTCTGCGTACCTATCTGCAGAAAGAAAATAACCTGGACGATATCTCAGTTACCACTACAATTGCCCGCCGTGCTACCCTTTCGGAAAAACGCTGCGGAGGAAGCCGGATCCACTGTTTTCCCTTCCGCACCATTATTCCAAAAGAGGACACTTTCCTGGAAGGCATTTATAAAATCCGTGATATGCAGAACCAGTATTTCCGCCATGCCAACTACAGCCCTTCAGAATATTATTACTACAGAAAAGAGTACTACCACCTGAAAGACGGGCAGACTTACGAACCACTCTCTTTAACTTATCAGCCTTTATCCACACGCTATGATGGCCCAGGTCTGGAGATGCTAGATGGCATCCAATATAAATCTGCGCGCTATACTAATGGTGTAGCTGCCCATACCCTGTATCTGACTGTAAATGAAAATCCGTCTGATAACGGCATGGACTTCTGTTTTGAATACCAGACTGGAGTCGTAACTCCAGAAAAGCTGCGGGATATCTATTACTTTTTGTGCCGGATTTTATTTCGTGGTACAGAAGATAGCAGCCGTACCATCGGTGAAATCATTGAATGGGTGTAGCAGCCATTACCTGCCAAAGGCAGGAAAAATTTCATAAGGAGATCAAACATGTTAAACGAATTATCAACTATAATCTGCGAATATGTGGAGGTGGAACCGGAAACCATTACGGAACATTCCCGTTTTATAGAGGATCTTGGTTTTAACTCCTATGACTTTATGAGTATGGTAGGTGAGCTTGAAGATCGGTATGATATTGAAGTAAACGAACGGGATGTGATCCATGTGAAAACTGTGGGCGATGCTATCACCTACATCAAATCGTTGCAAGAACAATAAGACCCCAACTTTTTATCAAATTAAACCATCATGCGCCCACAAATCGATTGGAGGTATTTATGGAAGTAAAAACGTTGCAGGATATAATCCGCCATGGGGCGGCCACCTTCGGCAGCCAGACCGCCTTCCGCTATAAAGTAAAAAAAGAAATCCAGGATAAAAGTTATCTGGAATTGCAGAATGATACCATGGCTGTCAGCCGGATGGTAGAAGGCTTTGGCATGAAAGGAATGCATATCGCATTAATCGGAACCACTTCTTACCAGTGGATTTCCTGTTACTTTGGAATTACCGGAAGCGGCAGCGTGGCTGTCCCTGTTGATGCCCAGCTTCCGGCTCAGGCTATATGGGAACTGTTAAACCGGGCGGATGTAAAAATGCTGATTTATGATGAAATCCGGGCAGACGTAACTGCAGGCATAAAAGAGCATTGCCCTCAGATTTCCTGTACGATTTCCATGCAGGCTGAAAGCCACCAACCAGAGATTTATTCTCTCTCCTGCCTGCTTTCCCAGTATGCCGGAAATTATGAAGCCAATCTATGTCCCAATCAGCTTGCCACGATTCTATATACCTCCGGTACCACCGGAAAAAGCAAGGGTGTTATGTTAAGCCATCAAAACTTAACGGATAATGCGGTCTGCCTGGATATGAAAATTCCGGCAGGAACCGTTACTATGACGCTGCTTCCCATTAATCACGTGTACTGCCTGACCATGGATATTATCAAAGGACTTTATATCGGCGCTGTCATCTGTGTCAATGATTCCATTATGCGGGTGCAAAAAAACCTGGCGCTTTTTAAGCCTGAGCTGGTTCTCATGGTTCCTATGATCATTGAATCGGTTTACGCAAAACTGGAAGACGCCGTCAGGCAAGCTCCTGCCGGCACTCCAAAGCCAATGATTGCCAAAGCCGCTTTGGGCGGACGGTTAAAAACCATATGCAGCGGCGGCGCCTATCTTGATCCGGACTATGTAGATCGGTTTGAAGAATACGGCATTACTATCCTGCAGGGCTACGGCATGACCGAATGCTCCCCTGTTATCAGCACCAATTTAGAATGGGCCAATAAAAAGGGATCGGTTGGAAAGCTTCTTCCTAACTGCCAGGCCAAAGTGGTAGAAGAAGAACTTTGGATTAAAGGATCCAGCGTTATGATGGGATATTACAAAATGCCAGAGGAAACTGCCAAAGCTCTAGAAGATGGCTGGCTGAAAACCGGCGATTTGGGATATGTGGATCCAGATCAATATGTATATATCACAGGCCGCAAGAAAAATTTAATTATTCTTGCAAATGGGGAAAATGTATCTCCGGAAGAACTGGAAAACCAGCTGAACCGCTGTCACCTTGTAAAGGAAGTCCTGGTTCGGGAAGCCGGAAATGTGATTGAAGCCGAAATTTTCCCCAATTATGAATATGCCGAAAATTCCGGGATTTCCAATATTCCGGAACAACTTCAGTCGTTAATTGATGAAGAGAACCAAACCTTGCCAGTATATAAAAGAATCCATCACCTGATTGTTCGGGAAACGGAATTTGAGAAAACTACTGCAAAAAAAATTAAGCGGTTTTAGTCTGGGAAACATCCGCTCAACTATATTGGGAAACCTTTCGTAATTTCCGACCTTTTAAGCAAAAACCACTGGAAGAATGGAATATCATACCTGCTTCCAGTGGTTTTTGATGGTTTTTTCATATTTATTCACGGATGGTTTGCCGATCGTTTTTCAGCAGTTTCCTGCTTTTAAAGCCCTAATTGGTTTGCATCGATCTCCGTATAGCTGTCCAAATCTTCCGGCGCTGTAATTGAAACCGCCTGTCCAGGATTATTATAGGTAGCCTCCATCTCTAATTCCATATTGGCAGTATCCCCATCCATGGTCATTTCCATAGACAGTTTTGCCTTGGACGCAACCACATAACCTTCCTTATTCACTACCAGTTCCCCGCTTAACGCTTGAATGGTATTGGAAGCGCCTGTAAGACCTGCTCCAGCATTTCCAAGGGCATCTATCATTTCTTCCATGACTTCTTCCATTTTAGCTTCATCTACGGTATACGTTAGAATCTGGTTATCCCCATCCTTTTCCGCTGTAATATCTTTTAAGTAGGAAGAATCAACGGAAGTGGACCCCAGACGCTGTTCCACCTGCTTTACCATATCTTCCAGACCCATGGCATACTTTAGTTTCTGGCCCATAGCTTCCACGTAGCAATAGCCGCTTTCATAATACATCATGGTGTCAATATTCTGCCCCATGGTACTTGTGGTTCCGTCCATTAAATAGCGCATGCCATCTGTGTTAATGCCGTCTATCTTCATGTTCATCATCATGGATAGATCCATGGTATCGCTTTCATGAACTAAAGACATATCCATGTCTATGTCCACATCTATGCTGGATATTTCTTTCTGCTTTTCCATAGCGGCATCATAAATTTCTTTTGGATCTTTCTTTCCCCCACAGCCGGTTAATGACACCGCCATGACAATGCTAAGTACAATTGCAGATAATCGTTTTTTCATAATTTTCACCAATCCTCCTATAAATTTTAAATTTCAAATCCTTTCAGCCTGATATAATCCTTGATTAAGATTACCATCTGCTCAAATTCCAGGCGGCTACTGTTAATGGGCAGATCGTAATGTTCCATATTCATCCAGTCCCTGCCCGCAAAATAACGGTGATATTCCTTCCGTTCCTTATCGATCCGCTTAATCCGCTTTAACGCTTCTTTTTCGTCAACCTTATCCACATCCATAACACGGCGGACCCGGGTATCCATATTAGCATATACAAAAATACGGATAAGCTCCTCCAAATTTTCCTGCTCCAGCACATAGTCACCACACCGACCGGCAATAATGCAGGTTTCCTCTGCCGCAATCTTACGGATTACATCCGACTGGAACCGGAACAGGTTTTCCGGAGTTGTCAGCTTCTCATCTTTTTTCGGAAGGTATAAATCTGGCTTCATCTCCTTCATAACCCGGTATAAAAGGTTATTGCCTGCCTTTTCATCAGCCAAACGGAAATACTGCTCTCCTATGGCGCTGGTTTCGGAAGTCATCTTTAATATTTCTTCATCATAAAAATGGATTCCCAGTTCTTCTGCCAGTATCTTCCCAACAATTCGCCCGCCACTTCCATACTGCCTCCCTATGGTGATAACAAAATGGTTTTTCTTCATAACCGTACCCTCCTTTTTATTAAAGAATATCTCTTAAAACCTATTCTTTGAATCACTGATCTTGCTTTGTTCTTGCTTTTACTGCCCGTCGGCTTCAGCCTGCCTTGCGGCAGCATTCGCCACCGAAACAAATTCCTCTACTGATGCAGCAACCTCCTCTCCTTCACCAATCTTTTGAAGGCACGTCCACCATGCTGTGCGTGCCTTTGCCCAGCCAGGGGTTATCTGGTAATAGTCACCCATATACTGAGTGAAAATGCTGTATTCATTCATCAGTTCATCATTGGTATAGATGTGCTCCATGGGACGGACCGGCCAATAGCCGGAAATCTGAACCGCTTTGGCATACTGGCTATCATTTTCTGTCATAAATGTAATAAAGGTTTTTGCTGCCCGGATTTTTTCCGGATCCCCAGAATCAAAAATACCGAATCCCCAGATTCCTCCCTGAAGCTTTGGCTGTCCGGAATCAGTAGGAAACGCCATAGGTAAAATTTCAAAATCCAGGTTTGGATTGGTCACCACCTGATTGATTTCCATCGAAACATTCCAGCAAAAAGCCATTGCTAGCTTACTGCTGCAAAACTGCGCAATCTCATCACTGCCAACCATTTCCGGTGCAAACCGGATCCCTTCCAAATCATATAAAAGCTGTAAGGCACGGATATTTTCTTCGCTGTCTGCCGTATACCTGGTATGGGCATCATCTGTGAAAGTTCCGGAATATAAATTGTTAACCAAAGCTCTGGTGCCCTGATCGCCTCCCTGATCCTTACAGTAAACTACCCCTACCTCCTGCTGCCCGTAAGCCCGAAGCGCCTCTACAGCTTGGATAAAATCTTCCGTTGACCAGGTTCTGGTTTCTTCATCAATATACTGCAAGGCGCCGGCTGCCCGGAACATATCATAATTAATCGCCATGCAGTGGGTGCCCATAGAAACCGGAAAAATATAATGCTGCCCATTCTGGTTACGGCAGGCGAAACGCACGGAATCATAAATCTCCTTTGCATGATCGGATTGCCAAAGATCGGATAAATCCACCATAACTCCCTGCTGGCCCCAGTTGGCTACCAAGCGTTCCGGCCCTTCAAAAATCAAATCCGGAGGATGGCCGGATGTAATGGCTTCCTGAACTCTGTCATCACCAGTAGCATTATTGTAATCCAGAAATTCTACAGATATATGGATGTTAGGATACTCCCTGTGGAAATGTCCAAGTACGCTGGCAATATTGGTAGGATTTGTCCAGTTTCCCACAGGATACGTCCATAATGTAAGCTCGATTGGTTCTAGGGCCGAATCCGTTTGCTCCTCTTGGTCAGCAGGTTGATTCATAGCCTGCTCACCGCCTGTCTTAGTCCCACAAGATGAAAGAGCCAGGGCAAAAACGGATGCCCAAACAGCCATTTTTTTCATATTATTCCATTCCCTTCAATTTATTATCCAGAAACCCCAATATATTTTTCCAGCAGGTTTGCCACTTCATGGATATCGATTGGTTTCGCGATGTGGGCATTCATACCGCAATCCAGGCACTTTTTTATGTCGTCTGAAAACGCGTCAGCGCTCATGGCAATAATGGGGATCACCTTTCCATCCTGACGCTCTAACCCACGAATTGCCCTGGCAGCTTCATATCCGCTCATCTGAGGCATCCTAAGATCCATTAAAATAATATCATACCATCCTTCGGAAGACCCTTTAAATTTGTTCAGGCAGATTTGCCCATTTTCGGCCCAGTCCAATTCCAATCCTAATTCTGACAGCAGTTCGCTGGCAATTTCCCAGTTTAACTCATTATCCTCTGCCAAAAGCGCCCTCTTTCCGGAAAAGTCAGAAGCACCTCTTTTTTCCGGATAAATGCTTTCCGGTTCTTTTGCCTGTGAAAAAGGCCTGAGTCCATATAATAAGGTAGACGGAAACAGTGGTTTTTTGATGAAACCATTTACACCTGCCGCTCTTGCCGCCTCCTCGATCTCTTTCCAATCATAAGAAGAAATCAGCGCCATGAAAACCTGATCGGCGCAAATCTGACGGATTTCTTTGGCCACCTGAATCCCATCCATTCCCGGAAGTTCTGATTTCACCAGCACTATATCATAGGACTTACCTTCTTTGCACCGTTTTTGTACTGCCTGGGCCGCCTTCTGTCCGTCTAAGACCCATTCCGCATAAACTCCCATGGATTGCAATACCTTTTCCGCCTCTTCGCATACATTTTGATCATCATCTACAAGCAGCAGGTTCCAGGCCGGAAGCTTCCAGTCTGTTTCCTTTTCTGGAGCCTTTTCCAAATCCAGCACCACATGGAACTCCGTGCCTTTTCCTTGCTCACTTTCTACCTCTATAGTTCCGTTCATGGCATCCACTATGTATTTGGTAATTGCCATACCAAGGCCGGCCCCTTCTGTCTTTTCAATCCGTGCGTTATCCTCACGCATAAAAGACTGGAAAATTTTATCTTTAAACTCCTTTGACATGCCAATGCCATTGTCCTTGACACGGAAATGGATTCGAATGTAATCGCTCCCCTTCGGAGAATGCTCCTCATACAGCACTGCCTGGATCTGGCCTCCTTCTGGCGTAAACTTAGTTGCGTTGCCCAAAAGGTTTAATAAAATCTGGTTCAGCCGAAGACCGTCGCTGAAAATATCTTCCCACCATATGTTTTGGACATAAACATCAAATTGCTGTTTTTTCCCATTCGTCTGAGGCTGCACAATATGGATAATCCCTTCCATTAATTCACTTAAGGAAATGGGTTCGTTCTTTAACGTAAGCCTGCCACTTTCAATCTTTGACATATCAAGGATATCATTGATCAGGCCCAGCAGATGGCGGCTAGAAATCGTAATCTTTTTCAGGCAGTCCTGAACCTGTTGGATATTTTCAATATTAGCGGAGGCTATGGCCGTCATTCCTACAATGCCGTTCATAGGTGTACGGATATCGTGGCTCATATTTGAAAGGAACTCACTTTTCGCTTTGTTTGCCCGTTCTGCTGTCTGCCTGGCCTCATCTAAGTCACGAACCTGCTTTCTGGTTAACCGGAAGTATCCGGCAAATGCCAAAAGAAGCGCCGTCATAATCAGAGCACAATCCCGCATGGTTGTGATTACCCACTGATGCCCCAGGGCATCAATACTTTCATCTACTGTACCGTAAGGCATAAACAGCATCAAATGCCACTCCGAATAGGGCAGGCTGGAGCAATGCAGATGCCGCCGTTCCCCATCTACTGTAATCTGTCCGGAATATGACTGATCATCTTCCATAGCCTTTCTTAACTGTGCAATGTACTGCTCTGTATCCTTTCCTTCCACCCGTTCATATTGAGTACGAACCCGCTCAAAATAATTATCTCCGCTTACGCCATCACCTTGGATAATAAAGCTTCCGTCCCGGCGGATAATAGAATAGTTTACCTCCGCTCCCATATCCGCTACGGTCAGCGTATCGCTTAAATATTCAGACGGAAGGCCTGCCACCAACGCAATACAGGTCTTTCCATTTTCCATGGGATATTTGGCCGGAACCCCCATTAAGACTACCTTTTGTCCCAGTTGATCCGTCCCCATAGCCAGCTTTTCTTCGCCTCTGTTGATAGAATTAAAAAATCCATCCTGCCCGTCCACATCGATCTGCGGCCCATATATCATATCAAAACTTCCGTCATTACAGTAAAAAGCCAGGTAATCAAATCCCCTAGCTCTTGCGTTGTAGGTCAAGGTTACTTGCCTCACTCGTTTACTGGTTACGCTTCCCGGAGGAACGGAATCTACCAACGCTTCTACTTGGGACAGCCGAAGCTCAATGGTAGTGCCAAAATGCATGGCTACCTGCTGGCTCATTCCGGACATGTACATTTCGCCGATCTGGCTGATCGTTTCTGCACCCTTTTGGTTCATCCGCACTGCCAGAGAAGTAAAAATATAAACACAGAAAACAGATACCAGGATCAGGCTGATAAACAGAAAACGAATCGTTTTGTGTTTCATCTCTCAACTCCCTCCAAAATTCCTAATTATACCCATTATACCATCTCTGCCCAAAAATAGGTAGACCCTTCTTTACTTTAAAAATTAAAAAAGAACCTTACCACACAGGATTCTTATTCTGATTACCACGTTTAGCAAAACACGCCAGTAACACATTTTGCCGGATTTACAGAAGCGCCCCGATCGCTTCTCTTACATTTGACACCCCAATCAGGCGGATCCCTTCCACAGGCTTCATCTTCTCCAGACAAAGCTTAGGCAGGACGCAGGTGGTAAACCCTAGTTTCCTGGCTTCGTGTACCCGCTGCTCTGCCATGGATACTGCCCGGACCTCGCCCGCAAGCCCTACCTCCCCAAAGATAACCGCCAAAGGATCAACTGGCTTATCTTTATAGCTGGAAATCATGGCGATTACAATTGCCAAATCCATGGCAGGTTCGCTCATCCTAAGTCCTCCCGCAACATTTACGTAAGCGTCAAAACGTCCCAGATCATAGCGGCACCGTTTTTCCAATACTGCCATTAAAAGATTTACCCGGTTATAGTCAGCTCCTGCCGCGGTTCTTCTGGCCATGCCGAAATTCGTTTCCGTAATCAGCGCCTGAACCTCTAGTAAAATGCAGCGGGTTCCTTCCATTAAGCATGCCACTACAGCGCCCGAAGCATCCTTTGGCCGACCACTCAGCAAAAATTCCGAAGGGTTTTTTACCTCACTTAACCCTTCTTCCAGCATTTCAAATACGCCAATTTCATTAGTAGAGCCAAACCGGTTTTTCACGCCCCGGAGAATCCGGTAAGAAGCTGTCCTCTCTCCTTCAAAATATAGCACCGTATCCACCATATGCTCCAGCACCCTTGGCCCGGCTACCACCCCTTCTTTCGTTACATGCCCTACAATAAAAATAGCGGTTCCAAGGCCTTTTGCAAGCTGCATCAGCACATTCGTAGACTCCCTGACCTGGCTCACGCTCCCTGGAGCGGAACTGATATCTTCCCGGTACATTGTCTGGATGGAATCAACTACTACTATATCCGGTTTGCGCTCCTGAATCACTTCCTGGATCTGCTCCAAATTCGTTTCACACAAAAACCGCAGCTCTCCCGTAACTTTGCCAATCCGGTTTGCCCTTAGTTTAATCTGCTTTAACGATTCTTCTCCTGATATATACAAAACCTGTTTTCCCTCTGCTGCCAGATTGCGGCAGACCTGAAGCAGCAAGGTCGATTTCCCGATTCCCGGATCGCCACCTACTAAAACCAGGGATCCGGCTACCACACCGCTTCCCAGCACCCGGTCCAATTCATCAAATCCGGTCCCCATCCGATCTTGCTCATCAACAGAAATTTCCGACAGCAGAGCCGGCTTTACCGGATTCCTCCCTATCGTTTTATTCATGCCGCCAATGCCCCTGGCCGGCATTTTGACCGATGAATTTAGGGATACTGGTTCTTCCACCATGGTATTCCACTGCCTGCATCCTGGGCATTGTCCCATCCATTTGCTGCTTTCGTATCCACATTCCTTACAAAAAAATACGGTTGCTTTTGCTTTTGCCATGTTCCCTCCATAAAAAAGGCTGCGCTTGGGCGCAGCCTCTTGCTTTCCTAAACTTTCAAAATTTTTAATTCAACTGGCTTCTCGTCTTCCAAATCAATATTGATTCCCAGTTTTCCGCTCATATTGGTGGTGATTTCTCCTGTCACTGCCCCATCTTCGTAAATCTTATATGCCGTATTCTCTTCTAACTGTACTATCACCTGGGAAGCCTTATATCCCTCCAGAAGGCAGGTAATCCCCTCATCATGCTCTGCAAAATTTGATACGGTTGTACCCGGAACGGACTCATACACAAACATGCCGTTTCGCTCCAGTTTTGTAATCTCATAAAAAGTTTTTACCTTATACAAATCGCCCTGATGTTCAAAATCCTGTTTTTTGGACTTTTCATTCAGTGAATAATTGCCAAAGCTAATGGTTCCGTCCTGTTCTGTCTGAATTAAAGATTCAATTCCTGGCATCGTTTTGCCCTCCTAGTATTTTACTTATCCTTATGTGGTTTCTGGCCCGTGGCCTTTTAAAGACCAATATGCACAAAAATGCAATTTAATTATACACGAATTCCCGAAAAATAGCCAGTAAAACCTTTTCGAAATCTCAGTGGATTTCCTGGAGCACCGCTTCCTTTTTTCCTGAAAATGTAAGGATATCTTCTGACGCGCCCACCAGCACATCCTCTCCGCCTTTAATGGATCCGTCTAAAATTTCCTCTGCCAGCTTATCCTCTAACATATTCTGTATGGTACGCCTAAGGGGCCTTGCGCCATATTTTTCATCATAACCTTTTTCAATCAAAAGGCTGGTAGCTTCCGGTGAAATTTCCAGCGTAATCCCTGTTTGTTCCTTTGTCCGCTTTAAAATAGATGCCAGCATAATGGACGCAATGTTCTTCATATGTTCCTTATTTAACTGATGGAATACAATAATATCATCAATACGGTTTAAAAATTCCGGTTTAAACATCCGTTTTACTTCTGCCATAACCCGTTCTTTCATGAAGTCATAGTTCGCTTTCTCATCACTGGAAGAAGCAAAGCCTAACCGCTTGGGTGAAATAATATTTTCCGCCCCCGCGTTGGAAGTCATAATCAGTATGGTATTTTTAAAGTTAATTTTCCTTCCCTGAGCATCTGTAATATGGCCGTCGTCTAGTACCTGGAGTAATACATTAAACACATCCGGATGGGCTTTTTCTACTTCGTCAAATAAAATAACGGAATAGGGATTTCTCCTAACCTTTTCGCTAAGCTGCCCTCCCTCGTCATATCCCACATATCCGGGAGGCGATCCGATCATTTTAGAAACGCTGTGTTTCTCCATATATTCGGACATATCCACCCGGATTAAAGCAGATTCCGTTCCGAACATTGCTTCTGCCAATGCTTTCGAAAGCTCTGTTTTTCCCACGCCAGTTGGCCCTAAAAGCAGAAAAGAGCCAATTGGCCGCTTGGGATCTTTTAACCCTACCCGGCCACGTCGTATGGCTTTGGAAATGGCGCTTACCGCCTCATCCTGGCCCACCACCCGCTGATGCAGGATGGATTCCAGCTTTCTAAGCCGCTCCGATTCCTCTTCCTCCAGCTTCTTTACCGGGATCTTCGTCCACCCGGCTACCACATCCGCAATCTCATTTTCACTTACTACAAGCTTTCGGGTATGCTTTTCTTTTTCCCACTTTGTTCGGATTTTATCGATTTTATCCCGCTTCTTCTGCTGCTTCTTCTTAATATCCCCGGCCTTTTCGTAGGCTTCTGCCTTAACGGCTGACTCTTTCTGCGCCTCTAAGATTTCAATTTCTTTTTCCAATTCCTTAATCTCTTCCGGTTCCACAAAATTGGTCAGCCGCACTTTCGAAGCTGCTTCATCTACTAAATCAATGGCTTTATCAGGGAGAAACCGATCATTAATGTAACGGGCAGACAGCTTTACTGCCGCCTCTAAGGCATCGTCGGTTATGGTCACCTTATGATGCTCCTCGTATCGGGCACGAAGCCCCTTTAAGATGGAGATGGTTTCCTCCTGTCCCGGTTCTTCCACCGTTACCGGCTGGAAGCGTCGCTCCAGGGCGGCATCTTTTTCAATATATTTGCGGTATTCTTCAATGGTGGTTGCCCCGATTAACTGGATTTCTCCTCTTGCCAGGGACGGCTTTAAAATATTGGATGCGTCAATTGCCCCTTCAGCGCCGCCCGCGCCAATAATTGTATGGATCTCATCAATAAATAAAAGAACCTGCCCGTCTGACATTACCTCTGCCAGCACCCGCTTGATCCGTTCCTCAAACTCGCCACGGTATTTGGAACCCGCAACCATACCGGATAAATCCAGGGTTACCACCCGTTTTTTCGCTATGGTTTCCGGCACATTGCCAGAGGCAATCATCTGGGCTAAACCCTCTACCACAGCCGTTTTCCCTACTCCCGGCTCTCCAATCAGGCAGGGATTGTTTTTTGTCCTTCTGCTTAAAATCTGAATCACTCTCTGGATCTCCGCCTCACGGCCAATTACCGGATCCAGTTTCCCTTCTCCTGCCAGTACGGTTAAATCACGGCTGTAATTGTCAAGCATGGGAGTATTCGCCTTCCCTCTGGAAATGCTACGGTTTCCCTGAAGTTCCTCTTTCGCGGAAGCGGGGGCATCCTCCCCCATAGCAGACAGCAGATCAATATAAAGCTTTTGAATGCTGATCCCTAATGTATTCAAAAGCCTGGAAGCCACACAGTCGCCTTCTTTTATCAACGCGATTAAAAGATGCTCTGTCCCGATTAAGGGTGCCCGGAACCGTACCGCTTCCTTATAGCTATTTTCCAGCACCCGTCCGGCGCTGGGGGTATAGCTGTTTTGCTCAGCCAAACCTACTGACTGATTTGGTGATATTAACTGGCTTACCAGTTCCATTACTTTCTCTTCCCGGACGCCGCTTTCTGCCAGTACCTTAGCAGCCACCCCGGAACCTTCATGAAGCAGGCCAATCAGCAGATGTTCCGTTCCCACATAATTATGGCCCAGTGTTTCTGCCGCGTTTACCGCAAGGGAAATTGCCTCCCTTGCTTTTGTTGTAAATCGATCAATCATTTTGTTCGTCCTTTCTTTATACCAGCTCTGGCAACTCTTTCCGGATATACGCTGCCCTGGCTACATCCAGTTCTTCTTTGCTTAACGGCTTATGGGAAAGCTTTTGAAGATTCGCCGTCTGGATTCCTAACATCAGGCGGTAAATCGAACAAGGCTCCCGGAACCTTAAAATGTTATCATCAGCCCCTGCCATCATCTGGGAAAGGAAAATCATAGCATCCTTTCCGGAAAGACGTCTGGCATACTTTAATACGCCGTAAGATTTGTAGGCTTCATCCTCCCGCTCTAGTCGGTGGTTTTTCAGAGCCTTTTCCCTTACCTGCTGCTCCTGGCTGTTTAACTGCCCCGCGGCCTGATTCACCAGATCAATAATCTCCTGCTCTGTGGAGCCTAATGTCTTCTGGTTTACAACTTCATACAACGCGCCATAGTTTTCGCTTCCCTCTCCGTATACGCCCCGAAGGCTGACGCCAAACCGGCTCATATCCCCTATCAGGCTCTGGAATTTCTTTCCCATGGATAAGGTGGGAAGGTGAAGGGTAACAGAAGCCCTAAGGCCTGTGCCTGTATTTGTAGGGAAGGATGTTAAATATCCGTATTTTTCATCAAATGCGTAAGAAAATCTGGCATTCACATAATCGTCGGTCTGATCTGCCATCCTCCAAAGCTCGCCAAGGGAAAGGCTGGAAGAAAGGAACTGCATCCGGATATGGTCGTCACCATTTAAGACAATACTAACGCTTTCATCTCTGGAAACAATCAGGCCTACTGTTTCTTTTTTTTCCAGAATGCTGGAATTTAAAATCCGCCGCTCCCGAAGGGTTCTGCGGCTTAACTCATCCAATTCTTCCAGGTATGCGTATTCGTAATCCCTTCCGTCCAGTTCCTTTAAATTTCTCAGGCCAAATTCCAGCCTTTTTACTAATTCTTCACTTTCCATAGGAGCCAGGGTTTTTGGAAACCGGTACTGATCCCAGTTCCGAACCAGCCGGATTCTGCTGTTTACCACATTCGGCCTTCTGTTTTCAGTTTGCTCAAACCATTTATGCATCTTGCTCCTCCTCCCGGTTTAACCCTTTAATCTGATCCCGGTACTGAGCCGCCATCTCATACTCTTCCTTCAAAACTGCTTCCTGGAGCCGTGCTTTTAATACTTCTAGCTTTTCATCTCTTGATAATTCAGGCTCCGCCTGGCTGCCACCCACTGTCTTTGGAATAGCCGCTATCTTCTGGAACTTTGGCTTTTTCCCTGTATGGGCGCTGCTGCCTTGAAGTTTTTTCATTTTGTCACCGATTAAAAGATCAAAGACGCTGTAGCAATCTGGACATCCGAAACGGCTGTTTTCTACAAATTCCTGATAGCTGGTTTTACAGACAGGACATACAATTTGCTGGAGCTTATCTTCTTTATGGCTGCTTCCTTCCACCCCAAGCAGGGTAGAAAGAATCTTTCCTAAAGGAAACTCCCCGTCAAAAATAGCTGAATAATGTCCAAAATCCATTTCTTTCGCGCACTGGCTGCAAAGGTTATGTTCATTTTTGACTCCGTTAATCACTTCCGTATATTTAATATTTGCTTCCCTGATCTTACACTTTTCACATAACATTGTTGTCCTCCTCACTCCGTTCGCCTGTCGGAGCCCTTTGAAAACAGGTCATAGATCTCGTCTACCAATTGATGGGCCTCTTTTCTGGAAACATCCCTGCAGATTCCCCTGGCCAGCACCACACTTAAATTTTGGCGAAGCTCTTGAATCGCCTGCAGTTTATTGATGTCCAGTGCAATCACAGCGCCTTTCCGCCGATCTAGCTTCACAAAGCCCTCCTGGCGAAGCATGGAATACGCTTTATTTACTGTATGCATATTAATCCCAATCTGATCCGCAAGTGTACGGACTGAGGGCAGGGCATCCCCCTCACAGATTGCCTCCGTAGCAATCCCTAAAATAATCTGGTTGCACAATTGGAGGTAAAAGGCTTCATCACTGTTAAAATCAATCTTTAATATCATTGGCTCACCATCTTTCGTTTTTCATGCACCTGTTATATGGATTGTATAACAACCACGCTAAAATGTCAAGTGGATGAAACAGGGAAGAAACCAATCATGATGTGTTGTGTTACGTTTTACAGGTTGGTCAAAGAATCCACAAAAGACGCGCCATCCCCAAAATGGGGATGGCGCTGGTTTTACTTATCCTTCCATCTTTTTAATATCCATATCTTTCGGCAGCAAT
This sequence comes from uncultured Lachnospiraceae bacterium, assembly GCA_910589195.1. Lineage (GTDB taxonomy): Bacteria > Bacillota > Clostridia > Lachnospirales > Lachnospiraceae > Caccovicinus. The sequence goes on from CAJUTC010000013.1 coordinate 51,719, forward strand.
ATGCTTAAAATAATCGACATAACAAATACGACAGCTACCACATTAGACGCGAATACAGACTGTACCAGGGGCGGGAAAATATCCCAGATCCCTACTTCGCTTGCTGTGGTAAATCCGATTCCCACTGACAGGGAAAGGGATGCGATTACAATATTGCGCTGTTCAAAACCGCATGCGGCAATCATCTGGATCCCGGATGTTAAGATGGATCCAAACATCATAATGGTGCATCCTCCTAAAACTGCATCTGGCAGGGATGCGAAAAAGTTTCCCACTGGCGGCAGAAGGCCTGCCAGGATCATGCTGACTGCCCCTGTCATGATGGTAAAGCGATTGACCACTTTCGTCATAGCTACCAGACCCACATTCTGGGAAAAGGAAGTAACCGGCGGACATCCAAATAATGCGGAAAACGCGGATGCATAGCCGTCACAAGCCAGTGAGCCGGAAATTTCTTCTCCCGTTATCTGACGGTCAAGACCGCCGGAAACCAGCGCGGAAGTATCTCCGATGGTTTCTGCTGCGGATACCAGGAAAATAATGCAAGCAGAAAGGATTGCCCCCGGATGGAACTCCGGCTTAAACGGCATGATCGTTGGAAGGGAAAGGATGCCTCCAGACATAATCAGGCTTAAATCCACTTTTCCCAGGAAAATTGCCAAAACATAGCCTACTATCAAACCGGCTAACACAGAAAGCTGCTTTAAATACCCTTTTGCAAAAATATTCCACAGCAGGCAGGTAAGCAACGTAATACTTCCTAGCAGCAAATTCTGCGCGGAACCAAAATCTTCATGATAGCCGCCGCCAAAAGAGCGGGCGCCTACCGTAAACAGGGAAAACCCGATGGCGGTTACTACAGAAGCTGCTACAATGGGAGTAATAACTTTTCTCCAGTATTTTGCCAAAAGGCCTAATGTTCCTTCCACCAGGCCGCCAATCAAAACGGCGCCGATAACAGCCGGATAGCCGTAATTAGCCGAGATGGTACTAAGCACCGTTACAAAGGTAAAGCTGACTCCCATTACCACCGGAAGCCTGGATCCGATTTTCCATACCGGATAAAGCTGAATCATAGTCGCGATCCCTGCCACAAACATGGCATTTTGCAGAAGGACTCCTATCTGGGCTGTTGTTAACGCTGGTTTGGCAGCCCCTGCGATAATGGTAATCGGGGCAAGGTTTGACACGAACATTGCCAAAATATGCTGAAGACCAAAAGGAATCGCCTTTGCCACTGGCACCCTGCCATCCAGTTTATAAATATTGTGAATGCTGCAATTTGCGTTTTTGCCTGTATTCCCCATACTTTTGCCCCCTCTATTCTGCTTCTTTGTGGCTTGCCCGATATACCTCTTCTACAATCCGTTCCATTGCGTTCAGAATATTTTCATAACCGGTACAGCGGCACAAATGGCCGGATATTAATTTCTTCAGCTCTTCTCTGTTATATTTTTTACCGGTTCCTACTATCTCCACCGCGCTCATAATAAGGCCAGGAGTACAAAAGCCACACTGTACTGCCGCTTCCTCTATAAATGCCTTTTGAATCGGCGAAAGTTCTCCGTTGGGCCCTTTTAAGCCTTCTACGGTCATTACGCTTTTTCCGTCGGCCCAGATGGTCATATAAATACAGCTATCAATGGCTTCCCCATCCACTAATACGGTACAGGCGCCGCATTCTCCTACTTCACACCCCTTTTTTACAGATGTTAAGCCTAACTTAAGACGCAAGGTATCCAGAAGGGATTCCCGCTCATCTACAGCCAGCTCCCGCTCAATCCCATTTACCTTCATATGGATAATCTTAAGCATCTAATTCACCTCCCCCTCGTTTAATCGCCTGATACAAAGCCCTTTTCGAAAGTTCTTCAATCAACTGGAGGCGGAACTCTTTCGACGCCCGCCAGGAGGAACGGGGATTTACCTCTGTTAAGGCCAGTTTCCCGAAAGCTTCTATGGCTTCTTTATCCGTAATCTGGCAGCCTTTTAAATGTTCTTCTGCTTTCCGGCACCGTAACGGGGTAGGGCCTGCTACGCCGTATCCCAAACGGACGTCCGCAATCCGCTTCTTATCCTCTGACAGTTTAACCCTTACCGCACAGCCTAATGTAGCGATTTCCATGGCCTTCCGTTTTCCATACTTGATATATTGCCCTGTCCAGCCTTCAAAGCTGGTTTTCGGGATAATAAATCCCTTGCACACCTCACACCGCTCCCTGACGGTACGGCCAGGCCCGGTGTAAAATTCACAGACCGGAACCTGCCGTTCTCCAGAAGGGCCTTCCAGCACTGCTATGGCTTCTAATGTCCACATAGTGGACGCAGAGTCTGCTGAGGTAGCGCCGTTGCAGATATTTCCGCCTATGGTTCCCGTATTGCGGATCTGAGGGCCTCCTACCATATCCACCGCTTCCCCAAGCATAGGAATATGCTTCTGAATCAGGGGATCATTGGTTATGTGGGAAAACGAAGTCCCTGCCCCAATCCACAAGTTTCCATCGTCCAAAAGCTTAACGCCTTTTAATTCTTTTATATTATGGATGGATACCAGGGCACACCATGCGTCTTTTCCTTCCCTTACCCGGATCAACACATCCGTCCCGCCACTGATTATTTGGGCTTTGGGCTCCCGTTCCAGGGCGGCTATGGCATCTTTTACGTCCTTTGCCTCATAAAATGATTTAATATCAAACATAGCCCTTCTCCTTAAACTTTTCAATCAACCTTTGTGCCGTCATGGGAACTTCATTCATATGAACTCCCGTTGCATGCAATATGGCATTACGAATCGCCGGGGCTACCGGTATGGCAGGCGGCTCTCCAAGGGACTTGTTCCCATAAGGGCCGGTAGGATCCTCTAACTGGATAAATGTTACATTTAATTCCGGCGTATCCATAGCTGTAGGGATTTTATAGTCCAGCAAGTTATTATTTAATGGCTTTCCGGTTTTTTCATCAATCAAAAGCTCCTCGGAAAGACCGTAGCCTAACCCCATGCTCATACCTCCGTGAACCTGGGCCTCTGCCGTTTTGGGGTTAATCAAGATGCCGGAATCGTGAACATTAATTATGTCTTTTACGGTCACCAGTCCTAAGGGCATATCAATCTCGATTTCTACAAAGCAGCAGCCGGAAGAAAAGGTATTGTCTTTACACTGGTTGGTTTCCTCTGCCGTAATATGAATCGAACGATCTAGGGAATAGAAGGCTGTATCCGCTACTACCGCCACATCAAACAGTTCTGGTTCCCCTCCTTTTACCAGAATCTTGCTGTCTGCGATTTCCAGCATATCCCCTGTAATTTCTTCTTCCCGTGAAATGCCTAACGCTTCCCGAATCGTTTCTCCTGCTTCTCTTACCACATCTGCGTAAACGGTTTTTGACAGATCGGTTATATCGTGGTTTAGCATATAGGCCGCGTAATCCAATATCTTTTCCCGAAGCCGTTCCCCGCATTTTTTACAGGCCATACCGGATACATACGTTTGACGGGATGCATATGCCCCAGTATCAAATGGGGTGGTATCGGTATCCTGGGTGGAAATAATATACACCTTGTCAAAGGAGATTCCTGTGGATTCTGCCGCCATCTGGGAAAATACCGTATCAGCGCCCTGGCCGATTTCCGTTGCCCCCATGCAAAGCTGGATAGAGCCATCCTGATTCAGTACCATTCTTACGGATGCCGTTTCCAGAGAAATCGGATGCACCCCGGTCTTGTAGCAGAAAATAGCCATCCCCACTCCACGGCGCACCGGGCCGTCCTGATTTTGGTATGCTTTCCACTTTTCATCCCATTTAATATGCTTTTTCCCTTCCTCGATACATTTCTTTAAACCATATGTATGGAATGTAATTCCATTAGAAGGATCCACAAATCCTTCTTCCATGCAGTTTTTCAGCCGGAATTGGCAAGGATCCATATTCAGTTCATAAGACAAGTCATCTGTAAGGCACTCAGCAAACCAGGCTGCCTGAGGAATTCCATATGCCCTCATGGCTCCTGCCGTAGGCGAAGAGGTGTATACGGTCCAGCAGTCTACCTCCGTTCCTAACTGATCTTGGTATAAGTCCTTAAATACATTGCCGCAGTTGGCACAAATCGCATGCCCGTGGGATGCGTATCCTCCGTTATTGGCATAAGCATTCAGCTTCCTGGCCAAGATCCGCCCGTCTTTTGTAGCAAGGCCTTTGCAGAACCCCTTAATCGCATGGCGGGTACGGGTTCCTGAAATGGTTTCTTCCCTGCTGATTTCCAGCCTTACCGCCCGTCCCCCTACGCTGACGGAAAGAAACGCGTTTAGCGGTTCATATAGCACATCCTGCTTATTGCCAAACCCTCCGCCAATATACGGTTTCACAATCCGCACCTTTCCAACGGGAATGCCCAAAGCCTGTGCCGTACACCGCCTTACAATGTGAGGGATCTGGGTGGAAGATACCACCGTAACCTTTCCATTTACATCCACATAAGCCCAGGAAACTGGAAGCTCAATGTGGCAATGGGAAATACGGGGGGTATTATATTCTGCTTCAACCGAAACAAGCTGATCCGCGCCATACGTTTCTTTCGCTTCTTTCCAACCATCCTCATAAGTAAAATCATTTCTCACCATGGTCATATGCGAATGAACAATCACGTTATCCTTCCGGATATCCGGATGCAGCGGTGTAGCCCCTTCCTTCATGGCTGCTTCTACCGTAACAATCGGTTCATACTCCTCATACTCCACTTTTACCAGACGGGCCGCCTGAGCCGCCGCCACCTCATTTTCTGCAACTACAGCAGCAATATCATCTCCGTAAAGCCGTACCCTTTGATTCAAAATCTTTCTGTCGCAAATATCCTGATGCTTTTCTTCCACGCTCCATGGATGCCCCGCCGTGGGGAATTGGCAGTCTGGCACATCAAAACATGTGACAATCTTCACTACCCCCGGCACCTTTAACGCTTCTTCCAAATCAAAACGCTTCACCAGGCCGTTTGCGATAGTGGAATGGATCACTCTGCCGTGGAAGATATCCTTCGGTTCCAGGTCAGCCGTATATTTGGCTTCTCCCGTTACCTTCCCGTAGGCATCCACCCGCGTTTTTTCCTGCCCCACAATCTTCATTTCCGCTTTCCTCCTTACTGCTTTTTGAGTACTCTTAAAAGCCTTTGCCTGGTATACAATCCAGATTATATCCGGTCAGTACACTAAGCTTGCTTCCTATGATAATAGAATCAGCCAGCCGAAACCTATTAAAAGCAAGGCTTTTGTGAATACCCTTTTGGCGTGTTTTTGCTGCACATTGGTTCTCTTTCTCAACAAAAATCTTCTACTGCCATTCCTATTTTCCCGTATCTCCCAGCGTCCCTCTAACGCAAAGCTTCCGCATAGCAAAAAGAGCTGACTACAAAAAGCTATGTAGTCAACTCTTACGGTAGTTGGTAGAAACTCTGAGCCAATCCTCAGAATATACATATCTGCAATCGAAGAATTCTATTGAGTTTCTTTTATTATAGTATCTAAAAATTTTTTAGTCAATGTTTTATTATCTAATTTTTTTTTGCCATTTTGTCTATTATGCACAATCAGTCTACGTCAAGAAGTTCAAAATCCTCATCCGCTTCGTCGGAAGATTCTAATTGTTCTTCCTCTGATATCAGAATATCCAAATTTTCCACAGGTTCTATATCCATCTGGGCGGCTGCCTGCTCTGGCCGGCCTAATGTATCAATAATATCAAAATCCTCATCATCTCTTTCTTCCTCAGCCAGCTCCTCCTCTTCAAAGGCTTGGATTTTTCCTTCTGTTTCATCCCTGGCTTCCCGGTCTTCCGGCACGACTCGTTCCTTACGAACTTCCCTGCGGTTTTCAAATGCCGGCTCCTTCTCTTTCGGAAGATTGCTTTGTTTGGAATCTTTTCCGGAACTTCTTGTAGCTAACAGTACAATTACCAAAATCAGCAGTACGGTAGCTACTGCCGCTAAGGCAATAATAATATACATCCGGAACTGATAATCATCTAGCAGGCTGTTATACTGCCCAATTATTTCTTCCGTTTGTTCTTTCGTATAACCAGACTGTGCCGCCGGATCCAGGAAATACCGCTGGATCGTTTTTTCAGTCAAATCATACCGATAAAAGCCCTTTTCACCGGTTATATCCATTGCGTAAAAAATGCAATACTGGTGCTCCGTTTCCGAACCCCAAACCCATCCGGCTACCTGATGCCCGTCAATATTTATGGTAATTCTGGAAAAGACCTCCGGAAGCTCTACCCCTTCTTCTGGCGGCAAAATGGTAATCGCTTTTTCCGCCGCTTCCAGGCTAACCCCTTCCGTGATTTCAGTATTTAATGTGCCTTCTGTTTCGCCTCCCTCACTTTTCGTTACTGAGATGCTGTAATTTTTTACAGTAATCCCGTCAGGAGCAGTTACCCGGATAGAAACGGTGTTTTCTCCCATCTGAAGCCCCTCGCTGCCCTCTATGGCAACATGGGAACCTTCCCCTGCCAAGGCCTGTACCTGAATCTGTTCCACATTCATTCCTACATGAACGGAATAGGTATCAATCAGCGGAGAAAATTCCGGCGTTAAGGTTCCCGGTGCCACAGCTAACATGGTCAAAAGGCCTTCTGCTGTTTCGGCCCCAGTGGAAGCGGCAGTAATGGTGGAACTGCCCTGGTGGCTGATAGTAAGCGGCTGGGAATTATTATCATATACCTCCTGGGAACTAATGGTAATCTGGCTGGCGCCTTCCTTGATCAACTGGAACCGCATGGAAAACACAATATTTGACAAATCCGCAGGATCCGGGCCTCCTCTTGCCCGAAGGGTTCCGGCCCCGCCTTCCACGCTATTGCCGTCAATAAACCTTAAAGCAGAAGAATCGTAAGCCAGTATCATATCTGCGCTTCCTAAGGATCCGTCTTCTGTGCTGATCTTCATGTTTACAGTCACTTCCTGGCCTACTTCCCCGGAAGGATCAGAAAATGTAATTTTCCCGCTGGCTGCCATGGAAACCAGCAGCCCTGCCGGCATGATTGCCCACATAATGCATGTAAGCAAAATTCCAGCCAATGCTTGCTTTATCTTTTTACTCATTGTTCTATCTCCAGTCTAATTTACAATCGTTACATTACTCCCGCCAGGGCCTGTTTGAATTCCTGAGCTTGTACCGCTTCCCGGATCACCATATCCCGGGCCGCTGCCTGTCCCTCCAGAACCGGAGCCTTGAGCCTGACCGCTTCCGCTTACCCCGTTTTGGCGAATCCGTACCGTATACTCTCTGACAGTGCCATCCTGTGCTGTAACTATAATTCTTACATCCGTAACCGTACCTGTCAGATTTATAGTACCTGCCCCGCTGATCTGGGCAGAAGAATCCACGGCAGTTGCACGGAGCATCACGCTGGATACCGTAGGATCCACAGTTACTTCATAAAAATTGGTATCCTGGTTAAAAGCCGGAGCCAGCGCATATCCATCAATACTGATGGCTGAAAGTTTATTATTGGGACTTCCGTCAGAAGAAGGCTTAGGGCAAGGTTCCACCGGCATATTCCTGTAAATCGGAATCATAAACTGCATAGGCGCCTGACGCATGGACTGGGAATAAGCGCCTGCCATTTTAGCCCCTTCTGATGCCGCCCCTTCTATATTTGTCATATATTGATGTTTATAAAGATTGCTTCCCTGTACATTAAACTTCTTTAAATAAAAGGTATTCTGGCCTGCCTGGACATACGTTTGGCCATATTGGCAGGCGCCTCCGATAATAGCCTTGTCCACGCTGTTCCAAGGCCGCATATAATCACCTGGCTGGGAAGCATACCAAAGTCCCCTTTGTACGGCTGTCATTCCATTACTTGCGTAAGCTTCAAAGTTAAAAAAGTTGTAATACCCGTTTGCTCCTGAAATGGATTCACTTTGGCCTTGCGAACCCTGCTCCTGCAAGATCATGGCAGCTAAAACATATGGATTTACACCAGACTGTACTGCCGCCTGCATCAGAATATCCACATAAGGCACAGTACCTCCTGTATAGGGAGTTTCTGAATTTCCGGAACCAATGCCAGGATTGGCGTTTGCCGCTGCAGTTTCTGTGGGAGTACTGCCGGAAGAAGAGCTTTGCTGTTCTCCAGGCCCTACCCGGATTACGGTAGCCGCCACCCGCTGGACTTTATGAGGGCTAATGGATAGCTCTGGCTCTGCCCTGCTTATATTTGTCCCTGGCGGAACTCCCACCTGCACATCCAACGGAACTCCTCCTGTCAAGCTGCCATACCCAGGGCCGTATTCTGTACTGCCAGTACCTGTACCTGGGTTTTGACTGTTTTCAACCGACGGCCCCGTACTGCCTCCACCAGTTCCCTGGTTATTCCCTCCTTGGGAAGCTGTGCTTCCTGTCCAGGTATCTCCAACCGCTGCCGCCCCTTCCAGAAATGTTCCCTTAACCAGAGTGGCCAGACCTTCCCGTGTATGGATGGAAGGATCATAGCTTTGTCCTAAAAACTGAAATATGTAGGTTTCATTTAAAAAATTCCTTGGATCCATAAAATGACGGATAATACTCTCGCTGGCTGCCACCCAGCCGCTTCCGTCAAATCCGGGCCAGGTATTGGTGGCCCAGTCATAAGCGCCATCTGCTGTTGATTTCCAGGAAGAAGGCCTTTGGCTGCTGACCAAATTTCTTCCCACCAAGCTCTCATTTTGGATTACCTCGTTCCAGTCCAAACCTGTATCAAACGCGGTAAAGATCCACTGGGGATAGCGGGAATGAAGCTCCCGAAGGCCTGGACGGTACGATTCCGGAAATCCTTGGGCAGTTAAATAAGTTTCAAAATTAGTATCTGTGGTATAAGTAGCAGGAAATTTAATATAAGTTGACAGCACATATCCTGTGGCTGCAACGCCGCCGCTTCCGGTAAAACGGATTTGATACCAGACCGCCCCGTCGCTGGCTGCCGCTTCATTAATTACCATAACTTGGGCGCCATAATCCAGCTTTCCCACAATAGAGTATCCTACGCCAGGGCCGCTGCGCACATTTAGCGAAGTGGCCTGCACACTGGCAGGCTGCTCTGCGCCAAAGCTGCTTTTCATCAGACCAAAAAACGAAAAGGGGGATTCCAGTATCATAAAAAGGCTCAGACCAAATGCCAAACTCTTTTTCCAGATTTTCTTCATTTATCTTCTCCTAATCGGTACCTTATGGTATGTATATCGTTAGTCAAAAATGTATCTCATCTATTATAATGACAAATTTCTTAAGAGTCAATAAATTCTGGAGAAAGTTCACAAGGAAACCGGAATTTGTAAGATTTCGTAAAAAAAATAAAAGGACTTTTTGCCATTCAGGATTAAGGTGTTAAAAGGTATTTACGCTAATTATTGTGTAAATTGTTTCAAAATTATAGCCAAAACAGTTCTGATTAAGTTACTTAATTGAGGGCAATTCATCATACGAATCACGAGTAATTGATACAATTTATTTTTGAAAGACCTTTTGACATCCTAACCCTATAAAGCAAAAAAGCAGATAAGAACTTGCCTTTGTAACACAAAGGCGTGTATTTCTCATCTGCTTCTTTTTCCGCTTTTTAACCAGCTAATCCTTATACTGGGTAAGCCTTGCTTTCCTTATCAGCAGCAGCCTGATCGATTTTCGTCTGCTGTGCCTCACGATACTGGAAAAACTCTTTTGCTACCGCTGGGAACAGCGCATAGGACAATACATCCTCATCCTGCTGCTTCCATTGAGCACACTCTTTTTCAAACTTAGGAAGCTCTGGCTCAATTAAATCTGCCGGGCGGCAGGTAATGGGTTCTGCATCCCCAATGATCTTCCGCTGTACCACCGGATCGAATGGCTTTACCGTCTGGCCGAATTCGCCCATCATAATCTTTTTGGACTCCTTGGGAACCAGCTTATAGCGTTCGCCGGAAATTACATTCATAACAGCCTGGGTTCCTACAATCTGGGAAGAAGGAGTAACCAGAGGCGGTTCTCCGAAATCCTTACGAACTCTAGGAATCTCTTCCAATACTGCCTGATACTTATCTTCCTGGCCTGCTTCCTTCAACTGGCTTACCAGGTTGGATAACATACCGCCAGGAACCTGATACTGTAACGTCTTAATATTTACGCCTAATACCTTTGGATTTAACAGACCGCTTGCCAAAGCTTCTTCACGGATAGGACGGAAATATTCTGCAATCTCGGCCAAAAGGCTTAAATCATATCCTGTATCATAAGGAGTTCCCCGGAAGGTTTCTACCATAACCTCCGTAGCCGGCTGGCTGGTTCCAAGCGCCAAAGGCGACATTGCACAGTCAATAATATCACAGCCAGCTTCCACTGCCTTTAAATATGTCATGGAAGCTACGCCAGATGTGTAGTGGGTGTGCAGGTCAATTGGAAGGGAAGTCCCTTCTTTCAACGCATGTACCAGTTCGTCTGCCGCGTAAGGAGTCAAAAGACCGGCCATATCCTTAATACACAGGGAATCTGCGCCCATGTCTTCGATCCTCTTTGCGATATCCTTCCAGTAATCCAATGTATAGGCATCTCCTAAGGTATAAGACAGGGCAATCTGCGCATGGCCCTTCTCTCGGTTTGTAGCCTTTACAGCGGTTTGCAGGTTGCGGATATCATTCAGACAGTCAAAAATACGGATAATATCAATTCCATTGGCAATGGATTTCTGGACAAAGTATTCTACCACGTCATCTGCATAATGGTTATAGCCTAATATATTCTGTCCGCGGAACAGCATCTGAAGCTTTGTATTCTTAAATCCGGCTCTTAGCTTCCTGAGTCTTTCCCAGGGATCTTCTTTCAAGAAACGCAAGGACGCGTCAAAGGTTGCGCCGCCCCAGCATTCTACTGAATGATAGCCAACCTGATCCATCTTTTCGATAATGGGAAGCATCTGCTCGGTAGACATTCTGGTTGCAAGCAAAGACTGATGGGCATCACGAAGAATGGTTTCCACTATCTTTACCGGCTTTTTTTGTGTATCTGCCATGATTTATTTCCTCCTAAAAAATATAGATTTCATTACCTGAATTCTGTTATGGGGCGAAAAGGCCTACACCCCGAATATGGCCATAAAGGCGCCGGCCGCAACAGCCGTACCGATAACGCCTGCTACATTTGGCCCCATAGCATGCATCAACAGGAAGTTGGTAGGATCTGCTTCTGCGCCCACCTTCTGGGATACACGGGCTGCCATAGGCACCGCGGATACGCCTGCGGAACCGATCAGAGGATTTACCTTTCCTCCGGTCAGCTTGCACATAGCCTTTCCAAACAGCACGCCTGCGGAAGTTCCGATAGCAAACGCAATCAGGCCTAACGCTACGATTTTAATGGTATCCCAGTTAAGGAATGCCTCAGCGCTGGTGGACGCGCCTACAGAGGTACCCAGAAGGATTACCACAATATACATCAAAGCGTTGGAAGCGGTTTCTGTTAACTGCTTAACCACGCCAGATTCACGGAACAGGTTGCCTAACATCAGCATACCAACCAGAGGAGCTGTGGAAGGCAAAATCAGACACACAATCGTAGTAACGATAATTGGGAACAAAATCTTTTCCAGCTTGGAAACCGGACGAAGCTGCTCCATCTTAATCTTACGTTCTTTCTCCGTAGTTAACAGCTTCATAATAGGAGGCTGGATAATAGGAACTAGGGCCATGTAAGAATAAGCCGCTACCGCAATCGGCCCCATCAAGGTAGACTGTCCCAGTTTACCAGCAAGGAAGATAGAAGTAGGGCCGTCAGCGCCGCCGATAATCGAGATAGCCGCTGCCGCCTTCCCGTTAAATCCCATTAAAATCGCAAAGAAATACGCGCTGTAGATACCAAACTGAGCCGCTGCCCCCAAAAGGAAGCTCTTGGGGTTCGCAATCAGCGGGCCAAAGTCCGTCATGGCGCCTACACCCATAAAGATCAAGGATGGCAGGATACTCCACTCATCCAGGATAAAGAAGTAGTGTAACAAACCGCCTACTCCGTTAGAAGTTTCTTCAGGAGATGCCATAATATCCGGGTAAATATTAACCAAAAGCATACCAAATGCAATCGGCACCAGCAGCAAAGGCTCAAAACCTTTACGGATAGCTAAGTAAAGAAATACGAAAGCCACACCGATCATAAGGAAATTGCCTATGGTTAAATTAAAGAATGCCATCTGATGAAGAAGGTTATTAAATGTACTTGCAAAATCCATATTGAATCCCTCCGTCAGGAATGCATAATTTATGCATCTTCTTCATTCTAATTTAAAGTAGCGATTACAGCACCTGCCTCAACAGAATCTCCTGCTGCCGCGTTAATGCTGGCAATCGTACCGTCCTGAGGAGCCACGATATCATTTTCCATCTTCATTGCTTCCAAAACCAGGATTACATCGCCTTTTTTCACTGCCTGGCCTACGGAAGCCTTAACAGCCAGGATCTTTCCAGGCATTGGTGCCGCTACGGTTACAGAACCGGCTGCTCCTGCAGGCGCTGATGCTTTCGGGGCCGCGGGCGCCGCCGCTGCCTTTTTAGCCACTGGTGCTGAAACAGGTGCTGAACCTGTGGACGCGCCTTCTTCTACGGTTACTTCATAAACAGTTCCATTTACTGTAATTGTATAATTTTTCATGATGAAAATCCTCCTAAATATAATTATGGTTCCATATAATCGTCCGATCCAGTCAAATTATGCCCGTTTCCACTTTGCGCCTGATTTCCGCTTGATGGAACGCACTACCAGGCTGTCTGTGGAGGTATTCATAGATGCTGCGATGGCTGCTGTAATAACTGCTACCAGTTCCAAATCGTCTGTCAGATCTGCCTCTGCGCAAACGGCTGCTTGAGGAACCGGCGCTGGCACAGGTGCTGAAGCAGGCGCTGCTGTCTTTTTCTTTTCCCACTGGTTGATATATTTAAAGCAGCCGATTACCAGGCTGATAAATATCAGTACGATGAATACGGTTCCCATGCCAATCAAGGTATGGACTGCCGCCCGTCCCATATTTTCCCCAATCGTATAGACAGGAGAAAATTCCATGTTGATGATCACGCCTTTTTTATCATAAATAATGGTAGCTTCCAGAGGACGTTTTTCAAAAACCGCGTTTACCGTAGCCACATACTGCCGGTCCGCAAGCACAGCCGAAGAACTTTCAAACTGAACAAACTCTCCTACTTCCTGCTTTGTATTCAGCCAGGTTTCCAGAGCGTTTACCATAGTTGAATTTCCGTCGTCCTCATACTGCTCAATCATGATTAAAACATTTTCATCCTGTTCTTTTGCCAGGTTTTCAAGGATGGTTTCCGAACTGCCCACAATTGCCTCAGCCATCTGGGCATCCAGAGTTTCTTCCTCTTCCTGTTTTGCGCATCCGGCAAGGGCGCCTATGCACAATACCATGGCAAGGATGGCAAATAGCTTTCTTTTTATTTTCATATTTCCGTCACCTCATTTTTAAACAGTACCGTGTTTTTTGTCCGGACGGCCCTCTCTCTTTGTGAACAGCATCTCAAATGCCGCAATCACACGCTTTCTTGTGTCTGCGGCCTCAATGATGTCATCCACATAACCCCTTCTGGCGGCTGACACGGCGCTGGACTGCTTTTCGTTATAAGCGGCTGCCTTCTGGGCAATCAGTGCGGAAGCGTTATCAGAAGCGGCAATCTCGCCCGCATACATAATCTTAGCGGCTGCGGTTCCATCCATCATGCCAATAGAAGCATTAGGCCACGCATAAACCACGTCCGCCCCAATAGACTTGCTGGCCATGGTCAGATATGCCGTTCCATAGGCCTGTCCTGCCACTACCGTTACTTTTGGAACAGTAGCATTCGCAAACGCGTACGTTAAGCGGGCTGCGGCTTTCGCGATTTTCCTCTCGGAATGCTTATCTGCCTTATAACCCTTTACATTTACAAGAGTCAGGAGCGGGATATTAAAGGAATCGCAGAAATTCACAAAATCAGCGGCCTTGGTACATCCGTTTGCGGTAAGGACTCCGTCGTAAGAGGCTGTTTTCTCACCTACTGAATAAACTTCTGTACGGTTTGCCACACAGCCTACTGTTGTTCCGTTTAAGCGGATAAACCCGGTTACCATTTCCGGGGCATACATTTTTTTCATTTCCATAAAGAAACTATTATCGGAAATTAAGGTAAGGGCAAGTGCCGTATCCCCCGCGCATGCTTCTAAGCCTTCACATACCCGGTTTAAATCATCTGTACATTCATCATACGACATATCGTCCTCATTATTAGCGGGAAGGATGGAAACCAAGGCGCGGATTTGTTCCATAATGGAAGCTTCATCCCCTACATAATCCACCAATCCGGCATCTTCACTCTGGAACTTGGCGGACGCGGTATCGCATTTTGCCGTATAATTACTGTCTAAGGTATTGGGGGAGTTAACAAACAGTTTTCCCTTTTTTTCTTCCATGAAGGTGAAATCCGTAATAGCAGCCGATACTGCCATGCCGCCGCCGCAGGTACCGAAAACCGCAGTGATCTGAGGAACTACGCCGGAAGCCATGGTCTGGCTTAAATACATCTGTCCAAAGCCATTTAACGCGTCGGTTGCTTCCTGAAGACGTAACCCAGCGCAGTCTACTAATCCAACTACGGGAGCCCCCATCTTCATTGCCATAGTATAAATATCAGAGATTTTTTTTGCATGCATCTCGCCTACGGAGCCGCCTAATACCGCGGTATCCTGGCTGTATACATACACAAGATTGCCTTCGATGGTGCCGTATCCGGTCACTACACCGTCAGCCGGTGTTTCCTGTTCAGTCATGTTGAAGTCAGTCGCTCTGGCAGAGATTAATTTGCCGACTTCTACAAAACTGTTTTCATCAAGTAAAGCTTCAATTCTTTTACTTGCTGAAGTTTGTGCTGAATTACTCATTTCGCAGTCCTCCATTTTTAAATATTTTGACAGGAATCTGTTTGCACCAGGACAAACAAAACCCGGTAAATCAAAATTTCTGCATTTTAATTTTATACTGTTATTGGGAAAATATCAAGTCATTTCGACATAAAATTCACAATATCTTAATGCTTTCCATATAGTCTGCCCCGACACAAATAATTTTAAAAGTTATTTTGCATAAAAAACAGTCTTTCGATTTGAGATACGCACCAGGAAAACGAAAACCGCTGTACATTGCCCTGGGCAAGAATTGGATAGGACGCAATCCGCACATTATTCAAGTAATACTCAATCGTCCCGACCTGCTCTCCTTCCTCAATCGGAGCTTTAAGCGCTTTCGGTAGTTTTTTCACAATTTTTATCTGATCTGTTTCTCCTAAAAGCACATTTAACTCATTTTCTTTGGCGCTTTCTGGTTCTTTTTTATCAGTCCCTTCCTGAACAAGACTGTTTTTTGTCCTTACGGCAAGATCGATACGGCAATCTTTAGCCACCCACCCATTCTCACTTACTCCGTCCTTAACCTGAATCGGAGAAAGCTCCACATCCCGGTAAACATTCCGGTACTGGTAATGCTCTTTTCCATACGCAAGCAGCGTTTTTGCGTCGGCCCATTTGTATGTTTTATGAGGCGGCCAGCCACATCCAAGCAGCGCAATCGCAAACACTCTGCCATCATCTTCTACCGCTCCTGTATAGCAATATCCAGCGCCTCCGGTAAATCCGGTTTTCCCTGACATAACGCCTTCCATCATAGACAAAAGGGCGTTATGATTCCGGCAATGATAACTGCCTTTCCCATCCGCGTCATGAAAACTGTAATCAGATGTTCTGGTAATGGCCAAAAATTCTTCTGCTTTCGGCGAATTTAAAATACAATAACTTAAAATCTTTGCCAAATCCTCTGCTGTAGTAGAATGGAAACGCTCCACCCCCATTTCATCCGTTTCCTTTCCATCCAGCCCGTTAGGCGTTATAAACCAGGTATCCATACAGCCAAGCTCCCTGGCCTTCTGGTTCATCCGTTTCGCAAATTCCGGCACGCTTCCTGCCACTGCTTCTGCTATGGCTACGGCAGAATCATTATGGGATTCTAACATCAGGGAATAGAGCAGATCTTTTGTAAAAAAGCGCTGCCCTTTCCTCATCCCAAGGTGAACCTGAGGCTGAGATGCCGCAGCCGCTGATACTTGGGTTACCCTTTCCTCATCCAGCCCTGCTTCCAGTGCCAGGATACATGTCATAATCTTGGTGGTGCTGGCCATTGGCCGGATCACGTCACCATCCTTTTCCCATAAGACTCTGCCGCTTCTGCCATCCATCAAAACAGCAGACTGGGCGTGGAGCGATAACTCTTCCTGTCCATCCTTTTCCTCAGCAAAAGACGCTGTTGCCCAAATTACGGAACACAGTAAGATGCTGATAATAATTGCCTCTGCTTGTTTCCTTATTCCCATATCCATACCGCCCGAATTCCGTCTTTTTAATTTATTCCAAAACTGGAATGGTTATGTATGTCATGCGAATTTTCCTTAATTGACCGTAACAATCACTTTCCTTTTATCTGAAATCCGTTTTCAAATAAAAAGCATCAAACAGAACTTGGTTCCCTCCATTAGGGTTCCTCCTCCTCAACCTCATAGGCATAAAGGATTGTCCTTGCGTTAGAAAATTCATAGCTGCAGGTAACCAGGGAATACAGCTTTTTCACCGGCTGTTTAGGCTCTGCGTACGTTACCGGTTTTTGAGTCATTTCTTTTACATAAGAGTCAAAACTCTCCTGAGAGCGGAAAACCGTTTTCCGGCGGATGGGATCCGGCGTGGTATAAAGAGCGGCAAATGCTTTTAAATGGATTTCCTGTGTTGGCGTGTAAATTGTAATATCCATGTGTTTGTCAAAATAGTCTTGCTCTTTATATCGCACAATGTCCTTAAACATACTTCCATTTTTCATATGGTGGCCATAGATAATGTTATGAAGGCTGGAAAAATCGTTTTCGTCTTCAAAATCCAGATAGATAGAACCTGCCACTGTTTCGTTCCCTTCTAAGTCCATATGAAGATACGTTTCATTATCCTCCCCCTGAAGAATGGGGTAGTCAATATTGGTGTCTGGTATGGTAATCCAGCCGATTACATCTGGATTAATCGCCCACAATTCTTCAAAATTAATAGGTGACTGATACGGCTCTGTTTCTGGTTCTGTTTCTGTTTCCGGTTCCGTTTCCGGCTCGGTCTGGGGCTGGGTTTGTGGAATCTGCGTCTGGGCCGTTTCCACTGCGGTTTCTGTAACTGGCTCCTCCTCCTGTTTCCAGTTTCCAATCCCATATACCGCCGCCGCTAAGAAAAGAACTACAGCGATCAGTATCACAGCTAATTTTTTCCTGCTCATAACTATTACAATCCTTTCTGTCTGGATCCGGTTTCCAAGAATCCCTATTTCCCCCTATTCTATCACAGTTTTTCCCTTTTTCACATATGGCAAAATAGTAAAATATTTAATTTGCCCCTGTAACATAGTGATTGCCTCCCCCGTCTTCCCTGGCCCACCGCAGAAACGTTTTATGGCACACGCCAAGCTGATCCGCGGCGCATCGCGCGGAAATTTCTCCGGCCTCCCACAGTTTCCGGCATAACAGGTAGCTTTCCCCCCTTTGTTTTTTGGGAGGGCCAAACCGTACCCCGTTTGCCTTTGCGATGGCAATCCCTTCCGTCTGCCTTTGATGGATAAATTCCCGTTCCTGCTGCGCCACATAGATTAATAGCTGCAGTACAATATCCGAAATTAATTTTCTGGTCAGATCCCCATCATGATAGGAATTTAATATGGGCATATCCAGCACTACCACATTTACATTTTTTTCTTTTGTAATCACCCGCCACTGTTCTAAGGTTTCATCGTAATTCCGCCCCAGACGGTCAATGCTTTTAATCACCAAAATATCCCCATCCCGCAAAGCGCATAAAAGACGCTGGTATTCCGGGCGGTTAAAATCTTTCCCGCTTTTCTTTTCCAGATAGATATTCTCCTCCTCTACAGGATAGTTCCTTAACGCTTCCACCTGGCGGCTGGCATTCTGATCCTTTGAAGAAACCCTGGCATATCCAAAAATCTGATGCTTCATCTTTTTCCTCCTTTAATTACAACGCTATTTACAATAACATCATACAGATTTCCTTTAAAATATGCGAATATAAATTTATCCAAAATATTTTTACGAACGTTATTTGCAAAAAATGAAAATTCTCTCCCTTGACATTTCGGCCTAAATCATGGAAAATAAACCATAGGTAGGATATTTTGTTGGTTGGGATATTACAAAATCCCACGCCTTGTGAGGACGCCATCATAAAGGGACAGAGTTCCTGTCAGGGTGTCATCATAAATAAAAGGGAATTACTAGGGAGGCACATATGAAAATCGGATTTGATAATAAGAAATATCTTTCTCTTCAATCAGAAAGAATCAAAGAGCGCATCAGTAAGTTTGGAGATAAGCTTTATCTGGAATTCGGCGGAAAACTATTTGACGATTTCCATGCATCCCGGGTTTTGCCTGGCTTTGAACCAGACAGTAAGCTTCGGATGCTTTTGCAGCTTGCGGATCAGGCGGAGCTTGTGATTGCCATCAATGCTGCTGATATTGAAAAAAACAAAGTCCGCCACGACTTGGGGATCACATATGATTTGGATGTGCTTCGTCTGATCCAGGAATTCCGGGATGCCGGGCTTTTTGTAGGCAGCGTTGTGATTACCCAGTATTCCGGACAGGCCAGTGCTGACCAGTTCCGCATGAAACTGGAGCATATGGGAATTAAGGTTTACCGCCATTATACCATCGAAGGATACCCCGGCAATGTTTCCCGGATTGTCAGCGATGAAGGTTATGGGAAAAACGATTATATTGAAACCTCCCGGCCTCTGGTAATTATCACGGCCCCTGGCCCTGGGAGCGGAAAGATGGCCACCTGCCTTTCCCAGCTTTATCACGAAAATAAGCGGAATATTAAAGCTGGTTACGCAAAATTTGAAACCTTTCCAATCTGGAACCTGCCTTTAAAGCATCCGGTTAATATGGCTTATGAAGCGGCGACCGCTGATTTAAACGATGTGAACATGATTGACCCCTTCCATCTGGAAACTTACGGCGAAACTACGGTAAACTATAACCGGGACGTGGAAATCTTCCCAGTGCTCAATGCCATATTTGAAGGAATTTACGGAGAAAGCCCTTATAAATCCCCCACAGATATGGGTGTTAATATGGCAGGTTTTTGCATTATTGATGATGAAGCGTGCCGCATGGCTTCCAATCAGGAAATTATCCGCCGCTATTATCAGGCTTTAAACCGTCTTGTTACGGAAGAAGGTTCCCAGGATGAGGTTTATAAAATTGAGCTTTTAATGAAAAAAGATAATATTACCCCATCCATGCGCCAGGTTGTAGGGGTCTGCAATACATTAGCAACTACGGAACATGCTCCTGCCGCCGCGATGGAGCTGAACGACGGACGGATTGTTACAGGAAAAACCAGTTCCCTTTTAGGAGCTTCCGCTGCCCTGCTTTTAAATGCGGTAAAAGCTTGCGGGGAGATTCCACATAATGTCCACGTAATCGCTCCTTCTGCCATTGAACCAATCCAAACCTTAAAAACAAATTATTTGGGCAGCCGGAACCCCCGGCTCCACACAGATGAAGTGCTTATCGCTCTCTCTGTCAGCGCCGCTACCGATCCCATGGCTGAAAAAGCCCTGGCTCAGCTTCCGAAGCTAAACGGATGCCAGGTTCACACATCGGTCATGCTGTCTTCTGTAGATATCGGCACCTTTAAAAAGCTGGGTATCCAGCTAACCTCAGAACCGGTATACGAACACAAAAAAATTTACCGTTAATAAATAATACAGAACAATACAAACACCAAGGTTCCCGCCATTCTGTACCTGTGTGGGAACCCTGATGTTTTATTCATGGCATTTTCCGCCCTATCCGCCAGTTTGGAATATTCTTCAAGGCTTCGTACAACCGTAACGCCATACCCATTTTGGGTAAAACATACTTGTATGTTTTACAAGCAGCAAAAGAACTATTTGAATCAGGATATTCCTAATTATTAATACAAATGTCAACAGCATCTTTCAGAGTAGAACATGTTATCGGGCAAATAGTTCCCTGATTAATCATCCATACGGTATACCCTGATGTGTCTATCACTTCCAGACGCTTATTATACTTTTTTTCGCTTACTAATTTAATGATTAATTCTTTACCTTCACATGCCTTTTCAATGTAAAAAAGTTTTCTATTGCTATCTTCTGCAATCAAATGGTTGCCTTTTGTATCTAATGCCAATATCTCGTTTTCTTTCCATACAATAAAATCCGGATTGAATGTATCGGTTCCTTTCCCATCTAATAATGGAATCTTTAAAAACCCATTTGCCGGATTCCGCATCCATAATACATTTCTGCTATCCAATTCATGCGCGAATTCAAGTTCAAAAATATTAAAATTGCTGTATTTGGGATGGACTGCATTATGAAACTCTTTACTGTCCCCTGTAATAAATACCTCTCCTATTGGCGTTGTATCTAACGGATTCTGCATAATAACTGAATTGCGCCTGTAAATATCCGCAATCTTTTTTGCCTCGTTTTTTATGTATATCGCCGCATTACTATTATACTCTACTAAAGCATCAAATTTTTTTGCAGATATATCACACAAGGTTATCGCATTTTTAGCCAGCTTATCCATCTCGCGTTTAAATATCCATCGTACTGTTACTTGATTACTGTGCTGTGTTGTATATCCAATCTTTTCTCCGCAATAGCTTCCAACCTCAGCTATAACCTGTATTTGATTACCAGCTCCAACTATATTATTAATATCATTACTATAGTCAATCATTTTATCAATTACGTCCTTAATTTCCAGCATGGCTTTCTCCGAATTAATTACAATATCAGGAACTTCGGCTTCTACTTTTGGCTGGACAGTTGGTCTGTTTTTTTCACTGGTTTTCGCTACATGATAGGATATTGCTATTTCTGGAATATCAATTGATAAAGTCTTTCTAATCTCTTCTATAATAGATTTAAACACATCTTTTTCGTCTGTTTTTATATAAAAATTAGCCATGTTAAGCTTATCATCCGCATAATGTGTTGCTTTTGGCTGTCTTAAAACTCTTCCTATAACCTGAGTTATCTGCGTATTCGATCCCATATCCTTATCTATATAAGCAAAATAGCAAGATGGATCATCCCATCCTTCTTGTAATGATTGATTAAAAATAATATGCCGGTAATTTCCCGCAATAAATTCTTCATAATCATTATCCCCACCACTAAAAAGATTAAAATTTGAAGGTTTAGGAAAACGCCTATCAAATTTCAGATTGCAATATACAGCTATTTCATGAGGATCAATACCTTCATCCACTAAATATTTCCAGATCTTAATCGGTCTGGCTTTTCTTTCTTCAAATGGAACCAAGGGATCATCAATTTCTGAAGTTTCCAATAACATATTTGTATCACTTACATAAATTGCTTTTGGTCTGAAATCACATGCTAAATCCAGAGCAGATTGTTCAACTTCCCTAAAATCCTCAAGTAAATTATGTATAGCTATTTCCATAGGCGTCATATAACCGCCTATGGAAATAAACTTTTTAATCAAACCACTTTTAACTACCTGCTTATTGCTGACTACAGTTACCAAATCACTATCTTTTAATTCCTTTTCTTTTTTCATCCTGGCAATATACCATTCTAATTCTTTAGGAACTTTCGTAGTCGCACTTGCCGCAATCAATGCTGTTGGATTTAAATCTAATAGCAACCTTGTTTGTTGATCAGACAAATTATGCCCTTCATCATATACAACAATCAAATCCCTTATAACCCCACTATAATTTTTTCTTATTTTTAGCATCTCCCATAAAGAATTATTGGCATTATCTATCCCTGTTTGAAAAACCCGTCTATCACCATCCGCTTTATCTTTTTGATTGATCTTTCCAACTGTTGCAATCAGCAACAGTCCTTTTGTATCATCTAGCAAATCTCTTTCCCTGCATTCCAATAAAGGCTTTACTAAAAAATCCGGGATATTTTCCACATACTTTCCTGATGTAAAGTTTTCTAATGTTTGACTAACAATTACTTTTCCCTTAGACAACCATAATACTACTGGCTGTGTGATTGAGCAAGCTCTTATTTGCTCAATGCAATCCGCTAAAATCAATGTTTTTCCGGCACCCGTTATCGCTGACAAATTTTGATAAAATGGAACAATTTTTCCGCCTAGTCCCGGTAAAGGCTCCTTCATATATTCACTATATCTG
>CAJUTC010000014.1:0-575 GCA_910589195.1 uncultured Lachnospiraceae bacterium
TGCCGGGATCGCTTGGTCTGCTTGGATCACTTGGCGTCGTCGGATTGCCGGGATCACTTGGTTTGCTTGGATCACTTGGCATCGTCGGATTGCCGGGATCGCTTGAATTCGTCGAATCCGGATCTTTTATAAAATACAGTTTTAATACGGTCTTCCCATCTGGATCCACCGGATCGGACGCAACCACATTCCGTTTATCTGTTGCATCAAAAATATATCCCTTTACTAATTTGTCTGTTTCCGCAACTTCAACTTTCGTTCCTTTATCTGCCTGGCGGGTTACAGTATCTTTAATTTGTTTGCCGTTCGTATCATACCATTCTACTTTGTAATCTACGGTGTCTGGCTTTTCCGGATTCTTGGTAAAATACAGCTTCAATACAGTTTTTCTATCTTCTTCTACTGTACCGCTTAAAACATTCTTGCCGTTTTGAGCATCAAACGTATAACCATCTAATACTTTATCCGCTTCTGTTACTTCTACCTTTGTTCCCTTATCCGCTTTACGGATTTCAGTATTCTTAATTTGGTTGCCGTCCGTATCATACCATTCCACTTTGTAATCTACGGTGTCC
>CAJUTC010000014.1:675-70135 GCA_910589195.1 uncultured Lachnospiraceae bacterium
CATTTGTTCCCTTATCTGCGTTACGGATTTCAGTATCCTTAATTTGGTTGCCGTCCGTATCATACCATTCCACTTTGTAATCTACGGTGTCCGGCTTTTCTGGATTCTTGGTAAAATACAGCTTCAATACGGTTTTTCCATCTTCTTCTACTGTACCGCTTAAAACATTCTTGCTGTTTTGAGCATCAAACGTATAGCCATCTAATACTTTATCCGCTTCTGTTACTTCTACATTTGTTCCCTTATCTGCGTTACGGATTTCAGTATCCTTAATTTGGTTGCCGTCTGTATCATACCACTCCACTTTGTAGCCGAGCTTACATTCCACCTCAAAAACTACTGGTTTTACAGATGTAGACTCATCAATTTCCCATTTCCTATACAAAAACACATCAGAATCAACTTGTTTATTTGGATTCCATTTCAGTCTAATGGTTTTTGTCTTGCTTTCATTACTGCTTAATTTATGAGTACTACCGGTTCCCATTACAGGTTCAAGGCTATAAAGTTTTGCATATACATCGCCATTAAGCGTTAATGTACAAAAATATTCATTTCCAATTTTTTCTACATTTCCGATTGTCACTTCCTGATGAGTCCCCCAAGTAGAGTACTGCTTTTCTTCGTGAAGGGGATTCTTATCTTCTCCTTTTGATACACATTTAACAATAACAAAATTGCCTAGAATAGCATGCAATTCTTCTTTTTTCGGAGCATCTGGTGTTTTCTCAGGCATATTATCTGTAATGATAAAGTTCGTCACATCCA
Source organism: uncultured Lachnospiraceae bacterium (assembly GCA_910589195.1). GTDB lineage: Bacteria > Bacillota > Clostridia > Lachnospirales > Lachnospiraceae > Caccovicinus. Next base: position 1,444 of record CAJUTC010000014.1, read on the forward strand.
CATAACATAACATTCTATAATCATTAGACCAATCAGAACTGCTTGTAGGAATATAATATCCATATTGAGTCTTTACTGTACCAGTTCCCACTGAATTTCCTGTTACTGTATAACCATTTTGAACTGTTTTTACACTAATATTACCAGTTCCTGTTGGCTTTTCTCCCAGCTCAAAAATGCCACTACTCGATTTATAACCAAACGATTTCGTTTCTTGTGGTTTAAGTTCTATTGTTTCAGGATCATATACATGTACATTTATTTTTTCTGTCCGAGAACGTATACCTGCACCTACATCAGTAGCATCATATTTATATGAAATATACAAAGGAACCGATTTTGCTCCTGTTGACTTATCACCTAAAATCTTTGCCGAAATTACTTGATTTGATAAAGTTACATCAGCTGTTGCGTATTCTCCAGTACCATCATAAACAGCAACATCTTTAATATCCGCAGAACGGGTATCTGACATCGTATAGCAGAACTCCAATGTCCCTTCATCTAAACCAGTGCTAGGCACATAAACATCATGTGCAAGTGTAAATCTAGAAGGAGGAGATGATAATGTTGAAACAGATTGTCTGTTTATTTGGTAGGGATATTTGAACTTAAACCAGTGAGAATTATTATATGTAAAGCTAGGATAATAACACCAAATTTCTACTGTAAATGACGCTGATGCATCATTACCCTCCGCAACAGGCACTTGCATCTGCAAACAGGGTACATTCTTCAAATCACTGTTTTGCACCCCATCATAATAGCCAACATCAATCTCAATATTGCCCTGTCCCCCACTTATCACGTGGTTTGGATCATTATAATCTGTAATACGCCAAAAATATGTCTTTGGTGTATGGTATCGATAATCAGTCCAGGCTGGCAGCATCTGACATACAATGGTATCCCCGCCAACTGCATAACGTTGCTTCCTAGCTTGCTGCGGAACATTTATTAGATAACTTGGAATAAGATTATTGATTGGATCGTATGGGTTAATGTTAATGTCCCATTGCACAGCATACCCTTCCGCATCCAATCCTAACGCCGCATCCACAGCTTCCACAGCCGCTTCCATTTTCCCATAAGCAGCCTGGACATCGGCACGTTCAAAATCTTCTGTGCCAAGCAATGCCTCCAGTGCTTCAGCCACTTCCCCGTAAAGGAGTGCGCCGGCTTCTTCTGCGTTCTCTGGTGTAATCTCTGCCGGGATCTTATCTACCGCATTTAAAAATGCCAAAACAGCTTCCGGAACATCTTCGCTCAAATCCTGAGACTGCGGGATAAATCCAGTATCCAAAAGGCTCATGGAAACCACAACCGCCGTGGTTGTTTCGTCTACCGCTACCAGGCCATAGGTCTTGGACGCTCCTTTTTCAACCATACGTACCGGATTCACAGAACGGGACAGTCCATCGCTTCCCTTTACCATAACATCCTTCTCTTCTGTCCCATCCTTTGAATCAGCTTCCTGATCCGTTTGGGTTCCTTCACCATTTCCCTCTGCGGCACGGTCTGCTGATTCGGCGGCTTTTATATCTTCTTCCTTGCTATCCGGTTTCCCGGATTCATCCTTGCCAAGGTCTGCCTGGTCAGACGTTTGGTCTTCGTTGTTTCCTTTGTTTTCGTTCTCTTCCTTATTTTCTTGCTTATCCTGGGTATTTCCTTCCGTCTTCACAGACTCGCCGTCTTCGTTTTTGGCCTGGTCTGTATCCTCTTTTGCTTGATCCGTTTCACTGGCCTTGGTTTCGCTCTCATCCAAAGCTTCCGTTTCGTTCTCCTTTGGATCTTCTTTGCCCTCGTCCCCTATCTCTTCCGGTTCTTTTCCAGATTCTTCCTCTTTGGTTTCACTGGTTTCTTCCGGATTCCGGTCAGGCGCCTCCCCCTCTTCACCTAAGGTGTCTTCCGGGGCTTTCACCTCTTCGCCAGAGGTTTCATTCTGATCTTCCTGAGCCGTTTCCTCCTGACTCTCACCGTTTTCCTTTCCCTGGCTTTCATCGTCTGAATTTTCCGCCGGGGATTCTGGTCTGCTGCTGTCATTTTCTGTATGATCATCCGAAGCATCTGTATATTCATCGGCCTTGTCTTCTATACTGGATTGGTCAGATGTTTCTTCCAAAATCTTGTCAGCCGTATCTTCCGGGCGCTCCGGTACTTGATCGTTGCTAAAAGCCTCTTGGTAAGCCTTCACAACGGCAGTCCCGCTTACCTGCCCGTCAATGTTCAGGCTGGCCGTTACCGTTTTCTCGCTGCTGTTTAAATACAAAAACAGCAATTCTTCCTCTCCAGTTAACTGATAGCCTTCCAGGCCATCTTCTTTTGAGGTGCGGATAAATACCCGCAAATCCATTCCGTCCGCATCAGGGGCTGCTGTAAAGTTAACCCCCTCTGTGATTTCAAAAAGATTTCCTTTTTCAAACAGTTTTCTGTACTTTTCTGCCTCTTCCTCATCTTCCTGTCCGAAGGTTAAATACCCCCCCGGAAGCCGTACGGCTTCAATTGCTTCCTGAGCCGCATTCCAGATATCCTCACCATTCATCTGAAATTCAACTTTTCCCACGGCGCCTTCCTCTGCCATAACAATGGCGGCAGAATTGCCCACACTACTGAAAACCATTGCAAACGACAAAACGAAAGCCGCTATCCGGCGGAACTCATGCCAACGGCGCAAATTCCACTTCCTTTTGAAACTGCTGCTTTTTCCCTGCATTTGACCCATGCAAACTTCCCTCCTTTTTGATTCAGTACTCACGGAACCTTTTTGAAGCCAGCTTTGTAATTAAGATAATTTGTCAGATATGCGAAAAGCAGGTAAGCCATACACAATCATATGGGAAACCCTCGCATTCATCTCAGCAAAAGCCAGCCACAAAAGCGGGTAAAACCGGAATTCCGAAAGCCCGTTAATTTGTTGCTCCGTTTCACATTCATGAAACTTGTCTGGACACATATAAAAACATGCCCAGAATCATAGAACGGTTTTCCAAAAGGCAGATATTGGAAAACCGAAACAACCAACCTTCCTAAAATAACAGCAAACATGATACTCTTACCATGATTATCGTCAAAGGGAACGAAAAATTAACTTATAATTGTCAAATTCTTGGAAATTAATCCAAAATAATCCAGGAGTTAATTTCCTGGTATCAGCATCCCCGGAGGGTTTTTGCTTTATAGGACGCATTTTCCTATAAAGCCAGAAAAAGGATGCCATTTCTTACAGAAACAGCATCCTAGTGGATTATTATTCAGTTTTTTGTATCTGGCTGCCTTTACTTTTCATTAATATATGGAATCAAGCCGCCTGCTGAAATAATTTTCTGCATGAATTCCGGGAAAGGCTGGCCTACAAAAGACTGGCCTGTGGTTTGATTGGTGATCACACCGCTGTCAAAATCCACCTCCACCTCATCTCCCGCCTGGATAGATTTTGCCGCTTCCGGACATTCGATAATCGGAAGGCCAATGTTGATTGCGTTCCGGAAAAAGATCCGTGCAAAGGTTTCAGCAATTACACAGCTAATCCCAGCGCATTTGATGGCTAAGGGGGCATGTTCCCTGGAAGAACCGCAGCCAAAATTCTTATTGGCTACCATAATATCTCCCTTCTGTACCTGATTGACAAACTCCTTATCAATATCCTCCATACAGTGTTTGGCAAGCTCTTCCCCTTTTGTTGCATTTAAGTATCTTGCCGGAATAATTACATCCGTATCAACGTTATCCCCATATTTAAAAACATGTCCTTTTGCTTTCATATCTTTCCCTTCCTTTCCTACAGTTCACAAGGGCAGGCAATCCTGCCTAATACAGCGCTTGCCGCCGCTACTGCCGGGCTGGCCAGATACACTTCCGACTCCACATGCCCCATACGGCCTACAAAGTTCCGGTTGGTGGTGGAAATACACCGCTCTCCCGCCGCCAAAATCCCCATATAACCTCCCAGACATGGCCCGCAGGTGGGGGTGCTTACCACAGCCCCGGCTTCCACAAAGATTTCCAACAGCCCTTCCCGCATTGCCTGGAGATAAATGGCCTGTGTGGCCGGGATTATGATGCAGCGCACATGCTTTGCCACTTTCCGCCCTTTTAATACCTTTGCCGCTGCCCGCATATCATCCATACGCCCGTTGGTACAAGATCCAATCACAGCCTGGTCAATCTTAACATCGCCGACTTCATCAATGGTCTTTGTATTCTCCGGAAGATGGGGGAAAGATACAGTAGGTTTTAACTGAGAAAGATCGATGGTATAGGTTTCCTCATACATGGCATCCTCATCTGCCTCATAACAAGTAAATTCCCTTTTGGAATGTTCCTTCATATACTGTATAGCTAAATCATCCACCGGGAAAATCCCATTCTTGCCACCAGCTTCAATGGCCATATTACAGATGGTAAACCGGTCATCCATGGTCAGGTATTGAATCCCTTCCCCGGTAAATTCCATTGATTTATAAAGGGCGCCATCCACGCCGATTAATCCGATAATATGCAAAATCACATCTTTGCCGCTAACCCATTCCCCAGGCTTCCCTACCAGTTCAAACCGCAAAGCAGGCGGAACCTTAAACCAGGCTTTTCCTGTGGCCATAGCTGCCGCCATATCGGTGCTTCCTACTCCTGTAGAAAAGGCCCCCAGCGCCCCATATGTACAGGTGTGGGAATCCGCTCCAATTACCGCGTCACCGGCTACCACAAGACCTTTTTCCGGAAGGAGCGCATGCTCAATCCCCATTTCCCCTACATCAAAGTAATTGGTAATCTCATGCCTGCAGGCAAATTCCCGGCAGCATTTACAGTTTTCCGCCGACTTAATATCTTTATTCGGGATAAAATGATCCATTACCAGAGCTATTTTATCCTTATCGAACACAGCCTGATGATTCATCTTTTTCATTTCATTAATGGCAACAGGAGATGTAATATCATTTCCCAGCACCAGATCTAAATCCGCCTCAATTAATTGTCCGGCAGTTACTTCCAAAAGCCCTGCATGGGCAGCTAAAATCTTTTGCGTCATTGTCATTCCCATGTCTTAATCCTCCTCAAATGATTTGCTGTATCAGAACCGGTTTTTAAATAAGAATCCTGCCCGCCTTTTCTAATGGCCTTTGGCAGTTGCTGTTCACACCCAAATGTCAGTCCGGTTAAACTGCTTTACATTTTATCATAAATGTTGTTATAATAAAAATACATAATATGAATAGAATCCATGAAATATAGTTATAGATAATGTAAGGAGCGCTTATGGAACAAAATTTGTCCCAATACAAGATCTTTTATGAAGTGGCAAAAGCAGGAAACATCTCAAAAGCGGCAAAAGAACTTTACATCAGCCAGCCTGCCATCAGCAAGGCCATCAGCAAACTAGAAGACAGTTTAAATGTTACCTTATTTACCAGAAGTTCCCGCGGCGTCCACATGACACCGGAAGGGGAGCTACTGTTTCAGCATACCCAGGCAGCGTTTCATGCGTTAGATTTAGGGGAACAAGAATTAAAACGGATCCGGGAATTCCAGATCGGCCATTTGCGGATCGGCGTCAGCAACACCCTCTGCAAATATATCCTGCTGCCATATTTAAAAACCTTCATTGAGCAGTACCCTCACATTAAAATAACCATAGAAGGCCAGGCTACCGCTAAAACCATTTCCATGCTGGAACAGCATACTTTGGATGTGGGTCTGGTAGCGGAACCTTCTGTTCACTCTGGCCTCGCCTTTATTCCGGTTATGGATATCCAGGATATCTTTGTCAGTACCAGGCACTACTTAAATAATTTGTATCTGCGGGAAGGAAACCAGGCGGATTTGTTTCGCTGCGGCAATATTATGCTGTTAGATCAAAGCAATATGACCCGCCATCACGTAGATGAATATATGAAAGAATACGGTATGGAGCCAAAACAGCTCCTGGAAGTGACTACTATGGATCTGCTGATCGAATTCGCGAAAATCGGTTTAGGGATCGCCTGCGTCATTAAAGAGCTGGTGCAAAAAGAACTGGATACCGGACGCCTGACAGAAATCCCTCTGGCTAACCCCATCCGCAAGCGCACCATCGGATTTGCCTTTCAAAACGCAAATCAGTCCAAAGCACTAAAAACCTTCCTGGAATTTTTGTATTAAAGCCATAGGAAGCGGCAAATTTCTGCCGTTTCCTATCACATAGCCGCGGCAAATTTCCTATCCACCGCATTTACAGCAAAAAGGATGCTGCAAAATTCATGAATTCCGCCATATCCATAAAATCCGCGGCTATCTATGCCATCTATGGTGGGAATCACTATTTTACAGCATCTTCATAAGGAATTATCCTAATCGTTACATCTTATCTCGTTAGTTATTAATCAGTTTATCTCCGTCATTCCAGCTATACAGTTTCCGAAGCTCTGCTCCAATCTGCTCTAACGGATGCTCTGCCTCCAGTTTTCTCATGGCGTTAAAGTGAGGGCAGCCTGCCTGGTTCTCTAACAGCCATTCTTTCGCAAAGGAACCATCCTGGATATCAGTCAAAATTTTCTTCATGGCCTTTTTCGTTTCATCCGTTACAATCTTTGGCCCGGTAATGTAATCGCCGTATTCAGCCGTATTGGAAATGGAATACCGCATCCCCGCAAAGCCGCTCTCATAGATTAAATCTACAATCAGCTTCATCTCATGAATACACTCAAAATAAGCATTCTCCGGCGCGTATCCGGCTTCTACCAATGTTTCAAATCCAGCTTTCATTAATGCCGTTACGCCGCCGCAAAGGACCGCCTGTTCCCCAAATAAATCGGTTTCCGTTTCCACACGGAAAGTAGTTTCCAGAACGCCTGCCCTTGCCCCGCCTAATGCCTGGGCATATGCCAAAGCTTTGTCCTTTGCCTTTCCAGTAGCGTCCTGATGAACGGCTACCAGGCAAGGGGTTCCTCTGCCCCTCTGGTATTCGCTTCTTACTGTATGTCCGGGAGCCTTTGGAGCGATCATGGTTACATCCACATTTGCCGGAGGGATAATCTGTCCGAAATGAATCGCAAAACCATGGGCAAACATTAACATATTGCCTTCTTCCAGGTTCGGCTCAATATCCTCTTTATACAGCTTTGCCTGCTTTTCATCATTAATCAGAATCATAATGATATCAGCTTTCTTAGCCGCCTGCGCCGCGGTATACACTTCAAAGCCCTGTGCCTCGGCCTTTGCCCAGGAACGGCTTCCCTCATAAAGACCTACGATTACATGACAGCCGGACTCTTTTAAATTCAACGCATGCGCATGCCCCTGGCTTCCATAGCCGATAATCGCAATGGTCTTGCCCTCTAATAAGGACATATCACAATCTTCCTGATAGTAAATCTTAGCCATCTCTTTTTCCTCCATCTTAACTGTTCCAAAATAATTTGAAATTTATGTTAAAGGCATACGCCGACGACTCTCAGTCCGCCTCTGGCGAAACCTCTAGCTAACAAAGGCTTAGTTCTTTTCCAGGCTTACGGCAGATAGCGGATATCCTCCGCCCCCCGCTCTAACCCGGTAAGGCCGGTTCTTGCCAGCTCCAGAATTTCATAATCCTCAAGAAGATTAATCAGCGCATCCAGCTTAGACTGATCGCCTGTCAGCATAACAGTCAGGGAATCTTTCCCCACATCTACAATTGTCGCCCGGAAAATATCCGCTATGGCATTTACTGCCTGCCTCTGGCTCGCGTCTGCCCGCACCTTTACCATAATCAGTTCCCGGTATACCGATCTCCCTGCCGGCAGCTCTTTAATATCCCGCACATCTTCCAGCTTCCTTAACTGGTTTTCAATCTGAACCAGTACCTCATGATCTCCCAGGGACACTACTGTCATACGGGAATACCTTGGATCGGCAGTCACGCCAACTGTAAGGCTTTCAATATTATAACCACGGCGGCTGAACAGACCGGAAACACGAGCTAGCACACCGGCAGTATTATCCACTAATAAAGATAAAACAATTCTGTTGTCATTCATATTATCACTCACCTTTAAATTATTGCCTGTCAGTGAACCGGAACTACCGCAAAGCTGTTTTCGTGCTTCTCAGACAGCGCACTAATGGCTCATTCGCCGCTTACGCAAGACCAAGCCCCTTTGCAAGCCGGTTACATACGTTCTATCATAGCAACCTGTCTGTCCTTTGTCAAATGAATAATTCGAATAGCTATAATATCCTGTAGTTATAATACGATTATACATTTCCTAAAAAAGGAAATATATGCAAAATAATTCCATTTTTACGCTGTTTTCTTCCAAATATATCCATTTTATACAATAAGGCTATTAATAAACCTATTTCCCTTCTTTGGCATCATACAGAGTGCCAGCATTATCCTACTGACGGAATCTCTGGCCGTTCTTCCATTGGAGTAAAAACAGAACAAGGTTTCCACACCTCCTCCGGAAGAAGCAGTCCTTCTACCATAGCTTCAACCTGTTCCCATTCTTTTTCAGTCAGGGAAACATAGTAGCCGCAAGCCTGACCATTGTGGTAATAATCCAGAAAAAAGTAATATCGTTCTCCCGCCTGTTTTTCCTCATTGGGATCCGTATTTTCCAGATCCCTTGGATCATCCAGCTCTTCCTTCCTGACTCCGGTTCCATAGTTTTTTTCTTTGACGCAGTATCCATTGGAATCCAGCCGTTCAATCCACCACTCTTTATTATCTTGATACCAGGATACGGAAAGAATCTTCCCATTTGCCAGCGGAACCGAATAGCCATGGGAATCCGCCGAGTTGTAACCGCCCCACATCTTCACCTTACCGTCCACATACCGGAAGGATGCCGTGTTATTAACACCTTCCTTGAAAAACCGGAGCACCAGTTCTTTGCTGCCATCCTGATCAAAATCCATCAGAAAATAGTCCCAGCCGCATATCCCGTTCCCTTTCTTTAGGGAATCTTCGTATCTCCCCTGCAGACTGCCCCACATCTCATCCTCTACCAGCGAAAAATCCCCTTCCATCATCCGTTTATATTGCTCCCATTCCTCCCCCTCTTCCTCATTCACCGGAAGCGGCTGTGTATCTTCCAGCCAATATCTAGATTTGATTTGGCTGCCTGGCAAATAGCCTTGGCCATTTTCCTCAAACAGCGCGAAAAATGACATTGGATGGGGAACACGTTTATAGGAATCCCAAAAATCTTGCCATATTTCGTACATCTGCTCCTGATTTATTACAATATCCTCATATGCATCTACTGATACCTGATATCTGATCTCCCATTCAGCCGGGCTATGGTTTAGCAATTCCCGAAACATAACCGTCTGCAGTCCTGACTTTGAATCTTCCGACTCATACCCATACAGATACTGGTACGAATCATCCAGCCATCCCTGCCACTCATAAAGCATCTGCCCGCACCCTAGCAGGTTCCAGTCAGGTTCTTTTTGCCGATACAGCTCTACCTGGCCGCTTTCCGGGCGGTATTTCAGCACACAGGGACCTTCTGTATTAATGATCAGTTCCGGAAGGCCATCCCCGTCATAGTCCAGATAAAAATAGTCTGACTGTCTGACCTCTCTTTGAAACGCTTCATCATCCAGCTTTCCCGCCTCTAAAAGCAGCTCCTGATAGAAAACCGTTTCTCCCCTGTCCGGACACCATATGGGAACCTGGTTGGTCACCGCCTCCCGAAATGCTTCTTTATAGATTTTATCTGTTTGTGCGTCATAGCGGTTATCATCTATGGGATACTCCCGGTTGCCAAAATCGATGCTTTTGAGCTGGTTTAACGCTTCCTCTTTGATCTCTTCGTCCGTTTTTTCCACGTCCTTATAAACGGTTGCTTCTGAAGACGCGGCCAAGCTCTCCAAGTTTCCTTTTGCGTCAGCTACGGATCCTGTATTTCCCTCTTCTGCCATCCTGTTTTTGCCGCATCCAGAAAGAATCAGGATTCCGGCTGCCGCAAATATTGTGATCCGCGCCTTCTTTTTCTCCCAAAAAAAGTCTTGATTCATTCGCTTCACCTGATAGACCCTTTCCTGTCTTCTCTGCATGTGTTGTTATTGATTATGAAAACTAAATCCAATCCAGCTATCTTCTAAAGAAGCATTTTTTCCAACTCCTGGACATTTTCCGCAATCTGATCCGCCCCGGCTTTTTCTAATTCCTGGCGGCTTCCGTATCCAAACAGCACACCAATGCTTTCCAATCCGTTTTCTTTTGCGCCTATGATATCATGCTCCCGATCCCCTACCATAACGCACTTGGATTTCTCATCTTCCCTAATTGAGGCCTGTTTTAGAGCATACCGGATCACATCTCCCTTTTTCACCCTTGTTTCTTCCATATCGGCGCCGCACACAAATGAAATAAATTCTTCAAATTGAAAATGCCTGATTATCTGCTTTGCAAAAATCTCTGGCTTAGAAGTTGCCACAATCAGCGTTTTCCCTTCAGCTTTCAGTTTTTTTAACATCTTTCGGATCCCTGGAAGCTCCTCATTCTCAAAAATTCCCCGTTCTGTAAAGTATTCCCGGTATACCAGTACTGCCTCCCTTGCCTGTTGCTGAGAAAAATGAAAATATTTTTGAAAGCTATCTGTAAGGGGAGGGCCGATAAAACAAGTCAACTTTTCCAGATTTGATTCTTCAATGCCGTAATGGCGCAAGGCATACTGCACCGACTTTGTGATTCCCGCCATGGGATCCGTTAAGGTTCCATCTAAATCAAATAGTAAATATTGTTTCTCCATTTTGTATGTTGATTTCCTTTCCTCTTATATTGAACATTTTATGCTGTTCATGCTGTTCGTATCATTTCCCGGATTTACCATATCTTTGCGGCCTGTTTTACCGTCATATACATAAATAGTAACCATCACTTTCCAAAACATTATACCCCCTTTCCGGAACAATATCAATCAATAAAGGAATCATATCCAGCGCTTTTCGGAATAACATGCGGCGTTCCCGCAATCACAAAAATTGCAGCACTTAAAGATTCGCGGATTCTGGCAAGTAAACCTTCATGCGCCCGGATACGGACGCACCACCACCCATAAAAGTCCGGCGGGCGCATTTGGCATCCCTGAATTTATGCCGCCTATTCGGCGGCAGATTTTCAAAGTAATGCCAAAAGCGGCGGATCCACAACCTTCACAATCAGCTTTAATCAAATGCAAAACAGGAAAAAATATCCAATTTCATAGTTCGCGTTTTCCACATTCGATGCCATTTGTCTGGCGTAAAAGGGCAAAAATATGTCCTGTCAAACTGGCTGCAAACATTAAAAGAGCAAGGAAAATATTGGTTATTTAGTATTGCAATATTGCTGTTAGTTATGATATATTAGTTACGATTGGCACACATAGCAGAAAATCATTTTGTAATGAATGGGCGGCAGTCTGATTTTTTATGCTTTTTTGCCTTTTATGTGTTTAAACCGACAAATCATAGCAGAAAGGGGAAGAGTGAAAATGGCAAATAAACAAGTTCCAAATTTAAGGACGAAGCAGAATTTTAACATATGCAGTCCTCCGCTTCTAGCGCATGTTTGAAATTTGCTTTCTGCCAAGTGTGGAACACATTTGGAGGAAATTCATCCCAAGTAAACCAGCGATACAAGCCTAACAGGGTATAGGGAAAGCAAATTCTGAAAATAGAAATTATAAAAGGTATGGGAGTATTTGGTTATGGAAAAGAATTATTCAACGAGCGAAAACAGCGGCCAAAAAAGAAAACGCATTGGCCGTAAAGTAGGAAACCTGGTGGCGCTGATGCTGGGGATCAGTATTACTTCTGTAGTGATCGTTTGTGTACTAATGTTCTACCGGCTTACCATGTCTATGATGCAAGACGTATGCGTAAGCGGAACAAATGTGTTAGCTCACGAGCTGTCCAGTTATAACGGGCCTGATGACAAGACAGCGCTTCTTGATACCCTTAAAGAACAGATGGGATGTGAGTTTACCATCTTCCACGGAAACGAGAGGGCTTATACCACAATCCAGCAGAACGGCCAGCGGGCCGTAGGCACCCGTCTTTCCGATGAGCTTACAAAAATCGTGCTGGAGCAAGGGCAGGCATATGTGGGCCGGGCGTCCATCCTGGGGGAAGAACACCTTTGTTCATACGTACCTACAAAAGACAGTAACGGCAACATTGACGGACTGATATTTGCCGGGATCTCCATGTCAGACGCTTCAAACCAAATTAACCTCACAATCCTATTATCCTGCCTGATCGGCGCAGTGCTTATTCTTATCGGAATTATGATTGTGGGCGCTTATATCAAGCGGACCGTTACCAAGCCCCTTTTCCGTTTGACCGTGTTGGCAGAAACGTTGGAGCAGGGCAATTTAGGTTTGGGCACGAGCCAAAGTATAATGGCTGATATCCATTCCAATGATGAGATTGGCCTTTTGTCGCAAAGTTTTGACAAAACTATCAGCCGCCTGCGGAATTATATCGGGGAAATATCCCATATGCTGGAATCCATATCAGCAGGAGATCTGACGCCTCAGATTAGCCAGGAATATGTGGGAGATTTTGCTACTATCCGCACTTCCTTAAACGATATTCTTCAAAACCTGAATCAAATGATGAGCCAGATTGTTTCCAGTTCGGAATGTGTTTCCGGCGGGGCGACCCAGATGTCTTCCGCTGCCCAGGGTCTGAGCCAGGGGGCTGTAGAACAGACCGGCGCTGTGGAAGGGCTGGAAGTCACCATGGAGGAAGTGGCTGGCCGTATCCGGAAAACAGCGGATAACGCAGTCCAGGCCCAGAAACAGGCAGGGGAAGTAGGGCGGCAGCTTACGGAAAGCAACCAGAAGATGCACGAAATGATGAAAGCCATTGAGAAGATCAATGACAGTTCTAACGAGATTGGAAAGATCATCAAAGCCATTGAAGATATCGCCTTCCAGACCAATATTTTGGCTCTGAACGCTTCCGTAGAAGCAGCCCGGGCCGGAGTGGCAGGCAAAGGTTTTGCCGTGGTGTCTGACGAGGTGCGCAACCTGGCAGGAAAAACGGCAGAAGCATCCCAGTCTACAGCAGCGCTGATTGAACGTTCCGTTGCCGCTGTAGAAGAAGGAACCCGGATCGCGGGCGCTACGGCGAAACATCTGGAGGGCGCCGTTTTAGAAGCCCAGGGAATCGTAGGAACGATCAATAATATCGCAACAGACGCAAAAACTCAGGCGGACGCAATGGAACAGATACAGGATCAGATCAGCCAGATTTCCAGTGTGGCACAGACCAATTCCGCCACTGCCCAGGAAAGCTCTGCTACCAGTGAGGAACTTAGTGATCAAGCTGGCCTATTGCGGCAGCTTGTGACAACCTTCCGGCTCCGGAAACGGTGATGACAGCAAACAGGCTGCCGAATGAGATAACATCCCTCATTCGACAGCCTGTTTTATAAAATAATGTATATGACCAATTAGAAAGCAAATTAAAGCCATTTTCTGATTATACATTCTCTGCATATAAAAAGCCGGAAGGCCAAACTGATTATATGGCTTTTCGTCTTTTTGTCTATCGTATTTTAACCAATATTCATTCCTCTATTTCACCAGCAGGCTCTTTCCTGTCATCTCCTTAGGCTGCTCCATTCCCATCAGTTCAATCAGGGTCGGAATAATATCTGCCAGGCAGCCACCTTCCCGCAGTTTATAAACCGGGTCAGCGTTAACCAAGATAAAGGGTACTGGATTGGTGGTGTGGGCGGTCCAGGGTTCTCCGGTGGTGTAGTCCACAAGCTGCTCCGCATTGCCGTGATCCGCACAGATAAACATTACGCCGCCTGTTTCCTTAATGGCATCTACCGCTTTCCCCACACACTCATCTACTGTTTCGATGGCCTTAACTGCAGCCTCTTCCACTCCGGTATGGCCTACCATATCCGGATTTGCAAAGTTAATGATAATTACATCATATTTGCCGGATTTAATCGCTTCCACCAGCTTTTCACATACTCCTGGCGCACTCATTTCCGGTTTCAAATCATAGGTTGCAACCTCTTTCGGAGATGGAACCAGAATCCGGTCTTCGCCTTCATTTGGCTCTTCTATGCCGCCGTTAAAGAAAAAGGTAACATGGGCATATTTTTCCGTTTCGGCTATCCTTGCCTGAGTTTTTTTGTTGGCAGCCAAAAATTCACCAAACGTATTGGTAATCAGCTCTTTACGGAAGGCAACCAACTTATTCTGGATGGTTTCATCGTAGTCCGTAAAGCATACGTAAACCAGATCCATCCGTTTTCCCCGTTGGAATCCGGTAAATTCATCGTCACAGAAGGCACGGGTAATTTCACGGGCACGGTCCGGGCGGAAATTGTAGAAGATGATGGAATCATGCTCTTTAATCAGACCTATCGGCTTGCCATCCTCTACCACTACAGTTGGCATCACAAATTCATCATACTTTTCTTCGTCATAGGAAGCTTGGATCCCTGCCGGGCCGCTTGCGGCAGTCTTTCCTTCCCCTTTGGTCAGGGCATCGTAAGCCAGTTTTACCCGATCCCAGTTTTTATCCCGGTCCATAGCGTAGTAGCGGCCCATAACAGAAGCAACCCTTCCTACTCCCAGCTCCTTCATCTTTGCTTCCAGCTCTTCCACAAACTCCTTACCTGATGCCGGAGGCGTATCACGCCCATCCAGGAAGCAATGGACAAATACTTTTGAAAGGCCATTTCTCTTTGCTAATTCAAGAAGGCCAAAGATATGGGTTAAGTGGCTGTGCACACCTCCATCTGATACCAGTCCGTACAGATGAAGCGCCGAATCATGCTGTTTACAATTCTCTACTGCCTGAAGGAATTCAGGAATCTGGAAAAAATCACCATCCTGGATAGATTTGGTGATCCGGGTCAGCTCCTGGTAAACAATACGGCCCGCACCCATATTAAGATGGCCCACTTCGGAATTCCCCATCTGGCCATCCGGCAGACCTACCGCCATGCCGCTGGCGTTCCCCCTTACAAATGGGCATTGGCTCATTAACTGATCCATGATAGGGGTTTTTGCCTGGCATACCGCGTTATGTTCACAAGTTTCATTTAATCCATAGCCGTCCAGGATCATTAAAACTGTTGGTTTTTTGCTCATTTTGCTGTAATCTCCTTTCGCAAATGTCCCCGCAGAACTGCTTTATGGGCAATGCCGCGGGGACAGCTACATCAAATCATCCTATAGGAAACGATCGAGCACGTCACCTATAACTGATTATAATTTACAATCTTCCCAAAATCAGGCTTTAAGGAAGCGCCACCTACTAATCCTCCGTCAATATTTGGCTGTGCAAACAATTCCGGAGCAGAAGAAGCAGATACGGATCCGCCATACTGGATGCGAATCGCTTCTGCTGTTGCTTCATCATAAATCTCGCCGATGCATACTCGGATGGCTCCGCATACTTCTTCTGCCTGCTCTGTGGTAGCAACCTTTCCAGTTCCAATAGCCCAGATCGGCTCATATGCGATAACGGCTTTCTTTGCCTGGTCAGCCGTTACATTTAAGAACGCAATCTTGATCTGCTGACGCACCCATTCAATCGTAATGCCCTGCTCCCTCTGGGTCAAAGTTTCACCACAACAAATAATAGGGGTTAAATCGTGTTCAAATGCCTTTAATACCTTTTTATTTACCGTTTCGTCCGTTTCCGCAAAGTATTCTCTTCTCTCAGAATGGCCGATAATCACATACTGAACCCCTGCGTCTTTTAACATATTGGGAGCGATCTCTCCGGTATATGCGCCTTTTTCCTCGAAATACATGTTTTCAGCGCCGATATGAATATTTGTGCCCTTTGCTGCTTCCATAGCCGGAATAATATCGATAGCTGGAACACAAAATACCACATCTACATCATCATTCACTACCAAAGGCTTTAAGGTTTCTACTAACGCAACTGCCTCAGAAGGTGTCATGTTCATCTTCCAGTTGCCTGCAATAATTTTCTTTCTTGCCATGGCTTGGCTCTCCTTCTCTATTAATCGGTTCTGGCAGGAAAAACTGCTGGTTTTTGGGATTTTCCTGCCAAAACGAAATTGATCGAATTATTTATCATCTGCTGCTACTACGCCTGGGAGTTCTTTTCCCTCTAAGAATTCCAGGGAAGCGCCGCCGCCGGTAGAGATATGGCTCATCTTATCACCAAAGCCTAACTGGTTTACAGCCGCCGCGGAATCGCCGCCGCCAATAATGGTGGTTGCTTCTGTTTCAGCCAGCGCCTTTGCCACCGCAATGGTTCCCGCTGCCAGTGTAGGATTCTCAAATACGCCCATAGGCCCGTTCCACACTACTGTCTTTGCGGTCTTAACGGCCTCTGCGTATAATTCTGACGTCTTAGGTCCGATATCCAGCCCTTCCATATCAGCCGGGATTGTGTCGGAAGCTACTACTTTTACTTCAATCGGGCCGTCAATAGGATTTGGGAATGCTGCCGCAATCGTGGTATCAACCGGAAGAAGCAGCTTCTTTCCAAGCTTTTCAGCCTTCTCAATCATTTCCTTGCAGTAGTCTAACTTGCTGTCGTCTACTAAGGAATTTCCTACGCTTAAGCCCTGGGCTTTTAAGAACGTAAAGGCCATACCGCCGCCGATAATCAGGGTATCGCATTTATCCAGCAAGTTGGAGATTACATTTAACTTATCCGCAACCTTAGCACCGCCTAAGATAGCCACGAACGGACGAACCGGATTCTCAACCGCATTGCCTAAGAAATCAATCTCTTTCTGCATCAGATAGCCCACTGCGTTGGATCCGCCCTTAGCTGTGATAAACTTGGTAACGCCTTCTACGGATGCATGCGCGCGATGGGAAGAACCAAACGCATCACATACGTAATCGTCTGCCAGAGCCGCTAATTCCTTGCTGAATTCTTCGCCGTTCTTGGTTTCTTCTTTGCCACGGAAACGAGTATTCTGCAGCAGGACTACATCACCTTCGTTCATAGCATTTACCGCGTTGGTGGCAGCCTCTCCGGTTACATTGTAATCGGATACAAATACAACATCCTTGCCCAGCTTCTCAGAAAGCCTTTTTGCAACAGGCGCTAAGGACTCGCCTTCGTTAGGGCCATTTTTCACTTTGCCTAAGTGGGAGCACAGGATTACCTTCCCGCCGTCGCTCATCAGCTTCTTAATGGTAGGAAGCGCCGCTACAATACGGGTTTCATCTGTGATCTCGCCATTTTTTAACGGAACATTAAAATCACAGCGCACTAATACTTTTTTGCCTTTTACATTTAAATCATCTACAGTCTTTTTATTTAACATTATGGATTACTCCCCTTTCAATCAGTTTTCTCCTGCAATCCTGCCTGGAGGTCTTTTAATCGTATCGAAAATCCAAAGAGCTTTCTTTGCGAAAAAAGGTCCGGTCCTTTTAAGACCGGACCCTTAGTGAGTCTTAATTGATACCCGAAATCTCCGGTATCTGATAGCTGGTTACAATTAGCCTAACTCAGCAAAGTATTTAATGGTACGAACCATCTGGCTGGTATAGGAATTCTCGTTATCATACCAGGAAACTACCTGAACCTCAAATAAATCGTCTGCAATCTTGCAAACCATAGTCTGGGTTGCGTCAAACAGAGAGCCGTACTTCATGCCGATTACATCAGAAGAAACGATCTGATCTTCATTGTAGCCAAAGGATTCGCAAGCTGCTGCCTTCATAGCCGCGTTAATGCCTTCCTTGGTTACGTCACTTCCCTTAACAACTGCTGTTAAGATGGTGGTAGAACCGGTAGGTACAGGAACACGCTGGGCGGATCCGATTAACTTTCCGTTTAATTCCGGAATTACTAAACCGATAGCCTTAGCAGCGCCAGTGCTGTTAGGAACGATATTAGCAGCGCCTGCTCTTGCTCTTCTTAAATCGCCCTTTCTGTGAGGACCATCTAAGATCATCTGGTCGCCAGTGTAAGCATGGATGGTGCTCATGATACCAGACTGGATTGGAGCATAGTCATTTAAAGCCTTAGCCATAGGAGCTAAACAGTTGGTGGTACAGGAAGCTGCGGAAATCACAGTATCCTCTGCAGTTAAAGTATCCTCATTAACGGAGAACACAATCGTCTTTAAATCATTTCCTGCCGGAGCGGAAATAACAACTTTCTTAGCGCCTGCATCGATATGAGCCTGAGCCTTATCCTTGGAGCAGTAGAAACCGGTACACTCTAATACTACGTCTACGCCTAATTCACCCCATGGAAGATCAGCCGCCTTTGGCTCTTTGTAAATGGTAATTTTCTTGCCGTCTACGGTAATGGAATCCTCGCCAGCCTCTACAGTATGCAGACCCTCGCCGATATGTCCGCAGTATCCGCCCTGAGCGGTATCATACTTTAACAGGTTTGCCAACATCTTCGGATCGGTCAGATCGTTAATTGCTACTACATCATAACCCTCTGCTCCGAACATCTGACGAAATGCCAGACGGCCAATACGACCAAAACCATTAATTGCTACTTTTACTGCCATGATTGAATTCCTCCTGTTTTCTTGCTTAAAAGTTTTGTTAAATAAAAATCAACCTTGTTATATTCTACCTAATTTTCCGGGAAATGGCAAGTCCTTTTTCAAAATTTTCCTTTTGTTCCAAAGATTCTTGAAAAGTACCTATCGGAAAGGAACCTTCACGTGCATGTTGCACAAAATCCCATGCGAGCGCTCTGTAAAAGCCTATGCTACATCTCATTTTTTACATAACCAGCTAAATTATACGCGTGATCGGAAATCCGTTCCAAATTATTAATCACATCCAGGAAAATAACACCTGCTGAAGAATCACAAAGGCCGCTGGAAAGCCGCTCAATGTGCTCCTCCCGCATCTCCTCTTCTAAATTATCCACCTGATCCTCATACTGGCTGACTTTTCGCACATCGTCCATATTCCCGGTGCGGCGGGCCTCTATGGCATGGGAAAAGGATTTGATTACGCTAACGCCAATTGCTTTCAAATCATCGATGCCCACTCCGGAAAAATTCACATTATGCTCCCGGATATAATCCGCCGACTCGGCAAGGTTTTCCGCATGGTCGCCTACCCGTTCAATATCGCTGATACTGTAAAACAGATTATTCACTACCATCTTCTGGTATTCATTTAAGGAAAGGTTATTCACTTTTATCAGATATTCGGTCAGCATTTTTTCCATCCGGTCAATAGTCTTTTCGGTTTCGTATACTTCTTTTGTGGATACCTCTTCCGGATTCGTAAGGGAATCCAGAGCTTGCTGAATATTTTTCAATGTAATCTGCCCCATATGCACGACTTCCGCAGACGCAACCTCAATGGCAAATGCCGGAGATTCGAAAATACGCTGATCTAAATGGCGCAGCGCCTCTTCATCGGCCCCTTGGGAAATGATTTCCTTGCCATCTTCCTTATCTTTTACAAAAAGGGCCGACAGTTTTACAAGCTGGTTGGCAAACGGATAAAGAAGGACCGTATTGGTTACATTAAATATGGTATGGAACATGGAAATCTGCACCGCGTTAATAGGGCCTAACGCAAACTCCGGCGCAAAAAATGTAAGCAGGTACATCCCTACCGCAAACAGGATGGCGCCAAGGGTATTAAACATAAGGTGGATGGCCGCTGCCCGCTTTGCTGTCCGGTTTGCCCCGGCACTAGAAAGGACTGCCGTTACACAGGTGCCTATGTTCTGTCCCAGGGTAATATAAATTGCCGCGCTCATGGATACCACCCCATTCATAGCCAGGGTTTGCAGGATTCCTACAGACGCTGTGGAACTTTGAAGAAGCGCTGTAATGATGGCGCCCGCTAAAATGCCTAAAATCGGGTTTCCTCCCAAAATCCGGAAAATGTCAGCAAATATGGGGGCGTCTGTATATGGCTCAATAGCGCCGGACATAAAGGTCAGGCCAATAAAAAGAAGGCCCACGCCAATACAGATCTCCCCTGCCATATTCATCTTCTGCTTTTTGGAAAAGGTCATTAAAAACGCGCCGATCCCAGCCATCAGCGGAGCAAAAAAAGAGGGCTGAAGCATAGCAAACGCATCACCCAGGGAATTTAAAGACACCATCCAGGCAGTAATGGTGGTTCCAATATTGGCACCCATAATCACCCCCACTGCCTGGGTCAGGTTTAGTATCCCTGCATTGACAAAACCTACCACCATAACCGTAGTAGCCGCGCTACTGTGAAGAATTGCTGTGATCAGCGCCCCCAGCACCACGCCAAGAATCCGTTTATTCGTAACCATCCCCAAAAACTGGTTCATTTTGCTTCCGGCTGTTTTCTGCATGCCGTCGCCCATAATGTTCATCCCATACAGGAACATGCCCAGGCCCCCAAGGAACTGGAACAAATTTGAAATATCCCCTACCGCCATTTAATACCTCTCTCGTTTTCTAGAGCACCAGGTAATGTTACTGGCCCATATGCCAGCTATGCTCTTTAATCTGTACGTTGCTATTTCTTAATCAATTGCCATTTCGCCGTTTCCTCATTGGCATCTTATCATCAGCGTGTTACTATCTTTTTAAGTGACAGATCTATCATAGCACAAGAATGGAACCGCTTTCAATATAATTTGTTGATTGTTGGCGAAAATGGGCGAAACAGAGAAAACATTCCCTGGTCTATTGTGCTTTTTATCAGATTTGATATACTGGAGGTATCTTGTTGACGGAAAAGGGAACGCAAGTTCCAAATGCGCCCCACCAGAACGAAACCATGGAGGATAAGAAATGAATGTATTTGATATTGTAGGCCCGGTTATGATTGGGCCTTCCAGCTCCCATACCGCGGGAGCTGCCCGGATCGGAAAAGCGGCACGCCTGCTATTAGATGAAGAACCATTGGAAGCGGAAATCCTGTTTCACGGTTCCTTTGCTAAAACGTACCGAGGCCATGGAACGGATAAGGCGGTAACAGGCGGCATTTTAGGCTTTGATCCATGGGATCCCAGAATCCGAAACAGTCTTGGCCTGGCAGCCGAAGCTGGGATGAAACTTGATATTATTACCGGTATAATTGAAGATGCCCATCCAAATACGGTACAAATTAGACTAATCGGAAAATCAGGAAAATCCGTTTCCCTCCAGGGCGCCAGCGTAGGAGGCGGCAATATCCTGATTACACGGATCAATGGCATGGCCGTTAATTTTTCCGGCCAGTACCCTACTTTAATCGTTCTTCACCATGATCATCCAGGCGCTATCGCGCATGTTACGGCTTTGGTATCTGGCTGCCAGGCCAATATCGCTAACTTCCGGCTGAGCCGCCAGGAAAAAGGAGGTCTTGCCATTATGACGATTGAGATGGATCAGCCCATGGATGCAAGCGCCGCCCAAAACATCCGCTCAATCCCCGATGTGGTAGACGTAGTGCTTCTGAAATTATCATAAACGGCAAATAAACTTGCAGTTTGCGATAACCCCGCATAAACGCAGCAAAACGAAACCAACTGCTGCATCTGGCGGCAGACTTTTATAGCAAGCGCGCTCTCGGAGTTTCTGTTATCTGAGCGTGCCATAAACATTTAGGAGGCAGATTCATGAAATTATCTTATCTTACCGTGGAAGAACTGGCCCGAACCGCACAGGAAAGCAAAAAACCCATTTCCCACATTGTTCTGAAAGAGCAAGCCCTGTCCATGGAAAAAACGGAAGAAGAAGTATATTCCGTTATGCAAAAAAGTTTTCAGGTTATGAAAGAATCCATTCAAAATGGCATGGATCCCAATTTACGCTCTGCCAGCGGTTTAAGCGGCGGCTCCGCTTACCGAATGAAGCAGGCAGCAGAACAGGGAAAAAGCCATTTCGGCCCTCTTTTTGGCAATGCCTTAGCCATGGCTCTTGCGGTAGCCGAATACAATTCCTCTATGGGACGGATTGTAGCCGCCCCTACAGCCGGTTCCTGCGGCGTGCTTCCCGCGGCGCTGGTTTCGGTGATGGAGGATAAAAAGCTTCCGGAAAACCAGGTTGTAATGTCTCTTTTTACCGCTTCTGCTATCGGCATGGTAATTGCGAAAAACGCCTCCATCTCTGGTGCGGAGGGAGGCTGCCAGGCAGAAGTGGGAACCGCCTCTGCCATGGCCGCGTGTGCCTTAACTGAGCTTTTAGGCGGAACTCCCCATATGGTGTGCAATAGCTGTGCCATTGCCTTAAAAAACATCCTGGGCCTGGTTTGCGATCCGGTTGCCGGTCTGGTGGAAGTCCCCTGCATCAAGCGGAACGCGCTTGGGGTGGCCAATGCCTTTACTGCCTGCCAGCTTTCCCTTGCAGGGATTCAGTCAGCCATCCCCACTGAAGAAGTGATTCAGGCCATGAAGCGGATCGGGCAGCAGATGCCTTCTGCATTAAAGGAAACCGCCGAAGGCGGCCTGGCTGCCACACCTACCGGATGCCGGCTTTGCCAGGAGATTTTCGGCTAGCGGGTTTCCCAGTCACCCTGATACGCCTTCACATCGCTGCGGAACTTTTTCCATGCCTCTTCATTGTCCACAAAGTATTTGGGGCAGGATTTTTCCGTAATATCATAATGGCGGATAATATCTTTCCGGCTGATTCCGGTTTCATCGCAAAGCCAAGCCGTTAGCTTCACCAACGATTCATATGTGGCATCCGTAAACTTTCCAGTTTCATCCGGATGGCAGCATTCAATGGCGATGGTATCGCTGTTGCGGTTATTGGAAGCATACGCGATTTCATGTATGGGGATACACTGGAGCACCTCCCCTTCCAGACCAATCACAAAATGGGCGCTGGCACTGGTGCCCTCTTCTCCCTGGTCAGCCAAACGGTCAAAATAATTCCTGTTTTGCTCTGCGCTGGAACCTGGATTTGCCACATAATGGATCACAATCGCATTCACCTGACGAAGGGATACCGCCGGGCGGGAATAAATATTTTTTCTAATCAGCTCCTGTTTAATCCAGTCCGGCGTTTGAATCGCCCCAAGATTTACCATGGTCTGCTGATCCCTGCCCCACAAATACCAACCGGTTCCAATCCCCGCAAAAAAGGTAAGCACTAACACAAGAACCAGGGAAAGAATCGTATCAAAACCGCCGCCTTTTCGCTTCCTAGCACCCTTTTCCCGAACCGTTGTTTTTTCATTCATTTTAATCCCCTGCCCTTTATTTGAAGCCCGGCTTTTTGGAGCCTGGCTCATATTGACAACCGGGCTTGCTGGAAGCCGGATGGTACTTGCTTTCAGCTTCTTAGGTATGGGATATGGATTCGTATCCGGATTCCGCTTCCAATGGGGCTGGTATACATTCAGACCATAAATATTCGGTTCAGGTTCTGCCATCCCCCGATTCCGCCTTTGCTTTCTGGAAAGATCCGGCCGTCTGCAGTTAAAGCTTACAATCCTGCCATCCTCTTCCCAATTCTCTTCACTGTCCGAATCCCCGTTCCCATCTCCTGAAATGGTGTAAAAAATCTGATTTTCTTCATTCATGTGGCCATCCTCTGCTTTCTGCTATCCAAATCCATTCCTATTTTCTTTCAGTCTATCTTAATTCTGCTTTCATGTCAATTTTTGTCGCCTATTTTCCTGCGATTTTATTTGACATCTTATCATTTATAAGAATATTTAATATATAGCCAGGATTGTATTACCTATATAAACTATGTTACACTAAAAATGATTTATGACTATTTAACGACTTACCAATTTGAACGATGCAATATAATTTTGGAGGAAATCACATATGGGTGGATTTTTTGGCGTAACATCGAAGGAAGATTGTGTTATGGATTTGTTTTTCGGCACAGATTACCATTCCCATCTTGGTACTAGAAGAGGCGGTATGGCAGTTTACGGAAAAGGCGGGTTCCAGCGCAGCATCCACAATATAGAAAACTCTCCGTTCCGGACCAAATTCGAACGGGACGTGGAAGAATTAAAGGGAAACTCCGGCATTGGGTCCATTTCTGACAATGAGCCTCAGCCTCTTTTGATTCAGTCCCATTTAGGAAGCTTTGCCATCGCAACTGTTGGAAAGATTAATAATGAAGACGATTTGATCCGTAATGCTTATGAAAACAACCACATTCACTTTATGGAAATGAGCGGCGGCCGCATTAATGCCACGGAACTGACTGCTTCCATTATTACCCAAAAGCAAAGCATCACAGAAGGTCTGCTCCATGCCCAAGAGCTGATTGAAGGATCCATGACCATTTTAATCCTTACCCCTGAGGGCATTTATGCTTCCAGAGATCGGTATGGCCGGACTCCTGTTGTGATCGGATGCAAGGATAACGCGTTCTGTGTTTCCTTTGAAAGCTTTGCCTACATTAATTTAGGCTACCACGACTACTCGGAACTTGGCCCCGGTGAAATCGTTTTGGTTACTCCAGACGGAATTCAGTCCCTGGCAAAACCCAGAAATAAAATGAAGATCTGTTCTTTCCTGTGGGTGTACTATGGGTATCCCACTTCTGGCTATGAAGGGGTAAATGTAGAAGAAATGCGTTACCGCTGCGGAAGAATCCTGGCCCAGAGGGATATGGGCTGCAAAGATTGTGCGGCTGCCTGCCACAGCAAGCAAGCCAACTGTTTCCAAGCGGATTCTTCTGCTTCTGATGATACAATCCATCCGGATATCGTAGCAGGCGTTCCGGACTCCGGCATTGCCCATGCCATCGGGTATGCTAACGAATCGGGAATTCCTTTCGCCAGACCGTTTATTAAATATACGCCTACCTGGCCCCGCTCTTTTATGCCTCAGAACCAAAGCCAGCGGAACTTGATTGCAAAAATGAAATTGATTCCAGTAGACGCCTTGATCCGGAACAAAAGCCTTCTCTTAATTGATGATTCCATCGTCCGCGGAACCCAGTTAGGGGAAACGACAGAATTCTTGTATCAAAGCGGCGCCAGGGAAGTCCATATCCGCCCGGCCTGCCCGCCCCTGCTTTTTGGATGCAAATACTTAAATTTCTCTCGTTCTAATTCGGATTTAGACTTAATCACCCGGCGGATCATCCAGGAGCGGGAAGGAGATTTGGTAACACAGGAAATCTTGTACGATTATGCTGACCCGGACAGCCAGAATTACCTGGAAATGGTGGAAACCATCCGGGAACGGTTAAACTTTACCTCTTTGAAATACCACAGGCTGGACGATTTAATCCAATCCATTGGTCTTCCCTCTGAAAAATTATGTACATTCTGCTGGAGCGGGAAAGAATAATTCAAAACGGCATAGTCCAAAACGCTATGCCGTTTTCCAAGTAATTCCCTTCCTTAAATTTTAATGTTGTTACTGCTGCCATCCCAGCCTTCCGTACCGCCTGGTGGTTTCATAAATCTCTCTTTGCAGTTTTTCGCTTAATTCCTCATTTACCAATCTCCACTTCCAGTTGGTTCCCACAGTTGATGGCCGGTTCATCCTGGCAGAATTATCATAGCCTAAATAATCCTGCATGGGAATGATACACAGCTTGGCACAACTTCGCATCACCAAGCCGATAAATGAACGGTATAAATATTGTTTTGGCGTATATTCATCACACAGGTAGTTTCTTGCCAGGGCCAGTTCTTCTTTGCTGATGCTGTGAAACCATCCTGTTAAGGTTTCATTATCATGGGTTCCTGTATAGGCCACACAATTTTCTATGTAATTATGGGGCAGGTAATCATTTGCGCAGCCTGTATCTCTGGAATCAAAGGCAAACTCAAGCACTTTCATTCCTGGAAAGCCGCTGTCTGCCACCAGCTTTCTTACGGAATCGGTTACGTAGCCAAGATCTTCCGCAATTACTTCCCGCTGCCCAAGAACCTCACGCATCCGGTTAAACAGCCGGATTCCCGGGCCCTTTTCCCAAGTTCCGTTGATCGCTGATTTTGCGCCATACGGAATGGAATAGTATTCATCAAAGCCTCGGAAATGATCGATCCGCACCACATCATATAGCCGGAAACAGTAATTGAGGCGATTCATCCACCACCGGAACCCTGTGGCTTCATGATATTCCCATCGGTAAAGAGGATTCCCCCAAAGCTGTCCGGTTGCGGAAAACCCGTCTGGCGGGCACCCGGCTACCGCAAGGGGCACATGATCCGAATCTAGTTGGAACAGTTCCGGGTAAGACCAGGTATCAGCGCTGTCTAAGGCCACATAGATGGGGATATCTCCTACAATCCGGATCCCATTTTCATTGGCATAAGCTTTCAGCTTTGTCCACTGTTTATAAAACTGGTATTGGAGGTACTGGTGGAATTCAATCTCAAAATACTGCTCTCTCCTGTAATAATCCATAGCAAAATCCCACCGCATCCGGATATCCTCTGCCCACTCTGTCCAAGGTTTGCCCTCAAACCGCTCTTTTACAGCCATAAACAACGCATAATCCTTTAACCACCAGCTATTGTCTTCTACGAACTTAACATATTCTGGGTTTTCAGCAATTTTGCTTCGCTCATAGGCCTTCCGCAAAAGAGGATAACGGGCCTGATACAGCTTTTCATAATTAACTGAACTGGCATCACTGCCAAAGTCGGCCTCTTCGCACTCCTCTTTTGTCAGAACCCCTTCTTCAATCAATGCTTCTAAACTAATCAAATATGGGTTTCCCGCGTAAGTGGAAAAAGATTGATAAGGTGAATCCCCATAACTGGTGGGAACTAAGGGCAGGATCTGCCAGTAGCACTGGCCGGCCTTTTTTAACCAGTCGATAAAATCATACGCGCTTTTTGAAAAACACCCAATGCCGTATTTAGACGGCAAGCTGGTAATCGGTAATAAAATGCCTGCTGTTCGATTCATTTCTCTCACTCTCCTTCTGACAATTTCTACTTTTTATTTCACCAATCCGCGCCCGCTCTGGTTCAGCAACATTATTTTTTCATTTTTTGTTTTCTTTTCTTTGTGCTTGTCTTTATTTGCGCTTCCCCCGCGCTGTTTTTATACGTGCTTTACGCATTCGCAAGCGCAAAGAATACCCAATATAATATAGATCGTTTGCGTGCCATTTGCAATCTTTATTCGGTCTTTTCTTGGCACGGTTTTACTTGCTTATTGCCAGTTGTTGCGAAAATAGTGATTTTTTTTCATTTTCCTACTACACAAATGCCTCTTTTTCGTGTATAATAACTTTTGTACGATTTGGAGACGTAGCGAAGAGGCCGTAACGCGGCGCACTCGAAATGCGTTTATCGGTTTATCCCGGTACGAGGGTTCGAATCCCTCCGTCTCCGTTTCCTTATTTATCAAATACCTGCCATAAGCGTCAAAACAATACAATAGATATACCGACAGGTATACCGGAAAAGACCGGGCATTTTACCTGCCATGCCGTTTCCAAAAGGGTGTGGAAATATGTCCGCTCAACCGGTTTCACCAAAGCATACAGCAGTGCAACAGGCTTGTAATCATTCCTATGGATTTACAGGTCTATTTTTATATTTAATAAAACCGTTTCAAATAGTTTCAAGCAGCAAGCCCTTTCCTGGCAAAAATAAAAAAGTATAAAGCAATTCTTAAGAAATAAAAAAAACTGCCGATATATAAAATAATAGTTAGGCGGGTAAGCAAGCAGGCACCCCCCCGTAAGGAGGGAAACTGACTTGCTTATTATTTTATTTATTTGCGGTTTCGTTCTATCTAATGTACGAACCAAATTATATCTGGTGAAATTTAGTAGAATCAGTTTTATTGTAACGCTTGATTGTAACACGGATGCCGCAAAATCCGATAAAACCGATTAGCCAATCAGCAAATTTGCTCAATGGAGGTGAACCTGGATGAAAATCCAACACAATATTTCTGCCATTAATTCCCAGAGGATTATTTTTGCCACTAACCAGTCCATGTCCAAAAACTTAGAAACCCTCAGTTCCGGCTACCGGATTAACCGGGCCGGGGATGATTCGGCTGGTCTTGCCATATCAGAAGGGATGCGCGCGCAGATTACCGCTATGAATCAGGGGAAACGGAATACCCAAGATGGTATTTCCCTGGTTCAGACTGTAGAAGGCGCACTAACAGAAGTCCATTCCATGTTAAACCGTATGAAGGGAATGGCTGTGCAGGCTTCAAACGGCACTTATAATGAAGTTCAACGCGCTATGATGAACTTAGAGCTTGATGCCTTAAAGGACGAAATATCCCGCATTGGCGAATCTACCAATTTCAGTGGCGTTCCTCTTTTTGCCAACGGCGGCACAAAAAAGGATATTACCCTCACCTCCTTTTATGGCTGTACCCTGGATTTAACCAGTAATACAGTAACGGTAAACTATGCGGGAAGCGCTGGGCGGGCATCTTCCTCCAGCGGAGGGTATGATGATTTGGCAGAGAAAATCGCAACAGAATATGTGCCAAATGCCGTTGCCCAAATTTTGGATAACTTCTCTTTTTTAAAAAATGACATTGGATCGGATAAAATCGAGATGGAGCTTCGTGTTGAGTATGTTGACGGAGGCGGTGGCACACTGGCTTACGCCCAGGCATCCTTCTATCCTCAAGGACGGCCATTTAATATGAAAATAACCGTAGATACCGGCGACTTTTCCGATGAATCCATAACAAGCGGCAGTGAAGCTGAAGAAGTTTTAAAATCTACAATCGCTCATGAATTGATGCATTCCGTAATGCAGTATACGTTAACTGACGGTATGTTTGGACGAAATGGCCACGAAAAATTTCCTGAATGGTTTACAGAAGGAACGGCTCAGCTTGCAGGAGGAGGCTTTACTACAGGATGGAATTCCAAACTGGAACAGATTGCGAATCAGCTTAGCAATGGAAGCGATACGTCCCATGACACTGAGATTGAACAGTATTTAAAATCGTATGACGTAAAAGACCGTCCTTATGGACATGGCTATTTAGCGGCTGCTTACATTGGCTATCTGGTTGGCGGAGGAACTGGGCAGCCGGTTACAGACGCAACCATTGCCAATGGCATCAATACGATTTTTAATGATTTGAAAACCAGCAACTCTTTATACGCTACTTTAAGCCAAAGAACCGGCGGCCTGATCCATGATGCTGCTTCTTTAGAAGCTTTATTTGATAATCCTCAAGCCGCTGGTTTGGTTGATTTTGTACGCCAGCTTTCTTTTGCTTCCAAGGGCGGCGCCGGTTCGGTAATTGCAGGTTCCCTGTCAGCAGGAGGAAGCTCTATTATCGGCTCTTCCGTTGCAAAAGATGATGCTCCTTTCTATGTAGGAAGCTGGTCCGTGGGAGCTGCCGGAAAAATCACCCTTTCTGTAGGTGGCCATGACCAGACGCTAGATGTAAACTTATTCCGCCTTGACAGCACAGGGTTACGGATTTCAGACACGAATATCCTGACACTAGATGACGCTAACCAGGCAATTGAGCAA
This sequence comes from uncultured Lachnospiraceae bacterium, assembly GCA_910589195.1. GTDB lineage: Bacteria > Bacillota > Clostridia > Lachnospirales > Lachnospiraceae > Caccovicinus. The sequence continues at coordinate 30,732 of CAJUTC010000014.1, forward strand.
ATTGACTCAGCGATTGATCGGGTCAGTGAAATGCGAAGCCATTATGGTGCTGTTCAGAACCGTTTGGAGCATACCCTTTCCAACTTAAGCAATACCATTGAAAACATAACCGCCGCTGAATCCCGTATTCGGGATACCGATATGGCGTTTGCCATAACGGAACATGTCCGCAACCAGATTCTGCTTCAAAGCGGCCAGCATATGTTAGGGCAGGCAAACCAGGTTCCGGGAATGATCATCAGCCTTCTTGGTGCATAGGCTGGAAAATAGGAGAATTACATATGGGAATGATTCAAGAATACCAATGCCCTTCCTGTAACGAAATCTGGAAGGTTGCCACAGGCCATGGCTTTATCCATGGCTCCTTTGAGCGGGTGTTGGAAGTATTTCCCGCAAATATCCAAGCCAAAATTTTAAAAGACGCGAACGGGGACAAGGATCCGCTTTTCCAGTTTCACTACCGCCCGGCTCTTTGCAGAGATTGTCATTCGATTGTAGCTGTGCCCGTTTTCCGGTTTTTGGAACACAGCGGCGTTTATGTAACTGGATGCCCAAAGTGCGGCAGCATAACAGAATTAATTGAAGATAACCGTTCCATTACATGTCCAAAATGCGGGAAAGGATCCTTATCCACTGAAGAAATTGGATGCTGGGATTAAATTCGCGTTTTTGGTCTGTACCGCAAACACGTATCGCCCCATTTTAAAGCGTGCTTGAACATATTCTAAAATAAGATAATCGGTTAAATACTCTCTAAAAGAGGGATGCTGTAAACCGTAATTCTGACTGTATACGGGATTAATAATGATAATCATCCCAACACCACAGAATTCCCGTTTTTGCAGCATCCCTTTTACGTTTTCCCTGTCTTTAGCATTTAGAATTCACATCATTTTTTCTCTTACATATGTTATAGTACAAGCAAATGATCCTGTTCCACTTCCAAATTCTTCCATCATATCAAAACAATTTACCTTGCTTTGTTCGCTAAAAATAATTAAAAATAATTTTCATTTATGTGTTTACAAAAGGGGAAGAAATGGTGTACAATAGTGGTAATAATAATTAAGTTGTCAATTGTTTTTTAGTAAGCGGAGGTATTTTTCATCAGTTATCAATGACATCAGTATTTTTCTGAATTTTATCAACATAGAATGGAGGACTTGATTATGAGAAAAATCAGTAAGATGGCAGTGATACTTTTCATTACAGCAGCTTTAACCGGCTGTCTGTCCACCCACGCTGAAAATTCGGCAACGCACATGGATTTTCAGGAACAGGTAGAATGGAAAACGCCCGACCCGGCTGCAAGTGCCCGACCCAGGATTTTATTTGTGGGTAACAGCCACACGTTCTATAACAACCTATCTCGCGTATTTGTAAACATTGCAGATGCCACGGGGCATAAAAGTGATGTATACGAAATATCGCAGGGATATTACTCACTGAAACAGTTTTCAGATCCCAATGATAAAGCAGGTTCTATGTTGAACCAGATACTAACTGGAAAGGAATGGGACTTTGTGATACTGCAAGAAAATACCAGTATCGCCCTCTCTTCTTCTGCCGAAGAGGATATGTTTCCATACGCCCGTACCCTAGATGAAAAAGTGAAAGCGGCAGGAGGCCAGACAGCTTTCTTAATGACCTGGGCGCCAAAGAATGGAATTAAAACCGGATTGAAGCAGCATACTGTGACAGAAGCCCAGTCTATGCTTGCCGGAAACTACATTTCTATTTCCCAGGAACTGGATGATTTACTGATTCCGGCAGGTGTGGGCTTTATGCGTTGCATGGACGCTTATCCGGAAATCGAGCTGTGGGATGCAGACGGACAGCATCCCTCCCCTGCTGGTACTTATCTTACAGCATGTACTATTTACTCTGTAATTTTCCAGGAATCGCCAGAAAATTGTTCCTACACTGGTGATTTGGAGCCTGAGCTGGCTTCTAAGCTGCAAAAAATCGCGGCGGACATGATTTTACAGTAACCTCTATATCATTTGAAGTGCTATCAGGAATGAAAGGGGTTACTGTAAATCTTCCGGGGAATGTGTGGAAAACGGATATGGATGAAGTCACTTTATGACGCCGTTTTCCCCTTCTCAGCGCCGATGGCGCCCAGCTTTTGCAGTATTATGTCCTGCCAGGCACTCTCTGCAGGAAATGGGACCACCCCCGCAAGCAGACGCTTTTTCAAAGGGAGCGCCTGCTGCACGCCGAAAATAACTAGGATCACGCATATTCGGCGGCGGATTACATGGATGGTATGAGGGCTGTCGCAAAATTTGGAAATCCTGCAAAATATGGTTGAAGTTTGCCGAACTACCGTACTGTATTTTGTGAAAATCTTCCGTTTTGCGGCAGCTTTTTATCAGTCCTGACCAGATTGATTATGGTAAGCGTTCCATGCCTGTTCCGGACTGTCAAATCCACCAGACTGAATTGCTTTAAAGTCTACATGGATAAACTCTGTGCTTTCGTCGATTTGGCCTCCTGTTACATTGGCAAAGGTAACTTTATGGAACAATGGCGGGATATCCTGGCCGGCTGGTACCGGGATTTCTTTCCATCCGCCTCCGGTATAGATATACTCATAGATATGATATCCATCTTTTTCTTCCGGCTCACTTGAAAGCAGCCTCATTCCAGAATCCGGATTTAATTCATACGTAAACAGTTCGGTATCTGCCTCTTGTCCTCCATAGTTCAAATTGCCGTCTTCATCCGCAGTAACAACCCGGGCTACCGGAATGGTTACGGTCATCCTTAGATACGCATCGTTTTTACTGTTATTTTTAATTGCCGGATCCTTGGGAATCTCTTTTCCTGCATACATATCTTTTGCTTCGTTTATCCCTAACGCATCCGAAGGGGTAGCATTAGAAGACGACGCATAACTGCCGTCAGGAAGTTCTCCATCCCAGTTTGTTTCATAAAGGTTAAAATCCACCTTTCCTACGGTAAACTTATTTTCGGCTGCCTCATAGTCTGTCATGTATGCCAAGGTCCCGCCTAAGCTTAAAATGGCAATCAGGCATATGGCTGCCAAAATCTTAATTTTCTGTTTCATCTTTTTCTTTGGATTTTGAGTGTTCTCACTTTTGTTTTCCTCATTTTCCTGCATTACTGCCTGTTTTTCTTTTTCCATTCATACCTTCCTCCTTCTATTCTTTTTGTTTTGGTTCATGAAATCATCTTCACTTTTCCGCCTTCTTAACGGTTTTCTTCCGGCAAAAAGGCTTATTTTTTAATTTTAACGAAGAAGCAGATAACCGATTCCCGGAATATGAAACCGGACTTTTCCCTGGATCTCTTCCAGCAAAAGAGGTTTTGGATCGCTCACCTGATTCCCATCTCCTTTCGTGATTGCTGTGCCCTTTTCCAAATCTACAGACACGATTCTGTGAGTCACCATCGCCTCTCCTGTCTGAAAGCAGACGATATCTCCTGGTGAAACCAGTTCCTCAGGTTTGTACTGGCTGACATAAATGACACTCCCTACTGCTATGGTTGGTTCCATACTGCTGCTTTTTACCACATAGGCCTTCATGTGGAATGCTTTCGGAAGCCACACCGCTGCCGCTAAAAGGATAGCCGCTGCCAATAACAAATTTACAAACCATCTGGATGTGCATTGCAATGCTTTTTTCATGTTATCTCCTCCTTCTACTATTCATCCGACAAACCGAACGTATGTACGATTATCTTTCTAAACTTTTTCTCAGCTTTTTTAAAAGCCTTTGATGGCGTGCCTGAAGAGTCGTCACCGGGATCCCCTTTGCTTTTGCGAACCCACGAAGGGAATCCCCATATACGTAGAGGCGGCAAAGAAGTTCCCGATCACCTTGGCTCAGCTCATTTATGCTGGCTTTCAGCCCTTCTAACAGCCAATGCCGCTCTGCCTCATCCTCCACCGATTCTGCCATTGGATCCGAAAACATATCGCTGCCATTCATTTCTTCTGTATCCAAAGCATCATAGAAAAACGTTTTATTTCTGTAATCCCCTTCTTTAAAATACCGCTCTTTTCTGGTTCCCTGACAATATACTTTATAAATCTCTTCTGTAACAGGAACCTGCATGTTCCCGACTTTAATATAATAGTCCATGTCACCATTCCTTTCTGGTTTTATTTCCAGGTTCTCCCTTTTACTGCCGTAAACGTATCTGAGCAAGATTTCAGGCATCCTGTACCATATTATTTTAAAAATTCTTACATAGAGCGCTCTATTTCGAACATATGTTCTTTTTTAGACTAGCAAAGGTACTGGAATTTGTCAATAAATATTTTATCCTGTGTTATTTTGTTTTTGTCAAATGAGCCGATATATAAAGCATACGGATAGGATGGTAGTAACCGCTTTTGCATACTCGTTATACAGTTCCATAAAGTTGGAATGCAATCGTAGAGAACACGCATAAATGGAAAGGAGGGATTTCATGAAAGTTACTGCAAGAAACTGGCAGACTGCCACAAGCTCATTATTGTATCAGTCTGTACCACAAACAAATGACAATACGGACGTAGGAACAAAGGCTACAGAAGGATTAAGCGAATCGCAGGAAACTGCTGCCGCCGACAAAACTGCCCAGACCGTTTCCCAAACAAGCCAAAAAGAAGATCGTAATTCAAATGATACGAAAGCATCAAAAGAGGAGAACGAGCTTGCCATGCTAAATCGTTTGGCAGAGTCCCTCTCCTCCCAAAATTCAAAAAAGAGCAACAAAAACAATTATAATTTGTCCTCTTCCAAGCCGGAGGATACTGTAGGAGGGCTTGCCGCTTTACTTGCCCGGTCAGAAACCCGTTTTGATGTACTGCAGGTTTCCGGAAAAGCTATGCGGGCATTGGCAAACTTAAAAATGTCTTATATGGCTTCTGACGGCGATCAGGCAAAAAAAATTGCCCGGACAATCAAACGGATGGAAAAATTGATCAAGCGGATCCAGAAAAAACTGCAGCATTTAAGCAAAGAAGAACAATTAGATCGGCAGCGGCAGCGGGCAGAAAAGAGGCAAGAACAAGAAAAGGCGAAGGAAATCGAAAAGGAACTTCAAGCCAGAAAGAAAAAACGGCGCAGGGACGAACGGGATTATGCCCGTAAACAACTGTCAGAAGATGAGAAAAATGAGCAGAGCGATATGCTCTCCTCTATGATTGATTCTGGAGCTGTAGCATCCGCTCCCCAGCTTTCAGATGTAATTGATACAGGCGGGGTGGATGCCGGAGGGATTGATTTGTCGGTTTCCTCTTTTGAAAGCGTTTCAATTGATATGCTGGTATAATAAAAATACTTGTGAAATCGTTATTTCCGCCTGATAACCAGATACCTGCGGTGCACAAGGGCATACACGCTCTTTACACCGCGGGTATCATCTTCTCAAAACCATTGAAAACTAAAAATGCCGCAAGCCACAGATAGACCAGCATCTTGTGAAGCTATTCGGCAGCGAATCAAAGATATAAGGCGAAGTTTCCGGCTTTTCGGCATTTTTAAGTTTAACCTGATTTCTATTTCTTGTTCAAAAACAGTCCCGATTTCTCCATGCTCAAGAATCCCTTTTTCTTCCAAAAGCGTTCTCATTTGTAACCTGACATTCGATATAGAACCAGGTAATTACCTAAATAAATAACTGGTTTTCTTTTCTTACGGAACAGGCCTTTTTTAAGGCAAATGCTGCTACCGATACCATTACTCCATTCACTTTGCGGGCAGCTTGGGAACATTGTACAACGCAGCGCATACATGAAATGCATTTTTTACGGTCTGCTGCCTTCAAATTTTCTCTGCTGATTGCCTGGGCCGGGCATTGTTTTGCGCAAAGGCCGCATCCGGTACAGCTACTGCTTACTTTCGGGATTAAACCGGCCCCTCCTGCTTTCTTATAGGGACGGTTTCCTGGAATTCGCAGGGTGGAACCTTCTGTTAAACCCTTCTTTATTTTATCTAATATTTTTTTAGCAAAACCATCTAATTCCACTATATCTTTCTCATCCGGCCGGCCTGCCCCGTACTGATGTATGATAGAATGCTCTGCTATGGCAGCAATGGCGGCAATTACTTGAAAGCCGCTTTTTTCCGCAACATCGTTTAATTCCATCAACGTATCCTCATACGCCCGATTTCCATATACGCAGACAAGGACACAACGGGTCTGATTGCCATGAATATTTGAAATTCGTTCAGCGGCAAGAGCTGGAACACGTCCTCCATAAGAAGGAACCGCAAGAATCGCAATGTCATCTCCTTTGAAGCGAAGTGAAGAAAAATCCGTTTCCTTATTGGTTAAATCAATCTTTTTAGCTGGCATTCCTAAGGCTTTCGTGATGATTTCCGCAGCCTTGCCAGTTCCCCCGGTTGGACTAAAAACAATTTGTATTGCTTCCATTTCTACCCCCTCCTGTAATTCTAAAATTTACATCATTATAACAAGCGCAAGGTGTAATGTCAAGATTTACAGCTACCCATAAATATGTTACAATGGAATCAGCATTTGGAAATCCAATGATAAAGGAACGCGGAAAGGAGAAACTCTATGCACATCAGTGCGAAATGTTCCGTCGCTATCCATTGCCTTATTTTTATTTACGAATATGGCGAAACAAAAAAAGTAACCAGTGAACTTTTATCATTATCCACAGGAAGCAATCCGGTTACTATCCGAACGATCCTGAGTTCATTGAAAAAAGATGGCATACTATCCGTTAAATTCGGAACAGGCGGCTCAACGCTGAACTGCCCGCCAGGCGAAATAACCTTATACCGCATATGCAAGGCAATTGAGCCTGACTTTGCTTCTAAACTGATTGGCGTCCACCTGTTGCCTTCGCCATTATGTCCTATAGGAAAAAATATCCATAACGTATTGGATTGCTCTTATCAGAAAATCAGAAGTGACGTATGTGAAAGTTTAAAAAATATTACATTAGAAACTATTATTTCCGATTATCATAACACTTTAAACAGACCTTAATGGAACCACCTTGAACCTTCTGTTTTGGAAACATTTAAACAATAAAATACGGTAAAAACGGTTGTATTTTTTCTATCGTCTTTACCGTATTTCATCCAACGCAAATGGCGCGTCCATCATAGTATTGAGAGCCTGTAAATTGATATTTTTCACAGATTGTTCAAAATTCAAACACAGAACGAACACAATTTTCCTTTATGATTAACTGCAAACAAGGAATTCTTCCTTTTTACATAGATGCTTTTCATACCTCCTTTTCGGCAGCCTGTAATTGGCTGCCTTTTCTCATATGGAAAAAGCTGTTGGATTTCCACTATAAAGAAAAGGCCGTTTCGAAAAACAGGATACAATACATGTGAAGCAATTAAAATAAATTTCCCAAAATCTCTTTTTCCGCAAATAAAGCCGTAGCCCCGCCAGTGTGCAGGAATACCACATTACTTCCCTGCTTCACTTTTCCGGTGCGGATATAGTCCAGCATACCGGCAAAAGCCTTTCCTGTATAAACAGGATCAATAAGCAGGCCTTCTTTCTTTGCTAAAAGGCAAATGGCTTTTGAAGCCTCTTCATTTGGGATTTCATATCCTGGCTGGTAATAATTGGGGTCGATCCTGGAATCCCGGATCCCGTCTATCAAAGGCGCCATCCCTAACAGCTTTAAGCTTTCATTTGCCAAGTCCCCACACCGCCCGGGATATCCCGGATCCTTCCAGCTTACATTGATCGAAATAACAGGAACCTGGGAATCAAGCAGCGCCCGGCCTGCCAAAAGCCCGGCCATGGTGCCTCCGGTCCCGGTAGCATGGAAAATGTAATCCGGCTCTTTTCCTATCACCTGTATTGCCTGTTCCATCATCTCCCCAAACCCTTCAATAAAACCGACGCTTCCTATGGGGCTGGCTCCTCCCATTGGAACCTCATAGCACTTATGCCCTTCTGCTTCCAACCGTTTCATATGTTCCCTGGCCATGCAGACGGAACGCTTTTCCGCATCGGCTTCCTCTTCCCCCGGAAGCATATTTACAATATGGATTTCCGCACCCATAATCTGATCTAAAAGAAGGTTTGACCGCATATCCTCTTGATCCGGCTCCACAATCGCCACCAGATATAAAACCGGCTTTAAACCACAGCGGCGGCAAACCGACACCGTCTGCATCGCATGATTCGACTGGGTAGCACCAAACGTAAACACGTATTCGCATCCCTGGCTTAACGCGTCACCAATCAGATACTGAAGTTTTCTTACTTTATTACCCCCGAACAGGTTCATTCCAGTAAAATCATCCCGCTTAATATAAAGGTTAACGCCTAATTCTTTGGAAAGATGCCCAAGCTTATAAAAAGGAGTCGGAAAAAACCCCAGTTCCGCTTTCGGCATCTTCCCTAACATCGTTTTTACTTCTGAATACTCCATAGACCTGCCTTTCTCTGTCAACTGCCCATTGTTCATAACCAATGAGATTGAACCGTCTTCCTTCTAATTTCCAGTTTTAGTCAAACACTCCCATAACTTCTATCAATTCATCAATCCGTAAATGGCCAAGCAGTCAACTCTACTTTCCAAAATATTGGTTCACCCCTGCTACCAGGCCGGAAGCCAGCACATCCAAAGTGGCCGCTGAATGGTCAGAAGCTTTGTCGCCCAGCTCAATGTCAATGCTTGGAACGGTTGAATACGAAGTCTGGGTTAAATCCATTTCCATAGAACCGCCGGAAAAGATTTTTACCCCTGCTCCCTTCAATCCGGCTACCAGGTTTTCCCCTAACGCATTATGCTTTTGCCAGTTAGATGCCACCGGTTCCATGGCTCGATAAGATGCTACATTTGGAACACTCATGTAAAAAGCACCTTTATCATTGGCGGTTGAATCCCAGTGCAGGGCAATATGGCAGTCCGCCCGGTTATTGGCAAGGACGGTTCGGGCAATATTGTCAAGCTGCACATCATCACTTTCCCGGATCATCAGCACATCATAGCCCTCTGCCAACAGTTTCTCTTTAAAAACCTTAGCCATAGCTAATGTTACCTTAGCCTCTGGAGTTCCATCTGAAAACGTCATACCACTAGAAACCGCAATCGCTTCTGTAGCTCCCGCGCCTGTGGTTCCTCCTGTTACTTTCGGTGTGCCGTCCGGATGGCACTTTGTTTTCACGTTTCCGCCGCCACTTGTCCCATGGCCCGCATTCACACAAACCGTAATTCCCTTCCGGTTTGCCGCCTCTGAACGGTACATGGTAGCTGTCCCTGTTTTAATGGCAGAATAATCCGCATACTTCCAACTATTGTCAACCGCAACCTGGCTTCCATTTGCCGCCTGGGACGAATCCGATACCGGAGTTGTCGCCTGGCTTGCAGCGGCTGTGGTTTCCAAAACCTGAGGTTTTTCAATGGTAATCAGGCTTTTATGCACATATAGCACTTGCCCATTATAGCTTACCCGACACCATTCCTGGCTGTCGCCTGTCCTTGAAAGAGAAGTTCCGCTGTTTAACACCGCTGCCACGGTTCTGGAATCCCCAGTATCCGGAACGGTTCGAAGCCGCACATTATTTCCTTTTATGTACACCGTATCCGAAACATCCGTAAATACCGGAGCCGGAGCCATGGCATTTTCCCGGTCAATCCGGCTGGTTTCCGGCTGATTTTCTTCTTTTTCCTGATGCGCTTCTTTCTCTGAACCAGATTCCTGCTTTGCGAGAACGGTTTCCATCTTTTGATAATCCCCCTTGCTGCATCCGGACGCAAGGAGCGTGCTCATACATACAGCAGCCATAATTCCTGCTGCTTTTCCATATTTTCTCATCTATTCTTCCTCCTGGCCTCTTTTTCTGTTTTGCCGGAATCAAAATTCCGGGGTTATCCGTGTCTGCCCCGCCGCTTGGCGCTTTGTCCATTTGCGAAGAATGGAAATTCAGGCAAGTAATCAGCCATGTGATTCGGATGGCTGATACACGGATTTGATAAGCGGCTTTCCTTTCAGTTTACTACAGCAAACTGAATTTGTAAATATACGCCCTTATAAAATCGTTCCACCGCCTGCCACCAAATCCCCTAAATAAAATACTACTGCCTGTCCCGGCGTGACCGCCCGCACAGGTTCTATAAATTTACATTCCAGACGTCCATCTCCCAGCTCTCTCAGCCGGCAGGCGGCACCTTTATGGCTGTAGCGGATTTTTGCCGTAACCATCTGTTCTTGCCCATGAAGCCCATTAAGAGCCATCCAGTTAATATCCCCACACCAGAGGACTTGGGAAAACACATCTTCCCCTTCCCCGATTACCACTTCATTGGTTTCTGGCCGGATTTCTTTCACAAAGATCCTTCTTCCCATCGCCAGGCCAAGCCCCCGGCGCTGGCCGATAGTATAGTTGGGAATGCCCTGGTGCCGGCCAAGTACTCTTCCTTGATCGTCTACAAAATTCCCTGTTGGAATTTCCTGTTTGCTGTATTCCCGGATAAACCTGACGTAATCATGATCGGGAATAAAACAGATTTCCTGGCTGTCCGGTTTATTGGCCACAGAAAGGCCGATTTCCTCTGCAATCTGACGGATTTCCTCTTTTGTATACTGTCCCACAGGCATCAGAGTATGGGCAAGCTGATGCTGGGTCAAACTGTATAGCGCATACGTTTGATCCTTTGCTGCGGTGGCCGATACTCTCAGGGCATACCTTCCATTCTCCAGGCAAGTTATCCTGGCATAGTGGCCTGTGGCAATGCAGTCAGCTCCAAGGGCCAGGCTTTTATGGAGAAGGGATTCCCATTTTACATGCCGGTTGCAGGCAATACAAGGATTCGGCGTTTTTCCGTGAAGATAGGCGTCCACAAAATAGTCAATCACATGGGTTTGGAATTCATCCTTAAAATTCATTACATAGTGAGGGATTTCAAGCTTTTCTGCCACTCTTCTGGCATCTTCCACGGCACGTAACCCGCAGCAGCCTCCATTTTCCTGAGAATGCTCCTTTGGCTCACTTGGCCAAATCTCCATTGTTACCCCAATCACATCATAGCCTTGTTGTTTCAGCAAATAAGCAGCTACAGAGGAATCCACTCCTCCAGACATGCCTACCACTACTTTTTTCTTTTTATTTTCCTGATTCATAATGATTTTCATAAACAACAGCCCCGGAAACACCCGGGGCTGAAGGCCAACAACACTTCTTTGGCAAATTAATACTCCTCTTCCTCTTCTTCTTCGCTGATATCGCTTTTTGGCTGTTCCAATCCCGCAATCTCAATGTGGTTCTTCTGGGCATAATCCCAAAGAGCCGCATGGATGGCTTCTTCCGCTAACAGGGAGCAATGTACTTTTACTGGAGGCAGACCGTCTAACGCTTCCATTACCGCTTTATTCGTTATTTGCATTGCCTCCTGAATGGATTTTCCTTTTACCAGCTCAGTTGCCATACTGCTGGTGGCCACAGCGGCCCCGCAGCCAAAGGTCTTAAACTTAACATCCCGGATAATCTGGTTTTCATCAATATCCAGATAAATCCTCATAATATCGCCGCACTTTGCGTTGCCTACCGTACCAGTACCGCTGGCATTTTCAATCTCTCCCACATTTCTGGGGTTCTGGAAATGATCCATTACTTTCTCTGAATACATGGTTAATTTCTCCTTTTCAGGTATTGTTTCTATCTGTTATTTTTTTCTGGCCGTTTCTGATAAAATCTTCATACAGCGGTGACATACTGCGAAGCCTTTCTACGATCCTCTTGATTTCCCCGGCTACATAATCCATTTCCTCTTTTGTGTTCTCCTGGCTTAAGGTGATCCTTAAGGAACCATGGGCAATTTCATGTGGCAGTCCAATCGCCAGCAATACATGGGACGGATCTAAGGAGCCGGATGTACAGGCCGATCCGCTGGATGCGCAAATTTTTGCCATATCCAGCATAATCAATAAAGACTCTCCTTCAATAAATTGAAACGCAAAATTGCAGTTATTTGGCAGGCGGCTGGTTAAATGGCCGTTTACTCTTGTATACGGAACTTCTGAAAGCACTTTTTTCATCAGGTAATCCCGAAGTTCCTGTTCTTTTCTGCCTCGTTCCTCCATATTCTCCATTGCCAATTGGGCCGCTTTTCCAAATCCTACAATGCCGGGAACATTTTCTGTTCCTGCCCGGCGTTTCCTTTCCTGGGAGCCTCCATGGATAAAGGAGCGGATCTTCACCCCTGTACGGATATATAAAAAGCCAATTCCTTTCGGCCCGTTAATTTTATGGCCGCTGGCACTCATCATATCAATCTGATACTCATCCACCTGGATTGGGACATGGCCATACGCCTGCACCGCGTCTGTATGGAACAAAATCCCATGTTCCCTGGCAATCTGGCCGATTTCTTTAATGGGTTCTATGGTTCCAATCTCATTATTCGCAAACATAACCGAAATCAAAATGGTATCCGGACGGATTGCCCTTTTCAGCTCTTCCAGCCTTACCATACCATTTTCGTCAACATTCAGATACGTTATTTCAAATCCCTGTTTTTCCAGGTATTCACAAGTATGAAGAATGGCATGATGCTCAATTTTACTGGTAATCACATGGCGCCCTTTTTCTTTTAGCGCCTCAGCGGCAGCCTTTAAAGCCCAGTTATCCGCCTCGCTTCCTCCCGCTGTAAAATATATTTCCTGGGGCTTTGCCCCAATCGAACTGGCAATGGTTTCCCTGGCCTGGGCCACCGCTTTTTTACTAATGCCGGAAAACTCATACACAGACGAAGGATTTCCGTAATATTCCGAAAAATAAGGCAGCATAGCTTCTACCACTTCCGGATAGGTTTTTGTGGTTGCCGCATTATCCAGATAAATTAATTTTTGCTCTTCACTCATGTTACTGTCCGCCTTTCTAAAACCACAGCCACACAGCGTTTCTGATTATGGATGAACCTAGCCATCCCTTTCTTCTGATGTATCATGCCGCCTTGCCGCAACGTTTTTCAGCGCCAAAACAGTCAGTGAATCCTGTGGTTTTTCCGCATTTAACTATATCATATATTTCCTACTATTTCAATATGATTTTAGCGGCCACTAGTTGCTTTTCATCCCTGAAGGGACAAGGCCCAAACAGTACGATCGAGATTTTAAAGAGATTTCTTTACCCGCCAAGGGTTACATCCTGCGTCTGATACCAATTTAACGCATCCAGAAAATCCGTATCGTTATAATCTGGCCACAGGTGATCCAAAATGTAAAAATCCGCATATACCGACTGAATAGGCAGAAAACCGGAAAGCCGGCGCATTCCGCCCCACCGGATAATCAAATCGATCCTGGAAATTTCCTTGGAATAAGGCTGCCCGTCTATCCGGATATGAGATAAATCCCACTTCCATCCATAATTCACCAGAAAATTCAACCGGATCCCACCACCGCGGATCGAAGTCCGCTTTGTATAAGGAAGCAATTCCTTTGGAAAGCATTTCGAACCGCTATCTCCAACCACCAGCAGATCAGCTCCCTCCTTTGTCAGCATTTCCACAGCTTTCACGCAAGCCTTCTGAAAGGCCGCAACCTGGATGGATGGACGTTTGCAATTATCCACTGTAAATCCGTAATATGTGATTTCCCGGATCCCCTGCCGTTTTGCTAACTGTAACAGTTTCATGCCAGGATCTAGGCCATAAGCATACCCGTCTTGCTTTTCCATCCCGTTTCCCTTTGCCCAACGGCGGTTTCCGTCTGGGATAATTCCAATATGTTCTGGTTTTTGATTTCCCATAAATATTTCCCTTCCGCTTTTTCGCACGCCTTAAAGCGTATGGAACACATAGGTCCGCAAAATGGACATTCTGCCTTGCTAGATCCAATGTTCCAACACGCTCGAAGCTGCTTTTATGGTTCTTTATAGCCAGTATTGCCAAAATTCAGCTATCTACTCCTTTCCCCTCCCCTTTTCTGTCTTGTTTCCGGAATCAATTGTTTGACACCAACATTATTGTTTTTAATTTAATGTTCCGTCAGATAAACCGGTTTGGAAACGGTTTCCATATTTTATGGTATTTCTGATACTTTCGTGGCATTTTCTAATTTCCTGGCTTTCCCATAAAATGTCCCGACCGGCATTTTGCAGGCGTCCGCTGCCTGACGGAGTGTTATTTTTTTCTTCCTCCAGTCCCTGTGTATTTCACGGAAATTATCGGGATAAGGAAGCGCGGGACGCCCAAATTTTATCCCTTTCGCCTTCGCTGCCAAAATCCCCTCTGCCTGCCGTTTTCGGATATTTTCCCGTTCGTTTTCTGCTACAAATGACAATACCTGCAAAACAATATCACTGAGAAACGTTCCCATCAAATCCTTCCCTCTCCGTGTATCTAAAAGCGGCATATCTAATACCACTATATCGATCCCTTTTTCTTTTGTAAGGATTCTCCATTGCTCTAATATATCTCCATAATTGCGCCCCAAACGGTCTATACTTTTTATGTAAAGCAAATCATCTTTTTTCATCCGCTTTACCATACGGATATAAGCCGGGCGCTGAAAATCTTTACCTGACTGCTTATCCATAAAAATATTTTTCTCGGAAACCATCAGTTCTCTCAAAGCCATTACCTGTCTGTCTTCATTTTGATCACGGCTGCTAACCCGAACATAACCATAAATATTTGTCATAACTCCTCCGTTCCTTCCTGATTGCCAAACTGCTGGCTCTCATCGCAACAATTTTCTTTCGGTATTCTCCTACATGAAAAAACGGCTTTCAAACGTGATCATTTTGTCAAGACCAACCGCAAGAACCGGTAACGTAAAAGAAAAAGATGGTTGTTGTTAGCCATCTTTTTCTTTTATAACGATAATTTTATTCTACCAATACCCACCCTATGGAAAAAACAATCATTAATGATTCAAAAGCTTCCTCCAATATTTTTCCATCTGCTCAAATGCTGTATCTGTTCGTTTTACCGCAATAGCGATAAAGTCTTTACGATGCGTATTTCCCGTAACATAAGCTGTATGCTGTTCCTGGATCTTCTTTAACAGGTTAGGAGAATCCACGCTGGAAAGTTTTGTAAACAGGGCTGCTATATTTTCCCAATATAGAAAGGATTCTTCTTTTGTATGAGAAACTTGATCCATATATTTGCCATATTCTATATTTTCCTTTGAAATCCCTTGTCCCTGAAACTGGCCAGACAGCCACTGTTCCCAGCGATTGAAGTATGGCGTTAACACACCAGACGCAAGCATCTTTTGGTGCTGTTTCTGCAAATATTGATTCATAATGATCCAAAAATTTCGAATTGTGCGTATAAAAATCATGAATTAATGACTGGAAATCCTGTTTATTTTTATCATCCACATAGTTTTCGCAAAAATAGTTTAAAGCAGATGTGGCAGATTCCAATTCTAATTTTGCTTCATCCGAATATATGGAAAGAAGTTCCATAGAATATTCCGGTCTATTTTCATTCAGGATACCCATGTATAGAAATCTGGGAGCGCCATTTGGAGCCATTACCGTCGGCGCTGGATTTAAGTGCATACAATTCATCACCTTTGTAATATCATGTAATAAGTCCTTGTATTGTGCCGCTTCTTCTTCCGACATTTTATCAAAAAATCCTATTTCCTGAAGTTTTTCAGTAAATACTACGTCCTAAGCCTGACCGTAAAGGCCAAAAATATCATCTCCATATTTTTTCTTTTCTAATTCGGACCGCTCTTTTAAATCGCGGTTTAAAGCTTCTAAAATCACCAGTTAAAAATGATGATTTGTAGTAATCTATTGTATGATTAAATGTTATTTTTTCGGGCATCGTTTTCAAGTCATTGGAAACATTGGAATGAAGCTCCTGGTTTCTATTTTTTATTGCAGATTGATTATAGTTTGTTGTTAAATTTACACAATTAATATATTTTCAAGCAATATCCTATCATCTTTTATCTTCATTATACCGTATCAGAAAGATAATTCAACCTTAATCGGCATTGTTTTAGCATTGTACGTTCTAACCCACATCCGCAGCACATAAGTTTATACTAATTTCCCCTTTTTGGAGGCTTCATGAAGCAGACTTTCCTTTCCCTCTCCCCCAGAAAACGAGCCTTCCTTACTGGCACACTCCTGCTTACCGGAACTGGCTTCTTATGCCGGATTCTTGGATTTTTCTACCGTATTTTCATGTCCAGAACCATCGGTGCAGAGGGTCTTGGTATCTATAACATGGTTCATCCGGTGTTTGGCATTTGCTTTGCGCTGTGCGCCGGTTCTATCCAGACCGCCCTGTCCCAATACGTTGCTTCCAATCAAAAAAAAGGCCGTGCTGTCTTTCGCGCTGGTCTGTTTATTTCCTTAACTTTATCCCTATTACTTGCCTTTCTGATCTCTCATACCTCTCCTTTTATTGCCCGATATCTGCTGTTAGAGCCCCGATGTGAGCCTTATCTGGTCATTATGGCCTTCTCCGTTCCCTTTGCCGCCTTACATGCCTGTATTAACGGCTATTACTATGGGATGCAGAAATCCCATGTCCCCGCTTTTTCCCAGGTAGCTGAGCAGATCATCCGCATGGCGGCAGTTTTTGGCATTGTACAGGTTATGGAACAGAACCAAAATGAAATCACTGTGTCCCTGGCCGTTTACGGCCACTTAATCGGTGAAATCGCCTCGGCTGCCTTTACCTTATTCTGCCTTATCACGTTCCCTCCAGCAAAAACAAAGACTGCCTATAAGACAAACGCCCCACATTCAGCTTTTTTTTCCGCGCATTACACCCTTCCGCTCCTGGCTCTAGCCATTCCTCTTATGGGAAACCGTCTTGTGTTAAACTTGCTTGCCAGTGCTGAGGCTATCTGGATCCCAAACCGCCTTACTGCCTACGGCTTAAGCAGCAGTGAAGCTTTTTCCGTTTATGGGGTGCTTACCGGAATGGCGCTGCCATTTATCATGTTCCCTTCTGCCATCACCAATTCCATGGCAGTCCTTTTGCTGCCTTCTGTGGCACAGGCACAGGCAGAAGGCAACAAGCGGCAGATTTCCTCTGCTATCTCTATGGCCTTACGCTACAGCCTTTATATGGGAATCTTATGCACTGGGATTTTTTTCCTTTACGGCCAGGAATTGGGCAGCAGCGTATTCCAAAGTCCAGCCGCCGGAGCTTATATCCGGGTTTTAGGCTGGCTCTGCCCTTTCATGTACCTGGCAACTACTTTGGGGAGCATCTTAAACGGCTTGGGCAAAACCCCTGCTACATTTCTGCAAAATGTATGCTCCCTTTGCCTGCGCCTGGTATTTGTCCTGCTGGGGATTCCGGTACTGGGGATGAAAGCCTATTTGTGGGGGATATTAGCCAGTGAAATGTTTTTGGCCTTCTGGCATCTGATCACCCTGCACCATTTTGCCCCTTTTACCTGGGACGGGATCCAAATGCTGGGAAAACCTATCATCCTTCTATTTGCCGCGGTTTGGACGAATCAGGCCTTATGGAACTATGTTTGGCCATTCCTCCCCAGAATTCTGGCGCCTGGCGCTCCCTGGGCTTTTTTCGGAACAGCGCTAAAAATTATCACGTTAAGCAGCCTGTATGGCCTTTTTTTGCTGCTGTGCCATATCCTTTTTTCAGAAAAGCCAGCACCGTCACATGTTTAGCACCTGGCATATTTCACAATTACTTCCTGACAGATACGTGTCATACTTAGCGTAAGGATACCGGAAAAAATCCGGCATAGTGGTCTATGAGCCCTAACAGCGCTGCAAAGATACCACATATCCGTGTGAACATAAAGGCGGGAATGAGTTTGGGCACCTTTCCCGCCCAAGCTCATTCCCGCCTTTCGCAAACGGCTACATGATGTTTCTTTTATTTGACTGCTTTTATCTCATACCGCCATGACTGATACTCTTCTTTTGGCACCGGAAGCAGGATACCGCCATACATTAAGGCTTCCCCGGTATACACCTGTTCCCCCACCTGGTAGGTTTTCTTCGGATTTAACCCTTTCAGCTTGATAATCGTACCATCCGGATTGGATTGCAAACAAGTCATTACCCCGCAAAACAGGCATTCTTCCTGATCCGGGGAAACAAATGCCCAGGCCACAGCCCGGCATTTCCCGTACGGAGAAGACAGGCGATAATAATCGCCTCTGTTAATTAAATTATAATGCTCTTTGTACTCTTTTACTTGCCGCTTTATTATTTCTTTCTCTTCATCATTTAAGATGCTCAGATCCAGCTCATAGCCGAAAGTTCCCGCCATGGCCACGGTTGCCCTGGTTTCCAGGGGGGTGATACGGCCTGTCTGATGATTCGGTGTGGCGGAAACATGGGAGCCGATGGAAGAAACCGGATATCCAAAGGTAGTCCCGTACTGGATTTTCAGCCGCTCCACCGCATCGGTATTATCGCTGCACCAAATCTGGGGACTATAATACAGCATTCCGAAATCAAAGCGTCCTCCCCCTCCGCTGCAGCTTTCCAGTAAAATGTGGGGGTAACGGGATACCAGGTTTTCTAAAAAGCGGTAAAGACCTAACATATACCGATAACCGATTTCTCCCTGACGGCCAGAGGGGAGAACAGCCGAAAAGTAATTGGAAATGCTTCGGTTAAAATCCCATTTGATATATTCAATGTTCACTTCATCTAAAATCTTAAAAATCATATCCTGGATTCCATCTACCACTTCCGGTCTGGAAAAATCCAGGACGAACTGGTTTCTGGCTATATTCCCAGGCCTTCCAGGAATCCGCATCGCCCAGTTAGGATGGCAGCGGTAAAGATTGCTGTCCTCTGAAATCATTTCTGGTTCTACCCAAATTCCAAACTTCATCCCCAGGCCATTGATCCGCTCTGCCAGTCCCTTTAAGGTTCCTCCCAGCTTCGTTTCGTTCACTTCCCAGTCGCCTAAACCGGTGTAATCACTGTCCCGCTTTCCGAACCATCCGTCGTCCAGTACCAGCATCTCAATGCCCAGCTCTTTTGCGGCTTCCGCTATATGAATCAGCTTCTCTCCGTTAAAATTAAAATAGGTAGCTTCCCAATTATTAATTAAAACCGGACGCCGCTTCCTGGCCCATGGCCCGCGGAGCAAATGACTGGATACCATACGATGGAATTTATGGGACAGATCCGTAAATCCGTTTCCGGAATAAATCATAACAGCTTCCGGTGTCTGGAAGCTTTCCCCCGGATTCAGCATCCAGGTAAACTGATCCGGTGAAATTCCCATTACAAGCCTGGTCTGATGGAACTGATCCACTTCCGTTTCTGCCAGGAAGGAACCGCTGTAAACCAGACCCGCTCCATAACAATCTCCGCTGTCCTCTGTACACATGGGATCGCACAAGATTACAAAGGGATTATGCTGATGGCTGGAAGTTCCCCGCTCCGATCCGATGGACTGGCGGCCATGGATTACCCGGCTTCGTTCCAGTTCACGTTCCATGGTGTGCTTACCGTAAAAATGAACCCAATCCAGATTGTCATGGTTAAAATCCAGGCACATGGACATAGCCCGTTTTACTACTGCTTCCCGTTCTCCGCCATTTATAATTTTCGCAGCCCGGGTAATCACATCGGAACCTTCGATAATCCCATAATATAATTCCAGCTTCATCCCTGTATGATGATCTTCCATCTCGATAATCAGAGTTTCCCCCTGCTCTTCTTCCGCGTAAAGGGCGGGAAGCCCGTCTAATGTATATTTTCCTTTTTTGATCTGATAGGAACGGTAACGGTAGTCTACCGCGCAGCTTCCGTCGGCGTTTATGATTTTCACACAGTCCGCCCGGTAATCCCCGATTCCGAAGCAAGAATATTCCTGAGGAAAGTAATCCAGAGAAAAGGTTCTGTCCTGCCGCATCTCATACGGGTTCCCGCAGAATCCCCTGTCCGTACGCTGGATTAAATAAGACAGATCACAATCATCAATCCGTCTTCCATAATAAAGGTGAAGCAGCACACCATACTCTGCAACCTTCATTTGATATGCGGAATTTAAGGTTTGCAGTGTAAACACTTGTGTTTCATGATTGAATAAAATCGCCATTTCCATCCTCCTGCACCGATGCCGAATACTCCCGGAAAATTAGCCACAGGAACGATCAGGGGAATTTCCGGGAGTACTCATACATTATTATTTACAGTTTGGCTGTTCACGGCAGCATAACGCGCGTAAAACAAGATAAAACTGTATTCTATAAACATTTAATGGAGCCTTTTCACATATTTCAGTATAAGCCATATTGATCCATTTCGCAAGGTCTTTTTCAATGTTCAGATGATAAAGTATCCTTGCTGATTACCGTTTGCATGATACAATAAACGGTAATTCTGGTTTACAGTTTGCCGCCAGAAGTAGCAATCCCTTCAATAAATTGCTTCTGGAAAATCAGGTACAGGACAATCATTGGGATACAGGCTAACAGGGAAGCAGCCATCAACTGTGGATAATTATTGGAATACTGCCCCTGCATCTTAGCCAGGGCCGCGGACAAGGGCATTACATTCCGGTTACAGATTAATGGCCACATCAGGTCTTTATACGCAAATACTGCCGTAAAAATGCCCAGTGATACCATACCTGAGCGGGTAAGGGGTGCCATAATAAACAGAAATGTCTGTCCGATGTTGCATCCATCCAGCCTTGCGGCCTCCTCCAAATCCTTTGGAAGGCCCATGTAGGTCTGCCTTAGCAAAAAGGTTCCGAATGCCGTTACCATACCGGGGAAAATCAAGGCAAAGATAGAATCCAAAACTCCCAGCTTACTCACCATCAGGTATTGTGGGATAATGAAAATCTGCCCCGGAACCATCATCTGGAACATAACCAGAGAAAACATGAAATTCCGTCCCGGAAACTCTAAGCGCCCAAACGCATAGCCAGCCATTGTCGCTGTTAATACTGCGCAAACCACACGTCCCAAAATCAGCAACAGGGTATTGATATACAGCACCGGGAAATTCATGTTATTAATTACCGTGGCAAAATTATCCGGCTTCCAGCTGCTTGGAAAAATTACAAATGGATCTACTGAGGTCGATTCTGTTATGGTCTTAAACGCAGTAAGTGCCATCCATAAAAAGGGCACCAGCATAGTAATGGATACTAAAATCAGCAAAATATAGATGCCTGCCGCGGTCAATTTTTGTTTTTTCTGCATACTTTCCATCATTCAATCCTCCTAACTGTAGTAAACATGCTTCTGAGCCTGCATCTGAATCACGGTAATAATCATGATAATTACCAGCAGGAACACCACGATAGCGGAACCTACGCCCTTATTGTTATTCACAAAGGATTCCTGGTAGAACAGATATACTAAAGACTGGGTCTTATAGAGAGCCGGGTTATTCTTATCCATAACCATAAAAATTAAGTCGAATACCTGCAAGCCGCCGATTACTCTAGTAATTGCCACAAAGAAAATCGTCGGTGACAGAAGCGGAACTGTAATATGGAAAAACTGATAAATTCCATTGGCGCCGTCAATGCTGGATGCTTCATAATAATCTCTCGGGATATCCTGAAGACCTGCCAGGAATAATACCATGTTATAGCCCATAATCGACCAAATACCGATTACAGCTACCGCAAATGCAGCAATACTTGGATTGGAAATCCAGTTGGTTTTCGTTCCTAGCATATGGTTGAGCAAACCAAATTCTGAATTGTATAACCATCTCCAAACCATGGCGATTGCGGCAGGAGCCGCTACCATGGGAAGGAAAAAGATGGTACGGTAGGCGGCACGGCCCAGCATTTTGCGGTTCAGCAGTACCGCTAAAACAAGGGCAATCGCAATGGAGAATGGAACCTCCACAATTGCGTATTTAAAGGTATTTAAAAGCGCCTGCCAGATCTCTGGCTCCCCTAAAATCTTCTGATAATTCTGAATCCCTACAAATGTATTTCCCTTTCCAAAATCTCCCGTTTTATAAAAGCTTTCAATGATTGTCTTGAAAATTGGATAAATATTCAGGACAATCAAACCGATCATAGTTGGTAAAATAAACGCCCATCCCCAGATACATTCATTTTTCTGGCGGCTGGTCCACTTTGTTTTTACCACGTTTTTTGTTTCATTCGCCATGTATGATTCCCTCCTGCTTTTTATCGATTTCGCCGCCCTGGCTCAGGCTTTTTATCATGCCAGAGCATTCCGTTATCAATTAACTTCTGAATAAGTTCAATAGATATGATAGTGCTTAGGTTATCAAAACCAGTGGATTCCTTATCCACTGATCCTACACGGCCATCCATCGTATAAATAATTTTCATTCAGGCCTGCCCTCTGGCCGCTATCCCAGATTGCAACGGAAATCGTGCCGCCTTTGTCACCGCCGAAAGATTCTCCGATATTTCCACTGGAAGGATCTCCGCCACCTGAACTCTGTCCACCGACACAGGCTGCCAGGCACATTACCATGGCTCCCACAAAAACTGTTGATAAAATTTTCTTTTTCATAAAGAACCTCCTTCACCTCAACCGTAGACTTTGTTATTGCTGTTTCCAGCTATATCCGTTCACTACCTTGGTTGTATTTGACAGGTACATTATAGAAAATCCGCACAGTTTCGCACATGGAATTATGTGATTCATTTATGGAATTATGTGATAGATTCCTGTATAATTGTAAAATTTTGCAAAGAAATGGACAGCAATTTTCACAAAACTGCTGTCCATTTTCCCATTTTTATATTAAGATTAATCATCGAAGCATTAACCGTTCCTATCTCCATCGGCTTTTTAAGTCGATTACCGGGGTTTCCATCCAAGATTATCTGCTGGATTACCGAATTCGCCAAGCTTGTATTTTATTAAAAAGCACGGATTTATCTATCCGCGCTATTGCCCGTTTGGTCAGCTATATTGACGCTCTATATTTCTCCAAACTTTTCCATCAAAAGAAAGGAATCAGCCCCAGCGAATACCGGAAACAACGCCAAGATGAGGCTGAATCGTCTAAAACTTCTTAATGTGAAATAATCCTTTCCTGCTCGGCCTTGATCTGCCGGTCTAAACTTTTAAAAATCGTTAAGCAAATCATTACCGACAGGATAATGGAAATAACATCTGCCGCTGCCTGGGCATAGATAACCCCGTCCAGACCGAATAGCCGGTTTAATAAAAATACAAGCGGAATAAATACAAGTCCCTGGCGGCAGATGGTTAAAATCAAGGAGGGAAGCGCTTTTCCCATTCCCTGGATTGTGTTAATGCAGAGGAAGAGAATTCCGATTACCGGACCAGTTAGCTGAAGGGCGATTACCATCTGGATCCCGTAATCCACTACCTGGCTGTCATTGATAAAAGCCCGGATTACCGCCTCCCTTGCCATTACCATAAGAATCGTAAGGACTGTCCCCATTACAATGGCGCAAAGACCAGTAAAGCGGAATACTTTCTTTAACCGTTTGCTGTTCCTGGCTCCGTAATTATATCCGATTAACGGCTGGATCCCGGCGCAAAGACCAATTTGTAAAAGCACAACCAGCATATTGGCTTTCATGGCAACACCCATAGCCGCCACTGGGTTATCCCCATACTGAACCAGCACATTATTTAAAACAATATTGGCACAGCTCATTAAAATATTATTTAAGGATGCGGGAATCCCGATGGTCATAACGCCAATGGCAACCCCCTCTCTCATCTTAAAATCCTGAAGGTGGATGGATAGGACCGACTTCTTTCTTAGAAAATACATCAGGTAAAACAGACAGGCAGCGATATTTCCTATTACTGTAGCGACAGCCGCTCCAGTAACCCCCCACCCAAGGCCTAAAATCATAATAGGATCCAGTACAATATTGGTCACCGTCCCGATCAAGTTTCCAATCATAGACTCTTTTGCGGCCCCTTCTCCACGGAGGATATTACCAAACGCAGTCCCGAACATAATAAAAGGGCCGCCAAAAGAAATATAAGTCAGGTATTCTTTCGCGTACCAAAACGTATTTTCACTTGCGCCTATCATCTTTAAAATACCATTCATTCCCAGCAAAAAGGCAGCGGCCATTATCACGCCTAATCCCAGAGAACCGTAGCAGCAAAAGGAAGATAAATTTTTTGCCCGCTCCATCCGCTTCTCTCCCAGCGCCCTGGAAATCGCTGAGCTTCCGCCGATTCCGAAAAGATTACCCAATGCCATAAAAACCATAAAAACAGGGGTGGCTAACGATACGGCGGCTACCTGCATGGCATCATTGGTCTGGCCGATAAAAAATGTATCTGCCATATTGTAAATCACCACTACCAACATGGAAATAATCGTAGGAATCGCCATGGTTGCCACTGCTTTTGGCACTGGTGCTTCTTCAAACAGAAATTTGTTGTTATTCATATTGTTACCTCCTTATGTAAATTTTTTACTGCCGCTTCATCACCTAATATGTGGTTTCTTATCTCATCCGGAACACTCACATGAAATTAAAAAAAATGTGTCCGGATTCCGGATGAAAAAAATAGAGGAGGGTGCCGCAAATCTGCGTACCCTCAGCTCTGATCGTCTGCCTGTTCCAGTATACTGGCGCCCGAAGCGCGCATTCTTCCTAATGTGCGTCCGCTTAGTGGGAGGCAGCGGGAAAAGCAAATATTGTGATATTTTACGATGAATCTGTCTTTTTGTCAAGCTCTGTTTTATCGTATGTGAAAATCGTATATGAAAATGTGGGGCAGTGAGCAATTTTCCGCCACCTCCAGAACCTGTATCATTTGCTGGCCCCTAAAGCGGTTATACTTCCTCAAGCAAATACGGAGTAATCTGATACACATAAAAATTCAGCCAGTTGCTGTAAAGGGTATTCCCGGTATTCCTCCAGCTAAGGACAGGAACTTCCGCCGGATCATCATCAGGATAATAATTACATGGAATTACTGGATGCATCCCTTTTGCCAAATCACGGCGATACTCCCCATTTAATGTCATCCTGTCATATTCCGGATGGCCTTGTACAAAAATATGTTTCCCGTCATGGCTCATAACCAGGAAAATCCCCGCCTTTTTCGATTCTGCCACTATCATAAGTTCCGGGTGCTTCAGCACATCTTCCCTTTTCACCTCGGTAAACCGGGAATGGGGCGCCAGAAAGGTATCATTAAAGCTTCTCACTAAAGGGATCTTCCGGTTCAGAACATCATGTTCATAAATGCCGGAAAGCTTTTCCTTTCTGTGGTACTTTGGTATCCCGTAGTGATAGTATAGGCCTGCCTGGGCTCCCCAGCAGATATGCATGGTAGAGGTTACATGGGTTTTGCTCCACTCCATAATTATTTTCAGCTCTTCCCAGTAGTTTACCTCTTCAAATTCCATATGTTCCACCGGTGCCCCGGTAATAATCATACCGTCGTATCGTTTTTGGCGGATATCATCAAAATGGAAATAAAACTTGTTCAAATGGCTTCTGGAAGTATTTTTTGACACGTGGCTGGATACCATTAAAAACGTACAGTCTACCTGTAACGGCGAATTGGAAAGGGCACGCAAAAGCTGGGTTTCGGTGTCCTCTTTTATAGGCATTAAGTTTAAAATTAAAATTTCCAGAGGCCGGATATCCTGGCTTAACGCCCGGTCTTCATCCATCACAAATATATTTTCTGACTCCAAAACTGCCTTGGCAGGCAAATCTTTCTGTATCTTAATGGGCATGTGTTTTCTCCTTGTCCCTGTTTATTTTTCATTTTCCAAAAGCTGGATAAAATCCTGTTCTGATAAAATCGGAATCCCTAATTCTTTTGCCTTTTTATTTTTAGAAGAATTGCTGGCAGTATCGTTATTAATCAGATAGCTGGTTTTTGCGGATACGGATCCTGCCACCTTTCCGCCCTTTGCCTCAATGGCAGCCTGCAGCTCTTTCCGGTTTGAAAACCGTTCCAATGTTCCTGTTATCACAAAGGTTTTTCCGGAAAATACAGCCTCTTCCTCCGATATTACTTCTTCCTTTTCCAATGTAAGTTCCGCCAAGAGCCGGTCAACCTGCAAGCAATTTTCCTGGTTTTCAAAGTATTCCATCCAAGCCTTTGCCAGCACTTCCCCAATCCCGTCTGCTTCCAGCAATTCTTCAATAGACGCATGGCGCATGGCATCAAAATCAAAGCGGAATTTCCGGCACAAAACCTTTGCGTTGGCTAGTCCAATCCCCGCAATCCCCAAGCCATAAATTAACCTTGCCAGGTTGGTATGGGATGCCTTTTTAACAGATGCAATTAAATTATCATAAGATTTTTGCCCAAATCCTTCCATCTGTACGATTTCTTCCTCATGCTGCTTCAGATGGAAGATATCCGCAAATTCATGGATGAACCCGGCTTGAATAAATTTCTCTAACGTTGCCTCTGACAAGCCGTCCACATTCAAGGCATCGCGGCTTACAAATAATGTAAACCGTTTGATTGTTTTTGCAGGGCAATCCGGGTTGACGCAGTATAAGGAGCGCACTTCATCCACCTGCCGGATTTCCGTATCTCCGCCACAGACCGGGCAATGCTTTGGAATCGCAATCGTATTGCTCCTGGTTACATTATCTGCAATCTGAGGAATGATCATGTTGGCTTTATAAACGGTAATCAAATCCCCTTCGCCCAGTTCAAGGGCTTCCATAATGCTGATATTATGGACGCTGGCTCTGCTTACTGTAGTGCCCTCCAGCTCAACCGGTTCAAAAATTGCCACCGGGTTAATCAAACCGGTGCGGGAGGCGCTCCACTCAATCTCCTTTAAATAGGTTTTGCGGATCTCATCCGCCCATTTAAAGGCAATGGAATTCCTGGGAAACTTGGCTGTCCTTCCTAAGGATTCCCCATATGCAATATTATCAAACAGCAGTACCAGACCATCCGAAGGGATGTCATAGTGCTCTACTTTTTCCGCAAATTGTCCTACCGCCTCTGCTATGGATTCCTTTGTAACGGCTCTATATTCCACTACTTCAAACCCCTGGCTGGCCAACCAGATAAACTGCTCCTTCCGGCTGTTTTTAAAATCCACTTCATTTGCCTTTACCAGCGCGAATGCCTTAAACTTTACATTCCTCTGCGCTGTAATCTGGCTGTTTAGCTGGCGTACGGAACCACTGCACAAATTCCTGGGATTTTTATACTTTGCGTCCACTTCCTGGATTTCCTGGTTAATCTTTTCAAAATCTGAATACTGAATTACGGCCTCACCCCGGATCACCAGAAGGCCTTTATATGGGATTGATAATGGGATATTTGAAAATGCCTTGGCATTGTTGGTAATTACCTCCCCAATCTCTCCATTCCCTCTGGTAACGGCCTTTGCCAGGCTTCCGTTCTCATAGGTGAGCACAATCGTAAGACCGTCCAGCTTCCAGGACAGAAGGCCTTCTTGAGCCCCCAGCCACTCTGCCAGATCCTCCACGCTTTTTGTCTTATCCAGGGAAAGCATAGGTGTTTCATGGGTTTCCTTGGGCAGCTCGCTCAGCACTTCATATCCCACTTTCTGGGTCGGGCTTTGGGATAAGATAATTCCTGTTTCTTTTTCCAGCAATACTAGCTCATCATAAAGCTGGTCATATTGGTAATTACTCATAATTTCCCGGCTTTCCTGATAATAAGCCTGCCCGGCCCGGGAAAGGAGGGGCACCAGCTCTTTCATACGAAGAATTTTTTCTTCCATTTTCAAAACTCCCTTTGCGTTGTTTCAGATTTTTGCCCTAATTATTTCCTTTCGAATCTATCTTTTTCTGTACAGTTTTTTTCATCCAGTTTCATGGAAAACGGCAGATTGCTAGAACCCTTTTCGTTTAAAGTTTGCACCATTTGGCCGTATTCTTCTTCGGTCATGTTGCGAAAACTTCCTTCTTTTAGATCGCCAAGGCAAATATTCATGATCCGGATTCGTTTTAAATCCGCCACCTGATACCCAAGCGCCTGGCACATCCGGCGGATCTGGCGGTTTAAGCCTTGGGTAAGAATAATTCGAAATTGATACCGATCCACTGCCTGAACGCGACAGGGTCTGGTAGTCTGATTCAATTCCTTTAGCTCCACTCCTGACGCCATCACCCGCAAAAATTCCTTTGTTATTGGTTTATCTACCAAAACCTCATACTCTTTCTCATGGGCATTGCCGCTTCTCATAATTTTATTTACCAAATCTCCCTGGTTGGTCAAAAAGATCAGACCTCGGGAATCTTTATCCAGCCGCCCCACCGGATATACTCTGAGGGGATACTGCACCAATTCCACAATGGTTTTGGCACGGTCTTTTTGGGAAGTGGTGCAGACAATCCCCTTGGGCTTATTTACCACCAGCCAAACGGGCCTAGGTTGTTTTTTTACGAAAGCTTCCTCTTCTTTTTTTGAGTTTGCGGCAGCAAGACCTGTGTAAGGATCCCAAGCCAGCCTGCCATCACACACAATCCGCTGGCTTTTTGACACCTTTTGCCCAAGTTTTGCCAGCTTTCCGTCAATGGTTACTTTCCCCAATTCTACCAACCGATCCGCCTCTCTTCTGGAGCATACCCCTAATTCACTAAGCCATTTATTTAAACGGATGGTTTCCATCTTTCCTCTTTTCTATCTCAGTTTGAAGCTTCTGCCCCATAAAGTGTTTGAACATTACTGTTCACAGATACAGGCCACACTTAGCAGGATAATAGATAACTAACGTGTGGTTTTCATAAACAATGCAGAATCATGTCAAAACATATGGTATGAGTTCCATATTGTCCTCCATACGTTGTTGCTGGTTTGGAATACATTATGGAAGCTTTTGATATAACTTCCACATTGTTCCGTCCATACCTGGCAGCGGGGAAGTGTCAACATTGGAATCCTTCATTTCGTTTTAATCGCCGTTCCGGGTGGTGCAGCCTGCCGCCCCGTCATCAATGGTTAGATTAAAGATGGCAAGAGCAGCCAATCGCCTGCGGCGACGAGGCATATGCTTTGGCTCTTTTGCGATACTAGCTCATGGCGAATCAGCAAGGTGATTCGCTATGGCGTAGCAGTGCTTACCTTACAAATGCCCAATTTGGTGTCACAAAATCAGCATGGCATCCCCAAACGAGAAAAAACGGTAACCTTCATCAATAGCCGCCTGATAGGCGCTTAATGTACGTTCTCTTCCTGCCAGAGCAGAAACCAGCATAACCAAGGTGGATTCTGGCAAATGGAAATTTGTAATCAAACCGTCTAGCACCCGAAACCGATAGCCTGGATAAATAAAAATATCTGTCCAGCCGCTTTTTGCTTTAATAATCCCATTTTCATCCGCCGCGGATTCCACAGTGCGGCAGCTTGTGGTTCCCACACAGATCACCCGTCCACCTGCCGCTTTCGTATGGTTGATTTTCTCCGCCGCCTCCGGATCCACCATAAAAAACTCTGAATGCATATGATGATCCAGCACATTTTCTGCCTTAACCGGGCGGAACGTTCCAAGACCCACATGCAGCGTCACTCGGGCGATGTTTACCCCCATCGCTTCCACCTGGCTTAACAGTTCCCTGGTAAAGTGCAGTCCTGCCGTAGGCGCTGCCGCCGATCCTTCATGAACTGCGTATACAGTCTGGTAACGGTTTTTATCTTTCAGTTGATGGGTAATATACGGCGGAAGGGGCATATGCCCCAATTGATCCAAAATCTCTTCAAAAATCCCGCTATAGTGAAACTGAATTAACCGGTTTCCCTCATCCGCCATATCCAGGATGGTTCCTGTCAAACAACCATCCCCAAAAATAATTTCGGTTCCTGGTCTTGCTTTTTTTCCCGGCTTCACCAAAGTTTCCCAAATGTCGTGCTCACGCCGTTTCAGCAATAACAGTTCAATCTTTGCCAAGGTATCCTTTTTCACCCCAAACAGCCTGGCAGGAATTACCTTGGTATCATTAATAACCAGACAATCCCCAGGGGTTACATATTCTAATATATCCCGGAATGTCCGATGACAGACCGTTCCGGAACCTTTATCCATTACCAGCAGTCTGGATGCGGATCGATCCTCTAACGGATCCTGTGCAATCAGCTTTTTCGGCAAGTCAAAATAAAAATCCTTTACATCCATTCCCTCTTCCTCCAATCATTTTTCCGAATCCATTTCTTTGGAATAGGCGGCTTTTATTTGCCAGAACACCTATTGCCCGATTTGGATGGTAACTTCATGATCCGTTTCTTTTGGTTTTGTATTGGAAGCGCCTCCTTGCCTTTCCAGAATGCTATAGCTTTCCGCTAAAATCTCATCACTTTCAAGAGCCTGGCGCAGCTTCGCGTAAATCTGTGTCTTTAATAGAACAATCTCATCTGCTTTCTCTGCCTCTCTTATGTATGCCAATTCTGTTTCATTCAGGCTGCTAGATTCCGTCAGATAATAATTCCCATCTTCCCCCATTTTTATGTAATTCCATAAAATTCCCGGCGCCAAAGTCAGAGAATCCTTAAATTTCAGGTCATAACTCACATATGCCAGATAGGTTCCTTCTGTTATTCCTTCCTTTACATAACAAGTGATATTCCGATAGCCCTCTGTATACCTGGCGTCGTATTGAAGCTGCCTCCTTAAATCATCAATCCCAGTCAAATCGGTCCATCCAAACGCCTGGTAGATCCATTCCGCGTCCGCGTTTTGCTTGGCAGTGAAATACCCTTCCAATAATGCCTGGACTTCCGGCACCTGCCCAGTAGAAAATTCGCTGGCTGGCATTTCTTCCTCAGAGGTCTGCTCTTGGGCATCACTTTCTGCTTCTGTCTGCATGCTCTCTTCCGTCCCGGCTTCTTCTTTGGGATGATTCCTTCTATCTACAATCAGAATTACAAAAACCAGAATAATAACCAAAAGCGGCAAGATTAAAAATTTTCCAAATTTCTTAACATCTTCCTCTGACCAGGAGCGGTATCCATATTTATTATCACTAGGCCTTCTCATTTATAATCCTCCACATTACTTTTTTATAATCCTTAACATTATTTTCGTCAATCATGTAAATCATTGAGCCCAGGGATGCCTATGTTTTGATTGTTTCTTCTTTTCCCCCGCGACCGTGAAACGTAATTATTTTAGCAAAAACCTATAGAAAAATCAATCCATTCATCTTTTTCATACTAATTCCTTCCATGACGGCCAAATTGCTCCAATTTCCTTTCCACGTTTCATTTCACTTAGGCAGAACATTCTGCAATCATCTGTTTCAATTCACTTCTTCGGAAGTAGGTGGCATTTCCTTTGGCAATTGTACTTGGAAAGTTTTTCGGAAAGTTTTGAAATAGTACTTGCATTTTTTCTTTTTTCAGGTATAATAAAAGAGATGCGTCTGTAGCTCAGTGGATAGAGCAGTGGCCTCCGGAGCCGCGTGCGTAGGTTCGATTCCTATCAGACGCATTTTTGTTGTGTAAAAAGCACGTTAACCCTTTTTGATACGTCGTTTTTTGCATATTTAGGAAGGCAAATTATTTTATGGAAAATAAAATGAAAGGGGAACGGCACCTATGGCTATCAATCCATTTCAGCTTTTACAGTTCCAGCAAATGTTAGAAACGTTCCGGCACAACCATCCAAAACTTCCCTTATTTTTCCATGCGGTATCCCAAGATGCCCTGATAGAGGGAACCATTATCGAAATTACCGCAAAAACACCAGGCGGGAAAGAATATTGTACGAATGTAAAATTAAATGCTTCTGACATCCAAACCCTAGAAGCAATAAAACGTATGAAAGAACAGTAAAAACTGTTCTTTTTTGTTTTTTTTGCAGAAAAACTTGCTAATTTCCATACATTATTGTATAATTTTTCCATCATTTTCTAACTGGTGTATTCTCGCCATATAAGTCCCATATTCGGACTGCCAAATCTTTAAACAGGCAAAATCCCATATCAGTGATATTCGTTTCTTAAAATACGGCTGCCTGAAACATCGCTTTTTCGGCTGCCAGCAAATCTACACATTCGGAGGTTATGTTATGCGTTATGAATTTTTTCTGCAATTAGTAAAAGAAGACTTAGAAAAAAGGCTTGGAGATGATTACATCATTACCTTACAGACGATCCCTAAAAATAACGGCGTTATCCGTGACGGCCTTTCCATATCGAAAACCGGGGAATCTGTATCTCCCACCATTTATTTAAATGATTGGTATCAAAAACTGCTAGAGGGGGAGCCTTTGCCCCAAATCTGCCATCAGATCCATCAGCTTTATCTGACCGATCCCAACCTGCCTTATTTAGACTCCCAGGTTTTGTCTTCTTATGAATCTGTGAAAGAGCATATTGCCTATAAGCTGATTAATACTCAGGCCAATGGTTCCCTTTTAAAAAAACTTCCCCATATCCCATTCCACGATATGTCTTTAATCTGTTACCTGTTAATGAAACAGCATGAAAACAGTTATATAACGGCCTTTATCTATAAGGAGCATTTAAAAGCCTGGAAGATCCGTGAGAAGGAATTATTCCTTGCCGCAATTCAAAACACGCCCCGGCTGCTTCCACCAGTAATTCAGCCCATGAATGACGTGCTGAAGCAACTGTCCATAGAAATGCTTGGCGACAGCTATCAGGACACGCCTTTTGATATTCTTTTGGAAGCAGCCACTGAATATCGGATCCAGGAAAATACTTTATTTCCTACGCTATACGTTCTGACAAATCCGGTCAGAATAAACGGCGCTGCCTGTATGGCTTATCCCCATGTGGTCAAAGATTTTGCTGAAAGCAGGAATCAGGATATTATTATCCTGCCCTCCAGTATCCATGAAGTCCTTTTAGTGGAAGACGACGGCCACTATGATTATGAAGACATGAGCCGCCTGGTAGGGGAAATAAACCGTTCTGAAGTTCCCCCTGAAGACCGCCTTTCCAACCAGGTTTACCGCTATAGTCGGGAAAGCGGCCAAATTACGGTTGTTTCCCACGGTACTTCCCTAGCCGGAATAACGAATCAATGAAAAATACTGCCATGGCAATCGCTCCCGCTATTTGCAAAGTTTCAACCAGATACCGGGTAGATAAAATCCGGATATCCCGGATCATATAGTAAACACTTCGGTATATGGAGGCTCCTGGGACAGAAGGCAGAATTCCTGCTACCAGAAATACCGTTACTGGAGCCTTCATCTTCCTGGCAAATACATGGCTCATACCAGCTACCATAAGGCTGGAAAGGAACGCGGCCATTGGAGCGGCATTGGAAAAAATCTCCACAATCTGGTATACCATCCAGCCAAGCCCTCCTACCGCTCCTGCATAGATCAGATACTTTTTTGGCAGCTCCAGCACTGTCCCAAAGCTGATAACTGCCAGGAAAGCTCCTATGGATCGGAGAATAATTTCTGCTACCACCGATATTCACCTCCCATAAAAAACTGGAATACCCCCATGCTGGCACCCACTCCTGCCGCTACGGCAAGGGCTGTCGTAATCGCTTCTAGCATTCTGGCAACTCCAGCGCTGTAATCCCCATTTAAGGTGTCCCGGATTGCGGTGGTAAATACCACGCCTGGAACCAGAGGCATAATGGCACTGACAATTACCGTATCCCGGTGAATATTTGGCAGTACAAAATCTTTCAAGCATAAAACCGCTATACCGATAAAAAATGCCGCTATGGTTTCTGTACAAAAGTCGTTAAAATGAATTCGTTTTGACAAGACCATAACAGCCGCCAGCCCGATTCCCACCAGCGCGGCGGCAAAGCAATCCCATAAACTTCCCGCAAACAGCATGGCAAAAAAGCCGCATGTCCCCACATATCCCAGATATGCGGTAACAGGACGGTATAGTTTCATCTCCTTAATTTCCAAAAGCTGGCTGTAGGCTTCTGAAACGCTGAGTTTTCCCATGCACAATTCTCTTGACACATTATTTACCATATAAATTCGGTTTAAATTTGTGGAACGATCGGCCACCCGGCGAACCATGGTAATCGTTTCCCCCTCCGGGTCATCTAAACTGATATAAATTCCAGTACTCAGTGCTACATTTTCCCCTCGTTTTCCATCAGCCAGATCTAAAATATGCTGGATCGTCATCTCAATCCGGTTAATCTCCGCACCGCTGACTAACATAATCTCTCCTGCCAGGGCAGCCGTTTCAATCAATAATTTCTCGTTAATCCTATCATTTTTCATCTTATGATACCTATTTGCCGAACACTAAAACAAGCTTCCTATCTGGAAAACCAACACAGACCCGATCCAGGCGATTACCAACTGAAATACCACCATTCCAAAGGTCCAGCGGTTAGAACCGGTTTCCCGCCTTATGGTTCCGATGGCAGCGACGCAAGGGGTATACATCAGGCAGAAAATCATTAACGCGTAGGCGTTTACCTTGCCAAACCCGCCTGCCGCTAAGCCCTGCATCAGCATTCCCATCCCTTGCTCCGAATTAATATTCCCAATCCCATACAGTACTGAAAAACTGGAAACCACAACCTCTTTGGCAGATAAACCAGAAATCAATGCCACCGCAATCTGCCATTGCCCCAGGCCTGCGGGAGCCAGCACCGGAGCCATAAGACGTCCAAACATAGCCGCGAAACTTTCTGACACATCCTGGATTAACCCGGACGGTCCTATATTCAGTACAAACCACAAAATAATCGACGCAATAAAGATCGTCGTTCCGGCTTTTGTCAAATAATCTTTTACCTTGTCCCATACATAAATGGCAACTGTCCGGGCATTTGGCGTTTTATACTCCGGAAGCTCGATCAAAAGCCCATTGTCTTCCCCCGATTTAAAAATTTTATGTACTGCGAACGCAATTGCGATTGCAGTAACTAAGCCGATTACATAGAGGGAATATGCTACAAAAAGAGCCTGGCGCCCAAAAAACATATCAGCGAATAACACATAGATGGGAAGTCTGGCTGAGCAGGACATAAATGGCGTAATCAGAATCGTCTTCCTCCGATCTCTGGGACTTTCAAGCGCACGTGTCGCCATTACCGCCGGAACGGTGCAGCCGAACCCTAACAGCATTGGCAAAAAAGCACGGCCAGATAAGCCTACCATGCCCATGGTTTCATTCATCACATATGCCACACGTGACATATATCCGCTGTCCTCCAAAAATGCCAGCGCCAAGAACAAAATAAAAATATTAGGTAAAAATGTAAGAATTCCCCCTACGCCCGCAATAATTCCATCTACAATCAGGGAAGTCATCCAAGCGGAAGTGTTAAGCTTTCCCAAAAGCTGTAACATAAAAAGAGAAAACCAATCCAGACCTTCTTCAAAATACCCTTTCAAAAAGTCGCCCACCATAAAGGTAAGGAAAAATACAAGTGCCATAATTCCCAAAAAAATCGGGATTCCCCAAACCGGATGGCATAAATATTCATCCACTTTATCGGTCCAGGCCGATTTAACATCTTTATGAAACAGGCACTCTTCTACAATTTCCTCAATATAATCATACTTTTCGTTTATAATCTGTTTGCTGTAATTCTTATCAATAATATTATTTACATTAACCGGATGATCCTCTGCCACTACCTCGTCATATTCCATAAGCTTAATCGCATGCCAGCGCAGGTTATCCATTTCACCGTAGTGAGCCCGGAGAACCGTTTCCACTTTTGCGATTTTGTCTTCCAGCATAGAGCTGTAACGCATTACAATTCCATGAGGTTCTTCTTCATAGTGATGGACAACTGCATGCATCAGGACATCCAGACCTGTGCGCTTTCTGGCAGAAACCGGAACTACCGGAATTTTTCCCAACATCTCCGGCAAACGGTGGAGATCAATTTCCATGCCCCGCTCCTCAATAATATCCATCATATTTAATGCCAAAATTACAGGACGTTTCAGTTCCAAAAGCTGAAGAGTCAGATACAAATTCCGCTCCAGCGAAGAGGCATCTACCACATTAATAATCACATCTACTTCTCGGTCTTCAATGCATTTCCTGGTCACTTTTTCTTCCATAGTATAGGAACTCAAGCTGTAAATTCCTGGAAGATCAATCACCTTAATGGGCCTTCCTTTATAGCTGGTTGCCCCTTCCACCCGCTCTACCGTTACACCAGGCCAGTTTGCCACTTTTAGTTTTGCCCCGGTAAACGCGTTAAACAGGGTGGTTTTCCCACAATTTGGATTTCCTACAAACCCAACCCGGATTGGATGCTCTTTTTCATTCATGGCACTTCCCCCCTACTTCAATGCCTTCTGCGATTTTTTTCCCCAGAGCCAGCCGGGTTCCCCGTATTTTGATAATAACAGAACCGCTTCCCTTTTTATTCAAAACCGTAACCGGTGTTTTTTCATTTACCCCAAGGGCTTCCAGCCTTCGGCCAATCGCTTCCTCAACTAATACGCTTTTTACAAAATAGGTGCTGCCCTTTTCACATTCATTTAACTTCATTCTTTACTCCATTTTCCGGGCCAGTTACCTGCCTGTGTACGGTCTGATTAATATCTGCCTGGCAAAGCTTTGCAAGATATCATTCATTAGCAAGACAAATTTTCCATGGCCTCGCAGTGGCTATCGTCAGAACGTCTAACGCAGCCTAAGCAGGAATCGGCAAGGAGGTTTGGCTAACTGCCAACAAACCGTATACAAAACCCTTTGTTTTGGCCTTTCGGCTCTCTTTCATTTCCTCAAGGATCCATTGTAAACGGATTAAGAATGATTGTCAACAAGGAGCATTTTGTCATTCCAAGTCCAAAAGCATTTTTTTTATTTCCACCATTTTATCACGCAGCTTTGCCGCTTCTTCAAAATTCAGTTCTGCCGCTGCCTGCCGCATCTTCTTTGTCAATTCTTTTACAAGCTGCTCTAACTCCTGACGATCCATGGATTCCGGATCCTTTCCAAACTCCTGATCTTTTGGATCTGCCGCTTTTGAAATCGCAATCAGATCCCGGATCGCTTTTTTAATGGTAGTTGGGGTAATGCCATGTTCCTCATTATACCTTTGCTGGATGGAACGCCGGCGATTTGTTTCTTCGATCGCATGCTGCATGGAATCGGTTACTGTATCTGCATACATAATCACATGGCCCTCGGAATTTCTCGCAGCCCGTCCTATGGTCTGGATCAATGAAGTTTCTGACCGCAAGAATCCTTCCTTATCCGCATCCAAAATGGCTACTAACGTAATTTCTGGTATATCCAGACCCTCACGCAAAAGGTTAATTCCAACCAGCACATCAAATACATCCATACGCATGTCCCGGATAATCTCCGCCCGTTCTAGGGTATCGATATCCGAATGAAGGTATTTGACCCGAATCCCTACCTCCCGCATATAATCCGTTAAATCTTCTGCCATCCGCTTTGTCAAAGTGGTAATCAATACCTTGTGATGGTTTTCCACCTCCTGGTTCACTTCAGAAACCAGATCATCAATCTGGCCTTCTACCGGGCGCACTGAAATTTCCGGATCCAAAAGGCCGGTAGGCCGGATAATCTGCTCGGTCCGCAAAAGCTCATGCTGCTCCTCATAAACAGAAGGGGTGGCCGATACAAACAGCATCTGATCGATCTTGCTTTCAAATTCCTGAAAATTCAAAGGACGGTTATCTAACGCAGAGGGCAGGCGGAACCCATAATTTACCAAAGTAGTTTTTCTGGATCGGTCACCGGCAAACATTCCCCGAACCTGCGGCAAAGTAATATGGGATTCGTCAATAATAATTAAAAAATCATCGGGAAAATAATCAATTAATGTGCATGGAGGCTCTCCCGGCCGGGAACCTACCAAGTGCCTGGAATAGTTCTCAATACCAGAGCAAAATCCCGTTTCCCGCATCATCTCCACATCAAAGTTTGTCCGCTCCGCAATCCGCTGGGCTTCTAAAAGCTTGTCTTCGCTTTTAAAAAAAGCCACCTGCTCCTTCATCTCTGCCAGAATGTTCTGAGTTGCTTCTATCATTTTCTCTTTGGGAACCACATAATGGGATGCAGGAAATATGGCCACATGCCCAAGTTGAGCCTTAATATCGCCCGTTACCGTATCGATCTCGGTAATACGGTCTACCTCATCGCCAAAAAATTCAATCCGGTACGCCTCGCTACCCGAATAGGCCGGAAAAATCTCCAGAATATCCCCCCGCACCCGGAAGGTTCCCCGGTGAAAGTCCATATCATTCCTGTTATATTGGATATCAACCAACTTCCCAATTACCTCATCTCTGTCTTTTATCATACCTGGGCGTAGGGAAATTACCATCTCTTTATAATCAATGGGGCTTCCCAGGCCATAAATGCAGGATACAGAGGCCACAATAATCACGTCATTCCTCTCGGAAAGAGCCGCTGTGGCAGAATGACGCAGCTTGTCAATTTCATCGTTAATGGCAGAATCCTTTTCAATATACGTGTCAGTGGACGGAACGTAAGCTTCCGGCTGGTAATAGTCATAGTAGGACACAAAATACTCCACCGCGTTCTCAGGGAAAAATTCTTTAAACTCGCCGTAGAGTTGGGCCGCAAGGGTCTTATTGTGCGCTATTACCAAAGTCGGCTTGTTAAGCTGTGCGATCACATTCGCCATGGTAAAGGTCTTCCCGGAACCCGTAACCCCCAGTAAAGCCTGGAATTGGTTGCCTTCCTTATGATGCCCTTCTATATTTTCTTGAAACAATTTGATTGAAGCTCTCACCGACAAAGAGAAGGTTTCTGCAAAAAGGGCGCAAAAAAAGCACCTCAAAGGTGCCTGCCGCCCTTCTATTTACAAAACTCATAAATCCCTATCCCGATTGCCAGCGACAAATTCAGCGAATCAATAGAACGTGTATGTGGTATCACCACACTCTTTCCTACACGCAAAAAGCTTTCGTCCAAACCGCTTGCCTCGTTTCCGAAAATCAGTGAATACGGTTTGTCCGCAGAATGTTCAAAGGATCCCAGCCGGTACTTTCCATTCAGCATAAAAGAATACTTCTCTCTTTGGCTTCCATATTCCTGGTCATACCGGCCAAAGCATGGAAAATATTCAAAATTCATTTGAAAAATGGCTCCCATGGACGCCCTGACCACTTTTGGATGGAAAATATCAACCGCCGGTTCGATGATGGCAAGATTCGTAATCCCAAAACCAATGCAGCTTCTGATAATCGTTCCCAGATTACCCATATCGCCCGGATTCACCAGAACCACATGGTTTTTCTGGTAATCCAAACTACAGTCATATTTCCTGAATACGCCTACGACAATGCAGTTGTCTTTGTCACGTATCTTTTCAATACATCTGTCGTTTTCTACTACCTTCACATTCGCCTTTTCGCATTCCTGCGCAAGCTTATTGCGGATTTTTGCTTTCGCATCTGAATGTACCAGAACCCGTTCAACCGCTTCCGGCTTGCTCTGCAGCAATTCAAAGGTCGGAAAAGAACCAAGGCTGTATGAATAACTCTCTTTTTTGCTATACCTTTTTATCTCTTTCACTTCCATTTTGCATTCTCCCGGAATTGGCTGTATCAATTCCGGGAGATTCTTTCTGCTTTACTTTTTCTGATAGATTATTTTTTTGATCGTACTGCCGGATAATCCG
>CAJUTC010000015.1 GCA_910589195.1 uncultured Lachnospiraceae bacterium
TTGCTAAAAGAATGTTAGCAGATGGAATGTTGACACTTGAAAAAATTGCGGAATATGCAGTGCTTCTACTTGATGAGGTAAAAAAATGAAAGCTGATAAAACATTCTAATTATTTTGAACAAATAGTAAAACAAATATTGAATAATAGGCAGGTGGTTGGCTACTACCTGCCGTGTTTATGATATTATAGAGCAATGTTCGGATAGAATTTAGTTGATATTTTAACTCGACTATTTATAAAAAGAGCTGTCGGGAAATGCTGTTTGTCCACAGTATATTGTTGAAAAATATGATGAAGAAGAAGAACAACAACAATATAGTGCAGGCGTGCAGATATTTTCCGACAGCCTTTTTTTAATTGTGGATTTTCTGTGAATTTGATTAATAGTCCTTTACAAAACGTTTCTAGGCACGCTGCCAAATGAACTGACAATCCTTGTATCAGTCCCGGGAATCGGTCCTGGCTGGGCACGGCTGGGATGATTGCGGAAATCGGCAGCATTACCGCTTTCCACTCATCGGCTCACTGGCCAAATACGCCGGCCTTACATGGCGCAGAGGCGATTCTGGTGATTTTGAATCAGAAGATACACCGATTACCAAAGCTGGCAACACCTATCTGTGTTATTACCTCGGCGAGGCAGCCAACCGTGTCAGGCGGCATATTCCTGAATATCAGGATTACTGTGCCAGGAAATATGCTGAGGTTCTTAAGCATCAGCACAAGAGGGCACTTGCGCTTACATTTCGTAAACTCGTACGACCCGGTTTTATACAAATGCCACCGAAGGTCTATTAAAGTTACCCTTTTTCCAGAAAAATATATCAAAATCTTTTTTCAAAAAGCCCTTGACATATCTCCAGAATGCTCCGTTTTCTATCCGCTTATCCGTTGAATAATTCTGTCCAGGTTTGGAACCGCTCATACTGTTCCGGGGTGTTGAGCCGCCGGGCGGAGGCGTCCTCGATTTCCGGCGTCCGGTCATCATCCGACATGGAGATGAAGCAGACGACCTCCGGTCCAAAGACGCCCTCTGCCCGCAGCCTTTCGAAAGCAAGCGCCGCTGTTTCCAGGAGCTGCTCCTGAAATTGTTCGTGGACCTCATCATAGGTATCGTCATCCGCGTCGGAGAGCTTCTCCTCCTGGTTATAGAGCTGATTGCTGATCGGATTCAATTGACTGTCTGTCCCGTCGGAGTAGCTCCACTCGTCGATGACATAGCGGCTCAAGCTGAATGAGCCGTCCGCCACCTGGTTCACCAATTCCTCAGACCAATAGTTTCGTAGCTCATCCAGACGCTCTGGCGTCTGGTCTGCCTTATCCCGCTTCGCCAGCGCCTCCTCGGTGTTCACGGCCAGAAAGAGCGTGGTGCAGTCACTGTCGGTAACAAGAGCCGCGCTGTAAATATGCTCCTGTCCAATCTCCTGGCGAATCTTCTCCATAGTGTGCCGCACAGCTTCCTCAATGGCGGGTTGCAGGTCTAAGAAAAATTGTTCCATCTCGATTTATTCCCCTTTCTTTTTGTGAAAAGGCGGGACTGTTTTTGTATGCTCCCGCCGCCTGAAGGGCAAGCTGTCAGGCCAGAATATCCAACTGTTTATAATCGGCGATTCTTTTC
This sequence comes from uncultured Lachnospiraceae bacterium, assembly GCA_910589195.1. Classification (GTDB taxonomy): domain Bacteria; phylum Bacillota; class Clostridia; order Lachnospirales; family Lachnospiraceae; genus Caccovicinus. Next base: position 1,620 of record CAJUTC010000015.1, read on the forward strand.
CTAACCTCCTCCCAGGTGAGGTGGCCGCGTCCAATTCGTAATAGGTTTTGGACACCCCAGCCCAGTCCTTTTTTCTCTGGAACTCAGCCAGCCGCTCTTTTGAGGCTTTCACTTCTTTTTTACGAATCTAAATATAAAAATCATCTTCGGTTGTATTTTTGCTGACACGAAATCATCATGCTATCCTTATTTTTTGATCCCTTTTCCCTTTCATGTTGACAAACGCCTATAAAACTTTCCCATTGCTAATAGGGCTGAATGGGCAGTTACCTATTATCAATAACTGCCCGATAAACTGAATTTACTTATTTCTTTTGGCAAACTTATCAATAACATGGTCTGCCCCAAAACTGATAAAGAAATCAGCAATCTCGGCAAACAGATTCACAATAGAATCAATCATGTAAGTTTCCTCCACATCCCGCTCGACTGCTCTGATGATAGCACAGCCAATTTTGGGTTTCAAGCTGTGATTAGTGAAATCGTCAGTGCCTAGCTCCCCCCAACGCGAAAGGAAAAAGGGACTTTTTTGTCTATTATGTGGGAAATTCCAAATGGCTTTTTACGTTTCCGGGTACTGAGGGAGTTTGACCCAAATAGCTGCTCCCAAAGCTGCAAAGCTGATCATGCCAATGAAGCCGGATGGCTTTGGCCCTAAGAGAGCGTTATAGGTGTCCAAGCAAATAAAAAGTGGTGCTTCCCGAATGGCATTGATTGCTCCATGCGCAATACAAGCGGGAAAATGCTTCTGGATTTCAGGGTCAGGTAGGAGAAAAATATACCAACAGTAGCAGCAAAAAATACCATCATCAAAATACCAGACCAGGATTTGCCTGGATAATGACTGGTATAGTTTAAGCCAAAGCAGACTAACGGAGCATGGGCAGCCCCTCATAGAACACCATCCAGTAAAATCTCCTTCTGTACACCGAGTTCTTCCACCAGTAACGGCAAAAATGAAACTTCTCCAGCCAATCTCTTCGCCAAAGGCTGCGGCATGATTGATAATCACCAGTGGTGCCGCCAATATGAGAAGCAAACCGAAGCCAGCCACGATGGGAAGGGTAAGCCGCGGCAACTCAGCCGCCTTACGATCAGAGTAGTAGGTGCGGGCAGGAACATAAACACCACCGATGTAAGGATCATCAACAGGCCTGTGGGTTTAGCGTGCAGCAGGAAAAGCGGCAGAGTACACAGGATAACAAGGCCAAACTCAATGCCAATGAATGCAGCAATCTTTTCTCCTCGTTTCACAGTAATTCCCCTATAATTTAATGGATTTTCTATACGATATCTGACAATCGCTGTTTACTTATTCCAAATAACAATCCCGCAAACAAGCAAATATCCAATTATAGCGATCAAAGAGGCTTCCGATCCAAATCCTGCCCCTGTCAGCAAAATGTTATCCGATGAGATCAGAATTTGGATCAGTGGTTTGCCGTATGTTCCCTGTGCTGTCGTGATATGCAGAATGTCAGTTACCATCACAAGGTTCCACATGGAATGAATGAGCGCATTATTGCTGATTGAGTTTCCACGATAAGCAATCAGGGAGAACATGACGCCTATTAGCGTGCCGCTTATGACTAAAAGCACAACACCTCCAACTGTGAAGCTCTCCATAGAAGGAATATGGGCCAGACTAAATAGAACCGATGGCAATAGAATCGCAAGTGGCTTGCCCCAGCGGTTTTCAAGCAGCCTCATGATAAAGCCGCGGAACAGCATTTCTTCTAGTATACCAGCTTTCAAGGCTGTTATGATAGAAGCGATAATCACTAAAATCATATCGCTAAAAGAAACAGTACCGCACTCGGCCTTACTGATTATTAAAAAAGCGATCACAACAAACGCAGGAAGCAGAATAGAAAGGGCAACTCCCCACAGTTTCACTTGAAACGTAATTCCAAAGTCCGCCAGTTTCAAATGGAGATGTTTGGTGGTATAAATCCAGAAGAACAAGATTGTAACCAGCAAGCAGCCTGTCATTCTCAGAATTATGTACCATTCGCTGCCCGGAAGTGTAACCACAGAAAACATACCGTCAAAAATCACACTGTTAGTGAAATCTCCGGATAAGAACAGCACAAAGTAGATGATTACATTCAACAATATTTTTGAAGTTGAAAAATGATATTGCTGCATTCTTAAATACTCCTTCTTAAAGAGCAGGCTTCCGTCCTCCGCCATGCGGCGCGCGGTCTTATGGTCACCAGCTAAAATTGCCTCGCCCGCCGGAGGCATGGATGGCTTTTTGTGCATAGAGAGGTGCCATCTTTCCAATGTACCTTGAATGCACTCCCGAATTACCTCTTTATCGTCCCAATTATCCGGAATACAATCAAAAGTACCATACTTCCGCAAGAAAAAATGATGTTCTTTGTATTCAAAGGCAACAGGAAACTGTGTGTTTTTTATTGTTCATCAGTAATCAAAAACAGTACTATCTGGTTCTTTTATGTAAATAATTTCTGATTCAAAGGGAGCCTCTTTTCTGTAATTTTGACACCTTTATGATAACAATGATTACGCTCCTGCCAATAAACTCCGAGCTGATATTGTACGCATAAAGGACAATGATAGAAAACTAAATCTCGATCATAATTAATATGGCAGGGAGTCGTTGTGCCACTAACATGGCATAAAACGGTTTTTCTTCTATAATATCTCCTTACGGCATTTTTTCACAAGTTCCCCCGCCCATTCCTCCGCAGGGTTATTCGTTCTCAGTTCACCACGGAACGCACGGGCTAAAATTGCCTTTTTCATGGTGTCGATCTGAGAGAGGACTGCTTCAGCGGCTGCTTTAGCTTGTTGCTCCGATGCTAAAAGCTTTTGAAGCAATTTGACAATCGCTCTTTGTTCGTTTACTTGGGGTACAGGAATCACATATGCTCCAATCTTCTTTGCATTGATATTGGACTGATTTACCCCGTCTGTCTTAACTGAGTTACAGTATTTTTTAGCTCTGTCAGTATTTAGTGCATAATTCAAGAAATCGCCTGTCACTACCTCATGATCGTAGTCCAATTTAATCAAGTATCCTGCATAAATAGCGGGATATTCGCCACGATAAATTGATGTTTTTCCCACCAGGGCGGCACTGTTTGTACGATTGAAAAGAATGTCACCAGCATTGAGGTAATACTTTTCAATATCATTTTTATCGTTGGTATATACCAAATCAGACCAATCAATTTCTCCTTGCTGCAAATTGCCCATGCGAATAACAGCCACTGAACCTGTCTTTTCGGATTTTTTTGCTGTTCCATATCTGAGAGAATGACAAATAGAATCTATCGAAAGTTGTTCCCAGCTATCCAGCCCCACCCCATGCTCTTTTCTCCACCGCTCCGTCAGTTTCCCTGTAAACGCCTTATGCAGAATTGCGGATTTCCGCAGTTCAAACCCATCCACCACCGTCTGGGCCTTTTCCTTCGCCTCATCCAGCTTGGCAAACAGGCTTTCAATGCGGGAAACGATGCGGTGTTGTTCGGGGAGAGGAGGGAGTGGAATTGCGTGTTTTTTGATAATTTCTTGAGAAATATTAGGCTGTGCGCCGCCTTTTCCCTTCTTAACAAAATTATCCTTCTCTGAACGAGCATAATAAAACAAATATTTAAAATATACTGCTAGTGATGCTACACCACACGCGCAAGCTTGATTGGTGGTAGCCTCAACGCCTAAAATGCCAACTTTACCAATTGTTGCGCCATACATCGCTATGATAACCGTGTTGATTGGAAATAGTTTTGCACTGGAATGGATAACAGCATCTTCTGATAGGTGTTCTTCCGTTTCAAAAATATAGTCGTCGTTTAATTCGCCTGTTTTTATCCAAGGAATAGTTCCCTGATAATATAATGGAATTTTTCTTGAAGGCGTACCTCCAGAACCCCATCGGGCAATATTTTCCATCCTTGTCCAGCACCAATTCTTAGGAATCGGGTATGGTTCTTCATTTGCAGGCACAAGAGCCTGTTGCAATCGTTCTTCTGGCGGCAATCCTTTTGCCGCCTTTTTCCCTCTTGCCATATCACACCTCCGACAGAGCTTTCAGCGCATTCACCACACTTTGCAGGAGATCCACCGCCTCCTCAAGCTGTGCGATAGCTTCCTCGCCGCTTGTAATCGGGTTGGGCAAATCGTCATAGTCAACCACAGAATCATCCCGAATCAGACCCAGGTCAAGGCTGTTGCCCTTTTCCGCGATCTGTTCACGGGTGAACACGTTCCACCGCTCATCCTGCATGGCATGGCGGTCAGCAGCTTCAAACGCCGCCTCAAAATCCGCAAAATGCTCTGTTTTCAGCGGGCTGGTCTTGCCGAAGGAGGGCATATTGGTACGCAGATCATAGAACCAGACCTCCTGTGTGTTGCCCTTATCCGCCTTGCCACGGGTAAAAAACAGCACATTGGTCTTAACCCCCTGTGCATAGAAAATGCCGGTGGGCAGACGCAGAACCGTATGCAGATTACACTTGTCCATCAGGTCGATACGAATTTTCTCACCCTCGCCGTCCGCAAATAGGACGTTATCTGGAAGAACAACGGCGGCACGGGCTTTTCCATCTGCTTTCAGGCTGCGATAAATATGCTGTAAAAAGTTCAACTGCTTGTTGCTGGTGGTATAGGTGAAATCATCACGGGTGGCACGCTCGCCACCCTTTTTTGTCCCAAACGGAGGATTGGTGAGGACTACATCATAACCCTTCATGCCTTTGCCGAGATTGGACAGGGTATCGCCCAGAATGATCTCTCCCTCCATATCGTGCAGCATGGCGTTCATCAGGGCCAGGCGGTGGGTATCATGTACTAACTCCGTACCTGTAAAAGCCTCTGTACGCTCAAAGGCGGCAGTATCTGCGTCCAGGTCAAAAAAGTCATCAGTCTGCGCGGCAATATATTGATGGGCAGCAATCATAAAGCCAAATGTACCGCAAGCGGGGTCATTGCAGCGTTCCTTCGGCTGCGGCTTTACCAGACGGGTCATCACGTCAATCAACACACGGGGCGTAAAATACTGCCCGGCACCCGATTTTTTCTCGTTGGCGTTTTTCTCCAAAAGACCCTCATACAGATTGCCCAGCCCTTCTTCTCGGGCGGAGAACCAGTCCAGCCCGTCAATGGTGGTGATGATTTTTTCAAGATTTTTTGGCTCATCAATGTTGGTGGCTGCGCCCTGATAGATTTCCCGCACACGGCCTGTGCAGTTTTCGCCCAGATAGTTCAGCAATTCTTTGTAGAATTTCTTCAATTCGATGCCGCTTTTTGCGGTCAGATTGTCCCAGCGGTAGGCTTCTGGTATCTGGCTCTCTGCACCCGTTTCCTTCGCCATTTTCAGGAACAGGATATAGGTCAGTTCCGTCACATACTGGTGATAGGTGATGCCGTCATCACGTAGAACGTTGCAGAGGTTCCAGAGCTTAGATACGATTTCCTGTGTTGTCATCAGAAGCTGCCTCCGTTCCGTTGCTGGTCAACAGCAGCTTGCATAGCGATTTCAGCAATACAAGCATGTATAGCCTCTTGCTGATATTCAGGTTCAATTTCTCTGGCGGCCTTAAAATAGTCAGAAATTGCTTTTACCATGTCCCCAATTTTCTTCTGCTGTTCCCAGTACTTGCGCTGTGCTTCTGCTTGCTGCCGCTGGGCTTCATGTTGCTGCAAATAGGCAGGATTTACATAGGTGGGATTGTAAATGCTATATGGATACTGGTTATAAATCATGCAATTTTTCCTCCGTCATCGTACAAATACTCATTAAGTTCCAAGATGATGCTTTCCAGATTATTTCCAAATACTTTGTTGATTTTCTCAAAACCGCCCTGCGACTTAAAGCGTCCGTCATTATCAAATACAGTCACATTCAGAACAGATTCTTCCATCAGGTATTTTTCCATTCTGGTAATCCAGTTAAGTTCCTGTTTGGAGAAGTTGTGTGCTTTTTTCAGTTTGTCCACCGCTCGTCTAATGCGAGCCTCATGGGAAATCAGAATGGAGCCGACAGCATATCGGCGTATCAGGCTGATAATATCAGCGACAATTTCTTCATTTGTCATCTGGGAAATAGCAGTATTGAGCTGCTGGGTGGTAAATCCCTCCCTGTCCAGCGTCAGGCGCAGGGAATGCAGGCCCTCGCGGGTCAGCTCCTCCGGCCTTGTGCAGACGATATTCAATGCGGCAATTTTATTCAGATTGGTCTTGATGTAATCAGCAAATGCGTCCAAATAATCTTCAGGCTTGCTGCCCTTGCCGTAGCCCCTGGTATGTTCCAGAAGCTCATCCTCATGGTGGGAGATCACAACAGCGCGGCGGCCATCCGGCTTGAACTGTGCCAGCATTTTGAACAGCTCCGCATAGGCAAGCAGACAGTTTTTTGCATCCTTCGGTTTGCGCTGCTGAATATCCGCAATGAACTGGGTGGGGTTTTGTCCTCTGGTCATGCTGATAAAATGTTCCATTGTTTCGTCATCCATGCGCCATTTTTTCCGTTGCAGCTTTGCCATAATCTGGTCGATCTGGTTTTCCACCTGGCGTTCGTCCTCCAGAACTTCCAGTCCATCCAAAAGCTGCTCAAATGTTGCGCTGGGGTTGGCAACAACGGGCTTCATGGTGTTGACTGTTTCCAGAGAATCATAAACGCCAACAGGGTCGTAGATCTCAAAATGGGTTTTGTGGATTTCGGAACAGCGGCGGGTGGCGCGGCCCAACATCTGCTCGAACAGAATGCGGGATTTTACGCGGCGCATGAATACCAATGTTGTGATAGCGGGGACATCTATTCCCGTAGTCAGCAAATCAACTGTGACAACAATGCTGGGAAAGCGTTCATTCTTGAATCGCTTGATGGCGTCCTTTACCTTTTTCTTGTTTCCGCCGCCTACAGAACTGGTAATTTTCATAATGGCGTCATTGTCCACGCCCATTTCCGTATAAATCTCCTTCAGGATTTTTACAATCAGATCGGCATGGTCATCATTGGCGGCGAAAATCAATGTTTTTCCCTGTACATCTGGGCTTTCAGGATCAATGTCACAGGCAATTTCATTCAGAACGGTCCGATTGAACGGCTCTGTTATGACTTGACGGTTGAAAGCGTCCACATCAAAGTCCAACTCATCTTCCAGCAGTTCAGAATTGGTGACCTCACCTGTCACAGGGTCATACCGTACAACAGTATCGCCCTTTTTGTAGTGGATACCCTCAGTGCTTAATTTGGTGGGCAGCCTATGGGGAGCATCATGGTCAACCAGATACCCTTCGATCACCGCCTCACGGTATGTATATTTGAATACGGGCTGTCCAAATATTTCTGTGGTCTGTAGTGCTGGGGTTGCAGTCAGAGCGATTTTTACAGCATCAAAGTATTCCACAACACAGCGATATTTGCTCTGATAATCGATTTGGTCACGGTAAAGGATTTCATTCTCACCCATTTCTTTATCCAGAATATAGCCTCGGTGGGCCTCATCAATGATGACCAAATCAAAGTCGGAAACAGCGGGCATGGTGTCCTCGGCATTGTACAGAATCCGTTTTACCATGCTTTGAACGGTAGCGATCTGGATGCGGGTTTCGCGATCGATATCCTTATCATTCAAACCCTTGATATTGTATATATCGTCAAGGGTCATTAAATCCTCCAGCTTGACCTCCTGGAATACGTCAGATGCCTGTTCGCCCAAAGCGGTTCTATCCACCAGGAAAAGGATTCTGCGAAACCGTCCTGTTTTCAGGAACCGATAAATCATGCCTAGAATGGTGCGGGTCTTGCCTGTGCCTGTTGCCATAGCAAGCAGGACATTACGCTGGCCATTGATAATTGCTTCTTCAGCGGCCTTTATTGCTCTCACCTGATATTCATAGAGGTTCAAACCGTCCTTGTCGCGCAGCAGGTCATAGGACATCTCCCGCAAATCCTGGTTCTTTGCGGAAATATTCTTATCAAGCGCCTCCATGATTCCCTCTGGACTCATCCAGCCTCTCAGCGCTTTGGGCGCGTTATCAGGCTGCCTCAAATCCAAAAACCATATGCCGCTTTTCGTATCGTACTGCTCTAAATACGGTCTGCCGTTAGTGGCAAAGGTGAATGGCACACCATAGCTGCCCCATGTACCAATTTGATATACCTGATCGTCATTACGGATATTTTTTGAATAGTCCTTACACTGGTAGTCAATCACAGAAGGAATATCTTTATGGATTGCCTTGGCCTCAACCGTTGCGACCAACTGCGTGCCAACAAATAGAGCATAATCGACATAGCCCCGATTGCCGACAGTAGAATCTGTGGGCCATTCGGCAATAGCGATATTGCGTCCTTTTGCAGGGCGCGTCCCTTTGGAATAACGCAATAGTCCTGTGTCAGCCTCCCAGCCAACCTTACGAAGCTGCTCATCAATCAAGTAACGTGTTTCTGACTCGGATTTGATTCGCTGGCTTGCAGCTTTGCCGGACAGCTTCTTTCTGGTTTCCTTTTCGACAATAGGGGATGCAGCCGCCACCTTTGCCGCAGCACCTATCAGGGCTTCTTCCTGTGCCTGTTCATTTTGTTTGTTGATGCTGACAGGCTCTGGCGTATCAAGCGGCATAACAAATGGACGGTTCTGATAATTCCAGTCACCATAGGTCTGCATGAACCATTCACACAGACTGTACGCCATTTGAAGAAGTGCCTTTCCGTCCGTTATGGAAGCGTAGTTTTCATGTGTCGCTTTATTTCGGCTAATGCGCAAAGCATGAAGAACATCCTTCAGGTCACGGGTAATCATCCCCTCCCGGAACAGTCCGTTGATCCTGTTTGCCGCTGTGTTATCACCGGGCAGAGGGATTCTGTCATAAGTGAAACACAAATTGACGATCGTTTCACCGATCATCCCCAATTTCATCAGACAGGAGTTGGAATCGCTATATAGATATTTTTCCGCCAGCTCGCCGAAGTTGGCCAGAACAGGAAAATGACTGTTCAAAAATTCAAAGTTTGACTTCATAGTTCCATCTCCTTGCTGGCCGGCTCTGGGAATGAATTTTCGCTTTCAGATTTATGCTTGTTAAATCTCTTATCAGAGGGTTTTTTAGAACCTGCCGGAATGAGCCAGGTCTTTTCTTTCTTGATTGCACCGTCTATTCGGCCATCAGCGCATAAAACTCCAATCCTGTGTGGTGTGATATTCCATTGCACAGACATCTCCGCTGTTGTTAAATATTCCATACCCACCCTCCTTGCATCCTTAAATCGGAGTACATCCAATATCTATTCCTCATTATACATCATGTATCGGAACAAAACAACATAAGGCCCCGCTTTCACCCAACATTTTTGTATTGCGATAGTTTGAACCAGTAAGTCCCTTTAGGGGCGGCTGTGAATGGTGAATATGGTGGAGAATCCGATATAGGAAAACTCATGCACACTGTGACGCTTGGAAGACAACTGGCCGCAATAAGGGCATTTCATGACGGTGGCGCAAAAGTACCCCTTCTTCCTTGCCAGTAAAATAGTTCTGTGCTATACTAGAGCGTGTTTCAATATTCATTCCTGCTTGTCAGGGAAGATTTAGATCGTTTTAAAAGGTATTATAATTAAGGAATGGAACACTTTGGGGAGAAAAGAAAAAGAAAGACAGGTTGCACAAGATGGCGGGGATTACAACATATTTTTATGACAATAAGAAACGGATTCAGACAGCAGTTCGGATGGCATGGCCCTCGGTGCTGGAATCATTTTTTGTAGCTTTGGCAGGCCTTATTGATTCCCTGATGGTAAGTTCACTAGGACCGTCCGCGGTAGCGGCAGTAGGTCTTACCACCCAGCCCAAATTTTTAGGAATGGCGCTGTTTATCGCCCTGAATGTTTCAGTTTCCGCTATTGTCGCCAGGCGTCGGGGGGAAACGGATAAAAAAGGCGCAAACCAGGCATTAATGGCAGCCCTTGCGTTTACGGTTATGGCTGGAGTTGTAATTAGTATTCTGTGCGTAATACTGGCAGAACCGATTATTACCCTTTGCGGGTCAAACCAGGATACCCATGATAGCGCTGTTTTATATTTCCGGCTGATTATGGGCGGCATGATGTTTAACATTATTTCCCTGGTGATTAACGCGGCTCAGAGGGGAGCTGGAAATACCAAGATTGCCATGAAAACCAATGTAACTTCGAATATTGTAAATATGATTGGAAACTATCTGATCATAAACGGCCATTTTGGCTTTCCGGCCCTGGGGATTAAAGGCGCGGCCTTAGCTACTGTGTTTGGAACGGTGATTGCCTGTATTATGAGTATCCGATCCTTGTGGAAAGATGGGTTTATCAGCGTCCCCTATATGCTGCGGGAGAGGGTTGGCCTTTCGTTTGAACCTGTGAAAAGCATGGTTAAAATCAGTTCCAGTGTGTTTACAGAACAAGTGCTGATGCGGATTGGATTTATGTCAACGGCTGTGATGGCCGCAAATTTAGGAACCAATGCCATGGCGGCCCATCAGGTAGGCATGAATATTATGAGCGTGTCCTTTTCCTTTGGTGATGGGATGCAGGCGGCAGCCGTTGCGTTGATCGGGAGAAGCTTAGGTGAAAAAACGCCAGACGAAGCAGTACGTTATGGAAATATCTGTCAACGGATAGGAAATGTAATTTCGTTGGTGCTGTCCATGGTGTACCTGCTGGGGGGGAGGGCGCTTTATCGTTTGTTTTTTGAAAATCCGGATATTATTGATATGGGTGTTGGAATCATGAGGCTGATGGTTTTGATCGTGGTGCTCCAGATTGCCCAGGTTATTTATATGGGCTGCCTGCGGGGAGCAGGTGACGTGGTGTTTACCATGATTGCGTCTACCTTCAGCGTTACATTGGTTCGGACGCTGGGTTCCTACGTGATGGGATATCTGTTTGGACTGGGTCTTTTAGGGGTATGGATGGGCATTATGGGGGATCAGTTAAGCCGCTTTATCCTGACTACATGGCGTTTTAAATCAGGAAAATGGACATCTGTGAAGATTTAAGCCGGGAGAAGGAACTGGCGAATGTTTAGATAGAAGGTGAGAAATCGTTTGAATCAAGTGAAATGGCTGGCTGCGGTTTTAGCAGCTGCGGCAGTTGTAGTGCTTAATGGCTGCGGGAGAGGATCTGCCCCGGATACAGACAACGGGGGAAATGTTTTCAAGCGGGAGGAAGCACAGCGGCTGCAGGTAACGACTACATTGTTTCCCTACTATGATTTTGTCCGTCAGATTGCTGGCGATCAGGTTCGCTTAAAGCTGGTGGTTCCGGCAGGAATGGACAGCCATTCATTCGAACCTACACCAGCAGATATGATAGCGATACAGGATTCCGATATTTTCTTTTATAATGGCGGAGAAATGGAACTGTGGGTAGAAGCGGCGCTGGAATCGATGGAAGCCGGAGAGATCCGGGCAGTCAGCATGATGGAATATGTGGATGTTTTGGAAGAAGAGCTGGTGGAAGGCATGGAAGAGGAGGAAGACCATCATGACCATGATCACCATCATTTTGCTTATGAGCCGGGGCAGGTAAGGGAGATTGAGTATGATGAACATATCTGGACTTCCCCGGCAAACGCAATCAAAATTGTGGAAGCCATCAGCCAGGTTTTGATTCAGGAGGATCCGGAACATGAAGCGCTTTATCTGGAAAATACAAAGCGGTATGTGAAAGAGCTAAGAGAGCTTGACCAGGCTTTTTTCCGAGTTTCCCAAAACCGGAAACGGGATATGATCATTGTAGGTGATAAATTCCCATTCCGGTATTTGGCGGAGCGCTATCAGCTTTCCTACCGGGCGGCCTTTTCCGGATGTTCCGGTGACACAGAGCCAAGTGCCAGAACCATTGCTTACCTGATTGAACAGGTAAGAAAAGAGGCGCTTCCGGCGGTCTATTATCTGGAGCTTTCCAGCCATCGGGTAGCAGAAATTATCGGGGAGGAAACAGGGGCCAGGCCCTTGCTGCTTCATTCCTGCCATAATGTGACCAAAAAAGAATTTGAGGAAGGGGTTACGTATCTGCAGCTAATGAAGCAGAATGTAAAGAACCTGGAAATCGGGATTATGGAGTAGGCAGAATATGAATGCACTGATTACATGCGAACATGTGGATTTTGGATATGAGAATTATGATGCGGTGGTTGATGTCAGTATGGAAATTAACCAAGGAGATTACCTTTGCATTGTGGGAGAAAACGGTTCCGGAAAAAGTACTTTGATGAAAGGGATTTTAGGACTGCTAAAACCCACTGCCGGAACGCTGTCCATAGCGGAAGAGTTAAAGCGCGGTGGAATCGGATATCTGCCTCAGCAGACGGCAGCCCAGAAGGACTTTCCGGCTACCGTTTATGAGGTGGTGCGGTCAGGCTGCCTAAGCCGCATGGGAAACCGGCCTTTTTATACAAAGGAAGAAAAAAAGCTGACGTTAGAGCGGATGGAAACCTTGGGGATTATGCCCTTGAAAAACCATTGTTACCGGGAATTGTCCGGCGGGCAGCAGCAAAGGGTTTTGATCGCAAGAGCCCTTTGCGCCACCAAAAGCCTTCTTGTATTAGACGAACCAATTACTGGTCTGGATCCTTCGGCGATACAGGACTTTTATGGGATCTTACGAAAATTAAACCAGGAGGAGCAGGTAACCGTGTTGATGGTATCTCACGATATCCAGAATGTGGTAAGCCAGGCCAATAAAATTCTCCACCTGCAGCAGAGGGTGCTGTTTTATGGAACTGTAACCCAGTACCGGGACAGTCAGGCAGGGAGAAAATTCCTGGGCAACCACCAGGAAATCCAGAATGAAAATAAGAAGGGAGGCAGCAGAAGATGATAGGTGTTATTTCGGAAATGCTGTCCTACCCTTTTTTGGTCCGGGCCTTTGTGGGAGGCATCTTAGTGTCCCTTTGTGCGTCCCTTTTGGGTGTCAGCCTGGTTTTAAAGCGGTATTCCATGATTGGTGACGGCCTGTCCCATGTATCCTTTGGGGCTCTTTCTATTGCCATCGCCTTTGGGTGGTCGCCTTTGGCAGTATCCATCCCAGTGGTTGTGCTGGCAGCATTTTTTCTGCTTCGGATTACAGAAAATGGAAAAATGAAAAGTGACGCAGCTATCGCCATGATTTCGGCCAGTGCCTTGGCGATTGGCATTATTGTAACTTCTATGACTACTGGGATGACAACTGATATTAGCAGTTATATGTTCGGAAGCATTTTGGCCATGAGCCCTTCTGATGTAAGGCTGAGTATCGTACTGTCAGTGGTCGTATTAGGCCTGTTTGTATTTTGCTATCATAAGCTGTTTGCAGTTACCTTTGACGAAAGCTTTGCCAAGGCAACTGGCGTGCGGGTGGATTTCTATAATGTGCTGATTGCCATTTTAACGGCAGTTACCATAGTACTTGGTATGCGGATGATGGGCGCCATGCTGATTTCCAGCTTGATTATTTTCCCGGCGCTTACTTCTATGCGGGTATTTAAAAGTTTTAGGGGCGTGGTGATTTCCTCTGGATTAGTTTCAGCAAGCTGTTTTGTGCTTGGGATGGCAGTTTCCTATACCTGTTCCACCCCGGCGGGAGCCAGTGTAGTAGTAATAAATTTGATTTGCTTTTTGCTGTTTGCAGCCTGGAAGGCGGCAGGGAGGATACGGAGATGAAACAAGTTATAAACCCTTCAGAAAAAAATGAACCATCCGGAAAAAGAAAAGGGATTCCTGCCTGGCTGAAACGCTGGTTTCAGAAGAGGAACCATTTATCTCAGACCCAATTTATAGCGTATGGGTTTTTTGGGATTATCCTGGCAGGGACGTTTGCGTTAATGCTGCCGATTTCCAACCGGAGCGGGGAAAGCCTGGGCTTTGTAAACTGCCTGCTTACGGCTACCAGCGCTACTTGTGTGACCGGGCTGGTGGCTGCCGATACCTGGAGCCAATGGACGGTATTCGGACAGTTGGTAATCCTTTTCATGATTCAGATCGGAGGCCTTGGCTTTATTACCATTGGCGTGTTTCTCTCGATTATTTTGCGGAGGAAAATTGGCCTAAAAGAACGAGGTTTGATGCAGGAAAGCGTAAATACCCTTCAGATTGGCGGCGTGGTGCGTCTTGCGAAAAAAATCGTCCAGGGAACTCTTCTATTTGAAGGGGTAGGGGCGCTGCTTCTTTCTATTCGGTTCGTTCCGGAGTTGGGGCTTTTGAAGGGCGTATACTATGGAATCTTCCATTCCATTTCTGCTTTTTGCAACGGTGGATTTGACTTAATGGGATTTCGGGAGCCTTATAGTTCCCTTACGTTTTATTACGATGATTGGCTGGTTAACCTTACCATTATGAGTTTAATTGTAATTGGTGGCATTGGGTTTATTGTATGGGATGATTTGTCAAAGCATAAGCTTCAGTTCCGCAAATACCTGCTTCATACAAAAATCGTGCTGGTAACTACCTTGGCGTTAACGTTGGGCGGCGGGATTTTATTCTTTCTGTTAGAGCGAAATCATGTAATGGCGGATATGGGATTTGGAGGGCAGGTTTGGAGCGCTTTGTTCCAGTCCGTTACAGCCAGGACAGCAGGTTTTAATACTACCGATACGGCAGCATTGACAGATGGAAGCAAACTGGTAACCATAGTGTTAATGTTTATTGGGGGAAGCCCAGGGTCAACGGCAGGAGGAATTAAAACCACCACGTTGGCAGTGCTGCTTCTTTCTATCCGGGCCAGTGTGAACCAGACAGACGGTCTGAACGTTTATAACCGCAGGCTGGATGAGGGGGTGGCCCGGCAGGCAGGCCTTATTTTATCTTTTAACCTGGCATTAGCAATCGTGGCATCTGTCTGGATCGTGGTATTCCAGCCAGGTCTTTTGATGTCGGATGTATTATTCGAAACCTTTTCCGCTATCGGGACAGCCGGGATGTCTACAGGAATTACCAGGGAATTATTTCCTGTTTCCAAATTGGCGCTGGTAGTGCTGATGTACTGCGGGCGGGTGGGAAGCTTATCTTCAGCCCTGGCGTTTACCCAGTCAAAGAAAAAGCCGCCGGTTCGTTTGCCGGTGGAGCGGATTACAGTGGGTTAAAGAGAGAGTAAGCGTGGGCGCCCCACGAATGATTTTTCATTTATAGGACGCGATTTCCGATAAACAAGAACGTGTCCTATGACCCATACCTTGCGATTTGTGGATTATCGGAAATGAAACGCAAGTCGCAAAGGTTGTGGAACATGGTAAGCCATACATTTTGATAGAATGCAAGGACAGAAAGGTTGGGAACAAATATGAAATCTATATTAATTATAGGAATGGGGAGGTTTGGCCAGCATTTGTGCCGGAATTTGGCCGCGCTGGATAATGAGATTATGATCGTAGACCAGGAAGAAGAACGTCTGGAAGACATGCTTGCCCTGGTAGTCAGTGCAAAGATTGGCGACTGTACCAATGAAACCGTATTAAGAAGTTTGGGGGTGGCGAATTTTGATATTTGCTTCGTCTGTATAGGAACAAATTTCCAGAGCAGCCTGGAGATTACCAGCCTGGTGAAAGAGCTGGGGGCGAAGTATGTTGTCAGCAAAGCAAACCGTGATATCCATGCCAAATTCCTGCTTCGGAACGGGGCGGACGAAGTGATTTATCCGGATCGGGATATAGCGGAAAAAATGGCAGTGCGCTATAGCGCTAACCACGTATTTGACTATATTGAGTTAACAGAGGAATTTTCCATTTATGAAATACCTCCTGTTTTGGAATGGGTGGGGAAAAATTTAAAAGAGCTGATGCTGCGCAATATTTACCATATCAGTATTTTAGCAATCAAGGGATCCGAAGGCGCTATGAATATGATGCCATCAGCCGATTATGTGATTCAGGGAGATGATCATCTGATGGTGATCGGAACAAAGGCGGATATTGACAAGATTCTGGGGAAACTGAAGTAAGAACGAATCATAGATAAGAATCCGATTTTATGATAATGGCTGAGATAAAGGGATTTGATTTCAATGCGGATTCAGGGAAGGGAATCAATAATGAAGATTACGTATTATGATATTGGATTAAATTTATTTTGCCGCCAGTTTCCGGATCCGGAAAGGGTTATCCAGGATGCGGCAGAAGCGGGAGTGTGCTGCATTCTGACAGGAACCGATCGGCGGGAAAATCAAAAGATTGATCAGTTTGTGGCAGATCACCAGGTTTACGGAACTGCCGGGATCCATCCTCACAATGCGGATTCTGCAAAAAAGGAGGATTTTGACTTCATTGAACAAGTGGCAGTCAGTAATCCGAAAATAGTAGCGATTGGAGAATGTGGTCTGGATTTTGATCGGATGTTTTCTTCAAAAGAAAACCAGATCCGGTGTCTGGAAAAGCACATTGTCCTGGCAGAGCGGCTGGAAAAACCTCTGTTTCTTCACGAACGATCAGCGGCAGATGAGTTTGTGAAACGATTTAAGAAGCACCCGGAAATCTGTAAAAAGTCAGTAGTCCACTGCTTTACCGGAAATTCGGCTGTGCTAAAGCAATATCTTTCCATGGGATTTTCCATCGGCATTACCGGATGGATTTGTGACGACCGAAGGTCCGGGGATCTGAGGAAAGCTGTAAAGATGATTCCACTTGACCGGATATTAATTGAAACGGATGCCCCCTATTTAACGCCTCATAATGTGCCGGGTCTTGGGAGGACAAATGTGCCTCAAAATATCCGGTATGTGGCAAATCAATTGGCTGCCTGTATGGGAGTAGCGGAAGAAACCTTGCTGGAACATGCGAAAAACAATACGGAACGGCTTTTTGGGATCACTCCGGCATAAGGTGATCAAATGGATTTTGGACAACAGGCTGGAAGCACTTTAGATGGATGCTTGACTTTCTCCTTTCTTTGTGCCAAAATAAAAATCGATGCGATACAATTAAGATGATACCAGGGTTAAAAGACTTTTTGACCTTAACATCAAAAGATACATTTATCAGGAAATTGATTTGAAAAGCGGCAGCTAATGGGATGGAAGGCGGCTGCCGGATAAAAGAGCAGAAAGAAGGACTTTATAATATGACAAAGATTGATGTAATCTCAGGTTTTTTAGGAGCAGGAAAAACTACGTTTATCAAAAAACTTTTAGAGGAAGCTGTTGCGGGCGAACAGGTGGTTTTAATTGAAAATGAATTTGGAGAAATCGGGATTGACGGAGGTTTTTTAAAGGATTCCGGGATTGAAATCCGTGAGATGAACTCCGGCTGTATCTGCTGTTCCCTGGTTGGTGACTTTGGCAAATCTCTGGCAGAAGTAATTACCAAGTATCAGCCGGAGCGGGTAATGATAGAACCCTCCGGAGTCGGCAAGCTTTCAGATGTAATGAAGGCAGTCCGTGACGTATCAGCAGATTTGGACGTGGTGCTTAACAGTTCCATAACTGTGGTGGATGTGAAAAAGTGTAATATGTATATGAAGAACTTCGGGGAATTTTTCAATAATCAGATTGAGTATGCCGGGAATATTGTGTTAAGCCGTACGGATATTGCGGATCATGAGAAAATTGAGAAAGCCGTGGCTATGATCCGGGAGCATAATAAGGACGCAACGATTATTACCACACCATTAGCTCAGCTAAGCGGGACACAGCTTCTGGAAATTATCGAAAAACCGGATACAATGATGGCGGATTTACTGGCACAGGTAAAGGAATCGTATCATGGGCATCATGACGGGACAAAATGCCATCACCATGGGAATGGCCATGAAGAAGAATGTGAAGGTCATGCTCACCACGATCATCATGATGGAGAGGAATGCCATGGCCATCATCATCACAGCGAAAACTGCCACGATCACCTTCACCACGATCATCATGATGGAGATGGCTGCCATGGCCACCATCACCACGGCGAAGAATGCCATGATCATGAACATCATCATGATGGGGAATGCGGTTGTGGCTGCCATGATCACCATCATCATCATGCGGATGAAATTTTTACAAGCTGGGGACTGGAAACAACTGTTCCATTTACCAGAAAAAAGCTGGAAGAGATTTTGGAAAAACTGGCGGAAACCACTGCTTTTGGGGAAGTACTCCGGGCGAAAGGAATGCTGCCGGGAGAGGAAGAAGGAACATGGCTGTATTTTGATTTGGTGCCAGAGCAGTATGAGATTCGGGAAGGGCAGCCGGATTATACCGGAAAGGTGTGCGTAATCGGCGCGCGTTTAAAAGAAGAACTGTTAAATCAGGCATTCGGGAAATGCTAATAGCAGTTTGCTGCTTTTTAAAAGTTGTATTGCCAATAGGAATATGGCATTCGGGTAACTCAATAAGGAACGTATTCGAGCATAACAGGAGTTTATGGGTATGGCAGATTATGAGTTAGAGGACGACATGATACCAGTATTTTTAATTAATGGTTTTCTGGAAGCCGGGAAGACACAGTTTTTACAGTTTACCATGGCTCAGGATTACTTCCAGACAGACGGGAAAACCCTTCTGATTATCTGTGAGGAAGGGGATACGGAGTATGATCAGGCTTTGCTGAAACGGACCGGGACTACAGCCGTTTATATCGAAGACCAAACACAATTGACTCCGGATTATCTGACAGAGCTGGAGCTTCTTAATAATCCGGAACGGGTATTAATCGAATGGAATGGCATGTGGAACCAGGATGGGCTTGTGCTTCCAAAAGACTGGTCCATTTACCAGCAGGTGACGATTTTAGACGGTTCCACGCTAAATCTTTATATTGCAAATATGAAACCCCTTTTAGGCGCTATGCTCCGCAATTCGGAGCTGGTAATTTGTAACCGCTGCGACGGGGTTTCGGATGAAATGCTGACTGCTTACCGCCGGACAATCCGTGCCATGTGCCAGAACGGGCAGCTTATCTTGGAGGATAAGGAAGGGGAAATCCAGCAGGAAATGCTGGAGGAGGATTTACCCTATGATGTACATGCAGACTGTATCCGGATTGAGCCGGAGGATTTTGGAATTTGGTATTTTGACTGCATGGATGTACCGGAACGTTATGAAGGGAAGCTGGTGGAATTTACCGGAATGGTGCTGAAATCCCCGGATTTCCCAAAGAATTATTTTGTGCCGGGACGGATGGCAATGACCTGTTGTGAGGCGGATATGACATTTATCGGCTATGTTTGCAAAGCCAGGGAAGCCAGAAACCTGGAAACAAAGCAGTGGGTTCATGTTACGGCAAAGGTAGCATATGAGTATTGGAAGGATTATGGTGAAAAAGGCCCGGTTTTGTATGCGGAACGTGTTGAGCCCGCGGCAGAGATCCGGGAATATGTACAGTTTTAGAGTACGGTTCATCACTTGCGTGTTCAAGGGCACATTGGCAGCATAAAACAGGGATTGTTTGGATATAATTGGAAAAGCAGGTTGAAACCAGTTTACAATCAATTCGGAAAAGCAGGCTGCAATCAGCAAAACCATAAGGGGCATGAGTATAAAAAAGAAAGGCGACACGAAAGAATCAGACAGGATTCTGACAAACGGTATAGTTGGGCAAGGACAGATAATATGAATGATACAAATTATGAAACGATTCTGAAACGCCGCAGGTATCGGCTGATAAAGGAACGGCGCAGGCGCAGGCGTAAGCTTATAATCCTGTATGGCGCAATGTTTTTTGTAGTTTTGGCAGTTTCTGTTACAGTTTACGGCCATTTTAAGGGAAACCGCCAGGACGTGGTACAGGCAGAGCCAGAAGACCAACCTGGAGAGGAAGGACAGAAGAAAAGCGGCAGTGTAATTATATGGGTAAAAAGTTTATTTGGCGGAAAGGAAGAAATGGATGTAGTATCATCTTCGGATCCGCTTTCTCCAGAAGGAACCGTTTCGGAAGGGGAACTTACAGGCGAAGGTGACAATTCAGAATTAATCCTGTCTTCTGGTGAAGGAGATGAAGGGGATGGTACTGATACAGAGCTGGATCTGAATACGCCAGGAGGACGGCTTGCGGATTTGCTTGCGCGGGCAGAGCGCCTTGCTGCCGGTTACGACTATGATGGGGCGATTGCGCTGATTTCCAGTAATAGCGAGTTTGCCTCTTCTGAGGAAGCAGTGGCTGCAATCGCCAATTATGAAACCATAAAAACAACATTAGTGGAACAGGATATCAGCCAGATTCCACATGTGTTTTTCCATTCAATTATTATGGATACCGCAAAAGCCTTTGATGGTGACTCAGACACAAAAGGCTACAATCAGGTTATGACAACCAAAAGCGAGCTGGACAAGATTTTGCTGGAGCTTTATAACCGGGGATTTGTTCTGGTGCGGCTTCATGATATGGCTCATGAAGAGCTGGATGAAAACGGTTCGGCTAAGATGGTAAAGGGAAGCATTATGCTACCGGAAGGAAAGAAACCCATTGTTATGTCACAGGATGACGTGTGCTATTATGAGTATATGGATGGAGACGGTTTTGCCAGCCGGATTATTATTGGCCAGGATGGCAAACCAACCTGTGAAATGAAGATGGATGACGGCACCGTATCCGTAGGAGCATATGACCTGGTTCCGATTTTGGAAGAGTTTATTAATGAGCATCCGGATTTCTCTTATAAAGGCGCAAGGGCAGTGATTGCGTTTACTGGATATGAGGGGATTTTAGGATACCGCACGGCTGCTTCTTACCGTGATAAAAATCCAAATTATGAGGCAGACCGCCAGCAGGCCACGGCAGTAGCCCAGTGCCTGCGGGACAATGGCTGGGAACTTGCTTCCCATAGCTGGGGGCACCGCAATTTGGGAACGATTGATATGGAAGACTTCCAGGCGGATACCAATAAATGGGAAGCAGAAGTGGAGTCCTTGATTGGGCCTACTGATATTATCCTTTATCCCTTTGGGGGAGACATTGCGGATTGGCATTCTTACGGTTTTGACAATCAGAGGTATGCGTATCTTTATAATGTAGGGTTCCGGTATTTCTGTAATGTGGATTCCAGCCAAAACTGGGTGCAGCTTGGAAATACGTACCTGCGTCAGGGTCGGCGGAACCTGGATGGTTACCGGATGTGGCAGGACATTGCCGCGGCCCAGGAGGGCGGAAGCGGAAAGCGCAGGCTGGATGATTTGTTCCGTTCGGAGGATGTATTTGACTGGAGCCGCCCGACTCCGGTAGAGTGGAATTAAGCTTGTGGCAAAAGGGAGATGGAAAAGCGAGAAGAAGAAGCGTTTCCATTTCCCAGGAGCCATATTCGGATTAGGTTTTTGAAATAGTCAGAGAAAGAAGCTTTCTCTACACTGTTTTGAAAACGGATGGGGATTTGGCCAATTTTTGAGCCATTTAAGCTGTAGCTGAGCCATCCAGCCTGTTCGCCTGCTTTTATGGGGGCTTCGGCAAATTCCTGAACCACCAGATCTTTTTCAATTCCGGAAAAATCTTCCCCTTTCAGGCTCAGATAGGAGAAGGTTCCGTCATAGGTTAAGGAAACCATGTCTTCTTTTCCGTTTTTAACAGGTATCTGGGGGAGTGGTGGCATTTGGGTATCCTGATACATACGGCAGTTGGCATAGCCGTAGTTTAACAAGGTTAAGGCATCTCCGAACCTGGCCTTATAGTCAGGAGCCGCCATAATCGAAGCGATTAACCGGATGCCATCCTTTTCCGCGGTTCCGGAAAAACAGTATTTGGCTAACGAGGTGGATCCGGTTTTCAGTCCGGTAACGGTAAAGTTGGTTGCCATTTTTAACAGCTTATTGGTATTAGAAAGGCCGAATTCCTTTGTGCCCTGCTTGGTAACATGGGTTATGGTATCCATCCAGATGGTGGAGTAATTATGTATTTGCGGGTAACGGTTGATTAGTTCCCGGCTCATTAAGGCAATATCCCTGGCAGTGGTAACATGGGTAAGGGAATCGGTAAGGCCGCAGCAGTCTTCAAAATGGGTATTTTTCATCCCTAAGCCAGCGGCACGCTCATTCATCTGCTTTACAAATTCGGCTTCGCTTCCGGCAATGTACTCAGCCATAGCGACAGAGGCGTCATTTCCAGAGGCGATTACAATACATTTAATCAGAGTTTCAACCGACTGGATTTCGCCTTCTTCCAGGAAAACCTGGGAACCTCCCATAGATTTGGCATAGGCACTGGTCGTAACGGAATCAGTCATCTGGATTTTTCCGGATTCCAGCGCGTCAAAAATTAATAATAGTGTCATGATTTTCGTAATGCTGGCAGGGCTTCTGGGTTCGTCGGCATTTTTTTCGTATAAAACCTGCCCGGTGGTTGCTTCCATTAACAAAGCGGAAGGGGCGCTGACTTCCGGCCCGCTGTCAGAAGAAGCTGAAACTTGGGCATTGGCAAAAACAGCATCCTGAGTCTGCCCGGCTAAATCTGGCTGTGTATTTGCTGTTTTAACAGCCGCTGCGGATAAAAACAGGAAAGGGTATAAGGCTGGTTGAAACGTAAGGATCAAGGTAAGCAGGAATGACAGAAAGATATGGGGAATCGGTTTCATGGTTTGCTCCGTTTTAACATTCTCTTTCTAGTTTATGGAAGATGGTTTGCAGATATGCCAGTTGGGCCTGCCATACACCAGGAGAAATCTTTCGCAATAGAAATGTTAAAAAATTGTAAGCAGAATATTATAACAGAAAAGGCTTTTTATGTTATACTTGACCAAGAAAGCTAATAAGTGTATGGCAAAATATGGAGGATCATACGTATGAGAAGAGGAAAGAAATTGCTTTGCCTGGGCGTGGCGATCAGTATACTAGGTGCGAATGCGGCGTTTGGAGAATCGTATATCCCGCCAAATCCATTAACGGGAAGCACATCGGGGACATTTGGCGATTTATACCAGGGGCCAGGCTATCCGGGAACATGGCCAGGGGATCCATCAGGAAATGGAACAATCCAGCAGCCAGGAAACGGCTCGGTTCAGCAGCCGGAAACAAATGCCGGCCAGCAGCCAGGAAACGGCTCAGTTCAGCAGCCGGACACAAATACCAGCCAACCGGCAGGAGTAGAAGGCGGCCAACAAGGGGAAGCGTCTGCCCAGCTTCCGGTAGTGGAAGCGGAGGGAGCTGTGCTACTAGACTGTAAAACGGGGCAGGTTCTTTTTGAGAAGAATGGATACAACCAATTTTTTCCGGCCAGCATTACAAAGATTATGACGGCGCTTCTTACGGTAGAGAACTGCAATTTAAACGACATCGTAACATTTTCTGAAACAGCTACCACCAATTTGGAATCCGGTGCGGTTACCCTTAACCTGACAGGAGGTGATCAGCTTACGGTAGAACAGTGTTTGTACGCGCTGCTTCTGAAGTCGGCAAATGAGGTTGCCAATGGTCTGGCAGAGCATATGGCGGGAAGCACAGAGGCATTTGCCTGGCAGATGAATGCCAGGGCAGCCAGCCTTGGCTGTAGGGGAACCAATTTTGTAAATCCTAACGGTCTTAACAATGAAGCCCATGTAACCACACCTTACGATATGGCCTTAATCGCGCGGGCCGCTTATGCTAATCCGGTTTTATCAAAGATTTCGACCACAACTTCCTATCAGATGCCGGCTACGAAAAAAAGTGAAGCAAAAGTGATTACGATGGGACATAAGATGAACTATCCTACGGATTCCCGCTATTATCCCGGCATGGTGGGCGGGAAAACAGGCTATACTTCAAAAGCAAAGAATACACTGGTAACTTGTGTGGAAAAGGACGGGGTACGTCTGGTGGCAGTTGTGATGAAGGCAAGCGGAACCCACTACACGGACACCCGGGCAATGTTAGATTACGGGTTTGCGCTGGCAGCGTCCGGCACAATTGGCGCTGCACCGGAAGCAGCCGTTCCGGCTCAAACGGATCCAAACTCCCAGGGGATGCCGGAACCGGGAACCGAGATTCGGACAGGCTGGAGGAAAAGCGGCGAGAGCTGGTATTATTTTCAGGTGTCAGGGGATGTTGTTACCAGCAATTGGATAAAGTCTGGCGATAATTGGTACTACTTAGGGGAAGACGGCAGTATGCTAACTAATACGACAACCCCAGACGGATATTATGTAGGGCCGGACGGAGCCTGGCAGCCATGATACATAAGATGATTTCAAACGTTTCAGAATCGTTTCATATCAAGTTTTAGCAATGCGCTGCCTGACATTATTTGGCTTAATTTTGAAGAAGACAAGCTGATAGCTCAAGAAGAGCATTGCCGCGTAGAAAAAGAATGAAAGGAAAATCCAGCAAAACACATTGGTGACGCGTTTTGCTGGATTTTTTCGCCAACCGTTTCATACAAAATGGATGCTGTCTGGCTGACAGGGATGTCTGTCTGTTGCAGTTGGAAGGGGTGTAAACCCGCCGCAAATTAAAATTACTGAACCGCAAATACGGCCACTGATCGAGGGCGCATAATAAATTCCCCGTCGATGCGGACAGCATCCTTGCCACGGTAGAAATATCGGTTCTGCCCATCGCCATAGGTATTGACATACAAATGCCAATGCCCGGAAGTCATAGGGTTTGGCAGGGTAATATGGACGTCATTCCAGTAAGTGTTGACGGACACATACACTAAATCATCCTGGCCTTTTTCCGGATCATAACCGGCAAAACAGACCGACAGGGTTCTGGCATCTCTGGGAATGGTAGTATCCGCGGCGTTAATATTGTGGGTATGGAGCGGCTCCATGCCGCAGATGGCATCGGGAAGCCGTTTTCGGATAACCGGATGCTGGAACCGGAATTCAATCATAAACTGAAAGAATTCAAATAGTCCCTGATTTTTTTTAAGGAGGCTCCAGTCCAGCCAGGAAATTTCATTATCCTGACAGTAGCAGTTATTATTGCCGTATTGAGTATTGCCAAATTCATCTCCGGCAAGGAACATGGGAGTGCCCCGGCTGCACATTAGGACAGCACAGGCATTGCGGATCATTCGGTTGCGAAGCGCAAGCACGTTTGGATCATCCGTTTCCCCTTCGATTCCACAGTTCCAGCTTCGGTTGTCATTAGCGCCGTCTGTATTATCCCAGCCATTGGCCTCATTATGCTTTTCATTGTAGGAATAAAGATCGTGGAGTGTAAAACCGTCATGGCAGGTCAGGAAATTGATGCAGGAATTGTATCCGGCATAATCCCCATCATAATCTGGGGAGAATCCGCCGTATAAGTCGCCGGATCCGGAAATGCTCCATGCGGCGTTCCATGCTTCCCAGTTATCTCCTTTTAAAAAGCCTCGGATTGCGTCACGGTAACGTCCATTCCACTCGGCCCACCGTTTGGCTGCCGGAAAGCTGCCTACCTGGTACATACCACCGGCATCCCAGGCTTCAGCGATTAATTTTACATTGGCAAGCAGAGGATCAAAGGCCAGGCTGCGAAGGAGGGGCGGATTATTCATAGGGGATCCATTTTCATTCCGGCCTAAAATGCTGGCCAAGTCAAAACGAAAACCATCAACCCGGTAATTAACGGTCCAATACCGCAGGCATTCTAAAATTAGCTGGTGGACAATGGGATGGTTGCAGTTTAAGGTATTGCCGCAGCCGCTGAAATTATAGTAATTTCCGTCTGGTGTTAACATATAGTATACTTTATTATCCAGGCCTTTAAAGCAGAATGAGGGGCCTTTTTCATTGCCCTCGGCGGTGTGGTTAAATACCACATCCAGTATGACTTCGATATTATTGTCATGGAGGGCACGGATTAGCTCTTTTAGTTCCCGGCCTTCCCGGTTCCGCTCTTTTGAAGAAGAATAGCTGGTATTAGGGGCAAAGAAGCCTACTGTGTTGTAGCCCCAATAGTCCAAAAGCTTTTTACCGTCAATTTCCCGGGCATTCATATTTTCGTCAAACTCGAAAATCGGCATCAGTTCCACTGCGTTGATTCCCAGTTTTTTTAAATAGGGGATTTTTTCCATCAGACCGGCGAACGTTCCTTTGTGGGTGACACCGGAAGTATGGTGCTTGGTAAAGCCCCGTACATGAAGCTCATAAATGACCAGATCGCTTAACTCTTTTGTAGATTGCGGCATTTCCCCCCAGTCAAAGGTATCTTTTACCACCTGGGCATGATAAAAATGCTCTTTTGTTTCGCCCCAGTGTTTCTGTCCGGTAACGGTCCGGGCATACGGATCCAGCAAAATGGAATTTTTGTTGAAAATTAAACCGTTTTTTGGATCGTAGGGGCCGTCTATTCGGTAAGCATATTCAAATTCCTCGATTTTTAAGCCGAATACAATCATGGAATAAACATCTCCTACCCGGTAGGATTCGGGAAATGGGATGACTGCATAAGGCTCATCTCCCCCTAAATGGAAGAGAAGAAGCTCACAGCTTGTTCCATAGCAGGTATGGATGGTAAAGTTAACGCCATCCTCCAGAGCCATGGCGCCATTTGTATCAAACAGTCCCGGCCTGACCGGAAAACCTGCGATAACAGCCGTAGGCTCTACTGAAATGGGAGTAGTCAGTGCTACTGTTTGGGGTGATACTTTCATTAACTTCCTCCTTTCTAGTCGGATTTAAGCAATTTGCCGGAGGGATTACAGTATACATGATGTCAAGTTTGCGCTGTAAACATACACAATTTCATCTTTCGTATACAATGTCCACAGCCGTCAGGCTGCGGATAAGAGAAACGTTTCTTCATTATTGTATCATATTTTCTGTAAACATAAAAGTGAATTTGACAAAGTTAGATGAATTTCCGTGAATTACTGGAATTTCTTGTATATTTTTTGATTTGTACGAAATCATACAATAGCTTTTGCCAGCGACATAGCGCCAGGCAGTCCTGTTAGTAGGAAATTCTTTTTTACTTTACAACTGGGCTTTTATCCATGTATAATGGTAGAATTAGGGATCCTGCCATACGGGATCACCACAGGGGAAGAAGGGATCATAAATGAAGGAAAAGCTGTACACAATAGAAGTAATGGATGCGTTAAAGGAAAATGACGAATGTCCATGCTGTTACCTGGAAAGGAAGATTGAGCAGGATACCATAAGCTTTGTGCTTGGGTCTTCTTATATGGAAGACGATATCCGGGCGGCTACCGATCAGGCAGGTTTCTGCCGTTATCATACAAAAAAGATGTATGACTATGGAAATTCCCTTGGAAATGCCTGGATTTTGAAAACAAGAATGGAGTTTGTGAGAAAGCAGCTTTCGGCCCAGTCGAAGGGAAAGATCGCTGCGCCTGTATCGGGAAATGCCCCTGTGGCGGGAATTTATCACGGGAAGACCTCTCTGTTTTCCAGGCTGAAAGGCACCCAAGGCTCCGGGGCAAAAGGGCCTGACCAAGGGATAAATGAAAAAAATTGGATGAAGGCTTCCCAGCATACTTGCTATGTATGCCGGAAATTTGAAGATACGTATGGGAAAATTATTCGGACATTTCTTCATTTGATTCGAACGGAACCGGAATTTTTAAATCAGCTTCAGGCTTCAAAAGGATTTTGCGTCCCGCATTTTTCCGATTTATTGCAGGCTTGCCAAGAGGAATTTTCGCCTCAGGAGGCAGGAAGGGTGGTTCCGGCGCTATATCAGTTGATGGAAGAAAATTTAAAACGGATCCAGGAGGATATTGACTGGTTTATTGATAAGTTTGATTATCAAAATCAGGATGCGGACTGGAAAACATCCAAAGACGCGGTTCCCAGAACCATGCAGAAGCTGGTGGGAACCTATCCGGCGGATCCGGTGTTTAAACAGAAATAAATCAGAAATCAGAACGGATAAGGACGGAAAGCAATGAGAAAAGCTTTAGCAGCAGTGCTGGCAGTGGTGGCGGGATTATTTTTGCGGTCAGAATATGAAAAAAATCATTTTACAGTGGAAGAAGTGAGTATTTCTTCGGCTAAAATCCGCTGCGGGAAGAAGCTGATATTTATAACTGACGTTCATGATAAGGAATTTGGCTGGGGAAACCGTTTGCTTTTGGAAGCTATCGCCTGTGAAAAGCCAGATGGAATTTTAATTGGCGGGGATCTGATGGTAACAAAAGGGATAGGAAAGTTAGATGCCACATTCCGGCTGTTGGAAGGCTTAATAAGAATCGCGCCAGTTTTTTATAGCCTGGGCAACCATGAAATGCGGCTTTACAGAGAACGGGAAGTTTACAAAAACGGCTATAGTAAGCTGGTAAGGAAGGCCTCGGATTTGGGAGTTGTTATGCTTAACGATCAGACCGTACCCTTTGACGAACTTGATATATCCGGTGTGGATCTCCATCCTTGCTTTTACAGAAAATTGTTTTTGGAAAAGCCTGCCCGTATGCCAAAGGGGTATTTAGAGAAAAAATTAGGGCATGCAGACGATAAGCGGCTTCAAATTCTTTTAATCCATTCACCCCTCTATTTTTCGGAAGCCAGAAAATGGGGAGCGGATATTACACTGGCCGGGCATTTTCATGGAGGAACTATCTGTCTTCCTTTTCTTGGCGGGGTGATGACGCCTCAGTACCAGTTTTTTGTCCCTTGGTGTGCCGGAAGCTTTTTTAAGGATGGAAAGTGGATGATAGTAGGAAGAGGCCTTGGAACCCACTCAATTAATATCCGGCTGAATGACAGGCCTCAGGTTCTGGTACTGCGGCTAGAACCAGAACCAATATTAGAGCCGAAATCAATACGAAAGCCAGAATCCATACTAGAGCCAGAAAAAACATGAAATCCAGAATAAAGGGCAAAGCAAAGGAAAAACATCTGAATGAAAGCGTAAGCGTGTTTGAACCTTCCGTTTTGTGATTTGCAGGATCCGGACACGGCAGATACGATAAAAGAAAGCAGGGAAACCCAATGGAGATTTCATATAAGCTGGAGCATTTTGAGGGGCCTCTTGATTTGCTGCTGCATTTGATCGAAAAAAATAAAATTAATATTTATGATATTCCGATTGTGGAGATTACCAGCCAATATCTGGACTATGTAAATCATATGGATAAAGAAGACTTAAATCTGGTCAGTGATTTTCTTGTAATGGCTGCTACTTTGATTGATATTAAATCAAGAATGCTGCTGCCAAAGGAAGAAGAGGAGGAGCTGGAGGAAGGTGATCCCAGGGCAGAGCTAGTAGCGCGCCTTCTGGAATATAAAAAATTCAAATATATTTCCCAGGAACTGGCAGATCTGGAGGATTTGGCAGGAATCCAATTTTTTAAGCCTCCCACAGTGCCGCCGGAAGTGGCGAAATACGAACCGCCTGTGGATTTGGACAAGCTGTTGGACGGTTTGACCTTAGCAAAGCTTCAGGGGATTTTCCAGCAGGTAATGAAACGGAAAGAAGATAAAATCGATCGGGTGAGAAGCTCCTTTGGAACCATTAAAAAAGAGCCTATCAGCCTGGAGGAACGAGTGGGCTCTGTGATGGCGTATGCCAGGAAGCACAGAACGTTTTCCTTTCGGCAGATTCTGGAAATGGGATCGGATAAGCTGGAGGTAGTAGTAACCTTTCTGGCTATTTTGGAACTGATGAAGATTGGAAAGATATCCCTGACTCAGGAATGTTTGTTTGACGATATGCAAATCGAAACCTTGGAGCCGGAAGGACAGGAGGAGGAGCTGAACCTGGAAGGATTGGAAGAAAGTATGATGTGAATACTTAGGCTGATACGCTGTAATCAATAAAAAATTAAGAAACTGAGCTGTTTACGCAGAGATACCATCCGGAAAAGACCGGATCGGGAATAGGAAGGATTTACATAAAATGGAACCAGAAAATAATAAGCCTTTGATTTCGGTTACGAATGAAAAGGAGCAGGAAGCGGTGGCGGAAGCAGTATTGTTTACTATGGGAAAATCAGTAGAAGTAGGCCAATTGGCGGCAGCCATGGGAACAGATGTGCCGACTGCAAGGAGCGCGATACTCCGGCTTCAGGCAAGGTATAATCGGAAAGGAAAAGGCGTGGGTCTGCAAATTATTGAATTGGACAATGCTTTTCAGATGTGTACCAGACCGGATTATTATGAAAACCTGATCCAGGTTGCGGCTGCGCCAAAACGCCAGGTACTGACAGAGGTGATGCTGGAAACGTTGTCAATTATCGCTTACCGTCAGCCAGTAACGAAGCTGGAGATTGAAAAGATCCGGGGGGTTAAGTCGGATCATGCGGTAAATAAACTGATTGAGTATAACTTAGTTTATGAGGTAGGACGATTGGACGCGCCAGGAAGGCCAGCCTTATTTGCCACCACAGAAGAATTTTTAAGGCGTTTCGGCATCGGCTCAACCGTGGATTTGCCAGGGTTAAATCCAGAGCTGGAGGAAGAAATTAAGACTGAGGTGGAGAAGGAACTTCAAATGAAGATGGAAGAAGAGGAGAGGGAAAATGAAGCGGATTGCGAAATTTTATAAAATAAGCCAGGAACAATTTATAGAGGACTGGCAGGATACGTTTGGGCCAGAAACTGGAAACCAGGATCTTTGCGGAATTTATGAAGCGATTAAACTTCCATGCCGGGCAACATCAGGAAGTGCCGGGTATGATTTTTACCTGCCCCTTCCAATTGCCCTTCTTCCCGGGGAGTCGGTAACAGTTCCTACCGGGATCCGTGCCCAAATGTGTGACGGGTGGGTGCTGCAGATTTATCCCAGAAGCGGCTTAGGATTTAAATATCGCCTGCAGATGAATAATACAGTAGGGATTATTGACAGCGATTACTTTTTTTCAGACAATGAGGGACATATTTTTATCAAGATGCTAAATGATGGCCGGGAAGGAAAAAAGGTGGAATTGTCAGCAGGCATGGCATTTGCCCAAGGTGTGTTTACGGAATATGGAATTACGGAGGACGATGATATTAGTAATTCCAGAAACGGAGGATTTGGAAGCACCAGAGCCTGATTTCGCAACAGGAGGATATAATAGAAATGGTATGGATAACAAGCAGGAACAAATCCGGAAGCAGGAAATGGGCGGCAGCCTTTCTTCTTTTGCTGGCACTGTCCCTCAGCAATGTGGGCTGTAAAAAGGATGGGGCGGATAAGAAAGGGCTGCGTCTTTCAGGAATTGAAAAATTAAACGCCGGAGATTATGCGGGGGCGGTGACAGACTTTGACCAGGCGATCCAGGCATCCAAAGGAAAGGTGGGAGCCTTTGAAATGGATGTATTAAAATACCGGGCAGAGGCAGAATATAGGTTGGGTGATTATGGGGCCGCGGCACATACTTACGATGTTTTGCTGGAGGTTGATGGAGAAGGGATGGAGTATTTCTACCAAAATGCTGTAATGAAGGCATTATCCGGCGATACGGACGGTGCATTAGCTGCCTATGCGGAAGGCGTTCGGCTGGAAAAAGAAGGAGATAAAAAAAATGGCCTGTCTGACCTGTTTGGCTTTCTGGGTGACAAGACATCCAAAGAGCCGGAAACCTCCTCTTCGGCATCACCTTCCGCACAGGGAAACGAAGAAGCAGCTTTCCAGGATTTAAGCGTTCAGACAGCTCATACGGGAAGTTTTGGAAGGAGAGAAGCTTTGGCAGCAGTAGGAAATGCCTGCCTGGAAGCAGGGCGTGAGGAAGAGGCAAGAAAGCTATTTGATACTGCGATTGAAGAGGGGGCGGCAGGACCAGAAGTACTGTTCAATATGGGAATGGCTTACTTGGAAAACCAACAGTATGCAGAGGCGCTGGATGCGTTTGAGAGTGCCATTTGGAGAGGAACTGGTTCCGGCTCAGGAGAAACGCCTGCCGATCCCCAGACTGCAAAGGTGGTTCGGGAATCCCGTTTTAACCAGGCGGTTATTTATGAATATCAGGGTCTGTATAAAAACGCATTGGAAGCGTTTGAAGCTTATGTGGCAGAATACGGCCCGGACGAAGCGGCACAGAGGGAAATCACATTTTTACAGACCAGATAGGAATGTTTCATTTCTGAGACCGATTTCTGATTTCGGTATAACTTGGTGTTTCAAAACCTCTTTTATACGCAACACCCATACAGGAGGGGCTTAATAGATGGCAGAGTATTTTGAAAACAAAGAAATCAAAGAGAGTGTACTTTTGGTGGGCATCAGTACTGGGGCTCAAGATGATGGGGAAGCTTCCCTGAATGAGCTTGCCCAACTGGTAAAGACAGCAGGGGCAGAATCAGTGGGTTTTATGATTCAGAACCGGGAAAGCGCCCATCCGGCCACGTATTTAGGAAAAGGAAAAATTGATGAAGTAAAATGGAAATTATGGGAAACCGAGGCTACTGGTATTGTTTGTGATGACGAACTTTCCCCGGCGCAGCTTCGCAACCTGGAAGAAGCCCTAGACACAAAAGTTATGGATCGGACCATGGTGATTCTGGATATTTTCGCTGCCAGGGCCAATACGAAAGAAGGAAAGATTCAGGTAGAACTGGCTCAACTTAAGTTTCGGGCTGTCCGCTTGGTGGGGATGCGCAATTCCTTATCCAGACTGGGCGGAGGAATCGGAACCAGAGGGCCTGGTGAAACGAAATTAGAATCGGATCGGCGCCTGATCCACCAGCGGATAGGGCAGTTAAAGACAGAATTGGAGGATGTAAAACGGCACCGGCAGATAGCCAGACAGCAAAGGGTGAAAAGCCAGATTCCGGTTGTAGCTATTGTAGGCTATACCAACGCAGGAAAATCCACACTATTAAATAAGCTGACAGACGCCAACATCCTGGCAGAAGATAAGCTGTTTGCTACCTTAGATCCTACAACCAGGAATTTAAAACTGCCAGGAGGCCAAGAGCTGTTGCTTACTGATACAGTAGGTTTTATCCGTAAACTTCCCCATCAATTGGTTGAGGCCTTTAAAAGCACATTGGAGGAAGCAAAATACAGCGATATTATTCTTCATGTAGTGGATTGTTCGAATCCATGGATGGAAATGCAGATGTATGTTGTTTATGATACCTTAAGGCAGCTTGCAATCCAGGACAAAGTTATGGTAACCGTATTTAATAAGATTGACCAGATTCAAGAAGATGTGATTTTAAGAGATTTTTCTTCAGATTACCAGGTAAAGCTGTCTGCCAGAACGGGAGAGGGGCTGTCAGAATTAAAAGAAGTGCTGGAGTCCATTTTAAAAAGCCGAAGAGTATATCTGGAAAAGGTATTTTCCTATCAGGATGCCGGAAAAATTCAGGCAATCCGCAAGTCTGGGCAACTTTTATCAGAGGAATACACAAGTGAAGGGATTGAGGTAAAGGCGTATGTGCCGGCGGAAATGTTTTCAATGTTTGTTTAGACCATGGAAGCCGGAAGCTTTTTACAATCGAAAATGAGTAGTTGACACAAGGGAGTTTACAATGGATATGTTATTCTTTTTTGCGGCCTGTCTAGGTCTTGCGGAAACAGTGGATTTATTTATGGGGAAGGATTTCCTGATTTTTATGGGAAAGCAGGTAGAGGAAACCGATTATGACCTTCAGAAGGTATTCCGGGTAGAAAAGTGGCTGTTTGCCGCCGACACCATAGGATGCTTTCTTCTGGCAAAAGGTTCCCTGATTGGTTTTTGGGGCCAGTTAGCGGTAATTGCTATTTTATTTGCTACCTTATTTTTGCATATGTGGGTATTTAATAATGAAAAATTTATGACGGCTTCTGGACTGAAAAAAAAGCAGGGGAAGAAAGAGGCAAGAATCGCCTGGAAAAACCGGAAAAAAAGAAAATAAAGAAAGTAGACATCAGCCCCAGGCAGGGCAATGATCCTGCCCGGGGCTGATACTTCTTTCTGCAAGCAGAAAGCCAGCATTCATCCTGCACAGTTAGAGGAAAGATGCGGAACCAGTTTGGTCTATGGCAGTAGTAGAAATGTCTTCAGAACCCTATGAAATAGAAGGAGCCAGGGACTCTTTTATTGCTGCTTTATCCAGGGCTGACTGTATGGCTTTCAGCAGCATGGCAGAGGTATATTTCTGCTCCGACTGATATGTAACGGCATCCAAGGACTGGTTTTTTAAAATTTGTTCGGTTAAGCTCTGCATAGCTGGCTCCACCAAAGGATACATGGCGGCCACAGAGTCGCTTAAGGGTTTTAAGGTGATGGAATTAATATGGTTTGCGTCTACGGTGACCTCCACATTGACCTGACCATTGCCCAGGGATATGGAGGAGGAGTAAACGCCGGGAGTATAGCTGGCCTCCGCGGATGACGATTCCGGCTGGACGGATTCCTTATCCCGTCGGAACATAATGAGGAACAGGGCGATCAGAAGGATAGCAAGGCCAATAAAAATGGCAGTATAGATAATCTCCTTCATACGCAGGACAACGATTTTAGTTTTGGCGCTCATGGGAAACCTCCGTAATGATTTATTATAATCTATGAAAAGATTTGATAATTAGAACAACGAGTCTTTTTCTGCTAATCTCCCCCTGAAAAGAAAATCTATGGTATAATAAGGAAACGTATCCCTTATCCGCAGCCTGGCGGCTGTGGACATAGTATAATAAAAGGAAACGAGTCACACAGCGAAGCGAAATATGTTTATTATTCAAAAACGCCTATTTATGGTTTTTGTAACAGGAGGTTTTATGTCACTGCAATTTATACTAGGGCCTTCCGGGTCAGGAAAGACCCGATATCTTTATGAGGAAATAATCCGTGAGTCGATGGAACATCCGGAAACCAGCTATTTCGTATTTGTGCCGGAACAGTCTACCATGCAGACGCAAAAGGAGTTGATCCGTCTTCATCCTCGCCATGGTCTGACGAATGTGGATGTGCTGAGTTTTAATCGTCTGGCTTATCGAGTGTTTGAAGATTTGGCGGTCGAAACCCTGACTGTGCTGGACGATATGGGAAAGTCTATGATACTGCGGAAGGTGGCAGCAGAAAAAAAGAAAGAGCTTCATTACTATCAAAGGCATTTAAACCAGAACGGATTTGTAAACCAATTAAAATCCTTGCTGTCAGAATTGTACCAGTACGGGGTAACGCCAAACATGTTAGAGGAGCTGAATCAACAGGCGCCAAAGCCGATTTTAAAAGAGAAGCTAAATGATCTGGAAGTTATGTTCCGGGGGTTTCGGGATTATATTCAAAATAAATTTACCACAGTTGAAGAAGTGCTGGACTTATGCTGCCGGGAACTGCCACGATGGAACAAACTTTCCAAAAGTGAGATCTACCTGGATGGGTATACCGGATTTACACCGGTCCAGTACCGGATTTTGGAACTGTGTATGGGAATTAGCAGCCGGGTTCGGCTGGCGGTAACGGTTGACCTTTCAGAGCCGTTCTATCAGGAAGGGAAGAAAGAAGATTTATTTTATATGAGCCGCCATATGATATGCAAGCTGATTGACAGCGCAGCCAAGGCAGGTGTGGATCACGAATCAGATATCCTGCTGAATCCGAATGCTCAGGCAAGGTTTCAAAACAGTCCGGATTTGGCCTATTTGGAGCGCTGCTTTCACCGGTATGGGACGAAAAGAGGGAATAATCCCCCCAAGGCGCAAAATGACAGGGAGGAAATCCGGATTTACCAGGGAAGGAATCCAGCCAAAGAAGTAGCGTTTGTGTGCAGGCAGATTGAACGAGGCCTGCAAAAAGGACTTCGTTACCGGGATATGGCTGTGATCACAGGTGACTTGCCTTCCTATGGAAGAGAAGTGGAAAAGCAGTTCCGGGAAAGGGGAATCCCGTACTTTCTGGATGACAAAAAAAGCATTTTATCGAATCCGTTCGTAGAACTAATCCGTTCAGCTTTAGAAACGGTTAGGTTGGATTTTCCCTATGAAAGCCTGTTCCGCTGCCTAAAAACAGGCCTGGTAATGGATGGAAGCTGGATGGAGCCAGAGGAAGATGAGGAGGGAATCCAGGAAGAATTGGATCGGATGGAAAATTATGTAAAGGCATTGGGGATCCGAGGATACAAAAGGTGGTCTTCTTCCTGGGAACGGACATACCGGGGAGCGGAAAAACTTAACTTAGAGCAGTTGAATCAGATTCGCCAGGCAGTGGTGGAAATCTTTGAACCTTTTCGCCAAGGCCTTAAGAAATCAGATAGTACAGGCGCTTCCATGGCAGAGGAGCTTGTCCGATTTCTGAAACAGCTTTCCCTGGAAGAGAAGCTTCAGCAAAAGGCCAAGCGTCTGATGGAAGAAGGGTTTAGCGGTCTGGCAAAAGAGTACAGCCAGGTATACAGTCTGACAGAAGAATTGCTGGAACGGCTGAAAGGACTTCTGGGAGATGAGCCCATGAAACTGAAGGAATTTTCCGAGATTTTGGACGCGGGATTTGGCGAGATTCAGGTGGCGACCCTTCCGGCTACGGTTGATCGGGTGGTGGTGGGAGATCTGACCAGAACCCGTCTGGATCAAATCCGAATTCTGTATCTGATTGGAGCAAATGAGGGGGTGATTCCCCAGAGAAAGGAAAATAAAGGGCTGTTAACGGATGAGGAGCGGGAATTTTTTGCGGATAAACAGGTGGAGCTTGCGCCTTCAGCAAAGGAAAACGGGCTGATGCAGCAGTTTTATCTTTATTTGACACTGACAAAGCCGTCGGATCAGCTAGTGATTACGTATGGAGCATATACCGGAAGCGGGAAAGAGCTGCGCCCCTCGCCGGTGATAAGGGAAATTTCTGATTTATTTCCGGACGGGCGGGTATTGGGTAAAAACCAAACGTTGGAGTCTTATGAACCGAAAACGCCAGAAACGGAGCCGCTTTGTGTGCCGTATTCAAAGCTGGAGGCAATCCAGCTTTTAGCAGAAGGACTTCGGGATCTGGAAGGGGAAAGAAAAAAACAGACGCTGGAATTATTTTCCTATTTATACCGCCACCCTTCCTGCCACCAGCAGGCTGTAAAGTTGGCGGAAGCGTTTTCCTACTGCTATCAGGAAAGGGGAATTGGACGCGCGGCTGCCAGGGCTCTTTATGGGAGGGTTTTGGAGGGCAGTGTTACCCGGCTGGAGCTGTATGCGGCCTGTGCCTATTCCCATTTTCTCCGCTATGGCCTGGAGTTAATGGAGCGGCGGGAATATGAACTTGGGGCAGTGGATATGGGAAATTTGTTTCACCAGTCCCTGGATTTTTGCTTTGAAGCTTTGGGGAAACAGGGGCTTTCCTTAGCCTCCCTTTCAGAAGATCAAAGGAGGGAACTGGTAACGGCCAGCGTAAAAAAGGCAGCCGAAGATTATGGAAATACCATTCTCCAAAGTTCGTCCCGCAATGCCTATCTGGTACGGCGGATTTCAAGGATAACCGATCGGACTATGTGGGCACTTGGCGAACAGTTAAAAAAGGGGGAATTCCATCCTGCCGGGTTTGAGGTGTCTTTTTCGGCAGCCGATCAGTTAAACGCAATGAAGATTGCGTTATCGGAGGATGAGGCCTTGCATTTGAAGGGGAGGATTGACCGGCTGGATCTAAGCGAGGATGAAACCCATATTTATGTAAAAATCATTGACTACAAATCAGGAAGTACCAGCTTTGATTTAGCGGCGATTTACTATGGGCTTCAGCTCCAGCTTGTGGTATACATGGATGCGGCAGTGGAGATGGAAGAACGGAGGCATCCGGATAAAGAAGTAATTCCTGCTGGACTGTTTTATTACCATATTTTAGATCCTATGATTGAGAAAAAAGAAGAAATGACACCAGAAGCCATTGAAGACCAGATTAAAAAGCAGCTTAAAATGGACGGACTGGTAAACAGTGATTTAGAAGTTATTAAAAAGCTGGATCGGGAAATCGAAGGGGAATCCGATGTAATCCCGGTAGCTATGAAGGCAGGTTTGATTCAGGAAGCGCGATCTTGCGTAGCCAGCGGGAAACGGTTTGGCTATTTGCGGGATTATGTCAGAAGCCGATGCAAAAAGACCGGGCAGGAAATTTTAAAAGGTGAAGTGACAATGCGTCCGATGAAGCAGGGAAACCGAACAGGATGCGATTATTGCCCCTATCACGCGGTATGCGGATTCGATCGGAAAACGGCAGGATATGGATATCGGAAGCTTAAAAACTTAAAGCCGGAGGAAATCTGGAAGGAAATCATACCAGAGGAGGAAGAAAATCCGGAATTGGATGAAGCAATGGAGAAGGGAGGCGCAGCCAGTGAAAATGACATGGACCGAGGATCAGGCCAGGGTAATTGACAGCCGGAACCGGAATCTTTTAGTATCGGCTGCTGCCGGAAGTGGCAAAACAGCAGTTTTGGTGGAGCGGATTGTAAAAATGGTATCGGATGAAAAACATCCGGTGGATCTGGACCGACTACTTGTGATGACGTTTACCAATGGGGCTGCAGCGGAAATGCGGGAGCGGATCGGAAAGGCCATTGGAGAACGGCTTTTAGCAAATCCAAATCAAAGCCGGCTGCGGCTTCAGGCAGCACTGGTTCCCCATGCCCAGATTCAAACCATTGACAGCTTCTGCCTGTCCCTAATCCGGAGCCATTACGCAGGCTTAGATATTGATCCTTCATTCCGTGTGGGGGATGAGGGGGAGCTGACGCTTTTAATGGCAGATGTGATGGCAGAGCTTTTAGAAGGGCATTACCAGAAGGGAGAGGAAGACTTTGAACAGTTTGTGGAAACGTACGGAAGCGGTAAAACAGATTCTGGCATTGAGGATGTGATACGCCAGGTGTACCAGTTTTCTGTCAGCCATCCATGGCCTAAGGAGTGGCTGGCCCAATGCCGAAACGAATTTGATGAGGAGAGAATCCTCCATAGCGTTTACTGTCCCTGGATGGAATTCCTTCTTAAGGATGTAAAACTGCAGATGAAGGAGCTGGGGCGGCAGCTAGAGAGGGCTTGGCAGGTATGCCAGGAGTCAGACGGCCCAGAATGTTATCTTCCCACCATTCGGGAGGATAAGGAGCTTATCAATTGGATTGGGAATTCGGAAACGTTTGAAGAACTTTGCCAAAGGCTTTCCAACGCGTCGTTTGGAAGGCTGTCAGCCGTAAGAAAAAAGGACATTGATCCTGAGAAAAAGGAATTTGTTTCTTCTGTCAGGAGCCAGGCAAAAAAGGCAGTAGAAAAATGTCGGACTCAATATGCTTCTCAAACCTTGGATGAGATTTGGCAGGATATGAGAGGCTGCGCGCCGGCAGTAAAGAAGCTTTTGGATTTAGCGGAAGAGTTTCTGGATCTGTATCAGCAGGCCAAGCGGGATCGCAACCTGGTGGACTTTGGCGATTTGGAACATTATGCCTTGGAAATCCTTTACCAGGACGGAAAGCCTTCCCAGGTGGCAGATGAGATCAGCGCCTGGTATGAGGAAATTTTAGTAGATGAATACCAGGACAGCAATTTTGTTCAGGAAAAACTTTTGGAAGCTATATCAGGAGAACGGTTTGGCAGGCCAAATGTGTTTATGGTTGGAGATGTAAAACAGAGCATTTATCGGTTCCGCCAGGCCAGGCCAGAGCTTTTCCTGGAAAAATATAAACGGTACAAGACCGAAGAATGCCAGTACCAAAAGATTGAGCTTCAGAAAAATTTCCGAAGCAGAAGCCAGGTGCTGGAAAGCATTAACCAGGTATTTGGGCAGATTATGTCAGAAAGCCTGGGCGGAATCCAGTATACAGAAGATACGGCGCTGCATCCGGGAGCCTCCTTCCCGGATATTCCCAAACAGGAAGGAGAGGAGGCGCAGCAATATCAGACCGAACTGTTTGTAGTGAATACTGGAAGCAGAGAACTTTCGGCTCTGGACGAAGAGGCAAAGGATTTTACCAGCAGAGAGATTGAAGTAAAACTGGCGGTTCAGCAAATAAAACGGCTTACGGATCCGGATGAGGGTCTATTTATCTGGGACAAGGAAGAAGGGAAATATCGGAGAGCACGGTATGGAGATATTGTAATTCTTTTAAGAAGCCTTTCCGGGTGGGCGGAGCTGTTTGTAAATGGTTTGATGAATGCAGGGATTCCGGCGTACGCCCAATCTCAGGCCGGGTATTT
The DNA here is from genome assembly GCA_910589195.1 of uncultured Lachnospiraceae bacterium. GTDB lineage: Bacteria > Bacillota > Clostridia > Lachnospirales > Lachnospiraceae > Caccovicinus. The sequence goes on from CAJUTC010000015.1 coordinate 41,440, forward strand.
TGATACGACTGAGGTGGAAACCATGTTAAGCCTTCTGTCTGTTCTTGATAACCCGATTCAGGATATCCCCTTGGCCGCTGTTATGCGTTCGCCCATTATCGGGATGAAGGACGAAGAATTAGCCTGGATGATGGCAAGGTATAAGCAAACAGTGGAAAAAGGACAGGACAGGGGGATTTATGGAGCCTGGCGGTTTTGGATGAAAGAGGAAGAAGACCAAGCAAGACCTTTGGAGGAAAAACGTAAAGGAGATGAAACAAAAGCTCAGATTCAGCGAAAACTAAAGATGCTGGATGATTTTGTAAAGCATTTCCGATATTTGGCCGGAATCCTTTCCATTCACCAGCTTTTGGAACAGATTTACCAGGAAACCGGTTATTATGCGTATGTGTCCGCCATGCCAGCAGGTGAAACCAGGCAGGCCAATCTGGATCTTTTGATTGAGAAAGCAGTCGCATATGAGAATACCAGCTATCAGGGACTATTTCACTTTATCCGGTACATTGAGCGGCTAAAAAAGATCGAAACGGATTTTGGGGAAGCGGCTGTGGCTGGAGCAGAAGAGCGAACCGTGCGGATTATGAGCATTCATAAAAGTAAGGGATTGGAGTTCCCGATTGTGATTTTGGCCGGAATGGGAAAGAAATTTAATAAGCAGGATGCCTATGGACGGCTGCTGATTGATCCGGATTTTGGAGTAGGGGCGGACTTCCTGGATTTGGAACAGCGTTTAAAAAGCGTTACCTTAAAAAAGCAAGTATTAAAGCGGCGGCTGGAATTAGAAGGCCTGGGAGAGGAACTGCGTATCCTTTATGTTGCTATGACCAGGGCAAAAGAAAAGCTAATAATGACAGCTACCGACTTACACTTAGAAACGAAGCTTGCAAAATGGGGCATCGATGTGACAGAAGAAGGATGGCTTGTTCCAGGCCGTTCTCCGGTCTTCAAAGAGAAAAAGGGAAGGTTAAGCCCTCTTCCCTTCACAGCACTGACTGGGGCTGGTTCCTATCTGGACTGGGTTTTAATGGCACTGCATGAGGCTGCTCAAACAATCGCCTCCAGAAGAATACCAGCGGCAACATTGATCGGGCAGGAGGTGCTGCATCAAATGGAAAAACAGGCATCCAGGGAGATACTGCTTGAGGCGGCAGAATCGGAAGATTCCGATCCGCATTACCGGAGCTTATTAGATGAGGCGCTAAATTTCCGTTATCCTTACCTGGAAGATGTTTCGCTGTATACCATGATGTCGGTATCCGAGTTAAAACGAAAGAGCCAGGAGGAAGAGGCAGAAGGCGTCATAGAGCTATTTCCTGAAACAGCGATGGAAGAAAAAGAAATGGAAGGAGCATGGGATCAGGAAGCAGGGCAGGAGGAAATAAACCAGAAAGAAGCAAAGTCTGGAAAGGAAGAAGGAACAAACCAGAAAGAAGCAACACAGGAAGAATCCGAGCATAAGAATCCGGAGCAAACGGTTTATAGAGGGATGAGAAAATCCGGTGGAGCGGCACGTGGAACGGCATATCACCGGGCATTAGAGCTGATGTTAGGGGAAGCGTTTTCTTCATCAGGACAGGTGGCACACAGGTTAGATATGCTGGTAGAGGAAGGGCGCTTGTTAAAAGAAGCCAGAAAGTTAGTGAATGCCCGGGTTTTATGGGAATTTTTTCAGAGTCCTTTGGGAAAACGGATGATTCAGGCCGGGAAGGAAAAACGGCTGCATAAGGAACAGCAGTTTATGATTGGGATTCCGGCAAGGGAAATGGATCTGGCAGATTCCGATGAGCTAGTGCTGGTTCAGGGGATGATTGATGCTTATATAGAGGAAGAAGACAGTCTGGTATTGGTAGACTATAAGACGGATTTTGTAAAGGAAAAGGAAGAGCTGCTTCACCGGTATCATGTGCAGATGCAATACTATATCCGGGCATTGGAGCAGGTAACAGGCAAGCGGGTGAAAGAGGTACTGATTTATTCTTTGAGCCTTCAGAAAGAAGTGCGGGTAGAGCATGTGTGAAGTACATGTGAACTTGCTTTGTAGCCGATTCCGGAAATACGGTTTTGGGTGGCAGAGAGGAAGTTTTGAATAGGAAAAAGGCGGAAAGGCTCTGGAGCTAAGGCTTTGGCATGCCTGGGTGCTTGCTGTGCTTGGCGCATGGCAGATTGGGTTTTATATTGCGGGAGTGTTTGAACTGTGGTATGCTGTTGAAAGAAAAGGAGCTGAGAAGAATGAACACTTATTTAAATCAAATTTCGGGAATCGATGATGCGATTGTATCGATGTTTATGAGTAAACGTTCATGGACCCGTGAAAAAGAATTGCATATCCGACAAGTATGCAGACAGGTTTTACAGCCAAATGGCAGCCTGGCGGAATACAATGCTGAGCTGGCAGCCGAATTTGAAGAATTTTCCAATTGGATGTCCAAACTGGTAAAGTGGGGGCAGAAACATATTACCATGCTTCGGTTTGTTGATATGTCGATTACAGTTGAAGGTCTGCACCGGGCCGGGCAGGATGACTGGGATGCCCATGCCAAACGTTTTAATAACCGGATTATCCGTTCCAGTACCCGATTGGCCCAGTTTTCCTATGAAATGTCTTCCTGGTATGAAGATAAGATTATCCCTACAGACTTGGCCTTAAAAGAATTGGATATTCATCTTCCGGATGTGTTTGAGCATGAAGGGATTCCTTATATTAAGTCAGTGAACGGCTACATTCGGGAGGGGTATGAAAATAATCCGGATGTAAAACGAGGATTATATATGTTAAGCATTCCAAGCAATTTTATTTTCAAAATTGATTTGACAGAATGGTCCCACGTATATAAAGAAAGAAATATACATGGCTCCGCAAATCCGGAAGTAAAACAATGTTGTGAAAGCATTGCGGATCAGATTGAGGCATTCCATAACCAGTTTAACCGGGATTTATTTATGAAAATCTTAAACTAAACCGTTATGCGCCTGGCTATGGAGCTTTATCATAATCTTTGGAATTCCTTTCGGCACCTACGCGCCGCTTAGGGCATCATCATACATGCAAGGAGGCGATGGCAAAATGAATATTATGGTAGCTGTTGACCGAAATTGGGCCATAGGCTATAAAGGCAGCACTTTAGTAGCCATCCCGGCTGACCGGAAGCTGTTTCGAGAAGAAACCAGGGGAAAAGTAGTAGTTATGGGGCGGAAGACCTTGGAAAGCCTTCCAGGGGGACAGCCCCTGCCAGGAAGGATCAATATTGTCCTGTCCCGCAGTGCAGACAATTTTGGAAAAGGGATCATTGTATGCAAAAGTCTGGAGGAAGGGCTTATCGAATGCGCAAAATATCCGACAGAAGATGTGTATGTGATTGGCGGGCAGGAAATTTATGAAGCCTTTCTTCCTTACTGCAGCGTAGCCCATGTAACCTGGATTGATTATACTTATCAGGCTGATACCTATTTCCCAAATCTGGAAACGGATCCTAAATGGGTGCTGGCAGCGGAGAGCGACGAACAAACTTATTTTGATCTCTGCTATGAATTTCGGATGTATTGCCGGAAATCCGCACTGAAATAATGAGTATCAGGTAAAAAATTGCTTGTATTAGGAAAAACAAGGAAAAATGAAAAATAAAATCTAAAAAATAGTTTGATTTTTAACAATTACCTAAAAAATATTGTGAATTTTGCTGATGTGTGATATACTCTTACATAGCAGACCATTGGGAAACCCCTTTACAAGACACAGAGGTTGGCAAAATGACCAAATAGGGCGGCTTGCCACGGCATTCAAACCTGCTTTTGCCGATTTTGACCGATCCCATCACTTGGGAGAGGATTTCCCAATTACCTATGGATAGAAAGAGTGAAAGGAGATGCGATGGAAAATAAAAAGACGGTATTAGAAAATCAGGATTTGCTGCTGGAAATTCATTCCCATGGCGGGGAATTGACCCGGATTTATGATAAAAACCATTGCCGGGAAGTGCTTTGGGAGGGAACCCCGACGATTTGGGGACGTCATGCCCCCATTTTATTTCCTTTTATCGGAAAACTATATGGAGGAACGTACCGTTTTGAAGGGAAGGAATACCCTATGTCTGCTCACGGATTTGCCCGGGATATGGAGTTTGAACTGCTGTCCAAAACAGAAGATACAGTATGGTACGGATTAAAGGATACAGAAGAAACGTATGAGAAATATCCTTTCCATTTCCGTCTGGAAGCGGGGCACCGTCTGGATGGAAATTGCGTCCATGTGATGTGGAAGGTAACCAATACAGGGGAATCCAATCTGTATTTCATGTTGGGCGGCCATCCAGCGTTTAAGACGCTGGATGGGGGTTCCATTTATGACTTTACTCTGGATTTTTACCGGAAGGAAGATGAGCCGCTCCATTACCAGGCGCCCAATGAAGCAGGCTATCAGGTAGACGGCCTGTCTGGCCAGTTGGCTTTGGAATCTGGAAAAGCGGCCATTGTCCCTGGATTTTTCCATAAAGCGCTGACCTACATATTTGATCAGGGGCAGGTGGAGAAGGTAAGCCTGCTGCTCCCGGGCGGACAGCCTTATGTGACCATTCATTGCCAGGGGATTCCATTTTTCGGTGTATGGACCATGGAGGAAACCCATCCATTTGTCTGTTTAGAGCCATGGTTTGGGCGGTGTGACAAGGATGGCTATCAGGGCGGGCTTGAAGACCGGGAAGGTGAAGTGAGCCTTGAGCCAGGACAGGAATTTAGAGCTGGCTATGTGATGGAAATTCATCGGTAGCATTTTGAACATGGTACGTTCAAAGCTTAGTTACGCCAGGCTTTGAGGGTATCCATAACTAAGCAGGAGGAAGAACTATGTACAAAATCTTAAAATCAGAAAAGCTGGCAGATAAGATTTACCTAATGGATGTGGAAGCTCCAAGGGTAGCCAGAAGGTGCCAGCCAGGAGAATTTGTTATCGTAAAAATGGATGAGGTTGGAGAGCGGATTCCCTTAACCATCTGTGATTACAGCCGGGAGAAAGGGACTGTTACCATTGTATTCCAGATTGTCGGGGCGTCTACATTAAAGATGGCTTCCCTGAAAGCTGGTGACGCGTTTCAGGACTTTGTAGGCCCTTTAGGGCAGCCGTCTGAGTTTGTTACTGATGATTTAGAAGAGGTAAAGAAACGAAAGTATTTATTCGTTGCGGGCGGCGTAGGCACAGCGCCTGTTTATCCCCAGGTAAAATGGATGAGGGAGCATGGCATTGATGTGGATGTGATTGTAGGCGCTAAAAATAAAGACCTGGTGATTTTAGAGGATAGGATGAAGGCTGTTTCCGGCAATCTTTTTATCACTACAGACGATGGCTCCTATGTACGCAAGGGTATGGTTACGGATGTGATCAAAGATCTGGTAGAGGTTCAGGGGAAACAGTATGATGTGTGTGTTGCCATCGGCCCTATGATTATGATGAAGTTTGTCTGCAAGCTGACAAAGGAGTTAAATCTTCCTACCATTGTCAGCTTGAATCCGATTATGGTAGACGGAACCGGCATGTGCGGAGCCTGTCGGTTAACCGTAGGCGATCAGGTGAAATTTGCCTGTGTGGACGGGCCGGAATTTGATGGTCATCTGGTGGATTTTGACCAGGCTATGAAGCGCCAGCAGATGTATAAAACAGCGGAAGGGCGTGCTATGTTAAAGGCAGAAGAAGGCGATACCCATCACGGTGGATGCGGACATTGCGGAGGTGACAACTAATGGATATATTAAAGAAAGTACCGGTACGTGAGCAAGATCCAAAAGTACGTGCCACGAATTTTGAAGAGGTTTGCTATGGCTATAACCAGGAGGAAGCTATGGAAGAAGCTTCCAGATGTTTAAAATGCAAAAATAATGCCAAATGCATGGGCGGCTGTCCGGTAGCCATTAATATTCCTGGCTTTATCAAAGAGGTTGAAGAAGGAAACTTTATGAAGGCGGCTGAGATTATTGCGGAATCGTCTGCCCTTCCAGCAGTCTGCGGGCGTGTCTGCCCTCAGGAAAGCCAGTGTGAAGGCCAGTGTATCCGTGGGATTAAGGGAGAGCCGATTTCCATTGGCAAGCTAGAGCGTTTTGTGGCTGACTGGTCCAGGGAAAATGGGTTTGTGCCCACTAAGCCGGAGAAAACCAACGGAAAAAAGGTGGCGGTTATCGGTTCTGGCCCCGCAGGTTTAACTTGCGCCGGGGATCTGGCTAAGATGGGCTATGAGGTAACCATCTTTGAGGCTCTACATGAACCAGGCGGCGTATTAACCTACGGTATTCCTGAGTTCCGTTTGCCTAAAAACAGCGTAGTCCGCCATGAGGTGGAAAACGTAAAGAAACTGGGAGTTAGTATTGAAACCAATGTAATTATTGGAAAGTCAGTGACCATTGACCAGCTTTTGGACGAAGAGGGATTTCAGGCGATTTTTATCGGATCTGGCGCAGGACTTCCTAAATTTATGGGGATCCCTGGTGAGAATGCTAATGGCGTATTTTCCGCCAATGAATATTTAACCAGGAATAACCTGATGAAGGCGTTCCGTGATGATTATGATACCCCTATAATGTATGGCAAAAAGGTAGCCGTAGTAGGCGGTGGTAACGTGGCCATGGACGCAGCCAGGACAGCGCTTCGTTTGGGGGCTGAGGTACATATCGTATATCGCCGCTCGGAAGCGGAACTTCCAGCCCGTGTGGAGGAAGTGCATCATGCTAAGGAAGAAGGGGTAATTTTTAACCTTCTGACCAACCCAGTGGAGATTTTGACAGATGAGAACGACTGGGTGCGGGGAATGGTAGTCCGGAAGATGGAACTGGGAGAACCGGATGCCTCCGGCAGAAGAAGGCCGGTGGAAGTGCCAGGTTCTGACTTTACCATTGAAGTAGATACGGTGATTATGTCCTTAGGGACTTCCCCGAACCCCTTAATCTCTTCCACTACAAAAGGATTGGAAACCAATAAGCGGAAATGTATTATTGCGGAAGAACATTCCGGCAAGACTACAAAAGAAGGGGTTTACGCAGGAGGCGATGCAGTAACCGGAGCGGCTACGGTGATTTTAGCCATGGAAGCCGGAAAAGCCGGAGCTAAGGGAATCCATGAGTATTTATCCGGAAAATAAGGCTTGCGCAGTGCGGCCAGATATTAGGATTTATGGGAAACGGCAAATCCATTTGAGAAAATGAGAAAAAAATAAGATTTTCTAAGATAAAAGCAGGCTGCCGTTCATGTTTAATACGACAGCCTGCTTTTACTCCTTTTATGCCTGGTAGCGCGGTTTATGCAGCGGAAAAAATTTGCCACTTTAGTGATCTGACGCAAATGGAGCGGAATCGTATCGCTAAAGTGATCCGCCACCGGCTTGGAATCCTGCAAAACAGGGTTCTTTTTTAAACCCTCAGATCCATATTTTGGCCTACCCCGGTTGCTACCGCCTCCATCATTTGCGCCAAAGCATCACCACTTTCCTCAACGGTGTCAAGGACTTTGGACAGCAGGGCGACATCGATGGCATTCGTAACATTGCCAGAAGGCATTGAAAGGGATATAGAAGAAATATCCATAGTGGTCACCTCCTGATTTCTATGGTAACAGAAAATCAGGTGAAATGCAAGAAAAAGAGGAAGTGACATTCACATATTATTTTGAAAATCTGCCGCCGAGGGCGGCATGCATTCAGGGATGCCAAATTCGCCCGCCAGATTTTCATGATTGGTGGAGCGTCCGCAGCCGGGCACATGAAGGTTTACTTTGAAAGTTCAGCGCCCTTGCGCTGAACTGCGCGAAAACGGGGCCGCAAAGCGGCATCTTCCATTCCCGTTTTCTGCGCATCTCCTGGATTTTAAAGGAACCCCCTCTTTCATTCATGGTGTTATCCGCAAGGCTGATGTGGGGGTTTCTTTGAAAATCCACTACCGAAAGGGGATGATTAAGATGCTGCTGAAACAACAATCGGATTATTTTGAGGAAATTTATCAAATTTACCAGGAAGCATTTCCGGAAACAGAACAAAGAACCAAGGAAGGCCAGAGAGGAATCCTGGAAAATCCCAGGTACCATCTTCGGGTGATACGGGATCAACATCAAGAGAAAGGGCCTATCCGAGCATTTTTAGGTTACTGGGAATTGGAATCTTGTATTTTTTTGGAACATCTGGCAACTACGGCCATGTGCAGAGGGCAGGGGTATGGACGCCTTTTAATCCAAGAATGCCTAAATGAGGGAGAGGAGAAGAAAAAACCGCTTTTTTTGGAAATTGAGCCGGTGGTGGCGAGTGATCCGATGACTGGAAGGCGGGAAAGTTTTTACCACCGTTGCGGTTTTGCAACCAACCACTTTTTCTATGAGCAGATGCCTCTTAAGGAAGGAGATCTGCCCATTTCTCTTTGGATTATGAGCTGGCCAAAGGCAATAGGGGAAAATGAATTTCTGCCATTTAAAAAAGAAATTTACAAACAGGTATATGGGGTGAATTTGGTATTCAAATAATATAGTTGAATACAAAACAAATAATTTGTATAAAAATTTTTGGAAAACCCCTTGTTTTTCCATCCATCTTATGTTACATTGTAAATAACAAAATTATTGTTTCGCAGGCTTGCGTTTTTGGCGCGACTGTAAGAAAACGGCCAGAAAGCCAGGGAGGCTTTCCCAAACCATAAAATAGGAGGAGAGATTGATATGGAGATTCGTTATTCCTGCAACCAAAGAGATTTTAAGCGTTACACAACAGAGGAAATCCGCAATGAGTTTCTGATTGAAAATTTATATGTGGAAAATGAAGTAACGGCTGTGTATTCCCACGTAGACCGCATGGTGACATTAGGCTGTATGCCTACCACAGAAGAGGTTTCCATCGATAAGGGGATTGATGTGTGGGCAAATTTTGGAACCAGTTATTTCCTGGAAAGAAGGGAAATCGGTATTTTTAATATTGGAGGAGCGGGAACCATTAAGGCAGACCAGGAAGCCTTCCATATGAATTATAAGGATTGCTTATATATCACCCAAGGAACAAAGCAAGTAACCTTTGCCAGCGACGACCCGTCTAATCCAGCTAAGTTCTATATGGTAAGCGCCCCGGCTCATTGCGCCTACAAGACCACATATCTGCCTATTGAAAAGGCAGTTAAGCGTCCTTTAGGAGCGATGGAAACCTCCAACAAGCGTACCATTAACCAGTTTATTCATCCAGACGTATTGCCTACCTGCCAGCTTTCTATGGGAATGACTGAGCTGGAGCCGGGAAGTGTATGGAATACGATGCCTAGCCACACTCATGAGAGGCGGATGGAGGTTTATATGTATTTTGAAGTTCCGAAGGATAATGTGGTATTCCATATGATGGGCGAGGGAACGGAAACCCGTCATATTGTAATGCAAAATGAGCAGGCGGTTATCAGTCCTTCCTGGAGTATCCATTCCGGGGCTGGAACTTCCAACTATACCTTTATTTGGGCGATGGGTGGTGAGAACCAGGCATTTGATGATATGGACACAATTTCTACAACAGAATTGCGGTAATTGAATAAAAGTGTTTTGTGACGAGCAGGCCAGGGAGAAAATCCCTGGCCTTTTTGTTATAGGAAAATGCGTCCTATAAAGCAAAAAAACTCCAGGGGATGCGCACTTTGTGCTAAGGAACATGACTGCTGGCGCAAGCCGCCCTTCGGCTTCGGGAAGGGTTTTCCTGGTACTTGACAAACATGTAATATAATGTTATATATAATATGTATGAATACAATATAAAATTAAGGGAAATACCATCCAATAAGCAAAAGACGGCATAGGTGGTCTGTGGTGGCGGTGATTTAAAGTTTGGAGGATATGATGATGAAAGATATGGTGAAAAAAAGGGCAGTATATGACAGAAACGAGATGGCAGGCTCTGGTAGTTCAATACTTTCTGCGTTTTTATATGGACTCAATGCCTTTTTTGCGTTCCATGCATACAAGGGAGGGAGTAATCCCATTGCTTTTACTTGTTTGTCTTCCTTTTTTAGCATGTTGATTTTCATGTTCCTGCTCTTAAAAAAGAAAACACCGATATTGCCTAAAAAGGGGCAGACACTGTGGTTGGTTCTGGATGGAATGCTTGGGGGGTTCACCACTCTTTTTTTATTTAGTGCGTTTGAACGGATTGCCACAGGGATTGCCACTGTGCTTCATTTTACGTATCCCGTATATGTGGCGGTTGCTGGGATATGGGTTTTGAAGAAAAAGCTAACAAAGGGAAAAGGAATTGCATTGGTGCTATGCCTGACAGGAATTATTGTTACCTCAGACGTTTCTGGTACAGGCTCAGCATTAGGAATTGCTATGGCACTTATTTCCGGTATTACGTACGCTGGTTACATTTTAGTTATGGAAAAGTCAGACCTTCAAAAGACAGATTATTTGTGGTTCAGCTTTTATATGGTAGGAATTCGGGGGATAGGGGCATTGCTTTTTGGAAACATAACCGGAAGAATGGTGCTTTCAATGACCAAAACTGCCTGGATCATGACGGTAACACATGCCGTTTTAACTGGAGTGGTGGCCAATATCCTGTTTCAATGTGGCATGCGGTATGTGGGAGGAGCGACAGCTTCTCTTCTTTCCATGTTTGAACCAGTAACGTGTGTGGCAGTCGGGATTATACTGCTTGGGGAAACGATAACCCCAGTGAAGCTTTTTGGATGTGCCATGATTATGTCAGGAATATTGGTTGTAGCTTGGGAGGAACACAGGAAAAAATAATAATACAATAAAGATATATGTTGACATATGTAATATAACGTGTTAATATAAGTTAAAGAAAAGCAGGAAGGAAAAGCGGATGCACTGCTTAATCGGAAAAACAAGGTATATTCGGAATATGATTCTGCGGTTTGCACAAAAGAATTTCTGGGAATACCTGTCCAAAATCAAGAGGAGGTAAATCATGGATAAACGATTCAAAAAAATGCTGGGAATTGGGTTAGGAGCAGCTATGTGCGTATCAGCAATTACGGGTTGTGGCCAAAGCAGCCAAAATGGCGGAACCGATACACAGACAGCAGGCGGACAGAGGGAAGAAGAGGATTCCGGCCAACCGGTTACAATTAAATTTATTCATAAATTGCCAGAAGAGTCCCGTATGCAGTATTTTAATGAAGTGATCGCAGAGTTTGAGAAGGATAACCCTAATATTAAGATTGAGATGAATGCCTATGGTGATGAGGAAATTAAGGATAAGACCAGGGTACTTCTAGGAAGTGATGAAGCGCCGGATATTTTCTTTACTTGGAGCGGCCAGCGGATTACCCAATATGTAGATTCAGGCAATGCTTTAGATCTTACAAAGTATTTGGAGGAAGACGGGCAATGGAAAGACAGCTTTAACCAGTCTATGCTGGAATGTTGCAATAAAAACGGATCTTACTGGGCAATCCCATGGGATTACGATTCCAAAGAAATGGTGTATAATAAGAAAATTTTTGCGGAAGCAGGGATTACACAATTGCCGACTACCTGGGATGAGCTGTTGGCAGACTGTCAGATTCTGAAAGATGCGGGCTATACGCCGATTGCCCTTGGAAACCAGTATTCTTGGGTAGTTTGCCATTATATTACCACATTAAATGGAAAGCTGGTGCCAGAGAATGTGCTTAATGCAAATTATAACATGGAAGACCATTCCTTTTCTCATGAGGGCTATGCGAAAGCACTTGATATGGTGCGTTCCCTGTATGACTTAGGGTATGTAAACCAGGATGTAAATTCCTGTACATGGGAAATGTCCCAGGCTATGGTACAGGAAGGAAAGGCAGCTATGGTGTATGAGGAAGTGCCAAACTTAGTAAATTACGAAAATTCCTTAGGAGATGACTGGGGCTATTTTGACTTTCCGGAAGTTGAGGGAGGCGCAGGAAAAGCCGGTTATATAACAGGAGGGCCGGATGTGTTTATGGTGAACAGTGAATCTAAGCATCCGGATGAGGCGATTAAATTCCTGAAGCATTTAACCAGCAAAGATGTGCAGGCAAAGATGGTATATGATCTGGGATTCCTTCCAGTAATAAACGTAGATTTGGATCCAGAGCAGTGTATGCCGGAAATTTTGGAAATTATTAATAAAAACATGGAGGCACCTGGCATTTCCGAGTGGCTAGATTGCGCATTAAACCAGACGGTTGCGGATACTTACTTGATTGGATGTCAGACGATTTTTGACAATCAGGATGGAGCGGCGATTATGCTGGATGTTTCTGCCACTGCCAGTGAAGCTGCAACGGATCAGTAAAAAGAGCGGAGGATCGTAAAACATGGTAAAAATCGCGTGTGTAGGCGACAATGTGGTGGATATCAATTATATTGACGGGATGGTTAATCCCGGAGGCAACTGTGTGAACGTGGCGGTGTATTGCAGTCAGTTGGGACATAGGGCCGCTTATGTAGGAGTTCTGGCAGACGATGCGTATGGAAAGGTTTTAACAGATTCCCTAAAACAGCAAAAGGTAGAGTATTTTATGAGCCCAATATGCCATGGAGAAACAGGAAGGTGCTTTATTAACCTGGTTGATGGAGATCGCGTGATTGGGGATGAAAATGACGGAGGTCTGGTAAAATCATCCCCCTTAGCGGTTACAGATGAGTTGATTGCATACCTGAAAACCTTTGATTTGGTGCACACAAGTTGTTATAGCTATATTGAAGATCAATTGGTGAAAATCAAAGAGGCCCACATTCCACTTCTCTATGATTTTTCCACAGAATGGGACAAGAAAAAGGTGAAAGCGATTTCTGGCATTGCGGATTTTATTTTGTTTTCCGGGAGGGATGATTTGTCTGAGCAGGAGAACCTGGATGTGCTTTTTGAAGCGGTTGACTCCCGATACTGCCGCATGGCGATTATTACAATGGGGGTCAGAGGGGCATGGGTGTATGACGGCAGAGAGATTTATGCCAAGAAGCCATATTATGCAGAAGGGGGTGCCATAGACACTACTGGCTGCGGTGATTCCTGGATCAGCGGGTTTATCACGACTTATATGGAAATTGTCAAGGAAATGGAGGATATGGCAACTTCCTCTGACCAATATTTTATCTTGGAAGAAAACAAAAGGGATGTGGAGCGCCAGGCAATTAAGGCTGGGATGTGTATCGGTAACTTAAAAGCGCGCCATACTTGCAGATTGAAAGGCGCTTACGGATGTGGCGTGCCGTTAAACAGCATAATAGGATAGCGGCAGGGATAACAGGTGGGAAAATGGGAATAATATTTGAGGAGAAAAAACGGAAGATTTCAGATTGCCTCCTTGCTCTGGACATAGATGGTACACTTACAAATTCAAATAAGCAAGTTACCCCTCCAGTCAGGCGGGCGTTGAAACAGTTTCTGGCTATGGGTGGCAGAATCGTCCTGGCGTCAGGCCGTCCCACTTACGGCATTGCTCCACTTGCTGAGGAACTGGAGTTGAAACAAAAGGGCGGGTATATTTTGGCTTATAACGGCGGATGCGTGACCGACTGTAAAACAGAGCGTATTCTTTATCAGCAGGCACTGGATCTGGAGGTGGTGCGCACATTAGCTAGGCAGGCAGAGGAATATGGTGTCAATATTATGACATACCAGGATCAATATATCATTGCCCGATATCCTGGGGAGAAATACTGTCTGGAAGAGAACGCCATCAACCATATGGAGGTAAGGCAGGCAAAGAATTTTGCTAAGGATATAACCTTTCCGGTGATTAAGTGCCTGATGACTGGAGAAAGCACTTATTTGGAAACGGTTGAAAATCGTATGAAGTCCTATTGGAAGGGACGGTTAAGCATATGCCGTTCTGCCCCTTATTTTCTTGAAATTACGGGCAGGGGGATCGATAAGGCACAGGCATTGGGGAAGCTGTTAAGCCATTTAGGGATGAAACAGGAGAATCTGATTGCGTGTGGAGATGGGTTTAATGATCAGTCCATGCTTGCGTTTGCCGGAATTGGAGTTGCCATGGCCAATGGGCAGCCGAAAGTAAAACAGGCGGCACAATATATTGCGCCGTCGAATGATGAAGATGGCATTGCGGATGTGGTTTGCCGATTGATTGAAAACAGCAGATAGGAAAAACCGGGATACACATGGATTCATGTCCTTCCCGGTTTTTATTATTGCGGATGCGTTCACTGGAAAATTCCGCAAATTTTTACAAGACCAGATGAGATTCCTGATTATTCAATCTTAATGGACAGGCGGTTTGTGGTACTTGAGAGGTAAAATTTAAAGTAATTTCCCGACATAATCTGTTTTGTCCAGTGGATTGGCTGGCCACTGTCAGAAATGATTTCTTCTTTCAGGATAAACAACGGATTGCCTGGCTGCAGCTTTAAAAAAAGGGCTTCTTCCGGGGTGGCAGCACTGGCTTCCAGGCAGATTTTGGTGTGACAGTAGTTTTCCGGGTTGGAACCCATATGCTGCTCAATTGTTTTATACAAGGAGCGGTCTTCTAGATCCTCGTTAAGTAAGAATGAATACTCTTTATAAGGAAGGTGGACGTGCTCGATAATCACCGGATGGCTGTCAGCATATCGGATACGCTTAATATACACAATATCGTCATTTTCCTTCAGATTTAAGGTACGGATATCGTACATGGAGGCTTCCTGACGGCGGACACATAAGATATGGGTATTGATTTTGATGTTGTTTTCCTGGCAGGTAGTGGTAAAACCGCTAAAGGTAATCAGGTTGGAAGGAATCTTTTGGTTTTCCACAAATGTACCTTTGCCATGCTTGCGGATTAGGATACCCTGCTCCACCAAATCCGATATGGCATTTCGGACGGTTACACGGCTTACCTGGTACATTTCACAGAATTTGCTTTCACTGGGAAGCATTTGCCCGGCCTGGTATTCCCCGCTGATGATTTTATCCTTAATATCATTTTCGATCTGTTGATAAAGCGGAATTGCGCTTTCGTGTTCAATCATGCTTCTCTAACTCCTTAGTTTGCGGTTTGGTTGTAATATCACGTATAGTATACTATTTTTTGGTTGAAAAGTAAACTGATTCTTTCCTAAATTCCGGGAAGCTGTGAATAGTTGCTAAAAAAGGGGAGATATAAAACGGTCTTCTGTGAAAAAACGCATTTCTGTATTGACTGATATAATATAATATGTTAATATAAGTTCATCAATTTTAATATTACGATATAATACAATCAAAAAAGGCAAAGAGCGCTTTTGAAATCTTCTGTTATCAGGATTTTTTGGACAGCACACTAGATAGGTACAAAGTTATGGGTGTTCCATTGGCATATATGGATTAAAATTTGGATCTAGCTGAAAGAAAATCAGCAGGTGATAGCAGAGGAAATCATGATAGCACTCAAATGGAAAAGGAGGAAAAAAGTGAAGGTAAACAGAAAAATTGCTGTTTTTTCAGCGGCAGTTATGAGCATGGCGTTTCTTGCGGGCTGCGGCAATGGGGAGGTAAAAGAAGGGGCGAAAGAAACCCAAGGAGAGGGACAAAAGGTAAGTCAGACGGAAACCAGCGATGCGGTAACCATCAAATTTGTCCATAAGTTTCCGGAAGAAAAACGGATGCAGTATTTTAACGAAATAATTGCCCAGTTTGAAGAACAGAACCCGGGGATTACCATCGAAATGACTGCTTATGGCGATGAGGAGATCAAGGATAAAACCAGGGTGCTGTTAGGCAGTGAAGATGCGCCAGATATATTTTTTACCTGGAGTGGCGAACGGATTGCCCAATATGTGGACTCTGGGAACGCGCTGGATATTACGAAATATTTGGAAGAAGATGCCCGGTGGAAGGATAGTTTTAACCAGTCTATGCTGGGATGCTGTGAGAAGGACGGTTCATATTGGTCTATTCCCTGGGATTATTCATCTAAGGAAATGGTTTACAATAAAAAGATATTTGCGGAAGCAGGAATTACAAAAACACCAGAAACTTGGGATGAGTTTTTAGAGGTTTGCCAAAAAATCAAGGATCTTGGGATTACTCCTGTCGCTATCGGAAACCAATATAGCTGGGTAGTCTGCCATTATATTACTACATTAAATGGGAAACTGGTTCCAGCGGATGTAACAAATAAGAATTATACAATGGAAGAAACGGATTATACGGATCCGGGCTATGCAAAAGCGCTGGATATGATGAAGGATCTGTACGATCGTGGTTTTGTTAATACTGATATTAATTCTTGCACCTGGGAAATGTCACAGGCCATGGTTCAGGAAGGGAAAGCAGCTATGATTTATGAAGAAGTGCAAAACCTGGTGAATTACGAAAATGCCCTGAAAGATGACTGGAGCTATTTTGATTTTCCGGAGGTAGAAGGAGGGGAAGGGGAAACGGGATATATCACTGGAGGCCCGGATGTATTTATGGTTAATACTGCTTCAAAGCATCCAGATGAGGCGATCAAATTCTTGAAATGGCTTACCAGCGATTCGGTACAGTCCAAGATGGTGTATGAGCTGGGGTTCCTTCCCTGTATCAGCCTGGAGTTGGATGAAACGAAATGTATGCCAGAATCCTTGGAAATTATTGAAAAGAACTTAAATGCGCCGGGGATTTCTGAATGGCTGGACTGTGCCATTGACCAGACAGTTGCAGATACGTATCTGATTGGCTGCCAGACTATTTTCGACAAGGAAACGGGGCAGTCCATTATGGAAAGCGTAACAGCTACTGCCCGGGATGTGGCTGCTGATAAGTAGAAAATGGATGCTCTCGGAAACGGTAACAAAAGCTGACTCCCATATTCAGGTGAAGAGCGTTTCCGAGAGCGTCCATGTACAGAAAGGAGGAACTTATGACTACCTTATATAAAAACAAAAAGATGCTGTGCATCTTTTTACTTCCTGCTGTGGCAGTTGTAGCATTGCTGATTTTCCTTCCGGTTATTGTTAATGTGTATTATAGCCTGTTCAAATGGACCGCTTATTCAAAGAAAATGGATTTTGTGGGGATGCGATATATAAAAAAACTATTTACTGACGCCGCAGTCTGGAAAGCAGCAGCAAATAATGCGAAATATGCGGTAGTTTCCATTGTTTTTCAAGTGGGACTAGGCCTGGTGATTGCCTATCTGCTTAATTCGTTTGCAAACGATCGGTTTGCTGCAGTAACCAGGGTGGTTATCTTTGTCCCGGCAGTTGTATCATTAACAGCCATCGGCCTTTTGTGGGTAATCGGATACAGCCCTTCCATCGGCTTTGTTAATCCAATGCTGGAAGCGGTAGGGCTTTCCGGTCTGGCTCATGACTGGTTAGGGGATGCCAAAACTGCCATGTGGGCGGTGATCATGGTATCACAGTGGCAGTATATGGGAGAGATGGTGATGCTGTATACCGTTGGTCTTCAAAGTGTGCCGCTGGAGATTTATGAATCCGCTAAAATTGATGGTGCAAATGGCTTGCAGACCTTCTTTAAGATTACCATCCCCATGATCAAGTCCACCATTTTGATGAACACTACCATTACGATTATTGGGGCCTTTATGGTGTTTGACGAAGTTTATGTTATGACCAGCGGTGGCCCGGGCAATGCCACGGAAGTTCTTGCAACACTGATGTATAAAACCGGGTTTCGGAAAGACAACATGGGCTATGCAAGTGCTATCGGCGTGCTGCTGTTTGTGATTACATTTGCGTTTTCCTTTATTCAGATGCGGATGTACAACGTGAAAGAAACAATGAAGGGGGAGAAATAGGATGAGTTCCAGCTCTAAGATCAAGCGATGGATAATCCACATATTCATGGCGCTCTACATGGCAGCCATTCTATTTCCGCTCCTTTGGATGGCAGTCAGCGGTTTTAAGACAGATAGTGATATTTTTGGTTCCCCATGGAATCTTCCGGAAACATGGCAGGTATCCAACTATTTCTATGTGTGGCGTTCCTACATTCAAAATACCGTGATTAACAGTTTATTTTTTACGGTAGCAGGAACGTTTTTTGTGATTTTGATTTCCGGGATGGCGGCTTACGGGATCATACGGTTCGAGTTTAAGCATCGGTATCTGGCGTTTATGTTTATTCTTTCTGGCATGATGCTGGCTCCTCAGTGCTCTCTGATCCCGATCTATAAGCTGCTGTCACTGGTAGGCTTATACAATACCAGAATAGGCCTTTTGGTTCCCTATATTGCCTATCGGATTCCCTTTTCCTTCTTCCTGATGTGGTCGTTTATGATTAACTTGCCAATAGAAGTAGAGGAAGCGGCGATTATTGATGGCTGCTCTGTCTTCCAGGTATTTTTTAATATTGTATTTAAGATGAGTAAGCCTGTGATTGCCACTACGGCAGTAATGAGCGCCAGGTACATTTGGAACGATTTTGCGTTTGCTCTGGTATTTACGGAAGGGAGAAGGCTGCAGACAGTGCCGCTTGGGATTTTTGCCATACGCTCTACTTCCCAGACCCAATGGGGTGTGCTGATTGCCGGGCTGACTTTGGCGGCACTGCCTATGGTAATTCTTTATATTTGCCTGCAGCGGTATTTTGTGGATGGAATGAATTCCGGCGCGGTAAAAGGATAAAATATTGAAATACCTGTTGACACATGTAATATGATGTGTTAATATAAGTTTAACAAAGAGAAGTCAAATTGATAAAACAGGAGGAACTCAAATGATTGATTTTAATGAAAAAGCAGTCAAAGAGCAGGCAGAAAAGCTGTATGCCCTTAGAGGTGAGCTGGAAATGGTGGCGGATAAGGTTTGCGAAAAAGGAGTTGACAATATTCTGTTTACTTCAGCAGGAGGTTCACTGGCAGCATTGGAACCCTTTTCCTATATGATGAAAAGCATGTCAAAAATTCCTGTATTTACAGAGATTCCGGCGGAGCTGATGGTAACAGGGAACGCATTGGTTACAGACAGGACATTGGCCATCCTGACCTCAAAATCCGGAGATACAAAGGAAACCGTTGCGGTTGCAAAATGGCTGGCAGAGAAAAATGTTACCACAATTTCTTTTTGCGGGGAGCCGGATTCTCCCTTAAAAGCAGCTACCACCTACTCCATATGCTACGGGGAAGCAGAACCGCATGACTTGATTGCCATATTTGTTTTAGGAAGGATCTTATATAATAAAGGCGAATTTGCTGATTATCCCAAGTTTGCGGATGAATTAAAGAACCTTGGTAACGTGCTGGTTTCCGTAGCCAAGGCATCGGATGCCAAGGGATTGGCTTACGCAAAAATGTTTGACGCAAAAGACAAAGAATACCAGATTTGGACTGGTTCCGGGATGACTTGGGGACATACATATTCTATGGCAATGTGTGTGCTGGAAGAGTGTCAGTGGCTCCGGACCAAGTCTGTAAATTCAGCGGAATTTTTCCATGGAACCATTGAACTGGTGGAAAAAGGCGTGCTGGTCTGTGTAGGCATGGGCGAAGGCCCTACAAGGCCTTTGGATGAACGGGTAATCCGCTTCGTAGAGAAACATACGGATCAAATAGTTGTATTTGATACGAAAGAATATGAATTCCCAGGAATTAGCGATTCGTTCCGCTGGATGCTGTCACCGGTGATTTTATGGGCAATCTATGAGCGTGCTTATAAAAACCTGGCTGAAATCCGCAAACATACTCTGGATATCCGCCGCTATTACAGAAGGCTGGAATATTAATCCCAAATCTTACGGCCAGATGGACTGCCTGCATTATTTTTGGGAGGACCTGCCGCCGGATAGGAAAAACAAAACCATATATCAATTAATTTTAGGAGGAAAAAAACGATGTTTAATTTCGACGTTCCACGTTATGAGAAAGTTGTTAGTGACGCGATTGCGTTAAGGCCACAGATTGAATCGGCTGTAGATCAGATTTGCAAGGAAGGCTATTCTAACCTTTTCTTTATTGGCTGCGGCGGTACATATGCCCACTCCCTTCCCATGAAATACTGGATGGATGGATCATCTTCCATTGATACTGTTAGTGTAATCGCGGCAGAGTTTATGGCTGCGCCACCGAAGAAGTTCTCGAAGGATTCTGTCTGCATCTTCTCTACCAGGAGTGGGAATACGAAAGAGATTGTAGCAGCGGCTAAGTTTTGCAAGGAAGCCGGGGCAAGAACGATTGTCTATGTATCCAATGACAATACGCCGGTTTGCCAGTTTGCGGATTACAAGCTGTTCAGTTTTGCGGAAGATGACTGCCTTTGCGAGGCTATCTATACATATATGATTACCATGATTGCCAGATTTATGAAAAATGCGGGAGAGTTCCCAAAATACGATCAATTTATGGATGAGTATTCAAAGATCGTTCCTTTTTTGCTAAAGGGCAAGGAGCAGTATGAGGAAAGATGCGCCAAGATGGCAGCAGAGCACAAGAATACTGATTATCACATGGTAATTGGAGCTGGCATGCTTTGGGGCGAGGCTTATGACTATGCCATGTGTATTCTGGAAGAAATGCAGTGGATTAAGACGAAATCCATCCATGCCGCAGAATTCTTTCACGGAACCATTGAACTTTTAGAAGAGGGCACAAGCCTGATTCTCTTTTATGGTGAGGATGAAACCAGGCCGCTGATGGATCGTGTAGATGATTTTGCGGAGCGGATTATTAAGGAGAAGTTTGGCACAAACGTATGCGTAAATAAATTTGATACAAAAGAAGTTGAGCTTCCTTTTACGGATCCAAATTTCCGTAAAATTGTTTCCCCTATGGTGATGTATGCGATTACCGAGAGATTAAGCTGCCATATTGAGAAAGAGAGGAACCACCCGCTGACTACCAGAAGATATTATCGCCAGATGGAATATTAATGCTTTTGCAAGATACCAGGATTACGGGTGTACAAAGTGGGGAGTAATCAGGTATCAAGGCGGCAAAAGACCGTTTGACACCAACATCTTTGCAAACGATTATCATATTGTATTATAAAAAATAAGCTCCGGGATTGATATGATACCTTTAAAGTAGACAGAGTAAATAAACAAAATCTACTTTGGAGGTATTTTTATGGCTGTGGATCCGGGGCTTATGCCATTTGAGTTTATTTAGCGATATGCGAGGAGGAAATATATGGTTACTGCGGTTGTGTTTGATATGGACGGTGTGATTTTTGATTCAGAAACTAAGGTTAGGGAATGTTGGAAAGCGGTTGCGGACAAACATGGAATTTTAGATATTGAGAAGGCAACTCAGCGATGTTTGGGATGCAACGCAAAAATTGTAAAGGCAATTTTTTTGGAACAATATGGGGAATCGTTTGACTATGATTGTTATAGCCGCCAGGTGGACGCGCTTTTTCAACAGCGATATGGGAAGGGCAAGCTGCCGTTGAAACCGGGGGTACGAGAACTGCTGGAGTTTCTCAAAAAAAACCAGGCAAAAACAGCGGTAGCATCTTCTACGAACCAGGAAACGGTGATTCGGGAATTATCAGATGCCGGATTGATGTCTTGGTTTGATGCGGTTGTGGGAGGAGATATGGTGGAACAAAGTAAGCCAAAACCAGATATTTTTTTAAAAGCCTGCCGGGAAATCGGAGTAAA
This sequence comes from uncultured Lachnospiraceae bacterium, assembly GCA_910589195.1. Lineage (GTDB taxonomy): Bacteria > Bacillota > Clostridia > Lachnospirales > Lachnospiraceae > Caccovicinus. Next base: position 62,934 of record CAJUTC010000015.1, read on the forward strand.
ACCAGAACAGACCTATATTATAGAAGATTCTTATCATGGGATCCAGGCTGCTTTCCATGCGGGAGCCATGCCGATTATGGTGCCAGATTGTTTACCTCCTACGGATGAAATGCGTGAAAAAGCTGTAATGATTTTGCCTTCTTTAATGGAAGTGAAGGCATGGATGGAGCTTAAGAATCAATAACGGCGCTGGGGTCTGATATGTAAAGCTAGTCCTCTGTAATTGAAAGCTAAGTGACTGTTGCCGTAGTGTTGTAAAACTAAATGCGATTAATTATCGGCTATATTTTTGAATGCCTTATGCGATTATCCTGATAGATTAGATACGATGCCAGAAATAAAGGAATCTGTGTGGCGAAACAGCGTTATGGCCCATTAATATACAGCATGATGAACACTTAGCAGATGTGACCTCATAATATATAGAAGACAGGCTATGGTCTGTCAGGCAAGTATTGATATAAAGGAGCAAGATATCTTTTGTCCCTAATATATATCAGTTTGCTATGATCTGCAAACAAACAGGCTACAAAAAGGGGGATTCAGGCATCGTGGAAAATCAATTAATATGGAAGGACGAGTATAATCTTGGAGTGGACATTATTGATAAAGAGCACCAGAAACTTTTTACCATTATCAACAAACTGTTTGCGTTAAAGGAAGAAAAGAAGAGAAATCCAAAAGTGTACCAGGAAGGGGTTAAATATTTAAAGGAACACGCTATGGGACATTTTGAAAATGAAGAATTATATATGGCATCTATCGGCTATGAAGGTTTGGAAACCCACAGGCGCTTACATCGGGGATTTCGGGAGGATACGCTTCCGGCTCTTGAACAGGAACTAATACGGGAAGAGTATTCTCAAACTTCCGTAGATCATTTTCTTGGGGTCTGTGCTGGGTGGCTGATTGGACATACTTTGACAGAAGATCAGGCAATTGTGGGAGAGAAAGTGAGCAAGTGGGTAGAGCTTTTGCCAGAGGAAGAGCTTGCGGCCATGAAATGCGTAATTAAGAAGCTTGTTTATGATATGTTCCAGTTGGACGCAAAGGTAGTCAGCGATGCTTACAATGGGGAAAAGTTTGGCAAAGGGGTGTACTATCGGCTGGTTTACAATGCGGATCATCAAGAGAAGCAGTGGGAAATTATTATGGCGTTTGAAGAGAAAATCCTGGTGAATACCGTGGGAAAAATCCTGGGGGTTAAATCGGATATGCTGGATATTATGCTGATTAATGCGTCCAGATATACGGCCAAGCAGTTTGTATGGCATGTAATGCAGCAGTTCCCGTCGCTGAAATTGTATGAGATGAAGGAAGAAAACCTGTTGGCTTACGATAAATTCCAGGATATTTTTGAAAAGAAAAAACCACAGATCAGTCTGTTGTTTAATACAGATGTGGGATATTTTTCTTACTGTGTGATTGCCCCGCATTTGCTTGAACAAGGCATCGGGACTCCGATTGTGGCAGACAATGCTATGTTGGAAATTGGGAAATACCTGTCAAAGCGCGAGAAAACATCAAAACCAAAGATATTGGTGGTGGATGATTCTGTAACCATACGGCAGGCAATCAAAAGCCTGTTAGGCACAAGTTATGAGGTCAGTGTGGCAAAATCCGGAGTGTCCGCTATTCGGGCGATAACGTTAGAACGACCAGATCTGGTAATGCTGGATTATGAAATGCCCGTCTGTGACGGGAAGCGCACGCTGGAAATGCTCCATTCTGAGGAGGAATTTGCCGATATCCCTGTCATTTTTCTGACCAGCAGGAATGATCCAGAAAGTGTAAAGGCAGTATTGGAGTTAAGACCGGAAGGATATTTGTCAAAATATTTAAAACCTACAGAGATTAAAAACAGAATTGATCAGTATTTTAAGAAAAAAAGAGGTTAAGATTATTTTGCTAAGATAATATGGCATATAGGGATGCCGCAAAGGGCTGCTCCATACAACCTACAGTCTGAACGCTGGAGCATTTCAGTTATAGGTTGTAGCAGCCCTTTATTTGTTGAAACCGCCAGTTTTCAGCCAATCTGTGAAATGTCTGTGAAATAGTAGATAAACCTAAAAAAAACTGCTAAAATAACCATATGGAACATTTGAAATCGTTGAAACAGAATAGGAAATGGCAAAAGCTTTGCGAATGCTGTGGATACAGGAGATATTGTTATGGAAGCGTTGAAAATTTTAGTGGTTGATGATGAAGCCAGAATGCGCAAACTGGTTAAGGATTTTTTAACTGTCAAGGGCTATTATGTAATTGAGGCAGCCGATGGGGAAACGGCGGTGGATATTTTTTTTAACCAGAAGGATATTTCACTGGTTCTTTTAGATGTGATGATGCCTAAGATGGATGGTTGGGAGGTATTAAAAACAATACGGAAGTTTTCAGAAGTCCCCATTATTATGCTGACAGCCAGAGGGGAGGAGCGTGATGAGCTTCAAGGTTTTGGTCTTGGTGTGGACGAATATATATCTAAGCCATTCAGCCCAAAGATATTAGTGGCCCGTGTAGAAGCAATCCTGCGCCGAACGGGCAATATTGGAGCCGGCAGCATGGAGATTGGGGGCATCCGCATTGACAAAGCGGCCAGACAGGTAACCATCGATGGACAAGGAGTGGATTTAAGTTTTAAGGAATTTGAGCTATTAAGCTATTTTGTGGAAAACCAGGGACTGGCTCTTTCAAGAGAAAAGATTTTAAATAATGTATGGAATTATGATTATTTCGGGGATGCCAGGACGATTGATACCCATGTGAAAAAGCTGAGGAATAAGATGGGGCAGAAGGGGGAATATATTAAAACAATCTGGGGAATGGGATATAAATTTGAGGTAGATTCATGAAACGTTTAAAACATTCTATCCGGCTGCGGTTTACCTTGATTTTCATCGGCCTGACGGCTGCTGTTATTATCTGCTTATGGGGGGCAAATACCTGGTGGCTGGAAGGGTTTTATATGCAGGAAAAAATTAAAGATCTAGAACAGGCGTATGCGCAGGTGGATACCCTGCTGCTAGAAGAGCAGGAAGCGGGGCGTGATATTGCGGAACAGTTTCAGATATTAGATGAAATGCGGCGCAGTGGCAGGCACAGTTCATTAGAGGAAAATACACTGATTAAACTGATCCGGGAATTAAATGAGAAATCGAATATTACGATCCTGATAATGGACAGCGCAAATGGAACCTTGCTTTCTTCGGAACGGAGAGGGGATTATCTAAGTGAACGGTTTCTTCGAAGCATTTTAGGTCAGGATGAAAGACCATTACAAATAGTATCCCAAACAGAAGCGTATACCATCCAAAAAAGTTTTGATCCCCGGAATAAATCTTTTTATTTGGAATGTTGGGGATTTCTTTCTGATGACGTAACCAGTTTTATTATGTCCATGCCAGTCGCAAGTGTACGGGAAAGCGTAGAATTGTCTAACCGCTTTCTTGCCTATGTGGGAATTATCGCGCTGGCTGGAGGAAGTATTTTAATATACTTCACCACAAAGATGGTGATCTCCCCTATCCTTTCTCTTACCGAACTATCTGAGCGTATGAGTAATCTGGATTTTGATGCCCATTATACAGGTAATGCTTCCGATGAAATCGGGGTATTGGGGCACAGCATGAATTTTCTTTCGGATCGGCTAAAGGAAACCGTAGGCGAATTAAAAACGGCAAATTTAAAGTTACAGAAAGATATTGAGGAAAAAACTCAGATTGATGAAATGCGCAAGGAGTTTATCGCAAATGTTTCCCATGAGCTGAAAACGCCCATTGCCCTGATACAAGGATACGCAGAGGGTCTGACAGAGGGAATGGCAGAGGATCCAGAAAGCCGGGATTATTATTGCGAAGTGATTATGGATGAAGCCAATAAAATGAATCAGATGGTGAAAAAGCTTCTTACCTTAAGCGCGTTAGAGTCTGGCAATGATGCTCCTGTGATGGAACGGTTTGACTTAACAGAACTAATCCGGGGGGTTCTTTCTTCCGCGCAGCTTATGATTGAGCAGAATGGAGTAACTGTAGAATTTTTACAACGAGAGCCGTGCTTTGTGTGGGCAGATGAGTTTAAAATTGAAGAAGTGGTAACAAACTATTTAAACAATGCTTTAAACCATGTTCAAGGGAAACGCCAAATACGAATCGCCATAGAACCATCTCAGAGTGAGGTGCGGGTAACGGTTTTTAATACAGGAAACCCGATTCCGGATGAAGATTTGCCCAATCTTTGGACCAAATTTTATAAAGTTGACAAAGCACGTACCCGGTCTTACGGAGGAAGCGGCATCGGCCTGTCGATTGTAAAAGCCATTATGGATTCTCACCAGAAACGCTGTGGCGTAGAGAATATGGAAGACGGAGTGGAGTTTTGGTTTACATTAGAGCGTGTTTAACCATTCATTTCTGCTATCCGCATACCTGAATTAATGGCATTGCTGGTTCTCGCCGGGTCAATTACATGTTAGCCCGGCGAGAACCAAATCTTCCATAATAAAATCTTCCATATAGTATGCCCTGCTTCCGGCAAAAAGCAAAGTTAGAATATGCTGGGATAATCCGGGACAAAAGTAAAAAATTTGCAATTATTGCTGCAATTAAAAAAAACGGAAAAAATTCGAAAAAATATGAAAAAAGAGGTTGACATTTTCAAAGCGGAGTGATAATATAAACCTCGCACCGC
>CAJUTC010000016.1 GCA_910589195.1 uncultured Lachnospiraceae bacterium
TCCCGCTTCCTTCCTCCTCCCGAAGCAAAAATTCTTCCTGATAAGAATATATTCCGCCGCTGTTATCCCAGAAAACCAAAAGCAGTTCAATAACGTTCTCTTCTGTCTGCTCCGCATCTGAATCCGTAAAATACAGACGGATATTTTCTGTTTTTTCCAGACCGGCGCTGAATATTCCCTCCAAAACTGCAGCACCGTCCTCCATGCTTATGGGAAGCTCCTGCCTGCTCAGGATTTCAGGGCGCAGTCGGTCAGTATGCCCATGGCTGTTCTGGCTATCCTGCAGCAGACTTCCTGTCAGTTCCTCTCTCCACAAGGCATTGTCCAGAAAAATCTGTTCCGGTGCGGCATTCCCCTCATCCTTCCACTGATCGTAGTCGGTATTCTCTGCCGTCACCACATTATCGGTAAAATAAATAACAGGATTCGTTTCCATAATGCTCCTGCGGTATGTGTCTTTAAATTCTTCGATACTATTCATCAGAAAGGAAATATATCCTTCTTCATCAAATGTTTTTTGAAAAACAATGGCCTGGCCGTTCAGCCCGCTGGTGCTGCGCTTATGCCCGGCAAAGTTCATCTCTCTTATCCGGTTGTTCACTTTGGCATATTCCTGGCTGACTGCCGCCCGAACCGCCGCGTTAGAACAGTAATCCGTACTTTTATAGCAAGTTACCGTAATTGGTCCTTCCAGCGCTGAAAACGTCAGCAGTTCAATGCTGACTGCCCCGATAAGCGCTGCCTTCTGCTGCCATCCTGCCAGCTGCTTTGTCCTAATAAAAGAAAACACCGCCGCATAAACTCCTATAAGAGAGGCAGTCACAAATGCAGATTCCGAAAATGCCAGCAGCCCCGCACTATCCTTCAACTCTGCATAGTGGCCAAGCAGCACAGCCAGCACAGCAAAAAGCAGTATCACCGCAGCCATCCGTTTGGCAAACACAAGAACGTTTTCTTCTATTTTTCCTGAAAACACTTCCTGCATCAGCGGCATTGCCGCCAACAGTACAAAAAAAACCACAAACACTCTAGCCAGCGTCGGAAAGCGGAAATTCTGCATCATGGGCAAAATACGGTAAAGCAGGCTGTGCAGGAAAGAATCTTTGCTGACAATTAAACAGGCAATGAGCGCCAGTACTGCATAGATATGTTTACTGCGCGTTTTTTTAACCAGCAGCGCCGGAAAAAGGAGCACAGGAAAAAGCCCGAAATACACATTTACCATGCTTGGCTCAAGTCCTGGAATAAACTGCGTCATCCGGGGAAAAATAAGGGAAAGCATCGTGCTGAACGGATACGTATTGGGAACCTGCCCCAGCCCATTCGTCCTGGTAAGCTGTCCCATATGGCAGAGAAAAGGAATCAGTGTTACCGCCCCTGCCAGCACCGTACAGATACACAACTGGATAAATACTTTTACAGAGGTCAGAAAAACGGTCGTATTCTTTCCTGTACGCCACAGACGGCAGACATACCAGACATAGGGAATAAGAAATAAAAATGCCTGATAAAACAGCTCCGGATAACCGCCAGTCAGAATCAGTCCTCCGCACAATCCAGCCAAAAGAAGATGCAGCACTTTCTTTTCCCGTATATATTTCTGCACAAAATAAAAAAGCCAGGGAATCCACGCTGCCGAAATAATAATCATAATATGCTGTGCATTTGACAGAAACACCCCGCATCCGCCGTAAAGTAAACCGGCGGCTATCCCTGCGCAAAGCCCCGAAACCGATAAAAACGCTCCGTTTTCTTCCGGCCTGCGCTCTGCCAGCTCCTTCCCTGCCAACAAAAACATGCCAAACTGCGCAATAACGATGTGCATCACATACGATGCCGCCAGGATGTGCGGCGAATACCCAAAAACCAGTGCCAGAAAAAGCGTCAGCGGATACCAGACAGGAGAACCAAACACCGCATAATACGGCGAACCGTAACGCATTAACGGATTCCAGAGCGGCACTGTCCCGGAAGCCAATGCATCCGTCATCAGCACCTGCGTAGGATACTCCGCATCCCAGATATCGTACTTCATTAAATTTTCCCCAAGCAGCAGCGACCAGTTCGCACATGCACTAAACAATACATAAAACAGAAAAACACCAGCAGCAATTCGTACCGGATGCGTCTTTATCCAACGTTCTCCCACCATTTCCTAATCTCCCTTCATTTCCTTAACGAGTATAGCAATTTTGGCATGTAATGTCAATTTATTCTGGATTTCTGATTTTTTGCTCTCGCTGTTCTATCCTTACTTACCTGTATAAAATAGCAAAATCCTTTCCTAACTGCGGCATAAGCCTGAATCACCATTGCAGTCAGGAAAGGCAATATTTGTACAAAATGACATCTTGTAACTATGGAAAGCAGGTAGGCAGCATGTTCATCTTTCATTGCAACCACACTTTTCATTACATCCCGATAAACCTGCTTTGGCTCCCCGGCATCATCTGCACCATAAGGAACAGCAATTTCTGTCGTATCCAGTTCCTGCAGTTGCCCTGGCAAAATCCTCTGCTGGCTGCCATAAATATAGTAATTAAATGCATCAGCAAAGATTGCATTCTGCTTCATATAATCTTTGGTAACCGTATCTTTACGCCTCAACTCCCTCATCTCTTTTCTTAACTCTGCTTCCAGTATATCATGCCATCTGTTTTTCCGCAACGACCGCTTTCTTATCACCGCTGCCCTGAACTCCCTATTTGAACGATTGTTCATCCAACAAAAAACTGCTGTACCAGAATTTTCCACAATCCGTACAGCAGCTTTTTAAACTTTTCTGTTATTACCTTTTTATTTTCTATCCTATTCTATCCTACAGCCTACCCTTCCATCTGCCTCCCCAAAAATCCAGCCGCCGTCGATGCCAGCTTCATCTCCATGTCACCAAAGCGCGCCCTTGGCTCCCTGCTCAAAATCGCAACGGAACCGATAGCGTCACCTTCACAGAGAATTGCTGTTACCACCTGGGCTGTAATTCCTTCCAGCTCTTCGGTTACCAGCGGAATAAAATTTTTATCGTCTTTGCCTGCGCATACCGACTGCCGCTCATTAATCACTTGCTCTAACTGACGGCTGATATTTTTTTGCAGCAGGTCTTTCTTCGGCCCTCCGGCTACGGCAATTACTTGATCCCGATCTGTAATGCATACCATTAACCCGGTAGACTGTGCCATAGCCTCTGCATATTGACCGGAAAAAGCGGTTAACTCCACCATGGGAGAATATTTTTTCAATATGATCTCGCCTTCCCTGTCTGTGAAGATCTCCAACGGAGTCCCTTCACGCAGGCGCAATGTACGGCGAATTTCTTTTGGTACTACAATTCTTCCTAAATCATCGATTCTTCTCACTATACCTGTAGCTTTCATAATAAAAATTCCTCCATTTTACTGTACTCTCCGTTTCTGGAAGTAGTATTTGTAGAATGGAGGAATTTATACGAAAAAAATCAATTAAAACTCATCAACATCATAAATGTCATTGAATTCCAGTTCCACTTCTTCGATAAATTCAGCGATCTCTTCTTCTGATAGCAAGCTTGCGAGCTGCTGCCTTGCCGCCGCTTCAAAAGCAGCTTCTGTGGGATATTTATGATTATCAATATAATCATCACGAAGTGCTTCCATAATCATGCCTAAAGCTTCCATTTCGCCTGGCACTGGCTCCCATTCTTTGGAAATCGTATTATATCTTTGCAGAACTTTGTCTTTATAACGGTATTTTACTCCGCCCTGGTTCATGGTGCCGCCGCCTTTTCTGGCAGAGCCGTCTTCATTAAAGAAATAATTCTGCCCGTCAATCTCTTTTGCGCCAATTACCATGCTTCCGTCTTCATTAAAATAGTAGGTTTTATCTTTCAGTTCCATCCATCCGGTTTTCATGTTGCCTTTGTTGTCAAAATAATACCATTTTCCGTTATCCTGCTGCCATCCGTTAGTGGCCATGGTTCCATCCGCCCGGAAATATCTCCATTCGTAGTCAACCTGGCACCATCCTGTAACCATGTAACCATTGGCGTCAAAATAGTAATCAGTTCCGTTGATGGTTCTCCAACCGTTAATCGCCCGGTTTCCACTTTCAAACACGTAGTACCAGCCTGTGCTGTCGCTTTCCCAGCCTGCCGCCAGGGCAGGAATGGCTCCACAGATTGATAAGGCGGCGGCTGTTGCCGCAATCATAAATTTCTTTTTCATTATTAATTTCCTCCTATTCTTTTATACGTATTCTCAAAATCACTTTTATATCTGTCTTTGTATCCGATTTCCTGCCAGGCAAACCGTATATAGAAGCAACTTGTTTTTTGTGAATGCTTAAGCACTCCGCTTCCGTTCACCTGGCAAAACATCATCTCACAAATCCAAGCACAAGACTTTTCTGAGAATACTCTTTTATATAAAGAGCGTTTTAATGCTCAAGTTACCCCATAGGAATGTAGGGGGCAAACGTAGGAATCCCTTCTGCCCCGCCTGTTGTGGCAGGCGCCTGGGTCGTTGGCGGCTCTGTAGGCGCCGGGGTGGGTGCCGGCGTTGTTGGCGGCTCTGTAGGCGCTGGCGTCGTTGGCGGCTCTGTAGGCGCCGGGGTGGGCGCCGGCGTTGTTGGCGGCGGGGTAGGCGCTGGTGTTACCTGAGGCGCCGTGGTCTGGGTCGGAGCCTGTGTTCCAGAATTGGCTTTGGATGGATCTCTTCCTTGGCTGATGGTTAAATCAACCCGATCGCCCTTTTTCACCTCTGCATCCTGAGCCACACTCTGGGAAATTACTTTCCCCTCCGCTACCGAATCGCTATAAGCTTTCCGGACCGTTCCCACTGTAAGCCCCAGTTCCTCAATGGTCTGTCTTGCTTCCGCTTCCGACATAAGCTGTACATTCTTCATGTAGATTTTCTCTGCACCGCTGCTGACACGAACCGTAACATATGAATTCTTATTCGCGGACCTACCTGCCTTCGGCTCCTGTCCTAATACAGTGCCTACTGGCTCATCACTTGTTTCTTCTACCCAGTTAATCCGAAAGCTGGCATCTGTAAGGGCTTTTTCGGCTTCTTCCCGTCCCAGGCCCTCTACATCCGGAACATTTACCTGAATGGACGGATCCCCTCCCGTTTCATTCATGCAAATGGTAATGGTAATCTCTTTATCCAGCTCTACATTGTCACCTTGTTTTTCACTTACATCTAAAACAGAAAGGTAAACACCGTCTTCCTGGCTCTCCTTTACTTTAATATTTGTAAATCCGGCTTCTTTCAAAAGGGTTTCGGCCTCTTTCTGCTGAAGGCCTGTGATGGCCGGAAGCACTCCTTTTTCCTTTCCCATACTGATTTCCACAACTACTACTGAATTAACAGGAACTGCTGTATTTTCCTTAATGGCCTGATAGGAAATCATATTTTGCGGAATTTCATCGGAATATACCATCTTATCCCTGGACATGCCAAGCTCTTTTTCCGTTAAAACGGCTTCTGCCTCGTCTGCTTCCTTATTCACAACATTGGGCACCCGGACCATATCCTCTTTCAACTGGCTTTTCCCTGATGTAAGGCCAAACTGGATCACACCTGTCACCATTAACGCAGTCATTACCGCTACAGCGCTGACGCCTAAGCCTGCCACAGCAAAAATCCAGCGTGGCACCTTTCCTACGTCGTTTTTCGTCTTTGTAATAGAGCGTTCCTTTACCTCAGCGGCTATCAGCTCTTTGGCAAACTCATCCATTGTCTGAGTTCGATCCTGAATCTTTACATGAAGCGCATTCATCAGTGCCGTTTCCATCGGCTTTGCGATCTTAACTCCTAACCTGGATGGTTTCTTTAAATCGTCCTTTACGCTTCGCTCCATGGCGTCTTCCGGCGTTACACCGGTAAGCATCTTATACAAAGTAGCCGCCAGAGCATACACATCCGTCCAGGTTCCCTGGTCGCCTCTGCTGCGATATTGCTCCTCTGGCGCATAGCCCGGCTTAATAATAACAGAAAGGCTTTTGCTGTGTTTAGTTGTGGCATACCGGGCAGCCCCGAAATCCAGAAGCTTTACCTGCAAGGTATCTGCTTCGTCCGGGTTTAAAATATAAATATTATCTGGCGCAATATCACGGTGCAGGATCCCGGTTCTATGAACCGCTTCCATGGCGTTTGCCACCTGAAGGATAATGGGCACCGCCTGTTCCGGAGGCATTTTCCCCCGTTCTTCCAGATACCGCTTTAACGGCATTCCCTCTAAGAACTCCATCACTATGTAGGAAGTCCCGTTGGCCTCGAAGCAGTCATAAATCTGCACGATTCCGGGAACGGACTCAAACTTTGCCAACCGCTTTGCCTCTTCCAGAGTTTTTAATAGGCCCTCCCGGAACTGTTCAGCCTTATCACCGGAATAAACGGTAACTTTCTGCTGTGTGGGCATACGGGTTGCAAATTCACTGGGAAGGTACTCTTTAATTGCCACCTTCCGCTCCATCAGCTTATCCCAGCCTACATAAGTAATTCCAAACCCGCCGTACCCTAGCACCTTGCCAACGATATACCGCTGCTGCAGCATAGAACCTGGCCGGATATGGTAAGACTGTTTGGGCGGCGTGTTCACTGCATAGCCGCAATAAGGGCAGATGTCAAACTGATCATCATACTCCTTCATACATCCCATACATAATTGTTTCATAGTATCCCTCTATATTCCTATTTTCTTTTCTCAAACCTTCATTCACATATCCTAAAGGAAACAATATGCTAATAAGAAACCAATCATCACCAGAATCACCAAACCGGCAATCCCGCCGATTACCCACGAAACTGGAAAACGGGGCGCGTTTTCCCCTTCCCTCCAAGCTACCATTTCCTCCCGAAACTGGGCCATATCCGTTACTTTATGGGATAACGCATCTTTTAGCGTTTTTACTGTAAGCTTAGGAAACAGCTTCCGATTCGAAACGATCACTTCCTCCAGCATGGCGGAATCCAGGATTTCCCGGCCTGTCATCATCCGGCAGAAAAATTTTGCCAGACCATAAATATCTTCACAGGCTCCTGCTTCCCATAAGGTCTGCCCAGGCCCGTTCTGTTCTCCCTGGAACATTTCAGAAAGTTGCCAGCCGCCAAAGTCTTTTAGGATCAAGTTCCCTTCGGATGTTACCCAAAAGGTATCAATCCCTACCATCCCGTGCCAGCCGCCGGCTTTCTGCACCTTTTCCACCGCATTCATCGCCTTCTGCAAAAAGGCCATGGCTTCTTCTAATTTTAACGTCCTTCCCTGGAGCCATTGGCCAAAGGTCTGCCGCTTTTGGTATTCCATCACTCCGTAGGCAGTTTCGTTTTCCTTGAAGCAGGCATAGTAGGTGATCACGTCTTTCTCCTGATATAGCCTGAGCAGTTCCCGGCTGCGGAAATAAAACTGCTCAAGCCCCGCCTGATACCGTTCCTTTTCCGTTGGAAGGGCTTCCACATATAGCCCCTCTTTCCGGCATGCCCAGTCTTGCGGATAATACTCCTGTATCTGTACCTTCCGCTCAAATAGCGCGTCCCAGCCAATATAAATAATGTCGCTGCTTCTGGCCTTGAGCACCAGGCCCACAATATAGCGCCCCTGAAGAATACTGCCTGGCCGGATATAAAGCGATTCCCTTTCTTCTTCCTTTTCTGTAAATCCACAGTGGGGACAGGTATTTTCATACCGATCCTGATACTCTTCCATACATTTTAAGCATCGCCTCATGATTCCGGTTCCTCTCCATATTCCATAGTCAGAAACTCCAGGCCTGCTGCAATCTGCAGAAATTCATCATTGCCCTGCACATATGTTTCCAACATACTTTTATTCAGGGAAAGACCATTGCCTGCCTGAAGGTTAAATACATCCTGAGCGCTTTCTCCTGCCAGATAGTAAACCAGACTATCAGCAGCCTTTTTATCGTCACCATCCAGGTTGCTGTGGATACTCCACAAATGGGTAAAACGGCCTTTTACTGCTCCCTCCCTCTGGAGCGTTTCCATAACCACCATCTGATAAATGCCTCCCAGTCCGGCACGAATTGCTTCATAATCGTCAGTGCTTCCTAAATAGTAGGCGGTTTCCCGCTTTAAAAATGGTTCATATCCCTTTTCCCCGGAAGCTGCCGGTTGGAATGCCTCTACACTTTCCAAAGCGCCAAACGCCTCCCGATACATAGACCGGTCTCTGGCGCTGACACAGACGCTTAAGGCCCCGTCCAATTCCAACTGCTCTAAACTGGTAACATCTTCTGAAAGGCTGGCCGGATCTGCCATATTGGTATTCACATATAAAACCGGAGCGCAGAAGGATACCGGAAGCTGCTTCTTTTCCGCTGTAAAGTAATCCTTAAATTCTTCTGTATCCATAAAATAGTATTGCTTCGTATCCAGCATACGATAGCAGGTATCCAGTGTGCCAAGCCGATCCCATACTTCCTTATCCTCTGCCGTTACGCCACTGGTTTCAAACACAAACGGCGGCGTAGTTTCCATAAGGCTTTCCGCCAGAAATTGGGGATATTCTTCCACAGAATCATAAATCTGGCTATCCAGCTCCACCTTCTTAAAATTCGTTTCATATTCCTCCAGCATCCGGTCTGCCATATCCTTCGATTCTTCCAGCTCAATCTGTCTGGCTTCCCCATCTTTTGCTCCCAGGGAACCGGCAGCTTTCACCTCTTCCTCCTTGGCGCCGTTTACATCCGGCATTAACAGGGAAACTTTGGCCTGTACATTATACAGCGCTTTCTGCTTTCCCACATAAATCATACGGCAGCCCAGGCCTGCCCCAGTAAGGCCTAAAACAATCAAGGCAATGCTGATTCCCCGGATCTGTTTTCTCCGTTTCAGCTCTGCCTGCACATCCCGGACACGCATCTGGTTTCGCAAAGCGGCCTGGAACTGATCCACATTCTGGAATCGAAGCTCCTGGCTTAAGGCCATGGCCCGCATAATGGTATCGCTTAAGTATTGAGGGATCTCCGGAACCAAGGCGTTTGGCGGCGGCAAGTGATCCTCTACCACACGGTTTACCGATTCCTCTGGCATCCGCCCCGTAACAGAGCGGTACAGCACTGCCCCTACCGCGTAAATATCGGTCCATGGCCCTTGCTTACTGCGGCTCCGGTACTGCTCCGGCGGCGCGTACCCGGGCTTTAAAATAATCGATAAGGTTTTTTCTTCCTCGCCGCTGGCAAACCTGGCAGCTCCAAAGTCAATTAATTTTACCTTATAATTGGTTTTTCCCGAATCCACCGGAACCATAAAAATATTATCCGGGCTAATATCCCTGTGGATAATCTTTACTTTATGGATTTCACGCAGGGCATCGGTTACGGAAAGCACCACATTAACAGCGGTTTGGCAGTCCACACGACCATTATGCTCCGCAATATATTGCTTATACGACATACCGTCCAAAAATTCCATAGCAATGTATGCCGTGTTATTTTCCTCAAAAAATTCATACACATTAACAATATTAGGATGGGTATTAAACCGCGCCATATTCCGGGCTTCCGCCAAGAAACGGATTTTACCATTTAAAAACTCATCTGCCCGGTTTCCGGTATAGATAATAACCTCTTTCTCTCCCGGAACCCGGTTTACGATTCCATTTGGGTAAAACTCCTTAATAGCAACCATTTTATCCAGCACGTTATCCCAAGCCCGGTATGTAATTCCGAAACCGCCAAAGCCTACTGTTGTTCCGATAATGTAATGCCCGTTTAGCACCGTTCCCGGATAAAGATGATAGGCCTCTTTTGGTGGCGTTCCCGGCAAAAACCCACAGTGGGGGCATACGCCAAACCGCTCGTCAAATGTCTTCATACAGTTCAGACAACGAATCATCACTGCTTCCTCCTACTTTTCCCCGTATTTCATCAATATAACTGTCGTATTATCTTGTCTTTTTCCTCCGTACCGCAGCGCCATCGCCGCCATCCGATCCGCGGCAATTTCCATATCCAAATCATTGTCACGTATCATTCCTAAGATCTGATATTCATCAATACTTTTATACACCCCGTCGCTGCAAAGCATCACAATATCACCTGGATTCAGCTTGCATGGGGTTCTTCCCCAGTCGATCAAGTTTAAATGGCTCATGCCAATAAAACTGGTTAACGCTTCTGCCTGCCGGGTTTTTTCTTCTCTTTCATAAAAGCTCTGGGTAATCTGCCCTGCCGCCAATTGTTCCATCAGCATCTGGCGGTAGTTATGTTCGATATTTAATGGAGTAATCCTATCCCCTTGAATCAGATAAATTTTACTGTCACCTACGGAAATCCAGTCCATTTGGTTTCTCTTGCAGAAAACCGCCACCAACGTGGTTCCGCTTTTTAAGGGTTTGCCTTGGCCATCTTTTAATCCAGCTACCTCTCTGTCCATCTGCTCCGCTTCCTGTATTAAAAAACCCGGGATATTAACAGCCGGCTTTTTCAGAAGAAGATCTTTAGCAAATACTTCCACTGCCTTTCTGCTGGCCCGTTCCCCGCCTTCCATGCCGCCCATGCCATCGCATACTACAGCTACGGCCTCCTGGCTGCTGGTATAAATATATCCAAAATCCTGCTGATAGCTTCTGCCTCCGATAATACTCCTGACGCCGATTTCAAACAATGGATTTTCTTCCTGCTGATCCCTTATAATATTATTCATGCTTCACCCCGTTTCTAGTCCAGCCAAAGGGCTACGGCAGAATAATTATCCATATTTTTCCCCTGACCATTTTTCCGCACAATCTCTTCCATCAGCTTTAACCACTGCTCTGGCGTTTTCGCTTTCTTTAAACAATACTGCATTTTCTTTTCCTCTATCAGTTCCCAAAAGCCATCGCTGCAAAGCAGGAATGCCTGTCCCTTCTCCCTGGCGATAGCATCCGCAATCTGATATTTCGGCGTATCCCAGTCAATTCCCAACACCCTGAGAAGCCGGTTCCGATCGGGATGGTTACGGATCTGCTTTTCCTTAATCTGCCCTGCCGCTACCAGCATCTGGGGAACGCTGTGATCCAGGGTATGCGTAACCAGTTTCTTATTTTTAAAGTAATAAAGCCTGCTGTCACCGATATGGCCCCACCGGAGCTGGCTTTCCCCCACATGCAATACTACCAGGGTCGTCTTCATATCCTGGGCATGGTAATCTTCCTTCTGCCCTTCTAAAATCGCCTGCTGCGCCTGGCAAAAGGACTGGTTCAGTATTTCTTCTCCCCCGCCTTTTTGGGCAAAGACGGTTACGCAAGTTTCCACAGCCAGCCGGGAAGCCACCTCTCCCTTTCCATGGCCTCCTAAGCCGTCCGCAAGCACAAAACAATATTCCTCTTCGTTTTGATACATGCCTACACTGTCTTCATTATTTTCCCTGTCGCCTGCATTGCTTAGTAAATCATATAGAATCATACGTTTATCCCTTCCGTTACAGTTAGTATCGGTTTTTATAAAAGGTTCCAAACCGTATTAAAGCCTGAAAATCGGTTCAAAATGCTTATGGCAATAAAAAAATTATACCTTGAAACCTTGGGAATATCAATAAAATCTTAAGGTTCTTTTCCATCTGGCTTAAAGGGCCGCTTGGTTTGCAGATACCTATAACCATAATTGCTATTCCATACAGAAAAGAACCTTGCGGGGATTGTGTCCAACCTCTGCAAAGTCCTTTCTTAAAAAACATTCTCAATGCCGATTCCCTTCGCATACAGCAGCCCATTTTTTACGATCCACTGGATAATCACCACTGCCATGGCGATATAAAGGTAAACCGGCTTCAGCCGCATTCTGTGGATCTGTTCCCCAATTATAAGTTCCAACGTTTTGCTGATCCAAAACGCGCCCAGGACAGCCGCCGTGTATACAACCAGCGGATGGCATCGTAAACTCTGCAGAAAATGCAGTTGCAGCAGTGCAACTAATGCTCTGGTTCCGCCGCAGCCCGGACAGTAATACCCTGTAAGCCGGTAGAAATAACAGGTAGGGATCACATTATGAAGATCAACCTGGAATCTGGCTACCAGACCGGCTGAAACGAAAAGCAAAATCATACCTGCATTAATGGCAGCATAACATCCGTTTTCTGTCTTTTTGTCAAAGTTTTCCATCATATGTTTCCAGGCACCTTGGCCTCTGCATGCTTTTACCCTTACAGGCCCAAAGCAGCTATCAGGCTTGCGCCCATGATAGCAACAAGAACGGCAGGAATCAAGGAAATAATACACATTACCAGTCCGGCAATCGCCATGCCTTTTCCTCCACGATGCCCGTGTAGGGAAACTGCTCCCAAAATAAGGCCTACGAGCGCCAGGATAAACGGTATGTATGGAACACAACAAGACAGCACCAGAGATAAGATGCCGCACACCATAGAGGTAACAGCGAAACCTACCCCTTTCTTTTCAGGCTGCTGTCCATAGGGTTGTGCATAGGACTGCGGCGGCGGTGTATAAGCCGGCTGAACCGACTGCGGCGGCGGTGTCGCTCCCCCTGAAAGCATGTTCCCGCATTCTTCGCAGAATCTTGCTTCCTCCACATTGTTATGGCCACACTTTGTACATATCATATTTTTCCCTCCTAATAAACTGTACGGCTCGGAATCCGAACCTTTTATCATAGTCTGCGCACTGCGCTTAACTATCGTTAATAACACACCGCCGGGCATTAAGCCTGTCAGTATGGATGGCGGTATTCTGGCTTTCTGTATTTTGCCATCACGCCTTTGTCTTTTGCGTTCCTAACGCAGCTTTGTTCCGCACTTTTTGCAGAAATTCACATTGGGCACGCAGACCTCCCCGCACTGGGGGCATACATTCCCGCCTGCCGCTCCTGGCGGCGGAGCCTGCTGCGCCCCTCCGCCTAATACCTGCCGGTTTTTTTCTTCCAGCTCCTGAATCAACTTTTCCTGTTCCTGGATTAACCGATACTTCTCCGCAATTTCCTGGTAAAGAGGAACCAGCTTTTCCACATCAAATTTATTATCCAGCCACAGGTTATAGCCAAGCTCGCCGCTTTGGTTTTTTAAATTCCCAATATCACTTTCTAAGGTTGCTATGTATGTTTTAATCTTATTCTCTTCCATAAAAGTAGAAGTTTTCATATTGATTTTTGTAAGCTGCCTTGAAAGCCCCTGTTTAATATCCATCGCCATAATGAATTCTCCTTTTATGATAAGCAGTCGCCTGATTTGATCAATATGCTACCAGTCCAGCTCTCCTCTTGTCACAAACCCGCTTACATCCTCATCCAGCTTTCGCAGACTTTTGCCATCAAAATACATCAGATCGCCTTCCTCCCGGTTGTGGTTGTAATCGGTCAGCAATACAAACGTACCATCCTCTGCTGAATCCCCATAAGCCACATCTTCAGCAACCGGAATTTCTTTTTTCCCATTCCAGATCGAAAGGGTAACGCTGTAGTCCCGATCGTCATAGTCGGACGCTATGGCTATCAGATCATTTTCATTTGCCTGAGCTGCCCCGTAAACATCTCTTACAATTTCCTTTTTGTTGTAATACAGATCTCCGCTCTCGTCAGAATAGTCGTAATCTTTCAGATAATAAAGACCATTATTATCTGCCGCCAGCAGTTGGATTCCTTCTCCTTCATCATACTCATCCAGCGTACCAGCTCCGTTTCCAGACAGGGAAGTTACCCAAATGGTTACATCCTCTCCATCCTCGTCTACCGTGGACAAATACAATTTCCCGGAATCCGGATGGAAGTGTGACTGGCTGATACTATCCAGATCTTCAAATTCCCCAATCCTTTGGGTACCGGAGGCCAGCGCTAAAATCTGTTCCTGGCCCATAGACCGTCTGATACAAGAATTCCAAGAATCATTTTGCATTTCTGACCAGGGGACTTCCACTGTTTCCAAATCCGGATCTTCCTTAAAGAGGAAATATTGTCCCTTTTCCGAAATCGATACTGCCCTCATATCGCTAAACCGCTCAGAAATCAACTGCTCCTCTTTTCCGTTAAACAGATATAAGGACTGGGCATTATACTCATATTCTTCCTCGTCAAGCTGCGTCTGCTGCCTTTCTGGTATCCCGGATCCGGTATCATCATAAACAAGCGTTCCATAGGGAACCGAAATCGTATCAACCTTGGTGTATAAAAACATTCCTGTTTCCTGGTTAAAGGACATAATTGATTCAATATCCGTAGCGATCCGTTCCCGGTTCCCGGACTTATCAATTCGATACAGCTTATCTCCCTTTAATCCATAAAAATTCTTCAAATCCTTTTCTGCATAAAAGGAATCCACATCATCTTCCAGTTTTACCGCATCCTTCTTCTGGGCAAGATCCTGATAGTAATATGTGGTTTCACCTCTGTCAGCCTCTGACCAATAAAGGTTCTTCTGGCTTTCATCCAGGCGGTAGCTCTGTACATCCTTCGCAAACCGTTTGGATTCTTTTCCGTCATAATAGTAAAGGGCGTTTTTCTTTTTATACAGAACCGTATTGTTATCCAGCAAGATAAATGAGCTGACATTGGTATCGATCCGCTTAGCGTCTTTTAGTTTGGAAATCTTTGCTATAAACAAATCGCAAGTATCGCCGTCATAGTCCTCTCTGTAAACAACATATTTTCCATCCTTGCTTATATATTTGCCGTGCACAGTTCCTGTAAACGTACGGTTCCTGCTAAAGGAATCGGTTATTTCTATTGGCTGGGGCTTACGCTTTTTTAAATCCACCAGCATCATAGTATCATCTTTAAAATACACCAGCTTTGTTGGGGTGTCGGAATCTCCTCCCGTAAAATTGCTGGCAACAAATATCCCGCCGCCGATCACCAGCACGCCTGCCACGCAGGCTGGAATCAGAAACCGAAGCTTAGATGTCTTAAGGGAAGAGAAAAATCCTTTGATACCGCCAGCTCCTCCCCCAGCCAGATTACAGCCGCACTCATCACAAAACACATCATCCGTCGAAAGGCGTTTCCCACAGTTGGGACAAAAGATAACGTCACCTGCAGGATTTGATACCTCCGGTTGTGGTGCGTCTATCCTTGTTCCACAGTTTCCGCAAAATACTGCCCCTTCTTCCAGTGTACTCCCACATTTTGGGCATACCATACCATTTCCTCCTTTGAAACCTTTTATTTCCTCCTACTGGCTTAAATCACACTCTGCTACCACCAGTTCCACTGCCCCTAACGTTAACTGGTCACCTACCTGGATTTCCCTGGGTTCCTCAATCACTACACCATTTAATAATGTATGATTAAAGGACTTTAAATCTTCTACATAGCAGGCATTCCCTTTCCGGTAAAAGCTGCAATGCCTTCTTGACACGGAACGATCCCCCTCAATTACCATGGTGCAAGATGCCTTATCCCGGCCCAATATGGCAGATGTCCCTAAATCGCAGGCATATACATTATCACTGTTGTTCTTATCCTGAAGCACAAGCAACCCGGAAGCTGCCGGTTCGGTATCCTGAGGCTCGTTTTCCTGGAATCCGCCCCCATTGTCAGCTTCTGTCCAGTCACCATCCTGAGAAGACCAGTCATCTACCTGCCCGAACTGATTTTCATTCTCAAAAGATGGCTCTTGCAAATTATTATCCTTTGTTTTTGCCTTTTGAGGAGCTCCGCAGTAAATGCAGAATTTTGCCCCATCTCTTATTTGTCCTCCACAACTTGTGCAAAACATATCTTTGCTCCTTTCCCCGGGGCGCCTGTATTTGATACGTCCCATTTAATTATTATGATTCCTGACTGCCCTCTTCTGCTTCCCAGGCAAAATCTTCTCCGCACAAGGGGATAAACAGGAAGGATTCCTCTCCCACCTGCAGGATATCCCGGTTATGCAGCTCCAGATCAAACAATACCATCTCCCCATTTACATAAGAAAGTTCTCTGGAATTGCCTGCACTAGCCAAAAAGCGCTTTGTTTCCGGATCATATTCAATCACTGCCTGGCAGCTTCTTGCCACCTGGGCATCCACGGCCAAATTAATGTCCTGTCCATCGGTGCCGCCAATCGTAGTCCTTCCCTTTTTCAGCTCATATATATTCCCTTCCAGTTGGCCTTTAATGCAGACCAGCCATCCTACCAGCCATTTTTTCGGCTGGGACACTGGCTGAGGCGTTTTGGCTGTTTCTTCCATTTTCTTCGGGTTCCCCACAGTCTTGGGGCTGGAAGCGTCCCGGCTGCCACAGCGGGGGCATTCCCCATATTTATCTGAATCATAATAATGCCCATTGACACATCGCTTTAAATTCATGTTCCACAACCTCCCTGAGAAATCCCAATCCTTAAGCTTCCCATACTCTTCCTTCCCGGCAGAACGCAATAAACTCAAATTCAGCTTCTCCTGCCTGAATCCGATCCCCTGTATGGATTTCAGCAGATTTTTGAACCGCCGCTTCATTTAAATATACAGGTTCTCCAGACTGCCAAACCAGATAAAAATGATTGCTTCTGTCATCATATACGACAGCACATACGGTTTCATTTAGTTCTTTTGGAAGCGGGATATCCATATTCTCCTGGCTGCCCATCCGGTTAAATCCTCTATACAGCCGATAGTCGCGGCCTTTCCCTTCTCCTTTTACGCATACCAGCCACCCTGCCACATACTGAGCGGGAGAAAGGGGAGAAGCTTCCTCCACAGAAGGCTGGGGTTTTATCCCGGAACCAGTCATC
This sequence comes from uncultured Lachnospiraceae bacterium, assembly GCA_910589195.1. Lineage (GTDB taxonomy): Bacteria > Bacillota > Clostridia > Lachnospirales > Lachnospiraceae > Caccovicinus. The sequence continues at coordinate 16,635 of CAJUTC010000016.1, forward strand.
CCGTTTGACAATCCCGGCTTTGCAGGCTCTGGTTTTGTAGATTCTGACTTTGAAGGCGCTGATGCGGCAGATGTTACAGAAGAGCCTTCTATAACCGTTTCCGCTTTCGCTTCCGGTAAAACCTTAGAATCTGTGTCGGTGAGCCTGCTGCTGTGGGAAAATGCAATGGTCCGGTTATCATCTTCGTCTATGCTAGCTGACGGCGTATGGGGAAAAGCGATGGTCCGGTTATCATCTTCGTCTATGCTAGCTGACGGCGTATGGGGAAAAGCGATGGTCCGGTTATCATCTTCGTCTACGCTAGCTGGCGGCGTATGGGGAAAGGCGATGGTCCGGTTGTCATCTTCGCCTACGCTACCTGCACTGCTCTGGCCAAAGGCGATGGTCCGGTTGTCGTCTTCCATATAGCTGCCACCGCTGCTCTGACCAAAAGCGATGGTCCGGTTGTCGTCTTCCATATAGCTGCCACCGCTGCTCTGACCAAAGGCGATGGTCTGGTTGTCGTCTTCCATGTAGCTGCCACCACTGCTCTGACCAAAGGCAATCGTCCGATCATCATCTTCGGTTCCCGCCCCCGGCATTTGTGATAAGCCGATAGTTCGATCATCGTAGTTTAACGATGTGGCGCTGCCTCCTGGAACAGCGGGAATTACCGGAGCCTGGGGTTGTTGATGAGTAGTTTCCTTATCTTTATCTTTACGGAAGAAATTGAACCGTTTTGGTTTATCAGGCTTCTCCGGCTCAGCCGCCGGTAGCACGCCGCAGTGGGGACACTGCGAAAATTTGGTATCATCATAATAATGCCCTTTGCTGCATCTTACAACTGCCATTTTATCCTCCTTGAACGTTTACTAAAATTGTATTTTTTATTCATTAAATATACTCATTATATACAGAATAAAATTCTTTGTCAATTTATCTCGTTTTAATTTAACTAATTCCCATGAGTATTCAATGTATTGGTAAATACACTGTTATATCCTTCCGTTTCAAAATTTGGCACGGCAAAAATGCTGCTATCTGACATTAAAAAGTAATGGCTTCCATCATTAGTAGAGTATCCTACCAGGTTTTTCCCGTTTTTCCGCTCTAATCTGGGAGGGATTCCGCTGTTATTGGAGAATAAATAATCATACCTGTTTCCGTTTTGGTAATAAACGGAAAAATTGAATTCCCCTTCTGATATACCATTTGTAAAAAATCCGGTTCCGAAGTAATTCGGGGATCTTGTGCTTTGGTTTGTATACACAACCGTATCAATCCTGCCTGTTCCATTTGGCTTATCTTCCCTCCACTCTCCGGAATAAATCACATACCGCTCTTGGTTATTGGTATAATAATTCCCAACCCCATCTCGTTTCTGATCGGTCATCTGCCCCAGATACACATAACCATTTGGATATACCACTGTATACTGATCGCTTGCCTGCCGCATAATCAAAGGCTCTTCCAGTTTTGCCACCAGATCCAGAAACTCCTGTGTCAAAAGAACATCTTTTGCCAGTTCCCCAGCGTTAGCCTGGATCATAGCAGACAGCCGTGCTAACAGTTCCTCATACTCCTTTTTAATTTCATAGCGAATGGTTAGCCGTTCAATTTCCTCTGTTAACTGGCGGGCCGTAATATCTGCGTCGTTCAGCGCCTTTAGAGCCTGTTCCAGATCTCCCATTGCTTCATAAGCCCCGGAAAGTTTTAGATAAGAATCCTCTTCCTCCTGGTCATAAACAATCAAATCCTTATAGTATTTAACCGCTGTATTATAGTCTTCCTTTTTAAATGCTTTATCACCCATATCCGTTAACTGCGTTATAATCTGAGTATGCATTTTGCGGATTGCCGCATTGGTATCTGCATCCTTTTCCGACGAAGACATATCTTCTGCTACTGCAAGGCCTTTTTTCAGCACATTAATGGAACTGTCAACCTCATCCTGAGCGGTAAATACATCGGCCAGTCCCTTATAGGCCTCCATTTCCTTTGGTTCAATCTGGAGCGCTTTTGAATATGCAAGCATCGCTTTGTCATACTCTAAATCTACCAGGTACTGCTGCCCCAAATCAAGCTGCCTGTTTACCCGGAAATCGGAAATCGCGCCGCACCCGGTCAGCAAAAAGCAGCTAATCAGCACTGCCTTGCAAAACTTCTTCATCATTTCCCCTCACATTTCTCTTTCGCTTCTGAATCTAAAAAGCTTTTATAAATAATTCGTATCAATTAATATTTTTCATGCATCCGCCATTCCATTTGCCGTTTTTTCTTTTCCCCTAAAGCAAAAAACAAAATCAACCGAATAAGACCTGCAAAAAAAAGCAGAACCCCGGATCCAATCAGAATCATTCCCGCACTCGTATTTATCACCTTTGCCTTTCATACCAGCCGCCGGTAAGGAGATCCTCATACATCTGCTCCAACAGCTCCATCTCCTCATCCTGCTGCTGTTCCTGCTTTTCATAAAGAGTTCTGGCATTTTCATAGCAAATGCGGAAATTTTCATAATTCCTTTGGCTGTTTTCTTTTTTCTGCTGCTTATCTAGCTCCAGAAAAGCCAGCAGCTTATGGCCTTGGTAGTCATTCGGATACTGGTCTAGCAAAAGCTCTGCCATCTTTTGCGCTTCCTGTATGTTCCCGGTTTCCCGATAAAGAATCCCAATATTTCCCATTACCCGAAGCGTTTTATCACCCATATTGTATATGGCAATGTATTGGTTTAACGCCCGTATCCGATCTTCTACGGATCTGGACTGTTCCCCTCGTAACAAATAGTCCCCTGCCAATGCTTCCAAAAGCTTTTTATTCGACGCATTTTCCTGCTTTTTTGTTTCCTCCTCCAGCATGTAAATAGCAGTATTCAGATATTCCGGGCCGCACTGCACATACATCTGGTTCAGCAGCAAGATTGCCCGTTCCTTAAGCTGCTTTTCCTGGGTTCTTTCTATCATATCTGACAGCTCTTTTTGGGCGCTTAAGTAATCTTTTTGGGCATAACTGATTTCTCCTGACGCAAACGCGATGGAATCGGAATCCAGATCCAGACCGCTAGCCTGCTCCAATGCCTGTTTCGCCGGCCCGATCCGTCCGCACCGGGCCAGGGCTATGGCATAGTCCCGGAACAAATCCGGATTTTCTTCCTGGTATTCCAAAGCCTTTTCCAGATAATCAGCGGCTTCCTTGTTTCGCTCCTGTTCCAAAAAGGCATTTCCCATAATATAGTAAAGACTTCCAAGCTTTTTCCGGTCAGCTTCTCCTTTTATCTGGTATTGCTTTTCCCCAAGCATAATAAGACCTTGGCGAACGCAAGCGTCATATTCGCCTTTCTGGTATAGCAAAAGCAATTCCAGCGCGTCTGCGTCAACCCGGTTTTTTACCAGTTTCTGTGCTTTCTCAATCAATTCCGACGCCTTTTTTGCTTCTCCGTCCTCTAAAAGTTGTTCTGCTTCCTGCACATAGGCCTGATATTGTATCTGTCCTTCCCGTCCTTTTACCAAAACACCGGCTCCGGTAAGGAAGATCCCTCCAGCTATCATTGCTGAGGAAGCCACATTTCCCCAAAACCTTTTTTTCCAAAATCTCCGGTATTCGGAGTCCAATTCATAAATATGCTCAAAGGCCAGGTTTAACTGCATCCCGTTTTGATAACGTTTTTCAGGAGAAAGCTCCATGCAGGTTTCAATAATATGGCTGAGTCCCTCGCTTAGTGGAATCGAATATGCTGAAATGGGAACAATATTCAAAAAATTTATGTGGGGCTTTCTTCCTGTTAATAAATGATATAAGGTCGCTCCAAAGCTGTAGATATCTGACCGCTCATCTACTTTGCTGTTAATCATTGGTTCTAAGTTGGCAAATGCCTGGCGGCTAAAAATCTTTGTAGTACTTCCTATTTCCTGGCTTCCCCACATCTGCCCAGGCCTTCCCGGCGCTTGGCTGTGCCTGGTAGGGCCTGCCAGTACCCTTTCCAAATAAGCGCAATACTGCTCCATATTCCGGTACTGCTCCGGAGGAGAATACCCTCCACTGAGCCAGGTAACACTTTTCTGGCCTTTGTGGAATGCCAGGGATATGTTAAAATCAATCAGGCAGACCGCCCCGGTTCTTTCATTCCACATAATATTCCCTGGCTTAATATCACTGTGGATAATCGGTATTCTTTGGCTGTGGAGGTACTCTAACGCTCTGGAAAGCTGCCGCGCCCAGTTAAGAACTTCTTTCTGGCCAAACCAGCCCCGCCTTTTTAAGGCTTCTGACAGGCTTATTCCCTCTATAAAGTCAATAACCGTAAAAACTCTTCCGTGATCTTCAAAAAAGTCCAATACTTTAGGCAGGTTTTCGTGTTTTAAGCCCTTTAAGATATCCGCTTCCGCCCTGCTTTCTAACAGGGATGCCGCAGATTCTTTGATCTGTTTTACCACCACGTAATTTTGGAGGTTGCTGTCAAAGGCCCGGTAAACGACTCCTCCGCCGCCTTCCCCTACTACCCGGTCAATTACATAGCGGTTATTAAGCCGCACTCCCCTATTTATCATTATGCCACCAAGATTTATCCGAAATATTGGAGTAATACCGTTGGATTGGAACAATGGAACCATTCCGTATCTCAAATACCTCCCAGATTACTCCCGGCGTATTGGCCGGAACGGTAAACGTAGCAGTCAAGCCGTTTGACGTATATACATTTACCATAGCCCCGGAATAAGACATTTCATAGGAGGTTGGATTATCCCTGATACAGTTGGTAAAATCTGCCACGTAATATTTGTACAATCCATTTCTCAAAACGGGAATCGTCATGGTTTCCGGGCCATAGCTGTCAGTATCGTCCACATCCAGGTTATTGCCCATAGCGTCGCTTTTATTTCCATACCAAATATGGTAGGTATTATTGCCAAACGCACTGTCATACGGAGTAAACAAATGGGAATCCAAATCCGATGGGGTTTGTCCCCAGGTAAGGACGATACGCACTTCCCCTTCTGCCAGCTTAGGTGAGGCGTTAATCCGGATGATATCAATTCCCGTCCGGGCGGCAAAATTGTAATAGGTATTATCATACCCCTGTTTTACTACCTCTGCCGTATACATTCCAGGAGGAAGATCCATGCTTACCACACCCATTTCGTCTGCCGTGGCCTGAGCCACCACACCGCCATCCCTGTGGTTTACGCCGTCCCGGATATAGATAGCCGCATTGCTAAGCCGCTGCATCCCGCTTCCATCCTGGGCAAAGTTTAATGCGTCATACATCTGGACACTGATTGGAAAGCTTTGATCGCTTCTGGCAACCATATAAACCGCGTCCTGGTAATCTGATAATACTTGCCCATTAATTTCAATCCCGTAAACGGTAGCTGGTACACATCCTTCACTGGTTACGCTTAGCCGATACCGCCTGTTATCCGATGGGACAACAATCCGGTACATACCTGCTTCATCCGTATTCGCTTCATACAGCTCCTCACTATCCGTTTCCGAAACCAGAACTGTCCGGGCTCCGGAAATTGGATTCCCCTGCTGATCATACACATACCCGGTAATCTCACTGATCCCTTCCGCTGTCAACACCGTATGATAGGTATTATAAGCAGCGTTAATCATCCGTTTTTCCGTAATATCATAAGTAGACTGGGCACCTGCGTCCAAACTGGAATACTGGATAATGCTTGAAGGCGGGTTATCTCCCTGTCTTGCCGATTCTGGCCCGATCACATAATTTGCCTGGACTCCGTTGGATACCACCCTCCACTTTACCATACAGTCATTATTATAGTAAAACCGCTGTCCGTCTTTTGTAGGCACCGCGTAGGAAGGGATATAGTTAATATCATTCCTTACAAAAATAAAGCTTACTTTTCCGTAATCATCGTAATAATAATCCGTAATTTCCAGATAGTCATTAATGTATTCAATGCTTACAATCTTATTTACTTTTCCGGTAGCAGGATTGGTATAAATCTCATACTCCATCACATTACCAGTTTCCGCGTTCCGAAGCATTTTTCTGGCAATATTATATCCGTTAATTAAGCCGTCTGACGCACTGGTGGGGCTGATGTCTTCCAGGGTATAAAACAAATTCTTATCCCATGCGTAACTGGTATTTCTGGTTCCTGGAGTAAAGTTTTCCGCAAACACCTGAATAGAAGCGGTCGAGTCACCTTGTGCGTTATATGTTGCTATTGCCCGTGCTAATTCGCTGTCAGAAAGCATGCCTGCCAGGCTTTCTTCACCCTGGCTTTCCGACTCCTCAGTCGGCTCCTCTGGAAGTGTTGCCTGGGTTTCCATTCCACTGCCCTCTTCTGCTTCCGTTTCCAGTGTTTCTTCCGTTTCCTCCACTTCCGTTGTTACCTCTGTCCCACGGTTTCCCGAACCGGAAAAGCGTGTCCACAAAAAGAATGCTGCGCCAATTGCCAAAACCGCCGCTATGGCGGCAATTAAGATACCAACTATAACTTTGCTTCCCTTGGAACTGGTTTCATCCTCCATATCCGGCATTTGCCCCGGCTGAAACGGCGGCGGTGCAGAGCCTCCCGCCGCTAAATTCGGCTGCCTCCCGGAATATCCGTTTTGATTCCCCGGCATTCCGGGCGCCGGGCCTGGCTGGCCATTTGGATTCCCCGGCGCCACAGGCGGCATCTCCACAGGGGTTCCGCATTGGCTGCATACCCTTGCATGATCATCTAATTTTTTTCCGCATTTCTTGCAAAACAACTCCCATTCCCCCTGCTCTGATTTTGTATCTTCTTTAATGTTCCTGTTTTCTTTCGTTAGTGACTATTTTTATCAAAATGCTGATAGTCTTTTGGATTATTCCAATCACCGCCCCATTGGAACCCTCTTTCTGTAAATAATCGATATGCCAAGTCGTCATGTGTAATTACGTGAGGCAGACCGGTATCTCGGGCAATATAGTCATCCGCATTGGAATGATACCATTTTGCCGTTCCGGTGCTATAGGATACGTAGGGATTTTGCTGAGGATTTAAATCAATGGCTCTCCCATACGCATGGTTGGAAAGCCTTCCTCCTCCCGTAATTTCCCGATAGCAGAATGCAGATGTATTATTTACATCAATCGATGCTGTATCTGTGGTGTCCGGATCCCCTGTCCAGTAATTGTCCACCAAATACATAGACTGGATCTGATATTTTGCCTGGAACAGCTCCGTAAAGATTTCCAGCACATCCTGCAAAATATCCTGGTTAACGATCAGCTCCCCTACCTGAATGTTCCCGTCAAAATTATAATGAAGCAGTTTCACGTACCGAAGGCTGCTTAACGGAACATACGGGTTATCCCGATAAGACTTTCCATTAATCCTCTTATGTAAGTTGTCGCCTTCTTCCAGCTCCCAGAACATAAAATAGTTTCCCAAATTGGAAAAATCCAACTGTTCTGCCAAAATCACCGTTCCTGGCGCCAGACCTGACAGGTTTTCCAAATATAACGGCTCCGTTTCTTTTGGTTGTTCTGTTTCTTTTGGGTCTTCTGTTATCATTGGATCTTTCGTTTCCGCTGGATCTTCTGATTCTTTCGGTTTTTCTGCCAGATCCTCTGGCACATCTTTCTGACTTTTGGGAGCCTGGCCTAGGGCTTCTTCCTGCACATGTGAACTGTCTTCCCCGGCTTCTTTTCCCTTTTCCATATCTTCCATCAGCAAAAAATTTTGGCGGATCAGACCATCTAGCTGCTCTTGCTTTTTAATCAGGGCGGCTAAAGAAATCACTAGGCTGGCAGCCAACCCCAGGCACAGCGCCCCCAATATTGCCACCGCTGAAAGTCCCGGTTTCTTCCGGCTGTTTCTTTTTTTTATTCCATCCATTTAATTTCCATACACTCCAATTTCTGCAATCGTAGCATCCTCATATTCTGTTCCCGGATATACATCATCCACGACTACCCGGATACTGGAAGCCGCAACCGGCCTGGATAGCACCACCGCAAATTCCACCTTTTCTTTGGGGAATGTCACGGAAAACACCTGATCCCCTAACTGAATAGACAGGATCCTGGGGGTATCATTTTTTGCGTACCAGGCATCTGACCGGTGGTTTCCTAAAAGGAAAGTAATAATTCGCACCTGGTATTCCTGATCAAATCCAATTCCCACGTACTGGCCAATGCCATGGCCTGCCACACCTTCCTGCCAACTGGTGGTTGCCTGTCCGTCAAAGGCGCTCCACCCTGTATTGTCAATAGTGGTGCCCGGTTGTACCACGTGGGAGGAATCTACTGCTGTTGCCTTTACCACTCCTGCCCTTACCAAACCATGAAAATCAACTTGAGAGCTATACTGCAGCGATACCGTAACCGGCTCTTCCGCTGCTAAAACTGCCCCTGTGGTTGGCGTGGTTGTAGTCATGGCAGCCGCTGCCCCGGTAGTAGCAGCCTCTGTTGCCATAGTAGGATATCCGTCTGCTATGGTTTCCGGCATCGTTGCCTCTGCTAACGGATCCTCACCTTCCTCCATGCCTTCCCCTGAGTCTTCTTTCTCATCCTGGCGGCCTTTCTGTTTTTCTTCTGGATCCTCTTCGTCTTCTTCTTTATCTTCCCCGAATTCCGCATGGATGGATTCTAACAGCGCTTCATTATTCTTTTCATTTATATAGTAAAAAATCCCCATCCCCAGACCTGCTATCAGGAGAACCAAAAGCACGGCCAGAAAAATAATCAGCCCCGTTTTTCCCTTCTTTTTTTTCGGCGGCACAGGCAAAGTACCTGGCTGCATGGAATATCTTGGTCCTCCAATACTGCATCCGCACTTGCTGCAAAACCTTGACCCATCTTTTAAATTCGCCCCGCATTTTGGACAAAACATACTCATATCCTCCCTCTTTTGTCAATCCTAAGCCTTTTTCTTTAAGGGAGAGCATCCTCCCGTTCCTGGATTAGCTTTATATTATCCTTTTCGATCTGGCTTAACATACTTTCCGAAAATGAGCTGGCGCTAATTGTTCCCCGATACCAGGATTTGCTGTTAAAATACTGCTGAAGCTCCTCAGTCGTAAATAGCCTTCCATGACGGGCATAAATTTCATTCCGGGCAATCCTTAGCTGTTCTTTCGATAATCCTGCAATATCTGATGCGGATAAAAGTCTTGTGCTGCTTTCCGGAAGAATATAATCCTGATATGCGGACGCAGGTAGATTGGCCGCCCCTTGAGTAGGCGCCTGGGTAGGAAGTCCATTTGCGGCTCCTTGGCCTGCTAAGGTGGGCATTGCCGCTGTAGAAGGCTGGGCAACCGTTTCTGCTAATGTGGCTGGTTCCGTTACTGCCTCTGTAGGCAGGCCGCCACTTTCAGATAAACCGCCTTCTGTTTCTGTTTCATCTTCAGAGGAACGTTCCCCACTTCCTAGCTCAGATTCCTCTTCTTCCTCTTCCTCCTGGTCTTTCTTATCATCTTCCTCATCGTCCTCATAGGCCCGGGTAACTTCCGAATCAGGAGATGAGAAAAGCCCATCAAATGCCCCCATCATGTAAGCCGCAATTCCGCCTATGGATAATACCAGGCATACCAGCAAAACCGCTAACGTCACCACCAAGGCTGTAGGGGTACGTTTTTTCTCCTCTCCTGGTCCTGGCGGCGTTACTCTTCCTCCATTCAGGTTTCCGCCCGGAGTCGGTAACGGCCTTTTTTCAGCAGGCTTCCTCTTTCCTGGCGCCTGCTGACCAGCCTTGCCTGTTACAGCCCCGCATTTACTGCAAAACTTGGCTCCCGGCTTCAGCTCGCTTCCACATTTTACACATTTCAAAATCGATCCCGCCTTTCATATGAAAATCAAATCCCTCACCGTACGCTGACGAAACATAAAGCTTTCAGAATCACAAACCGCAAAGGATTTAACCTTCGTGGCATTTGCCAAACGCTCCTATTAACATGGCACTCGGCTCATTGCTCACTTAAAATAAAGAAACTGCCAAAAGCCGGACGGCATCGTTTCCATGTCTATCCGGCTTTTTATGCCTAACCCATTATTTTCTGTTGGCCAACACTTGTTCCAACCTTTGGCGGAACGCAATCTGTTCGTCATTCTGATACCCAAGGGCATAAACCTGCGCAATCTGGTCATGATCAAACACGGCTGTTTGATCCGGGCTTACAAACCCTTCCGGATAAGTACAGCCACAGTAATCATAAACCTTGGTCTGATCCCCTGCCTGATAACGGCTGTACCCTAAAATCATCAGCCGCTTCGTCGCATTTTTTAATAATACAACCGATCCAATCGGTAATGTCCGTTCAAACATACGTTTCCTGCCTCCCTTATTGTTTTGGCCCTTCCTTAGCCATCATATCTTCCTTAATTTTGTCCACCGAGTATTCCAATGTCCGGATAAAGGAAAATTGTTCTTTGTCCTGATATCCAAGAGAATGAACCACCTCAATCTGATCTTGATCAAAGCAGTAAATTTCGTTATCCCGTACATAACCTAAGGGGAATTTCATGCCGGAATAATCCCAAACATACCCTGGCCTGGACGGTCCCATTGGAAGATACCCCGCTATCATTACGCATGCGGTAGAATTTTTTAATTGCACCACACTTCCGATTGGCAAAAAATGGTTTTCCATATCGCTTCTCCTATTCTGTCTAAAAATATATACAGGCCTTAGCGTCCTGATAAAGCAGCCGCAAGGTTTTTCCCATTTACCAGTTACCACTTAAAAAAGTTTTTGACACCATCCTTAAAGCTGTCTACCGTTTCACCTGCTTTGCTCCAGGCAGCTTCCGCAAAATCGCAGGCAGCGTCTATAGTTCCTGATACGTCAATCTCCATGCTTACACTGGCTCCTACGCCTAATGTAGCCCCTATGTCAAACGACAGTTTTCCGTCTTTAAACCCTGCATTGGCATGAGCGCCAATACCATAATTCAAGCTTCCGGAAACCCCCACATCCGCGCCCAGTATTTTTGCTCCTGCCGATCCGGTAATTTCCCCGGCGATTGCCTGTGCGCTAAATCCTGCGTAAGCTGACGGATTCAGCTTGCCGTCCTTATCATAAAGGCCTATGTTGGCTTCTGCTTCAGCCCCCACCTTTGCTATAGTTTGGGTTGACTTCACATAAGCCCCAAACATATCATTTCCGAGCATGGCTTCCTCTTCTGCCGTAAATGCGGTTGCGCTGGCTCCGGCGCTTACACCGATGCCCGGCCTAAACTGAAGCTCTCCGGTAGTAGGGTCTGACTGGAACAGCCCGGCATACCCTTCAGCATGAGCCTCTCTCTCACCGAAGCTTGCCTTAGCGGAAGCGGAACCGTATTTTCCCTTTGTGGATGCTTCCCCTGACAGAACAGCCGCTGACCCTCCTGCTGAAAATATGGTTGCTTTCACGTCAGTGCCCATCTTGCTGGCCTCTAATTCATCATCAAAGGCTTTTCCTGCCGCTTCATCACTCTCATCCACCGTCTTCCAGCTTTTCGTTTCCGTATCATATACAGTTTTCTTCTGTCCCAGGGTTTTCGTATGATCCTCAGAGAACTTATCAACCTTGTCCGATATCTTATCATATTTGTCAGTGGCCTTTTTTAGCAGGTTATTGATTTTGCCTCCATCTTCAGATTTTGCCGCATCCTTAATAGCTTTTGATATTATGGATTCTACTGTACCGGAAGTTATTTCCTTATTCTGATCCGATTCGCTTTTCCATTCCGTTTTCCAAGGTACAATTTTGCTCCCGTTTCCGTTTTGTAAGGTGGATAAACCAGTTAAAATTACTGGAATCGTAGCATCTCCCAAATCATTCGGAAAAAAAGAAGAAATAATGATATATGGAAGCAAGGGCGGATTTCCCACAGTAACAAACACTGGAATCCAGGGCTTTACCACAAAAGGCAAAAAAGATGGAATTATTAAAGGAGAGTTTTTTAATAATTCCTCAATCTTGTTCCCTCCTGGCCATGGTATCGACCAATCAAATAAATCTTTTAACCAATCTACAGCCGATTGCACCCCATTTGGCGCTTTCTGCCCGCACAGTTCCATTTCCGTTTTTTCATACAGGCTCGTAATATCCGTTAACGCAGACGTAATTTGATCCATTTTCTTTTTTTCTATTTCCAGGTTTTCTCCCTGCATGGTCAAACGCCTGTCAATCCGCTCCCTCTGGCTGATCCGAAAGCTCAGCCGCCTTTTTACGCTATAGAGTTCATTGCGGATGCTTGATAATTCTCTGGCCATCTGTTTGTTATCATTAGCGGAACTTTTCATCTGGTCTAATTTTACTTTAAACTCATCCATACTCGCTCACTCTTTCCATTTCTTTCATTTGTTATCCTGATTATAGCATATCCTCCATTCTATCCCGGCAAAACCTGACCAATTGCATGTTTTCGGGAATGAATAACCACCTTTATTCTACAGCCTTAACCAGAATGCAGGACAGATTATCCGGCGCCTGGTTTTCATAAACCCTATCCCGGATTTCCCGCAACGGTCTTGTAAAATCCTCCCCTCTCACAGCCTGTTTCAAAACAGCCCTTAATTTTTCTGGTTCCATATATTTATAAACCCCGTCGCTTACCAGCGCAAACAGCATTCCCTTATCCTGCGCCCCGGTCTGAACGGTACAGGTAAAATTCTTATGGACGCCTGCCGCCCGCACCAGTTTTCCCCTGTTTGGATGGCTTAAAATCTCGTCCTTTGAATACTGCTGGGATAATTCTGGCTGGTTTTCCCACACGTCATCTATAGTAAGCTGCCGGATCTGGGTTCCCAAAAGCTTATGTTGCGCCAGATAACAACGGCTGTCGCCTGCCCAAAGCAATGCGTAAGATTGTTGTTGGATCCATAGAAGGACTACCGTGGCCCCGCAGATTTCCTCCTGGCTGGTTTCGTCCCATATGGTTCTGTTTGCCTGGGCAAGAAGTTCCTTTAGCTGGCTTACGGTTTCCGAAAAGCCTGCCCCGCCCTCCTCCTGTAAACGGCCATCCCACCAGTTTTGGCAGGCTTTTTGTATTTCCTGGCTGGCACGCTCTCCTTCTGAATGGCCTCCCATCCCGTCTGATACCAGAAAAAGACCGCAGTCATCTTTAAAAAACATCCCCACAGCGTCCTGGTTTATTGTCCGCCGCATCCCTGTTTCGCTAAATCCATCACATAATAATCTCATCAACGCAATTCAACTTTCATTTTCAGATTTCCAAGAGTTAATATGCTTCCGCTGTTTAACACAGCCTCCTGTATCACCCGTTTCCCGTTTACCAGCGTTCCGTTCCGGGAACCAAGATCCGTTACCCGGATTTGCCCGTTTACTACCTGGATCTGACAGTGTTTATGGGATACGGATCGATCGTAATCCAAAATAATCTGGCATCCGCCGCTTCGGCTGCGTCCAATCACTACTGAGGTGCGCAAAGGAGCCTCAAATGTCCGAACCGGGTTATTTAAATCGGTAAGTACCAGCATATACGTTCTTTGGGAATCGCCCCATACCATGGCCGTGTTATTATTGGCTTCTCTCCCTGCCAGCCCCATATTGCCAGCTGGTTTTACCGCGCTGCCGGCAAACCCCTGAAGCGCGCTTACGTCATGGTAGGCATTGTCTGGCGCCATCTCAAATTCATTGTTCTTTTTATTTTTGCCTGTCAGCCGAACAATCAGGATAATCACAGCCCCGATAATCAAAAGGCCGAAGCCTCCGAAAATCAGATACATAACGATTTTCTTTTTTTGTGTATCCTCCTCTGGCTCCTGTTCCTCCGGTTCGGTTTCTTCTTCTGTTTCCTTTATGGTTTCTGTTTCCTGTACAGTTTCCGTTTCCGGCTCAGTAGGCTGTATGGTACTAAAAGGCATTCCTATGGCTGCGGTTCCCTCCAGCATCTGCCCATCTGCCGTAATGCTTAACTTAATAGCCTTTTCCGTACCGTCACATAGCTCCGGGGGAAGGGATACAGTGATCCGCCACAACAGGTTCCCCTGGGCTACCCCGTTTGCGATGGCCATAGGATCTGTTACCTCATCTAACAGCCAGGATTCCGACTGGGTCATCCTTGAAAGGGCAAACATATTTTTTAAAGCATCGCTGTCACCGCTGGAAGTACAGCCAATAGTGTAAATCGGATATGGGTGCTTCCTTAATAGATCATATAATTCTTCTTTTGTATACCCGATGGCTTTATTATCCACGCCGTCAGATACGATTACAATCCGTTTTAAGGTAGGATCCCCGTCCTGATTCCAGGCAGATAGCACTTCATACAGTACGTCTGTAAGATAAGTTTCCTGATCTTGGTAGGTAATGCTGTCAATTACCTGCTTTAGCTGGGCATAATCGCTGCTGCCCTCCAGTAAATATGTAATTTTATCCGAAAAGGTCGCAACCGTAATCTGCTCTCCCGGAATACGGTTTGCAGCCAGATTATTCATAATCTCATTTATCATAGGCCGGTACTTCTGCTGCACCGACAAAGAATTATCAATCAGCAGTAATGTTTTCACCGGCACTTCCTGCTCTGTCATTAATCCGATTGCAATATCCGGGCAAAGGGTTGTACCTACCTGGCACTGGACTTCTTCTGCCGTGCCTGCTCCCTGAACATACAAAACAATCTGTTCTCCATCTATACCTGAGCCAACAATCGCTCCTGGTTCTGCCGCTGCGGCAGTTCCCACCATAATGTGCAGCAATACAGAAATAAAAACCAGAAGTTTTTTCCAATTTTTCCCGTTTCTCCTCATTACTTCCATCCTGCCTGTCCTTTTTCAAGTGTTTTCAGAATATCCGCCCGACAATCCGGCGAAAGAATATTCCTGAACCAACCCGTTTAAGGCTTTGCACCAGATACCTGGCGCAAAGCCTGCTTTTCTTTTGATATTTGAAACAATTAATCAATTAAGTTGGAAGACATTGCTGCGTTCGCTTCCGTATTGGTATCTTCTGCGGACTGGTATCTCTTTGCCATCTCCTGAAGATCTTCTACATGCTCTTTGATCTTATTGTTAATCTGAGTAATATCACCAGATAACGCGGAGAACTGCTTTGTATATGCGCCTGCCGCATCGCCTTCCCATCCGCCGCTTAAACCGGATACTAAGGATAACATCTCCTGGGTTAATGAATTAACGGTTTGTCCTCTTGAACTAAAATCAGTTGAAGTATTGATCAGATCCTGTGGGGTTACTCTTAATTGGCCTTCCATAATTTATCTCCTTTTTCTTTTCAAATTATTTCATATAGATTCTGTTATTGTTCTGTTTTATTGATTTTTAAGTACGTTTATCCCTTATCGAATGGCTGCTGTTTCAGCCTTTTTATGCCATTTGGCCATGTTACTGATTATGCCTTCCTAGTCTGTGCCGTAGAAACGTTCTCTGACTCAGCCTTATCGTAAGCATTAGCCGCATCATTTAAACGCTGAACATACTGTTCAATCCCATTATAGAATACGTTAAACTTCTCTCGGTCTGACTGGAACTGGCTGTGGAATGCTTTCTGGGCATCGCCTTCCCACATATTTGCCAAAGTCGTTTCGCTGTCGTTTAAGCCTTCAACCTCATTTTTAAACTTGGAATTCAGTGCCCGCAGCTCCTCTGCTTTCTTCCTTAACTCACTTGGGGTTACTCTTAATGTTGATGCCATAGTTTTTTATCCTCCTTGGAAATAATATTTATTATAATAATAATTCTATCAATTTTTTGTAAAACGGTTATGACTTCCGTTCTGTGGCAATGCGGAGAGCTTCCATTTCCGCATCGTATATCCGTTTGGCAATCCTTCGGATATCATCCGCAACATTATGGATTTCTGTTGCCGTCTTCCGGATATCCTTTTTTAAGGTATCTTCTTTCCTTAAAAATGCCGTTGCATTCTGTCCTTTCCAGGCCCCGGACAACGTCTGCATAGAACCTTCCATGGTTTTGTCCGCCAGCCGCTCTAAGCGGTCTGCCACGCCATCCAGCTCACTGGCCTGAGCCAGAGCCTGCCTGAAATTAAATCGAATCTCTGACCTGCTGCTCATATTGAACGCCTCCTAATCAATTAAATTACTGGACATCTGGCCGGAAGCCTCTGTCTGCTGCTGTTCGGTGTCAATATAGGTCTTGGCTATCTTCTGTAGATCCACCGGATGCTCTTTCAGCCGTTTCAACAAAGTTTCCACATCGTCCTTCTGCTCTTCGAACATCCTTCTGTGAAGCTCTCCGGCTTCCCCTATCCAGTAGTATTTTGTCCGGCCTACTGTAGTCTGCACCGTATCGAACAACTGCTCCATCTGAGTAATCGCGGTCGATACCTCCTGTGCCTTGGCATTCAGTACATCCGGCTGGACCTTAATCTCTACCCCGGAACCATCCATCGCCATCTTCATCCCCCCCTTATATCGGAATCGAGCGAATCATGGAATCGATATTCTGCTCGCATTTATCGTATTCTTCTCCCGCGTGGCGCAGGCTGCCAATTAAATCGGTTAGCGTCTGGCACATTTCCTCGCAGGTTTTGTAATCTGCCTGGAACTGTTGGTTAAATGCCGCATTTGCGGGTCCATCCCACATTCGATCCAGCTCTTCTACTGACTGAAACATTTTCTTCATCTGGTTCCGTAAATTCGTTACCAGACCTTCCAGGCTTTCGATATCACCTGCTAATGTGGATGTATTCATCTCAATTTCACTAATCGCCAACGTTTCCACCCCCTTTGTTGTTATTTCCTATGAAATCAAAGCCGTTATCCTATTTGATACCCAGCCTACCTGAGAAAAAGCAATCTGCTCTCTGCGCTTTGCCACTATGGCCGCTTCCTCACAGTAATCCATGATGTCGTGTTCGCTATGCTGATACTGCTGGCAAATCTTTTCCAGCGTCATCCGCATCTGCAACGCCTGAGCCGTCTTCTCGTCCAGCTTTTGCTGCATCTTCTTAATCCGGCGCAGAGGGTTTTCCATGTAAGACAGCTCCTGTAAAAATCCCGACGGCCCATAGGTGTCTGACAGGCAGGCGCCTAACTCTTTGGAAATTTTCCTTAAATCCTCTGCTGCCTCAGCCATTGGAATTAAACTTGCTTCAAACAATTTATCTCATCTCCTTGCCTTGTGACCTAATCATACCATACTCTCTCCAAAAAAGTTAAAAATCTGATAAACGGCACGAATTTGCTGACGAACAACCAATTTCCGTTCCATTTCCCGCCTGAAACGATTGCAAATGAATCGGTTTCAGGCAAAAAGCACAGTTATAACCCACGTTAGACCAGCAGCAGCCTGTTTCCGTTTGTAATCCCGTACTGGCTTAGCGTTCCTTCCGGGGAAAGTATTTTCTTTTGTTCATAACTGCACAAATTCAGCCTGTCCACGCTTCCCGCAAGCTGACAGCATTCCTTCTGGCAAATTACCTCTGTAATCTCCGCAATCAGCATGGAAATGGAGGCCTGCTCTTCCAAACTAAAATTATACTGCCTGCCAATAGACGGAACTGTTACATCCACCATAATCATTCTGTTATCCTCCCGCTAATCAACTGTTGCCGCAGCTTTTCCCGCACCTCTTTGCTGTCAGGCATTACAAGCCGCTCCTGTCCCTCCTGCTTAAGAATCCAAGAATGGATGGTTCCCTTTAAAAATAAAATCCGTTCCAGGACGTTTCTCTCCTTTAAATCAAACAACTCCCATGCCGCCGTTACCGGCTTCTGATCCATACAGGATAAAAGAGGCTCTGTTAGGGATGGTAACGGAAGTTTTTCCATAGATTCCCGTTCAGTTGTTATCCCTTCGCTGTATTGCTCCAAAGACAGACCCTCTTCTTCTGTTTCTAACAAGGGCCGATCCATGGTTTCCTCCCCTGTCAGCCGCTCCCATACATCCCCGGCAGAAACCAGGCCTACCCGCAAACCGCCTTTATCCGGACAAGCTTCCACCACACTAATTCCATGAGACGCAAAATAAAAAATCAACTGGCTGTTTGCCCTTCCTGGGATTGCTGATAATACCTGCCCCTCCTCCCGGAACGTTTCCATCAGGGACGCAAGCTCCTGAGGCAGCTTAAGGACGCCTTCTTCCATCTGGATCAGGCCTTTCTTTATAAGCTGATACAATGAATAAATCAGCTCCTCGCTGGTCACCTCTTGGCTCTCTGGCATTCGGAAACTATAAATCTCCTGTATTCCGGCAATTCCAAGAAGGAGCAAAAACTCCTTCTTGCTGAAAAAATATGCCTTTTCAATTTGATCCCGCATTTTTATGGTATTCCTTTATGGCTTTTTTATAGCTTCTTGACAAGGGCACCTGGATATCATCCTGCAGCTCAACCAAATTTAAGGATGCCTTCACTGCCGCCACCTTCCGCATATTAATAATATAGCTTCTGTGGCATCGGCAGAAGAAACCGGGAAGCCGCTTTTCCATATTTTCTATGGTTTCATAAAACCCGTATTCTTCCTGCTTCGTCCGGATATAAACCTTTTTTTCCCTGGCCTCCACATAGTAAATTTGCTGCAGAGGAAAATACTGTTTCCCTTCCCGTGATTCAATTACAAACATTTCCGGCAGTTCCTTCTTCTCAAACTGTTCCGAAAAAACTTCCATCAGCTCTCCAATGACCTGATTCACATTTTCCTTTGCCAGTGGCTTGAGCACCAGGGCAGATGGAAGGATTCCCGGCTTTAAATAGGCCATAGGGGAAATCTTGCTGTCCGCCACCACCATCAAAAACGCCTGGCGATAGTGTTTGCGCATCCGTTCCAGCCTTTCCACAGAGCCAGAAACCGTAACGTCCCAGCTTACCAAATCGATTAATGGCCCCCCTGCCAAATATTCTTCCAGCGCTTCTGGTTTCTCAAACATTTCGTAGTCCCAGGCTTCCTCTGTCCATTTCGCCGCCTGGATCCGAAGCTGGCTTTTAATCAAATCACTTTCTTTTTTCTCCGAAGCAAATGATAAAAACGTAATCATACTGCCTGCTGCCCTTTCACCAATGGAATCATAACTTTATGGTAAGGTTCATTATCCGTAGGCGGAACGGCTCCTACGCCTGGTTTTTCCGCTGCCGCCTGCTCCGAAAACGGCATTCCATTAAAGTCAAAGAGCCTTTGGGCTGATACATTTCCGCCTAAGTGGATACCTGCCTTAGAACGGATAAACTTCTCATAAACGTCTTTCCCCATAACATCCATTCTCTGATCCTGGTTCATGCAGGCGAAGAAATAAATATTATGGAGGAATCCTTTCTCAAACAGGTTTGCCATCGCCCCGCACAGATTATCCTGCACGCCCTGTACACTGTGGAGGGCAGCCGTAAATGCCACTAAATCGGCAATAAAGATAAAGTATGGCGTTTCCTCCTGCATCCGGCTGTAAATATCCTGTTCTTCCATCCCCGCCCCGATACACTGTTTCTTGACGCGGTTCCTTGCCTGGAAAACAGGCACAAATTTTTGAAGGAACTCTTTGTAGGCTTCGTAGCTGCCGATATGCTCTGCTCCTAAATCTCCTGTCAGTTTGGCAAGCTCCTGCCCGCCTATCTCTACCACAACTAAATTGGCTTCCTTTAGCTTGGCACCGCACATTAATACTTTCAGGAAATTGGTCTTTCCGGTACGCCCTTTTCCGGAAATCAGGTAACAGTAATTTCTCGCCAGATCCACCGAGTAAATTTGGGCGGTTTCCATATCGTAGCCCACAGGAAGGTTCCGGCTTTCTTTTGCGGCTGCCTGCACTTCCTCCAGGCCTGCAAAGTCGGACCACAACGGCTTCTCCGGAATTCTTGGGATCTGCCGCGCGCGCTTCCCCTGCCAGCACTGGTTTAAGCGTTCGCACCCTTTTTGAATCTCTTCTCCACGCTTATAGTCGTCCGCCGTAATAAAGGGAATTGCCGCCTGGAATTCCAGCGGTTCTCCATTTACCACAGCCAAACCTCTTCCATGGATGCCTGGTTCCGGAATGACCGGAAGCTGCATCATATTCAGGCAGTCGCCGTACTGGAAGCGGTCAAGCATTTCCATACAGATTACCCGGTGGATATTATCCCTTAAACGGTTGGGAATTTCTGTGGTATTAAACCCGGCGCCGGAAATCAGCAGATAAATACCATAAGCAGCGCATTCCCTGGAAAGCTGCATCAGCGTATCATCGTACTGGAATTCCGTCTTCTCACGGAACCCGGCAATATTATCAATTACTATCAAAACAACCGGGCAGGTAACGCCGTGGGTCATAACATATTGGCTGTAATTACCGCCCCTAAACAATTGCTTTCTTTCTTTTACCATATTATCCAGCATATGGAACAGCTTTCCTATGGTATCTAAATCACTTTCATACAGCACGCCGCCTACATGAGCTTCTCCTTCAAATACCCCCAGCATCCGGCTTGAGAAATCCAGCATGTAGAAATTTATGTAATCCGGAGAATATTTGTGCATCAGGCTGTAAACAATGGATTGAAGCAGCGTACTTTTTCCGCTCATGGATATACCGCACACCGCGTGATGGCCATCTTCCGTAAAGTTCAGCGCCAGCGGGATCTGGGACTGCTGGGTAGGATTATCGCAAAGGCCAATCAAGGTCTTAACCTCCCACTTCTCCGGATACTGAGGCCAATTTTCCCCGTCAAACAGCAAGTCTGTGTAACCAGCCAACTGATCCAGCACAAGCTGGGCCGGCAAAACTGGAAGCCAAAGTTGTTGAGGCTTTTGGTAGCCTTCCCGTTCCGCCACTTCGGCCAAGTACTTGACTACCGCGTCCAACTGGGACAAATCCTTTACTTCCGGAAGTTTAAGCCCCTGTTCTTCTGACTCTTTTAAAATCCTGGCGCAAATTTGCTTTTGTTCCTGTACGCCCTTTTCCCTTACTTCATCATACAGACAGATTACATTCTGCAGGGCCCGGCTATTATAATCGTTTTGCGGGAAGTCAACCCCATCCTCTGCCATCAGGTCAAACATATTTTCTTCCAAAAACTCCTGTCTGTCCTGATCCATACTCATATAGTTTTCCGCGTTCAGGTTCCACTCGTTTAAGCTTTCTTCCAGGTAAGAGCAAAGCTGGTTCAGCCACTTTAGTTTTGCTTTTTCCTTCTGCCTCCGTTTTACATGGCCGCCTACCAGCGCCGCTTTTCCTGTATCGGCAAGCATCATTGCCAAAACCTGACGGCTGCTTTCCTCATCCTCATCATAGACCGCGCCGCTCCAGCCAGACTGGAACAATTCGTATAATTCATCATTGCCCACCTGTAGGTAGCAGCGCCCGGCCTGGGTTAAATAAGCGGCATCCGGCTTGCGGAGCATGTCCACACTGTCCTGCCGATCCTGCACCCTGAGGCAGAGCCGGAACTTGGAGTTACTCCAGATATTATCATCAACCGTACCGCTGGGCTTTTGTGTGGCCAGGATCAGGTGTACCCCTAAGCTTCGTCCAACTTGGGCCACACTGATCAGCTCCTTCATAAAGTCGCCTTCTTCCCGCTTCAGCTCCGCAAATTCGTCAATGATAATAAACATATGGGGAACCGGCTGGGCAGCCTCCCCGTTTTTATACAGCATGGTATAGGCGTTAATATTATTTACTCCATGTTCGTTAAAAACCCTCTGCCTTCTCTTATTCTCACTTTTTATGGAAACCATGGCACGGCGCACCTGGTTTCCAGACAAGTTAGAAATCTGTCCCAGGATATGGGGCAGGCCGTTAAACAGATTTGCCATGCCGCCGCCCTTGTAGTCTATGATAAAGAATCCAATATCATCTGGGCTAAAGTTTAACGCCAGAGAAAGCATATACGTCTGCAGGGTTTCTGACTTACCGGAACCTGTGGTTCCCGCAACCAGGCCATGGGGGCCATGATATTTTTCATGGACATCCAGATAGCAGGGAACGCCTCCCGCCCTTTGGCCTACCAGCGCTTTCATATTATCGTAGGTCCGGTTCTTTTTCCACCGTTCTTCCACATGGAAATCGCTGAGCTTAGAAACGTTATACATGTCAAAGAAGGTAATGGCGTTTGGCACATCGCCGCCTACCTCTGTTTCATTTACTTCCAGATTGGAAAGCCGCCTTGCCATAGCTTCCAGACCCTGCTGGTTCATGGCGTCAAAGGCAACCTCTGTCCGCTCGCCTGTGATGGTGTGATATTTGCCCTTAAACTCGGAATCATTTTGGATTATGCATTCACAGGCATTTGGCAAATTCTCATGGCTTTCCGCCATCAGAACCACGGTCAGGCCAAAGGAACGTTCCTTGTCAAAGATATACTTGGCGATTAGCTCCCCTTCTAAAAAGGACAGTTCTTCCACAAACAATACGTAATGGGGCTTGTAGATCTTGTCTTTTTCAGATGAAGGCCGGACTTCTTCGCTTCTGAAACGCAGCACTTTAGTCAGTTCATAAAATACATCCGTGGCTTCGTTTTTATTGCCTGCCACATACCGCACCTTTTTATCCGGAGACCACACATGGGGGAGCCAACGGGCAAATTTCCAGCGGCTTTCATTTTCTCCCTGATCCTCCTGGAATACAAAGGCCATCTTCACATCCGTATAGCAGTTGTGAGCCGCAATCTGGGCGGCAAGGCCATATACCACCTGATACGCCCCTATCTTATCCGGCCCGCCTACCACGCCCACTACCCGTTCCTTTAGCAAATCCAGGCAGATGGGAACTTGATGAAGCATGCTGTAGCTTTCTTTAATGAATTTCGGCTTATCCGCCAGGGAATCGTTAATCAAGGTAAATTTTTCTTTTGGAATCTGGATGGAAACCTGGAACGGCATATCCCCAATCCCCAACCGGTGCAGCAGGAAATCCTGGTGCGTGCTGTTGCGCCCCCACATTTTATTGGAATCCTGCATCTCTTTTGAAATGCAGTCTTCTGCTGAAGGGTACATCCGCAGCATGCTTTGAATGTTATTTTCATATTTTTGCTTAATTTCATCCGCACACTTGATTAAATACTCCCCATAAGCCTCAAACCTGTGGTTTTCTTCCTTTTTTGCCTTATCTTTTCCATAGCGGATATTATTTAAGGCCCAGCCTACGCCGATTAAGGCAGAACAAAGAGAAGTAATAATACCAGTATACATAAAGGTACTTGCATGGGCGCCGGAGGATCTGGCCCCAATAATGGCGATTCCGCTGCTCATCAGCATCGGGATGGCCATGGTCATGGCAGGGCCAATTGCCATCATAAGCGGCATATCCCCTTGCTCCCTGGGAGCAGGGGGCGCCTCAATTTCCACTGGCTCCGTTTCCAAAACTTCCAGGCTTCTGGGCGCCCGGTGGTAAACCTGGCGGAGGGTAGCCTGCTTTTTCTCGGATATGGGAGCCAACTGTCCGCCCCACAGACGAAGCTTTTTGTTATTTACCTTTACATTGCTTCCCTGGCGGATAGCAAGGATGTTCTCTAAAAACACCACATCCATTCCCCAGATATGGATATTATCGCCGAATTCCAGCCGCCTGCTTCCTCTGACACGCACATCATTGATAAACACGCCGTTCTTGCTGGTATCTTCCAGCACCACCCCGTCCCTGGCCCGGCTTATGATAGCATGCTGCTTGGAAATATACTGGTTGCCAGAATACTGATAGGAATACAAAATATCCGATTCCATACTGCTTCCTATCACAATCTGCTTTTCTGCCAAAAATTCAAATTTTGAATAATTATAAAATGAGGTTGGCTTCATCTGGACAATAATTGATAAAAGCTCACCTCGGAAGGATTCTAACCGGTAATTGGCCTGATCCCTCAGCCTGCCATCCCCTTGCGGCCCCCGGATCTTGCAGTTGCGGCAGGGCAAAAACGCCCACTTCTGATCCACCATCTCCAAGCGAATCTCCAAATCATCTTGAAGATGGAATATCTTTCGGTCAATCACTAATACGGTTTCTGCGTTGTGAATTGCCGGAAGTACAAATTCTTTATAAGCGCTCTGGCTGTACACAGATAGTACGACACTCATAGCCTTATCCCCCTTGTAATTTACAAAAATTCAATTTGGTATGCGGTTTTTCCAACCATAAAGCAGTCCCCGGAGCGGAGCTTTAATCCATTCTGGTTTACAATTACTACCTTCCCCTTCCTGCGCAGGGAAATCTCAATCATTCCATTGCTCCGTAAATAATTTTCTTTTTTATAGTAGAAAATCTGGCAATACACTTGATTTGCCTCCACATCACGGGGAAGAATTACCACATTGCCAAACTGGTTCCCGATCTGTACTGGTTCCTGGCATCGGAACATATATTTCCGCTGGGACAGTTCTGTAATTTCTGTAAGCTGGTACATATCATTATCCATAGGCTGCGTACTTGCCATATTATTCTGATCCTTGGAATACTCTACCTGGAAAGGCCTTCGTTTTTTTTCAAAGGATACTGCCTTTTTCTCCTCTAATGGGTTTGCCAATACCCGATCCAGGGCTTCCTCCCGCATCCTACGGACTGCCTGCTGCTTTTCTTCTTTTACTTTTTTCTGTTTCAAAATCAGGCGGATTGATAATGACAGCGTAAACGCAATCACAAAAATCAACACCATAATGATAGTCTGTTTTGAAATATTCAGTTTTTGCAAAATTTCCAAAAAGTTTGCCATTCTGCCTGTTCTCCTCTGGTATCTTCTTTTTTCTTGAATATTTCTGGTTATTCACCCCAGATTTTGTACAGAATTTAATATTTAACATGCTCCGGAACACAAGATAATCGGAATAATTATTTGTGCATGTTCCAGGCGCCGCAGCTAAATACTAATATTATAATAGACGATTGCCAACTCTACAACTTAAATTTTACCTGTTTCCGCTTACAGCGGCTTCATACCCGCCCCTTAGGAAGTACCTGAGAAGCGTCTACATAGTAAGATTTAAAATTATCCCGCTCCACATATACCGGCACATGGGTATCCGTAAGAAGGTTGGTAGGATCGTACCAAATGGGGCCGCTGTGGAAAAAATATACACGTCCCTCAGGCGACTGATACTGGCATTCCAGGATATAGGGGTGCTGATAGTTGCTGGAAATCTTCCGATCCACGCTGACCCCAATAATCTGGGCATCCAGCCGCATCCCGCTAACTTTTAACTTGGCCTCTTTGGACTTTTTAAGCAGGCAATAAACAATCAGGGAAATTCCTACAATTAAAAGGAGAATTCCCGCAATTCCGAAAATTACGCTTAACAGTTGGGTAGAGCCTGACCGGATCCGCTCTGGTTGGTCAGGATCGCAGTAAACAGTGATGGAATCGCCTCGTTTCATCCCACTGCTGTAAAACCCTAAGGGGTTTTCAAAATATTCCCCGTCAATCTCATAAGAAATGATTACATTGTCCTGGGTAATCGACCGGATCTCCCCCTCTATGGGAACGGCTTGTTTTAAAAAATTAGCCGTACTGATAAATAACCCCGCCGCCACTCCCACAAATATAACGCCTACCAGCGTAAATATAACGCCTACGGCAGCAAAAACATTTTTAAATAAGAACCTTTGTGTATAAATCCCTCTTCTGCCCATACGTGTCCCCCTATTAATCTATCATTTGTTTGTATTTTGCTGTTATTTTACAATTGCCCGGCTATTTCATGGCCAGATCCATTCCCTGTCTATTGTACCGATTTATTCCAATAAAGTCAATTCATATAGGGAGAATTCATGGATTAGAAAGCGTATCTTAATTGAACGCCAAACCGGAATCGAATAGCAAAAATCCGAAAAAACCTATCGCTGACCTGTATTGGATGGATACTTGGCAATAAAAAAGGGCTGCCGCACGGATGGGAATCCGTAATACAGCAACCCATTTCCATTATGTAAAAGAGCCTGCGGACTTTTATCACTTATTCAATCTAGTATGCTAGATAAGCCTCACAGGCTGCGTCAATACTTCGATATGTATCCTCATATTCAATGGAGATTTCCACTAACTGGCCAAAACTGTTGTTATAATCATCATAGATGGCTTTTGAGGTACTACTGCGTGAAGGAGTGCGGTAGGTGCCACCAATTCTTTCACTACTCCCTAAAATGATAAATCTACCCTTATCATTAATTTCGAAAAACTCCCTGTTTTCGCCATTGTTGGAACTACTATGTTTACACAGCACATTCCCGCCCGGAACATAATAGGGCTGGGAATAACGAACTAACTGGGAAGTGGTAACATTTCCCCCGCGTTGCGTTGCAACGATCCAATAATTTCCGTTCGTTGCGATGCATTCCGGCATCCCGTCGCTGTCTATATCATAAAAAACAAAACTGTCTGTTATTGTCATATTCGAAGAGTTATACCAATCATTATAAGCCTCTGCCGCCTTCCGGATGGCCGCCACATCCTTCACTGCCCCGGCAGTCTGCTGAGTACCCTGGTTTGTTGCCGGATTCCATACGCCGTTTGCATCCACATAGCAGCCATCCGGCGTCATCGTATTCGTTAGCATATATCCGTCAGACCCCATATAGTACCATAATCCGCTAGAAGGCGACTGATACCACTGGTTTACCAGGTAGGAACCATCATCATTTTCGATCCACCATCCTCTTGCGTCATTTCTCCACTGTGCCGCATTTGCTGTTATTGTTGGAGTTATTACCCCCCCCAAAAGTACTGCTGCTGCCAAAACGGCTGCTTTTCTCAATGGTCTTTGCATTTTTCCCTCTTTTCTCAGGCAATCCCCTGTATTTATTTTTACTTCTTTATTTTACCATATATATTTCTAAACTCAATACCTTTTGCCCACATTTATCATAAACAAAAAGGGCTGCTGAAAGTTCCGGTCTTCCCATATCTGCCAGAAGTGTTCAACTTTATCTGTACGAAATAGGACTTAATACCGCCGTTTTACAGCAGCCCCTTTGTTTTCAGGGACATTATTTAGTTATAGGTTGGTTGATTTTTACCGCCAAAACTTCTAGCGATCGTTTATGTTTATCCTGGGTCCCTTTTAAGCCAGGACAGGCACACGGGATTTTTAACGACGCAATATCGTTTTCTTCACCATTGCGGACAACATTTTATTGATACTCTGCCACATCAATCCATCTGAGAAGGAACTCTTTTTCCTTCTCTTTCTTCTTAGTAAGCTGGGCAGCCGCTACGATAGGAAGCCACCGGCTTACATACTGGCGCGCGGTATCGCTCTTTTCGCAGAACAGCTTCATATACATTTCCGCTTTATTTGGATTCTCCAGGCTAAACAGCAGATAGGTCATAGCCGCGTCAGCAGAAGCGTTGCCCTGTGCCGCATGTGCCCAGTCAATGATCCAGAGCTTGCCGTATTTATCTACAATTACGTTGGAAGGGTTAAAATCGCCATGGCACAATTTGGTGTGCTTTGGCATACTTTCCAGACGAACCGCAAGTTCATAGCGGACAGTAGCGTTTAAATCTTTTAAGCTATTAATCTGATCCATCAGTTTATGGCGCAGCCGTTTAATAGCAGGAACCTTCTGCTTGTGAACGATTAACTGCAGATCCACAAACATTTCCATATAAGTCTGCAGCTTCTCTGGCTCTTCTTCCATTAACTGAGCCAGGGTCTTTCCTTCCACCTTGTCACGGATTAAGCACCAGCCTTCTGGAGTTTCTGATACGGAAACCAAAGTGGGGATATTTAATTCTGTGTTCTCTTCTACCAGCGCCTCATTACGTGCCTCGTTTAAAACCTCTGCCTTGGTATAACGATTGTCAAATACTTTGATAATCTGATCCTCGGTGGCATAAATGGTCTTATGAGGTCTTGTGAAAATAACTTTTTTATTTTCTTCCATGCCTTTCTTTTCCTCCTTAAAATTTTGTGGCTATACTGTTATAATCTGCGGATTCTGTCAGCAAATCTTATTTTCCGTAGTAAGCCCTTAAATACATTTCCTTAATTTCTTTCATCAACGGATATCTTGGGTTTGCCCCTGTACACTGATCGTCAAAGGCATCCTCTACCATCTGATCTAAGTTGTCTAAGAAGTATGTTTCGTCAATGCCGTAATCCTTAATACACTTCTTAATGCCTACCTTTGCCTTCAGATCCTCAATCTTTGCGATAAACAGCTCTAAGGTTTCCTGATCATCCTTTCCGCACACGCCGCAGAAATTAGCACACTCTACGTAACGGGACAGGGTATGAGGATACTGGTACTGGGAGAAAGTTCCCATCTTAGGCGGAACTTCCTCTGCATTAAAGCGCAGCACCTCACAGATTAGCAGCGCATTTGCAACGCCGTGGGGCAAATGATGGTAAGCGCCTAACTTATGAGCCATAGAGTGGCATACCCCTAAGAACGCATTGGCAAATGCCATACCAGCCAGGCAGGAAGCGTCCGCCATCTTCTCTCTTGCAACCGGATCCTCCGCGCCCTTCTCATAAGCCCTGGGCAGATACTCAAATACGCTCTTCATGGCTTTTAACGCTAAACCGTCTGTATAATCCGTAGCCATAATCGATGCATATGCCTCTAACGCATGGGTCAGTACATCCACGCCGGAAGCACTGGTTAATCCCTTAGGCTGGTTCATCATATTATCCGCATCTACAATCGCCATGTTAGGAAGCAGTTCATAGTCCGCTAACGGATACTTGGTTCCGGTCCGGTCATCTGTGATAACAGCAAATGGAGTTACTTCCGATCCAGTACCAGAAGAAGTGGGGATGGCTACAAAGTATGCCTTTTCGCCCATCTTGGGGAAGGTGTAAACTCTCTTGCGGATATCCATAAAGCGCATCGCCAGGTCTAAGAAATCTACTTCTGGATGCTCATATAATACCCACATAATCTTGCCAGCATCCATAGCAGAACCGCCGCCCAGCGCGATAATGCAGTCCGGTTCAAATGCCCGCATAGCTGCCGCGCCCGCAACCGCGGAAGACAGGTTCGGATCCGGGGCAACTTCGAAGAAGCAGGTATGCTGGATTCCCATCTGATCCAACTTATCCTCGATTGGCTTTACATAGCCATTCTTATATAAGAAAGAGTCCGTAACAATAAAGCATTTTTTCTTGCCCATCACGGTTCCTAACTCATCCAATGCCACTGGCATACAGCCCTTCTTAAAGTATACCTTCTCCGGCGCTCTGAACCACAACATATTTTCTCTCCTCTCTGCTACGGTCTTAATATTCAACAGATGCTTTACACCTACGTTCTCAGAAACGGAGTTGCCGCCCCAAGAACCGCATCCTAAAGTTAAGGATGGCATCAGTTTAAAGTTGTAAAGATCGCCGATTCCGCCGTGAGAGGAAGGCGTATTGATTACAATACGGCAAGTCTTCATAGCCTGTGCATGCTTTAAAATCTTTTCCTTCTGAGCCGGATGGATATAAAGGGATGCCGTATGGCCGTAACCGCCGTCTGCCACCAGCCGTTCTGCCTTTGCGATTGCCTCATCAAAATCCTTTGTGTGGTACATGGCCAGTACGGGAGAAAGCTTCTCATGGGCAAATTCCTCAGAAATATCTACGGATTCTACTTCACCAATCAAAATCTTAGTAGATTCCGGAACGGTTACTCCTGCCAGCTTTGCGATAGTAAACGCTGACTGTCCTACAATTTTAGCATTTAATGCGCCGTTAATCAAGATGGTATGGCGCACCTTATCTAATTCATCTTCTTTCAAGAAGTAGCATCCTCTGTACTGGAATTCCTTCTTAACCGCATCATAAATATCGCCTACTACAGTTACAGACTGCTCAGAAGCGCAAATCATACCGTTATCAAATGTTTTTGAATGAATAACTGAGTTTACCGCTAACTGGATATTTGCCGTATCATCAATAATAACCGGGGTATTTCCAGCGCCTACGCCAAGTGCCGGCTTTCCGGAAGAATAAGCTGCCTTTACCATGCCAGGGCCGCCAGTAGCCAGGATAATATCGGCATCCCGCATAACTTCATTGGTCAGTTCCAGGCTCGGAACATCGATCCAGCTAATGATGTTTTTCGGCGCGCCTGCTGCAACGGCTGCGTCTAATACGATTTTCGCTGCTTCAATGGTACAATTTTTTGCTCTGGGGTGTGGGCTGAAAATAATTGCGTTTCTGGTTTTTAAGCAAATCAATGCCTTAAAGATTGCGGTAGATGTGGGATTTGTGGTAGGAATAACGGCTGCTACAAGACCGATAGGTTCAGCGATCTTCTTAATGCCATAAGCACTGTCTTCTTCGATAATGCCACAGGTTTTGGTGTTCCGGTAAGCGTTATAGATATACTCAGAAGCATAATGGTTCTTAATAACCTTATCTTCTACAATACCCATTCCGGTTTCTTTTACAGCCATTTTGGCTAACGGGATCCTTGCTTTATTTGCTGCCATAGCTGCCGCAAAAAAGATTTTGTCCACCTGTTCCTGAGTAAACGTTGCAAAAACCTCCTGCGCCTTTCGCATCTCCTTCATCCGTGCCTGGAGCGCGTCTACATTATCAATGATATTCTGCTCCGGCACTGCTAATGTTTCCTTGGTTTTGGTTGCCATCTCTTTTTCCTCCTTAATTTGTTTCTATTGGGTTAATTGTTTTCTTGTAACAAAACGGTGTTCGCTTTTTAGATTCTATCCCGTATCTGGATCCACTTGTTACAGGTAAAATCTTTTGCCAGCGACTTGTTAATCGAATAGTGTTATTTTTTTAACGTTATTTTTTTAACAAATTCATTATATATCGTTTTTATGAAAAAGTCAAATAAAATTTCCCAATTTCGGCGAATAAAAACAGCAGAAAAGCTGACTGGTTTTCATGGAAAAACTATGCATTATTACCATGGAAACAGAAAACCAGAATCCAGCAAAACGGGTTGCTGGCACGTTTTACCGGATTCTTTGTTACAAAAGCAAAGTATCCTTTACCGGTTTCTGATTTTCCTTCCCATTTTCTGCAACGCCAGCGCGCATAGCGTTATGCCTTGCTGAAACCACCGCCTCCGCCAGAAGCTTCATAAATTCCGAAGCGGGACATAAGGGTTACGCTCCGCCTTTTGCAAAGGGCCGCAGGCTTCGCAGTGTTTCTTTTACCTTTTCAATCACCGGATAGCAGTCCCGGTTTTTCTCCCGGTGCAGATAAGAAAGCACCGGCGTTTCATTTCCGGTCAGCTTGATCTGCCCCTTCCCCTCCTGCACCAGTTTTGTAAGACCTTCCGGATTTAATCTGGCTTTTGGAAATACTGTCAGCCTGAATTCCTGACGATTAATCAATACTTCTGTAATATACACCTGATGAGCCATTGCCTTAATACTTGCAATTGTAAGAAGGTTCATAACTGCCTTTGGCAGATCCCCAAACCGGTCTATCAGCTCGTCCTGCATATCCATTTCTTCTTCTTCACTTTCAATCGCTGAAATTCGTTTATAAATATCTAACTTCAAATATTCATTTTTAATGTAGTATGGGGGGATGTAAGCATCGATATCGCATTCTACTACTGTTTCAAAATCCAGCGCTTCCTCTTGCGTGGTTTTCCCCTTCAGGGCCAGCACTGCCTGCTTTAACAATTTACAGTATAAATCGTATCCTACCGCGTCCATATGGCCATGTTGTTCCGCCCCCAGTACATTTCCAGCGCCACGGATTTCCAAATCCCGCATTGCAATTTTAATTCCCGATCCAAGCTCTGTAAACTCCCGGATGGCCTGAAGCCGCTTTTCCGCTTCCTCCTTTAAGATTTTATCCCTTTTGTACATTAAAAACGCATAAGAAGTACGGCTAGAGCGCCCTACCCGCCCTCTGAGCTGATAAAGTTGGGACAGACCCATCCGATCTGCGTCGTGGATAATCATTGTGTTGGCATTAGGGATATCCAGACCGGTTTCAATAATCGTGGTGGATACCAATACATCAATTTCCCCATTAATAAAATCTGCCATAATCCGCTCTAACTGCCGTTCGCTCATCTGCCCGTGGGCAAATACTACCGTTGCCTCTGGCACCAGGGCCTGGATCCGCCCGGCCAAATCATCAATATCGTGAACTCGGTTATAAACATAATAGACCTGTCCGTTTCTGGCCAGCTCCCGGTTGATTGCTTCCCGAATCATCTCTTCGTTGTATTCCATTACATACGTTTGGATGGGCATCCGATCGACTGGAGGCTCCTCCAAAACGCTCATATCCCGGATTCCTACCAGGCTCATATGAAGGGTTCGGGGAATGGGTGTGGCCGTTAACGTAAGCACATCCACACTTTCCTTCAGCTTTTTTATTTTTTCCTTATGGGTGACACCAAAACGCTGTTCCTCATCAATGACCAAAAGACCCAGATCGTTAAACTGCACATCCTTTGAAAGAACCCGATGGGTGCCGATCACCACATCCACCAGTCCCTTTTTTAAGTCTTCAATGGTTTTTTTCTGCTGGGCAGGCGTGCGGAACCGGGACAGCATATCTACCCTTACAGGAAAGTTCTTCATCCTCTGGATAAATGTATTATAATGTTGTTGAGCTAAAATAGTCGTTGGCACCAGGTAAACCACCTGTTTGCTTTCCTGTACCGCCTTAAAAGCAGCCCGTAGCGCAATTTCCGTCTTTCCATATCCCACATCGCCGCATACCAGCCGATCCATGATCTTCTTGCTTTCCATATCGCTTTTGGTGGCCTCGATGGCCTCCAACTGGTCATCTGTTTCCTCATACGGGAACAGTTCTTCAAATTCCCGCTGCCAGACTGTATCCGGGCCATAGGGAAAGCCGGTATCGGACTGGCGAGCCGCGTAAAGTTCCACCAGCTCCTTTGCTATCTGTTGGACAGCTCCTTTTACCTTGGTTTTTGTTTTTTTCCATTCTGTTCCGCCAAGCCTGTTTAGTTTTGGCTTCTTGGCTTCAGAGCCTGCGTATTTTTGAATTCGGTCTAAGCGGGTAGCCGGGATAAAAAGATTTCCCCCATCTCCATACTCTACTTTCATATAGTCCTTTATGACCCCGTCCCGCTCAATCTTTTCGATGCCACGGTAAACACCAAGCCCGTGATCCTCATGCACCACGTAATCACCCACTGCCAATTCCGAAAAGCTGGCAATTTTTTTCGCTTCATAGGAAGACTTTTTCTTTTTTCTTTTCTTCCTTTCCACGCCGAAAATATCGCCTTCCGTAATAATCACAAATTTTAGCATAGGGTATTCGAACCCCTTATGGAGATTTCCATAGGTTACCAGGATTTCCCCCGGCTTTACCACAGGATCCAGCAAGGTTTCCCCCGGCTCACAGCTTATCTTTTTTCTGTTTTCTTCCCCGGTCTTTTCAGTTTTTCCGTCAGAACCTGCCGGCTCCTCCTCAGAAACTGACACTATGCCGCCTGGACAGTACGCCCGAAGTTCATAGTCCCTCAGATCGCTGGCCAACCTGCTGGCCCTGGTGCGGGAAGCCGTTAAAAATACCACCCGATATCCTTCCCGTTTCCACCTGGTTAGATCTTTAATTAAAAGGTCAAAACTATTTTGGTAAGAATTTACATTTTTTACAGTAAACGCAAACTTTTCGTTTACAGCCAGACCAGACAGGCGTTGATCCAAACCAGTCAGATATACAGTTCGTTTTGTCTGCACTTTAGCAAGGATTTCTTTCACAGAATATAAAAGCCCCGTCTGGCCGCCCAGCAGATATCCCTTTTCCAGACGATGGCCCATGCTTTCTCGGAATTCCAATTCCACAGCCTGGCCCTTTTCCTGAAGCCTGGTAGGTTCATCTAAAAAAATCAATGTATTATTTGTGGGAAAATATTGGGCAAAGGACACCGTATCATCACAAAAATAGTCAATATATCCATCCAAATTTCCTATTTTCCACTCTTCTTCCAAGCCTTCCGTAAACTCTTTAATAACAGTAACAATCCTGTGGCCTTCTTCAATCTTCCCGTTTTTCCGGAAAATGGCTTCGCTGTCACCTGCTTCTTTCCTAAGGCGGCGGATCCCCTCTTCTAGTTGGTTATGGCTTAAAATGACTTCTTGGGCCGGATAAATCCGAATCTCCTCCAATTGCTCTAATGACCGCTGGCTTTCTAAATCAAAGCTTCGGATCGAATCTATCTCATCGTCCCACATTTCAATTCTTACTGGGAATTCTTCTGTCAGAGGGAAAATATCAAGAATCCCGCCCCGGATCGAAAACTGCCCCATGCCGTCTACCTGGGCTGTCCGCTCATAGCCTAATGCAACCAGTTCTTTTTTCAATTTTTCCAAATCAAGCTTTTGCCCGTTTTCCACCCAGATAACATGGGAAGCAAGATGATCCGGCGGGAGGAGATGATCCATCAAGCCGTCTAATGTAGTAATCACCACGCCGCCCATTTCTTCCATCAACGCTTTTTGTACCTGGATTCTCTGCCTGGCCATCATATTTCCATGAATATCGGCAGCGTAAAAAAGCAGGTCCTTTGCCGGATACAGCCATACCTGCTTGGTAAAATTCCGATAATCGTCGTAAATCTCTTTCGCCCGCAGTTCATCATACGTAACCACCAGCTTCCACGGATAGCCGCGCCCCAATTCATACATCAGGTGTACTTTCTGGGAATCCAGCGTTCCAGTTGCCTGAACAGGGCCTTGTCCTTTATAAATGGCTTGAGCCAAATCTTCATATTCCTTTAGTTCCAACAAGGGGTTTTGCATACTCTTCCTGCTACTCAAAATATAGACAAATATACCCATATCGGGATGTTGAAAGTCTTCACAGACTTTGAGAGATGCCTGCTCTTCATCATTCCTGATACATTCAAATCTTCAACGGCAGCATACGACGGCTTGGTTTTCACGATCTCATTTACCGTTTTATTGATATCGTCCGTACGGATATGATCGATTCTCTGATGAAGCTTTAGTACCTTTAAGACTTGTTTTTGGATATTTTGTCTGGTAGCATCTCCTTTCTTTTTTGAACGCTTCTTTAAGCCTTCGTATTTCCTCGAAAGACTGCGCTGTTCCTTTTTAATTTCTTTTCTAATTTTTTAACGGTTGCTGTTTTGTTTATATTCTTTTTTGTAATACCATTGCTGATGACTGCAAGTTTCTTTATCCCCAGGTCGATGCCTAATCCAAAGCCATTCCGGTCCGGTTTTACCGTTTCCTTTTCTTCCACAAACACAGACATATAATATCGCCCTGCCCTGCGGAATATTGTCCCGCTTTTAATGATTTGTGTCAGGGTCTGCCGGTATACACCTTTTCCTTTATCCTTACCCAGTGTAGCGTAAGAATCTTTATCCTGTGCCTTTCACATTGGATGACTGTTTTTGTGTCTGTTTTCATAAACGCTCTTTCCTTATTTCGCTATTCTTTTTTCCCATTATACCGGTTCATCGCCGCTGCTGCCCCGTCTATTAGCATCATCTCTGCAGCGTCAGCCGCATCCCGGAACGCGTCCTCCATTACGGAACGCTCGGTCTGGGAAAAGCGGCTCAGTACATAAGCTGCCAAATCCATCCGGTCCGGTTTTGCCCCTACCCCTACTTTAATCCTGGGAAACTCCTGGCTTCCAAGATGGGCAATAATACTTTTTACTCCGTTATGGCCTCCAGCGCTTCCCTTTGTCCGGATCCGAAGCTGTCCTATTTCCAGGTTAATATCATCATATATTATAATTATATGCGCCGGATCGATTTTATAGAAATCCGCCGCATCCCGAAGGCTCTCTCCGCTTACATTCATAAACGTCTGGGGCTTCATTAAAAGCACCTTCTCATTTCCAATCATCCCTTTGCCGCACAAAGCTTTATGCTTTCTTTCCGTTACTGTAATACTATGTTTATCCGCCAAAATATCAATGGTATCAAAACCTACATTATGGCGTGTTTGCTCATATTCCTTTGTGGGATTTCCCAATCCTGCAATTAAATACATGATCTGCTCCTTTTTCGTACGGTTTTGTACAACGCAACAGCCCGACACATACAATGCCGGGTATTCGCTTCATTATAATAAATAATAGAGCCAAACGAAACCTGTATTCGCCCAGACGCAAACCACTGCCACACATAAAAGTCTGGCAGGCACATTTGGCATCCCTGAATTGATGCTGTCTTCTCTTGACAAGATACGGCGCCCTCCGAAGACAATAGGACATACTCTTGTCTTCGGAGGGTAATGTTATTATATGCAGATCCAGAGAAAAAATCAAATCTTATTCTGATCTTGCCAGCTTTCCAGTTTTTCCTTCCACTCCTCTTCTTTAAATCCAGTTAAGATCACATCCCCAGCTATTACCAACGGCCTTTTTACCAGCATTCCGTCAGTAGCCAGTATCTCCAACTGCTCTTCTTCCGTCATCTGTGGAAGCTTATCCTTTAGGGACAGCTCCTTATAAAGGTTCCCGCTGGTATTAAAAAAACGCTTCAGTGCCAGGCCGCTTTTCTGATACCAGCCTTTTAATTCTTCTTTTGTAGGATTTTGCTCCTTGATTTCCCTGGTTTCATATTGGATTTCCTGCTGTTCAAGCCATTTCAATGCTTTCTGGCAAGTGGAACACTTCTTGTAGCATAAAACCGTTACTTTCTTATCCGTTTCCATAAGATTCTCCTTTTTCTTTAACACAGTTGGTTCTTGCTCAAACCATTTTTCTTTAAAAATAAATTATAGCATACATGACAGCTTTTGAACAGCAAAAGACTTTTATCTTTTAAATCGTTGGAATCATAAAAAGATGCTGAAAGGATTCCATTAATGAAGAATCAATAGCAGGTATTCCTATCAAAAAGGAGCATCGCCCGTTATAAAATATTCCGGATTTTATAACGTTTCCGATGCTCCTTTTTTATTCCTTTTTAATTGCTTTCCTTTGCCATAGTTTTGTGTTGCAACCTGGAGTTTGCCATGGCTTTATTTGTTATTCACGCTTCATTTTGTTGTGCCGCCATCTTTTGGTTAGATGCCACCACTTTGAATATTCAGCGTTCTTCCATAAAAATCAACGATTTTTATTCTTCCTCTTTCCGTTTCTTGACGTGGATTCCACAGGCTGCCATCAAAGATAATACCATCATCCCAAGCAATGCGCCTGCAGGAACATTCCTGTCGCTGGTTCTTGGAAGACCGAATAAAGGAACACCCTCATCGTCAATCAACAGCACATCCGGAGTTTCTTCCGGCATCATGGCAAGAGGAATCTGATCCGGATCAATTGTTGTTAACGGCACATCCTCTGGCGGAATCGGAGTTGTATCGGGTTCAGGATCCCGATCTCTTCCACCGCCACCGCCTCCGCCGCCTGTAGGACGGTTCGGGTTTGTTGGCCGGTCAGGAGGTGTGGTTGGCTGTGTTGGATCAGTAGGGCTTGTTGGCTCTTCCGGATCGGTAGGGCTTGTTGGCTTTTCTGGATCGGTTGGATTGTTTGGCTCATCCGGGTTTTCTTCCTCCGGTTTATGGTTTACAAACTTAGCTGTCGCTTCCCCGTCTTTTTCAATCCTTCCGTTCCCGCCGTTTATGGTGGTCACATATCCATCCTGGTTGGCCAGAACCTCCGTTACCTGGTAATTTGCTCCCGCGGGCAATCCGTTTATAGTAATCTGTTGCCCATGCTTTAAGGTAATCCTGCCTTCTCCTCTGTCATTTAAGGTTAAGATTCCTGACGGCGGCGCTATTGCCCCATCTTCTGTAGCGCTTCCTGTATATGGATAGGATCCGCTTAACAAGGTCCCATCTTTTCCGGTCAGTTTCACAAGAAAGACAAAGTCTTTGTTACGATCGCCTGCCGCTCCAGTTACGGTCTTTTGGATAGACAGCTTACCTTCTTCTTTTACATTGACAAAGCTTACCGTAATAACCGTTTCCCCCGCAATGATTCCAGAGGCATTCTCAGGAGAAATGGAGGTGTAGCCGTCATGAGAACCTTCCTCTACGGTATAGTGGACTCCATCTGGCAATCCGTTTACTCTTACCATTTCATCAGCAGCTAATTCAAATTCAGCAATACCACTTACAAATGTTACATCACCATACTTGCCATCCACCGCAGTATTTTCTACCTTCAAGGTGAAGGGGAATTTTCTGCCGTTTTCTGGCTGGATTCCGGAAACGGTCTTCTTAATTTCCAGAGAACCTTCTTTTACGGTATTTGTAAACCGAACCTTAACTTCCTGATCCTTTTGTCCAATCGTACCCTTATTATTCTGCCCATTTACCTGATAATGGTTTTGTTCTACGTTTGTTTCCGTTACTTCATATACCGTATCAACCGGAATCTCAGAAACCACTGCCGTCTGGCCATGGGTTAATTCTATTGTTCCCTTGCCCTGGGCATCTAAAACCAATGTGCCAGTTTCCAAAGCGTCCGTTCCTTCTGTTGTGATACTGTACGGATACGTTCCGGCTAAAGGAGCCTGATTCTTTCCGGTCAGTTTCACTTCAAAAGTAAACACCTTTCTTTGATCCAGTTCAAGACCTTCTACGATCTTTTCAACGGACAGCTTTCCAGTATCTACTGTATTCGTAAAATGCACTGCTGAAACGGTATCATTCTCGAAAATTCCACTTCCGCCAATCAGCTTATCTCCTGTCCCTTCTACGCTGTCGCTTCCGTCTACACTTGGGGTATAGCCTTCTGTGTTTGTACGTTTCTCCCATACGGTGTACCGGGTTTTTTCCGGGAGGTTTTCAATCAGAATCCACTCTCCGTCCTTTAGCGTTATGGTATCTCCGTTAGCGATTGTACCTTTCTTTTCATCATCCGAACTGGTATATGGATAACTTCCTGTAAGAATGCTTCCGTCCAGATCCATGAACTCTACTTCAAAGGTAAACTCCTTTTCCTTATCTGCATCAGTCAGGTTGCTGCCTGAAACCTGTTTGCTGATAAGAAGTTTTCCAACATTCACCACATTTGTAAACGCCGCGGCTGCTGCTTCCTTATCCACAATCGTTCCAGTAAAATGATTCTCTGGCGTAGAATAACCATTTTCCTTAGCATCCGCTTCTGTTACCGTATATGTGGTTCCTGCCGGTAATTCAGACAAGGTAATCATTTGCCCATGCTTTAATACAACCGTTAAGTTCAATTGGTCTTTTCCTGGCTGGGTTATTTCAAAGCCATCCTGATCTGGTGCCACTATCTGGTCAAACCCATCCATTATACCAAATGTATGAACCAAATTCCGCAAATCCCCATCAATTCCTGCCGGCTTGGTTAATTCCACATAGAAAGTAAAGGAATCATTTTTGATTCGTTCCGTCATATTATCATCAGGAACGGATACCTTCTTGCTGATAACCAGGCTTCCTATATTCAGCTTATTGGTAAATGTTACTTGGGAAGCCGTCTTTTCCTCGATTACGCCGCTTCCGCCTTCTGACGTAATCTGAGCGCTGCCCTCCACAACAGTAACATAGTTATTGGTATTGGCCTCTTTCTCCTTTACCGTATAGAGAGTTCCTGCTGGAAGTCCGCCAATTTCCAGAGATTGGTTATGTTTTAAGGTAAATTCTTTTTCAACCGCTGCGGTTCCGTTATTGCCTACAGCCGCCATAATCGCTTCTTCTGTAGATAAGGTTATCTCATCCCCTTCATAATACGTAAAGGAATACAATTTACCTTTGGTATTTAGAGGATTGCCTTCTGAATCCTTAAATTCTACAACAAAGTTCCAATCCCGTTCGATACTTCCGTGTTCTACCAATTTACTAATCTTTATGCTGCCTTGTGGTTCTTTGGTGGTATTGGTGTAAACTACTTCATTACTTCCAATCTGAATGGTTCCTGCTGCCATTTCCTCTACTTTTCCATTTACCCGGATTTCGGTTTCATATTCCTCTTCCGCTGCTTCTGTAATCTGGTAAGTAGAACCAGAAGTAAGGCCTTTCAAAAGAAGGAAATCATCCTTTCCAAGGTTAAGTTTTGCTGTGCCATCCTGGAAGTTTATGGTTGATTCTGCCCCATTTTGATCAACCGCTGTAATCGGCCTGTTATATGGGGTACCTTCCTTATCTTTTAATGTAATTTCAAACTCAAATGTCTTGCCTTCCGGATATTTCTGGTAGTCGTCAATTACTTTCTTTGTTAACTTTAAGGAATAAACAGGTATATTGGTAACGGTCCAGGTGCCATCTCCATTATTGATTTCCTCGCCAACGAATTTGTCATCCTGTTTCTCTACCACTTTATATTCCCATGTTTTCCCGCTTTCATCTGTGTTAATCAAATTCTTAAAGGTAATCTCAGACCAGGTGCCATCCATCTGTGGACGGGAAACGCCATCCGGTTTTATATGCTCCCATTCTTCCTGGCCTTCCAGTCTTCCCCATAATTCAAAGGTAACGGATTTCACCGCGTCATTAATACCGCTTCCCTTTAATTCTTCACCCGATAAGATTCCGCCGTCTTCGCTCAGCTTCCAGTTTTTCTTTACCGTAATATCTACCGTATCGCCGTTTCCAGTACCAATGATAACATCCCCGTTGGTTCCGATTCCGCCGCCTTTGGTATCGGATGTATTATTGGTAATCCGAACGCTCAGCATCTCATCTTTTGCCGTAATATTCTTTGCAGCCGAATAAACGCTGGTAGTACCAGAAGCCTTCCCCTCTACATCAGTCCACTCATATAATCCGCCGCCTAACATATAGCGGGAGATATAAACCTTTCTTGTGCTGGTTGGGGTATATTTGTTATATCCGGTGCTGGTAACGAAAATATCAAAATCTGTGCCATTGCCTGTATTCCCTTTAATCAAACCGCCGTCATCCAAATAGATTTCCACGCTTGCGCTTGGGCATGCTGCGATTCCTCCGCCGTCGCCGGCAGCCGTATTTTCGCTGACTTTAACATTCTTAAGGTACAGCTTACCATTTCGGTTTCCAGTTCCGGTTCCTCCGTTTACATAGACGCCGCCGCCGCCAAAGGTTCCGCCGTGGCTCTGGTTATAAGTAATATCACCTGCGTTAATCCTGGCTATGCCGTTCTCCTGAACGAAGATGCCGCCGCCCTCTTTTTCCGATTCATTTCTGGTGATGGTACCGCCTTCCATATTAAAGGTTCCGCCAATGTATACATTGTGGTCATTTCCCAGTGCAATACCGCCGCCCATGTAAGCTGTATTTTCGGAAATCGTTCCGCCTTTCATGGTCATAATGCCGCTCTTTGCAATGAAAACGCCGCCGCCTGCATTGTGGACATCCATCCGTTTCCCTGTGCTGACGATAATTGTGCCGCTGGATTTATGTTTTCCGGTTCCTTTATTTCCTGTAATGGTTCCGTTGTTCATATTGAAGGTTTTGCTGTTAAAAATACCGCCGCCGCTGACAGCACTATTATTTTTAATCTCTCCGCCATTCATATTCAGCGTACCGTCATTGCGGATTGCGCCGCCTTCACGGCCCACATCCTGATATCCATTCTGGTTGTTCTGCAACACGGCACCTTGCTCAATATTCAACGTACCAGAATTCATAATCATAGGATATTCTGCGGATCCATAGCTGCCGTCAGAAGTTCCATCCATTACAATGTCTTTTAATGTTAGTTTTCCTGCGCTTGTTACTTTAACCAGCGCACCTTTGTAGGTGGGATAACGTTTAATGGACTGTCCTTCTTTTAAGCTCCAAACTGGTTCTTTCGCTGTGGAAACCGTTACTTCGCCTGTCACATAAATGGTGTTCAGATTGTTTTGTTCCAGGAGCTCCGTTGCCTTCTGGAAGGTTTTAACTGGTGTTTGCAGCGATAACCCATCTGCTGTGTCGTTTCCGGTTCCGCTTAAGAATACATAATTTCCTTGAGGCAGCGTCTTTCTAAGAACTATATTTCCTTTCTCGTCAAGGGCTACGGTTGTAAGGAAGCTGTAATCCTTACCGTTGTAGGTTAATCTATTCTGTGCAGGATCCGTATTTGGACTAGAAGGATTCAGCCAACCCGTGTTTCCCCAGTTTACCTGGCTGGCTTGTATTCCGTCATCTCCCATCCCTCTGATCATCAAAATATCCTTTACAGGCATTTCCGGATTGGCCTGCTCCTCCATAGTTGGATTAGAGGAACTCCAAAACGGCTTTAATACCAACTTATTGACCTGGAAATTCTTTCCTGCCCTTGTTATCGGGCTGGGGGCATAATGGTAAAGCATTAACGAGTCAATTTCACCATTTAACTCTACAAAACTATTATCATTGTTTTTCGAAGCCCCTGTCTGGCTAACCAAAAGCGTCCCTACTTTGCCGTTAATGATTCCGGACATGGTTTGTGTGTAAGGATATGCTATTTTTACACTCATCTGAAGTTCTTCTACATAACCATTTTCATGAAGAACTACAGTTCCCTCTGTCATACCAACAGTCACTTTATCTACGTTCGCCAGTATGTTAACCGTACCACCATGCGGCTCTTTGCTGCTGGTGGCAGCCCCCATAATTCCCGTATTGGATCCGATATTATAGATGCCCTCTGGGTTAATTACCACGTTTCCATCTATATTCAGTGTGCCGCCAGCCATAATCACATGGTTGGAAATAGTTCCGGTTCCGGTTAACGTCAGCTCTCCGCCGCTTACAATTTTAAATATTCCTCCCCTGATAACTTTAG
The DNA here is from genome assembly GCA_910589195.1 of uncultured Lachnospiraceae bacterium. Lineage (GTDB taxonomy): Bacteria > Bacillota > Clostridia > Lachnospirales > Lachnospiraceae > Caccovicinus. The sequence continues at coordinate 59,013 of CAJUTC010000016.1, forward strand.
AACTGCTTACACCCTGGCTGCCTTTTGAAGACTTTGTACTAGCAAAAATGGTTCCCCCATTCATATCAATGGTAATCTTCTTATCAACTGTAAACATGTCGCCACTTGGCAAATAAGAAGATATCAGTGTAATGGTATCTCCATTTTTAGCATCAGTTAAGGCTTGTGCCAATGTATCGTAAACGGTGTCGCCAATCTGAGCGGCTGCGTCAGCTTTTGTCGCGCTCCAGCTTCTGTTTGCATTGCTGCTAGTAGTAAGGGTACCTTCTATACTTGCAGACATATTGTTCCAGACATATCCTGTAAAGTCAAAATCTTCATCTGACATTTCACTAGCTGGCAAAATTGTTACGGTTGTATTGTAATTCATACCTACATCATGAGCCGTTGTGTCTTGACATTTGTTATTATAAATTGCGCCAGACTCCATGGTGAAGTTTGTTTTATTATCCGCATAAATACCGCCTGCTTTTGCTTTTAAGTTTCCTACACCTGCCGCGGTATTATTCTTTATCACAGTATCTACAACTTTTATCGTTCCTTGGCCAGCGTAAATACCTCCTGCTTCTCTGCCTTTGTTTCCTGCGATGGTAACGCCTTTCAATTCAAGATTTGAAGTTGATTTGCTGGACTGATAAATCGCTCCTGCCTGGAAACCGGTATTGCCGCTAAATGTACAGCCCTCCAGCTTCACCGTTCCTTCCATAACATTCAAAGGCCCATACGCATACAGATTGCTGGTAATACCTGTATTGTTCTTAAACTCACAGTTGGATATGGTTTTTTCTCCGCTTCCGGCCAGATAAAGCACAGAACCCTTTAATTTTTTATCACTATAACCAGTTGAAATGGTGCCGTTATCATTGAATTTACAATTCGTTATCAAAACATTTCCAATGCTGTTGATATTAAATCCGTAAGAACCGTCCGTTTGCTTAAGGGTAACACTATTTAATGTAGTGGTATGCTCTGCGTTTTTCGTATTTTCAATCTGAACCCGGTTTCCGGACAAAACAGTATTTTCTATGGTCACTACACCATTTTGTGCAACCAGGGCACTGGCATTGTTAGTTCCCGCATTGCCGATCTGATTATCACAAATTTCCGAATTGCGGATGGTAAGATCCGCCCCTTCTATATAAATACCGCCTGCATACTTATCAGCATCATTTGATGTTACATTATCGCTGATTCTACTGTTGCCGTCAATGGTAACCGGACAGTTTAACGCATAAATACCAGCCGCCCTATTAATCGCTGTATTTTCAATAATATCGCAGCCGATTATTGTAAGGCTTCCTCCAGTAGCAGAAATTCCGCCGCCATGAACGCTCCCCATAGAAGAACCGTTGTTTTTTGAAACAACACAGTTTTCTAATGTTAAATCTGCATTTGTAGCTTTTATTCCTTTTCCATCAAATTTACTGGAATAGGATCGATTGTAATCGCCTCCGGTAATCGTACCGTTCTGGATTTTTACCTCCCCTCCACTGATGGCAAATACAACTTTTCCTTCTTCTTTGCTGGAAAGGGTCTTGCCCCGCATATCCAGGGTGTAGCTCTTTCCTTCCGACTTAACATTCTCTGATACATTCCGCAAAAGATAAAGGGTTCCGCCATCCTCTACTTTATCAAGCGCATCCTGGAGAGTAAAAAAGCTATTGTCTTCTGTTGCTGCCGCTACCGTTGCCGCATACGTTACCACAAAAACAGAGAAACTTTCCGCCTGGAATTCGATTTTCGTTTCACTTACATTCTCAACCGTTGCAACAACTTCCGCTGATTCATTTTCCGGCAGATGTACCACAGATATTTCGGTTATTTCTTTATCCGCCGCTTCTTTTGGCAAGTCTGCTGATTTCAATTGAATACTTACTGCTACCGCCTTAGCCGGTTCAATTTCCTGGCCGCTGTCTTTCGAAATGAAAGAAATGTCATAGGCCATAATCCCGGCTACCGCCTGCTCTTCTTTTAATGCGCTATTCGCCTGAGCCGCCAGCTCATCCAATTGCTGCTGATCTTCAATTTTTGCCACTTGAAGTTCCACTTCTTCTGTAAACGCTTCTTCCGGAACATTTACTGTAATCACAGCGTCCGATGTTTCGCCCGTGTAAATCTGGGAAGGGATAATTGGAAGGGATTCTTCCAATTCTACCAAAATCTCCAAATCCTCTGTAACCGCTTCTACCTGATATACATAGGAGTATCCGCTCCAGTTGGTATTTTCGTCATCAATATCCCCTGGATTTTCCACTGCGTCCAGCCAGGAACCGTTTGCCAATACCGCGCTAATATCGTAGCCATCCTCCGGTTCTACAGCAAAATACAGGCTTTCCCCATCTTCTACGGAATCCGGGCCTTTGATTTGAGCGGCATCTTCCAGGTTTATCCGATAATCAACATCGAATCTGCCACTGACTGTTTCCAATGTTTCATTTTCATCATTGCCGTCTACGATTTTATGAATATCCTCCAATGCCACACAGTATGCCCTGGCATTTATGGTTTCCTGAATCGTAATGGTGTCATATACCGTTCCCGGAATCTCCCAATCATCACCGATTTCCTGGTTTTCGTTTCCCAAATTGCTGGAACCGCCGGCACTGCTGCCACCGTCTTCTTCCGTTTCTTTTTCAGTGGTTTCCTCTGGAAGGTCTTCCTGATTTTCTTCCGAGGAAGTTTCTTCCGGTTTCTCTGTTTCTTTTATTTCTTCCGTCATTTCCACAGCTTCCGTTGTGGTTTCCGGATTCTCTTCTTTTGTTTCTTCTGTGGATTCTTCTGGTTTTACCTCGCCAGTTTCCTTATCTGTCTGGTCTTCCTTCCCACTTTCTGTCGCATCGCTTTCTTCTATCGTTTCTGTTTGATCTTCTGTTTCATCTTTGGCTATTGTTTCTTCAGCAGCAGTTTCTTTCTCTGTTTCTGCTTCTGTTTCTGTTTCCTCTGCCTCTTTTGCGGTTTCCGGCTCTGTTTCCTTCTTTGTTTCCGTTTCCGTTTCTTTTTCTTCCTTTGTTTCCGGTTCCTCAGTTTCTTTTACCGTTTCCGGTTCCGTTTCTTCCTTTGTTTCTTCGAATAATTCTTCTGTTTCTTCTTCTTTTACATTTTCTTCTTCTAAGCTATCAAGTGAAACTGTAACCATTGCCGCTTTATGGTTTGACAATGATAAAGTAGTTCCGATTCCATGATTTCCGGAACGGCTATTATCTGGCCGGCTGTTTTCTGATTTCTTATCTTCTGACATGCCATCATCTTTGCTATCTGTGCTTTTTTCTTCAGAAGGCTGGCTGTCTTTTTCCTTTGTTTCAGATGTTTTATCATCCGTTCCGCTAATTCCGTTTTCCTTCTCTGTCTTCGCCTCAGAATTTTCTGCCGCCTCCTCTTTGGATGAATCGTCCTTGGAAGAATCCGATCCTTCCTCTTTTTCCGGCTTTTCTTCCGGCTTGCTTACATGGTCTTCCTTTGGATTTTCTGGTTTCTTATCTCCATCATCTTCTTTGGATGTATCAGAACCAGTTTCTTCTTTATCTTTATCGCTATTTACTTTGTTATCATTTTCTTCCTTATTATTTTCTTCTTTATCGCTGTTATGTTCTTTGCTTTCGTCAGGCTCTTCCTTGTGGGATGGTTTTTCATCTGTTTCCTGTCCAGAGCCTTCTGTTTTTCCTGTTTCCGGATCTTTAGATACCGGGGCATCTGCCGAATCGGTTTCCTTATCCGAATCTTTATTTTCTTCCTTGTCAGGCTTACTATCTTCCCCTTCTGTTTCCTTATCTTCTTCCTTCTCAGAATCTTCGGGGTCAGAAACTTCTTCGCCCTGCTCTTCCTTATGATCCGGATCCTCTTCTGGTCTTACTTCTTCCTTTGACGGTTCCTCCTTGCTTTCGTCTTGCCCAGCTCCATCTTCGGTGGTTTCCTTATCCGTTTTATTTCCGGAATCCGGGGCCTGGCCGGATGTACCCTCAGGTGTTTGACCGGAACCGCTTCCTGCGGATCCTCCGGATCCCCCTGACGTGCCGCCAGAAGCTCCTGCCTGGCTATTGCTTTCGGTTTCTTCTCCGCTGCTTTCTTCTTCGCCCTGAGTTTCCTCTGTGGCATTGGCATCATTGGCTTCTACTGTTACCAGTTTTGTTTCATATCCATCGATATTCACGCAGCAGTCTACTGCCTGGCCGCTCTCATTCAAAAACAGGAAGATCACTTCCTTCTCCTTTGTATGGTAAAAAACCCTTAAGGATGTGCCCTCTAACGCAAGCTGGCTGTCAATATCCAGATCCAGCTCATAAACCTTCCCTTCTTCTGGCTTAAGCAGCTTTTCGTATTTTTTGATCAGGCCCTTTTTCTTAGAATCCAATTCCAGCTCTTCTAAGTCTTCTTGGCTGAAAGGATCTTGATCCTTTAATCCTTGGATTGCTTCCAGGATTTCCTGGCCGTCTGCCATAAATAAGGCCACTTCCCGTTCTTCCCTGATATCAGACGCAAATGCGATGCCTGCATTTCCGCCCACATTGGTAATTACCATAGCGGCAGATACAAGGAATGCTACCAAGCGCTTGTGGTGTTTACGAATTTGTTTCAACATTCTTATTCTCCTTTCCCTTTTACTTGTTGTTTCATTCGTTTTACTCTCTTTTCCTATTTTGATCACTTCTATCCAGTCAACTGATGTCCTCCTTCTTCTGCCTCAAAGCCAACTGCCCCGTCCATCAGTTTGATTAACTCCAGCAGACTTCTAAAGTTTTCTGTCTTTTCCTGGTTCAGCCAGGTAACATTCCCCTGCCATGTGGCATTCTGGCTCTCTACAATATGAACCAAAAATGTTTGTTTTCCTTTCATTATTACATGGCCTCCTTCCTGGAACGTGTGTTCAGTATCTGAATTTCCAATTCTACCGTCATTCCTTCTTTTTCTTCAAATTCCCGAAAGCCTTGACGCAAACGCTTTCGTACAGACTGGTTCCCGCCTTTTGCGGCGGCTGTCAGCAGCACCAGAAACTGATTTTCGCTGTACCTGGTATAAACATCCTGATTCCGTATCAGGCCTGCCAATTGGCTGCGAAACCGTTCCGCCAGCTTTATAAAATCCTTATCTTCTTCTAATGTTTCATTCGTTTTTTTCTCTGGCCCAGGTATTAATGTACAGAGCAAGAGAACAAGTTCTGTTTCCTCCCGTTCCGATATCCGCATCAAAAACCGGCAAATGTCAATGAAATGGGGGTAGCTGCACTGGTATGCCCCATGTGGTTGTTCTTTTTCTGAAAGCCGTTCCATTACCTGATCCATTATTTCCCGTTCCTGCTTTGCCACCTTATCAAAACCGGGAGGAATCACGATTCCTTTTTGAAAGGGCACCACTCCTAATTCCTTTGCAAACACTTTATTTGCCTTTTCTGAAATTTCAACTGCATCCTGATATCGATGCTGTGCTACCAAACATTCAATCTGAACTGCCTGCCATTCATCGTAAGGATGGATCTGGCAAGCTTTCGTACAAAGATGAAAAATCCCTCTATAATCTTCCTGTTCTCTTAATATCTGGCAAAGTTCATTTAAACAACAGGTATAAACAGTATGATAATGGGCGTTTTCTACTACTGCCCATTCCTCCGCCACTAGAACCGGAAGAAATTCCCCCTGGTACAGGTGAACAATTTCACGGAGCCAGATTTCTCTGTTGTCCGAATCCGGCTTACTTCTTAATTTTTTGTATAATTTATCTATCCTTCCAGTATCCGTTTCCACCTGGTAATTCATACTAAAGTAATAGCGGCCCTTTGATGCCAGGATATACTTTCCTTTGGGAAACCCGGACTCACTGATCAGCCTGCGAAGCTTACAGGTTTGACATCTTAAATTATTCAGTTTGCGTTCCCATTGTTCCCCTTCCCATTCCAGCATTTCAATCAACTGGCTGCGGGAAACTCCCTCCGAACCTGCTTTCAGAAGAATCAGCAGGATTTGAATGCTTTTTTGTTTCAGATTTTTTGTTATCTTAATCCGTTTTCCTGCGAACTCCAGATAAAGACCGCCTAAAAACCGGACATAAAAGCCTGGCTCTTGTTCTTCCAATACTTAGCACCCCCTTATTTGCATTCTGGTGGAGCATAAGGTATAACTTATGCTCCGAAAAAATTCCTGAGGAAAATTTTTGGAAAGATGCAAAAAAATGCTAGATGAAATGTTTTTAGTAATGCTTTGTGTGCTATAATGGTAAAAAATGAGAGTTAATACCCATTTTTAGAAAAAATTGGAATTGGCGCTCAAGTTATACTTTATGTCCCGATGGATCTTTATTTTCTATTCTTTTCTAACTAAAAATTTTTATATATCTTATAGACTTTAAAGGTTTTAAGGCATTTCTCCCCTCCTTCTGATACAATCATTTCACATTTTCATTCTTTTTACAAAATTTTTAATATAATTAGGATTAAACCGACTTGCTGTAGAAATTTTTAGATTAATCAGAATATTTTGTTATTTTAAGATTTTATAACAGATAAATTAATCATTTCAATTTACTATTATCAAAAAATCCCTTTATTCTCAGAAAATAAAACTTTTACCTTATACAATCCGTCTAAATGCGTTACTGACACTTTTTGCTGAATATTTTGTAATCAAATATCTTATGGCTGAGTTTATCCGGACAGCAGTTGACAACCTTTGTTTAATACCTTGCAATCAAAAACCCCGTCGCGGGCAACGGGGAAACGATCATTAACACATGTATACTCAAAAACCAAATTACACATCTGAATTAAGAACAAGGCAACACTCCGTTTAAAAAATTACATTTATTCTTCAAG
>CAJUTC010000017.1 GCA_910589195.1 uncultured Lachnospiraceae bacterium
TGCTCTGCGGTACAGAGTTGGACTGTGCCAGCATGGACTGAGATGCCTGCAGAAGAATGTTGTTCTTCGTGAATGCAGTGATCTCATCTGCCATATCGGTATCACGGATACGGCTCTCAGCAGCAGTAATGTTCTCGGATGTTACCTTCAAGTTGTTGATGGTATGCTCCAGACGGTTCTGAGCAGCACCCAAGTGAGCACGGTAGTTAGATACTACGTTGATTGCTCTGTTAATGGTTTCGATAGCAGCATTACCAGACTTCAGTGTGCTAACATCCAAGCCGCCAACACCAATACCGCTGGAGGTTAAGTTCTGCCTACGAACGATGATGGTTTCCTGTTTGCTAGGACCAATCTGGAAGGTCATCTTCTGGCCGCTGGTCAGGTTAGATGGATCTACGCTATTCTCATACTTCGATGTACCAAGTTCAACGTTACCGGTAGCTGTGTTCATGGATGCGGTAAGAGCGCCGCTGCTTCCTTCCAATGGCTTAATACCGTTGAAGTCAGTGTAGTTAGCGATACGGTCGATTTCTGCAAGCAGTTCATCAACCTCCAACTGAAGGTTAGCTCTTGCTACAGAGTTGTAGGTACCGTTAGCAGACTGGCTTGCCAGGGTGGTAAGACGCTGTAACATGGAATGAGTTTCGGTTAAAGCACCTTCTGCTGTCTGAATCAAACCTACAGCATCCTGTGCGTTCTTGGTAGCCTGATTTAAACCATTGATCTGAGATCTCATGCTCTCGGAAATAGCAAGGCCTGCAGCGTCATCGCCTGCACGGTTGATTCTATAACCGGAAGACAGCTTCTCTAAGTTCTTGTTCAAACCACTCTGGTTAATGCCTAAGTTTCTATAAGAGTTAATCGCCGCTATGTTATGTTGAATTACCATAAAATATCCTCCTATTGATAAATTTACTCTGGGAACTTCCCTGTCCCCAGCCCCTTCCCGGAGAGGGCCCTACTCCGGAAAAGCCTGTAAAGCTATATGTTAATTTACCTTACATTCTTAATTATCGTCATGATTTTGTAAAACTTAAGGTTTTTTTTCACTTTTTTCCCACCAGTTTCCTGATTTACCGCAGCAGGTTCATGACTAACTCTGGGAGGGAATTGGCTCTGGCAGCCATCTGGGTAGCCGACTGGAATGTAATGTTATCCTTAGTGTAAAGAGTAAACTCATCTGCCATATCCGTATCCCGGATACGGCTTTCGGCTGTCATCATATTTTCATTAGTAACGGTTAAATTATTATGAGTGTGCTCCAAATGGTTCTGGTTAGCACCGAAATTAGCCCGGATATCAGCTACCGCCTCAATGGCTTCATCGATATATGGGATTGAATCATTTGCAGAAGAAATCGAGGTAAGATCGATCTGATCCAAGCGAAGTCCCTTGTCACTTACGGAATACGTCTTTACCTTTAAAATTTCTTCTTCTGAGCAGCCCACTTGAAGCTGGATATCGCCCACCTGCCATGGAATAGGCTCTCCTTCGGGAACCTCTTCTGTTCCAAACAGAGAAATCCCGTCAAAGTTTGAAGTTTCCCCGATTCGGTTAATCTCGTCAATTAATTGCTGACGCTCAAAATCTAAATTGGCCCGGGCAGCCGTAGTATACGTGCCGTTGGCCGACTGAACCGCCAAGGTTTTCATCCTGCCCAGCATGGAATGCACTTCCGCCAAAGCTCCGTCACCTGTCTGGGTTAAACTGATTCCGTCATTTACGTTTCGCAGCGCCTGGTTAATCCCTGTAATCTGGGAACGCATCAGCTCGGAAATCGTCAACCCTGCCGCGTCATCTCCGGCCCGGTTAATCCGGTAACCAGAAGAAAGCTTCTCTAAGGACTTTCTCATCCTGCCTTCGGATATTCCTTTATTCCTAGCAGAATTAATTCCTGCTATATTATTTTGTATAATCAAACCTGTCAACCACCTTCCATTATCATGGTTCGGCCTGGCGCTTACCCACTGCTTAAAACAGCCTGACCGTGACATAAAACCTTTTTGCCTCTGTTTATATTATCGGCAAAATCGGCAGATGGATAAGGGGAAGGCGCAAAAAATAATTTTGCCTTTCTTTATTTTAGTGTGGTTTCTATTCTGGGGATTGTAAGAATTCACTGGCCTGACTGACTCTCCATAGATGATATAAAGAAATTTGCTCAGTCCCATTTACAATCCCAACACATTACGCACAGCATTATCAAGTTCTATCGCTGTAGGTAGTGTTGGTCCAGAAATAAAACGATTAGAAAATTCTTGCATTTTAAACCGGAGTTGTCTTACTGGTTCAATGCTACGCATATGTTGACTCATGATTTTTCTTTGTACAAGGAATTTGAACAAATGGGCAGGCCCCTAATCTCCAAAGAGAGCGGCACTCGTCAGTTGTATCATTAGGAGCATATCCAAATATCTCCACAATATCTTTATTTGGTCTTTGAATATTCGTCTTCAAGTCCTCCAAACATTTCGAAAATTATTTCACCGATTGCTTTACCTAATAATGGAGGCACAGCATTTCCAACTTGTTCATATTGTTGTGTCATGTTGCCAGTAAATATGTATCTATCTGGGAAACTTTGAATACGTGCAGTTTCTCGGACTGATATTACTCTTGCTTGAGTCTGGTGGAAAAAGCTGCCCCAATGAGGATCACATTTGGTCATTATAGTTGAACATAATTCATTTGGATCAAGTTGTCCATATCGTTTTGTATGGTCACTTCTTCTGGCACGTTTCAACCCATTTGGGAGCAATTCAAAAGGAATATCTCTCCAACTTCCTCCTTGAGGAATATATTTTAAGCGTTCTATGTTTATCGATGAAAGTCTTGAGCAAAAATGTGATGTAATACTATCTGAGCATTCTCATGCATAAACCTGAAATTCAGATTGTGGCCTTTTGCTGTACAAATATTTACCGCTCAATGCATCATCTTTTAATTCAGGTAAATCACTTATTGTATCCCACACAGTTACTTTAGGTTTTAACAGCAGTTCATCCATAGGAGTAAGCATATGGCATAAATCTTTGGCTCCTCGAAAATTTGCGGCAGCAGTTGCATAGTATTGGGGTTTGGGAAACAAAATGCTTGAAATCTTATCCCGAATGGCAATAAATACTGTTCTGAACCACATTTGCGGAACACCATAATGCCCCGCAAAAAGAATACGATGGCTTACTTTGTATCCAAGACACTCAAGAATATTATAAATCTGTTCAACAACTATTCCTTTTCCTAAAGAAATAATTCCAGGTACATTTTCTATCAATACTGCTTTCAGTCTTATCTCTGCTACAATTCGAAGATATTCTTTGAAAAGATGATTACGTGGATCATCAAGTGAACGCACAGGTGCGTTCACGGAAAAGCCTTGACATGGAGGCCCTCCTGCAATTAAGTCAATTTCATCATAGGCATTTAAAAGGGAGTGCAATTCTTTTTCATCAACATGGCGCACATCTCCAACAATCATCTTAGTTTCTGGATGGTTTACTTGGTAGGTATGTGCATATTGCTCAACTAATTCATTTGCCAAAACTGGCACAAATCCTGACTGCTCTAATCCACAAGAAAGACCACCTGCTCCGGCAAATAAGTCAATCCTATATCGCTTTGGCATATTATAAAATACCTCTTTTTAGTTTAACCTCGTACCATTAAACGTAATAGGATTCAGGTGTTAAATATCTGTCTATTGTATATTAATCTATTTATTTTTGGTTATTCTCCTATGTGAGATTACGTTTCTTAAATTCTGTATCGTTCCGACATTTAACCGCTCATCTGCAAATCCAGCGTTTCAGTTATGTTCCAAACTATCAATTTAAACCGAAACCTGGTATCTGATACGAAAGTGCCCCATATATATCCAGCATCCCTCCAGAAGCCACTTTTCCATCCAGACTTTCCAGCTTTTTAGCCGAATAAAGCAGCGCTTGTTTCATGTCTGTCATGGTAAGATCCGCTCTGCAGGAGGAAATCAGCGCCGCCGCCCCTGATACCATAGGCGCCGCCATGGAAGTTCCCGTCATATAGCCATAGTTGTGGTTTGTTGTGGTGCTTACAATATAGGAGCCGGGAGCCGCCAGATCCACACTTTGAGCACCGTAATTAGAGCTGGGATGAAGCGTTCCGTCAAACATTAAATTTGCGACTGAAATAATATTTTCATTGGTAAAGGCCGCCGGATAAATGGGGGTTTGGTCGATATCAAATCCGAAACCGGAACTATCTCCATTTCCTGCCGATATAACAAACAACATATTGGAATTCTGAATCAGCTCTGCCAGCTGTGGATCGTAAATATCGGCTCCAAAACTTAAGTTACAGATAGAAGCGCCGTTTGCCTGGGCATAGCGGATCGCCTCAATCACTTCTGATGAATCCCCTTTCCCGTCTGAGCCAAGAGCCTTTAGTACCATAATTTTTACATAATTGCTGTCCGCAATTCCTGTAATTCCTTTTTGATCCCAATTTCCGATGATTGTGCCTGCCGCATGGGTTCCATGATCATCCTCTTCTCCTACATAAATTTGATTGCTCCCATTGCAAAAATTCCACCCATACACATCATCAATATAGCCGTTTTGATCATTGTCGATCCCGTCACCTGGAATCTCGTCAGTATTGATCCAAATCCCATTTTGAAGATCCGGATGGGAAATATCCACCCCGGTGTCAACCAGAGCCACTACAACGGGGCGCTTTTCGGGCATCTGGCTATAAAGGTTCCAGGCGGCTTCTGCATGGATATCCGCCCCTTCCAGACCCATGGTTACCCTTTGAACGCTGAAACCTGGATCTCGTCCCGAATCAAATGCCGGCCCAGAACTTAAAACGCTTCTTTCCGCTCCTTCTTCCAGCTTAATCCTTCCGGTATTATGTAACGCCCACTGGTGTTCATACAGTGAACCTTCCGCCCTTACATCCAGATAGACCGCAGTGTGAAAGGCTTTATATTCCCTGACAGGCGCCATGGAAACCACTTCTGAAAGACCAGCTAGCAACAACCCCCCAGCAAAGATTTTGATGAATCGTTTTCTCAATCCTTTTCCCACTTGAGTAACCTCCTGAATCAATTGATACTTCCCGCTCCTGTTAAGCTGCTTGTTAAAGCAATGCTTTTAATAGGAGCGATTCAAAAAAAGGCCAGATAGTAATAGGGCAAAAACAACCTTCCAATCAGCCTTGCCCCTTTTACGTACTGTCCCACATCCACAAATACCGGGCAAAAAATCAAGCTTCCCAGAAGAAAAAATGGAATCATGCAGCTAAGCAGCTCTCCACGAACCGTAATCCGTTTGACAGCCATAGAAAATATGGTTACCGCAATGGCATATGCCAAAAGCAGACCTAGCTCACGAAGCCAAAATCCCATCTCACCGGAAATCCAAAGCGTCGCTATACCGGAAACCGCCCCTAACATCACAGGCGCCGCCAAGCTGGCAAACCGGCAAAGTCCTTTCTCCATGGCTGGCAGCATAAAAAACAGCCCTTGTTTCTCATCCTGCCCTAAAGTTACCCCGCCATAAAGGCCGGTGATAAACAAAAAAACCGCCACAAACCCTCTTACCGGAAAAATTGTCCCTTTTTCCTGTCTGGGCACAGCTTCTTTGCTTTCTTCCTGTAGGGAATGTAAAAAGTTTCCTGTTTGGTTTAGGTCTTCTCCTTGGCTTAATCGGTCTGTTTGGCCTGAACCGTCTTCTCGGCCTGGCATGTCTTTTCCTGATCTGCCTTTCCCTTCTATGCCATCTTCATACAAAAATTGAAAGGTAGTGCCGTTTTTTAAAAAACTGTCATAAAGTTCTTCCGCATCCAGATCATCGTTTTCATACTCGCTCTTATACTCGTTCCCATAGCCGTTCTCATAACCATCCCCCAAACCTTCTTCTTTTGCCCTGGGCAGCTTATCTGCCATATAATTCAGGAATAAGGTTTTATCATATTCTTCTATCATCAGGGAAAATACGGTTTCGGTAGACAGAAGGCCTGCTACCGTAGATGGGGCTTCATACAGGCCGATTGCGCCTTTCCATTTTCTTTTCTCCAATTTTTCTTCCAGGCCTTGATAAATGACATAACCGCATTCCGCTTTTCTTGCAGCTACCTCTTTTTCTAATTCTTCCATGCTGGAAACCTGATAAAAGGAAAACATTCCTTCCGCCTCATTACGGTAAGCAGTGAGTTTTTCCACAAGCATTTGATCCAGGCTGTCTGGATCCTTGGATTCTGCATAAACCGCAATCCGGATTCCCTGCTGCGGCTTGTCCTCTTCCTTCTGAAAGAAAAAAGCGCTACAAGGAAGCACAAGCAAAAGCAGCAAAAAACCAGGACGCTTCCAATACCGTTTCCAGGATAATAGAAACCATAAAACAGGCTTCAACGTTTCCTCACCCCCGCCGCTAAAATGAAAAAAACACCGCTGTACAAACCGGCATGGAGCCATACCTTCCACTTTACCTGCCCCAAAACCGCCATTTTCCCACATTCAAGCATAACAGAAACCGGAAGCCACGGCGCGGCCTGACGGATGCCGTCTGGCAGAAAAATCAATGGTATCATGCCGCCAGAAAGGAATAGCAGCACCATAGATGCAGCCGACAAAAGCATCACTCCCCCCATCAGCGTCCCGGCGCATTCAAAGAAAAAAAGCGCCATGGAAGCGGCTGCCAAACACATAAAAACCAAACACACAAACGCTACCCAAGAAGCTCCCAGATATCCGGCTCTGACGAACACACCGCCGAAAAGCAAACCCAAAACCACAAGAAGGGAGCCTAAGCTTACCACCCTTGCAAAAGAAATCCACAATGGTCCAATACCCAAAATCCCAAGCTTTTGATCCAGTGCCTTACTTTCCCCGGTCAGATAACCAGAGGCCGGAATGATTCCAAGCAAGAGAACCAGCACAAAAGCGCTGATCCCATAAAAAACAAATGGACTTACCTCTCCAGAAGCACTGACTTGCTCTCGTTTAAAATAATGAATCCTGGGCAGGGAATAGGCCATATAAATCTGGTTCAGCTCTGACTCCAGCTCTAAGATTTTCTCTTCCTGCCCTGTCTGGCGCAGCAGTTGATCCCCTGCGTAAATCCCAGCCTGGGCAGCACTTAAGGTTCTGGCTCCTGCCATGGTCAATTCTTTAAACACAACACTTTCCAACCCTTTTTGTGGCAGATAAATAGAAACCGGAGGGTTTGTCCCGTTCATAATCCCCTGCACCATCCCCTCAGGCACCCACATAATTCCAAGGATCTCTCCTTGTTCCAAGGCCTTGTTGGCTTCTTCCTCTTCCATATAATAGAAATCACAAAGACTGTCCACACTGTCTAAGGATCCCAGCATCCGTACTGCTATTTCCGCCATAGGGTCTTTCTCTGGAAGTACCACGCCGATAGAAATACGCCCTAAGGCTTCTTCTCCACGCATAATCGTTCCGGCAGTTTGGGCAACCGAGCCCAGCATAAGCATCAGCACAACTGCCCCGGCTGCCACAAAAGGCATACGCTTCCATGCCCGTTTGAATTCCAATTTTAAAAAATAAAACCGTGCTGCCATTTAATAGAAATCTCCAAATAAAGGTTCCGCTTTCTGCTGGATCTCCTCAGACAGTTCCTCCCAGTCCGCTTCGGAAGCTTCCAGCACATCAAATAGGGATCCAGAAGGCTCCTCTATCTCATCCTCTAAACGTTTTAGATAAGCTTCCCCACGAAATGCCATATGCTGTCCATTGAAAGGAGAATCAATCCCCAGCTCATCAATTTCCATATGTATCGAAGTTCCCTTCTCCAGTTCATCAATTGTCCCTTCCAGGGAAAGAGAAAGGAGTGTAAGACGCTGGGCCTTGACAGCAAGATGGGCGCTTAGCTCCCCATCTTCCGTTTCATAGCTCATTTTATAGTCTGCACCTGCTGACTCTCCCATAAACCTTACATCTAACGAAATTTCATCCGTTACTGTTTTTTTATCAAACGATCCCTGTCGTTCCAAATTGATTGTAATCCGCTCACCGTACGCAGTCATCCCCAGAGTTGCCTCCAGATTTTGCAGTGGGTAATTCCCGCTTTTTAATTCGGCTTCAAATTCCATTTCTGCTTCTTCACCATCTGCATAAATATTGGTGGTTCCGGAAAATGCTACTAAATTCCCTTTCTTATCCAGATAGATCATCATTTCCACATCATCAAGAGAATCATCTAAAATTTTAATCAGATCGTCCACCGTTTCTTGAGCATCGGCATATATTTTTTTTATGGCGATTTGGGGTGATGTAGAAGAAATCCCATTTCCCATAATCTGATTCAGCTTGGCAGTCCTTTCCAAGGTTTTCAGGAAATCTTCCTTCAAAACTTCATCCTCCAGAAAGAAATCCGAAGATTCTTCCAGAAAATCAATCATGGCTTCTTTGCTGACAACAGTATGGTATCCTTGGCATTTCACCTCTTTTTTATTAATGGTAAAGGGTCTTTTTTCGGCTTTTTCCACGATCAGCGCTTCCTTGAACCGCTCCTTTGCCTTACAGACCTCTTGGTAGCGGGCAAGTAATTTTTCTATATTAAAGGGGCGTTTTTTTGTATCGTAAGCCTCTTCCAGGCTTTCATCTACATAGTCTGCCAGTTCATCCGCATCAACTCCGTAATCATCAAGCAGCGGCCCAATTATCGGAGAATGTGTCATCCTGCTTCCCAATCCGTTTCCTAAATCCAGCAAAAACACATACGGAGAAAGCTGAGGCACCGAAGCCATCAAACGCTTATCTCCATAATAAAGCTGGATATCCGCCAGATCCATTCCACTGTAATTCACACGAAAGTCAGCGGCTGCTGTGCGATTCGAAGGACTGCTTTTCGCCTGGATCTGAAATCCGCTTCCCGCCAGTTCTTCTGTGCCATAAATCGTGCTTTCTCTTAAATACAATTCCAGGCCCTGTTCCACATCCTGATTCTTTATCAGTTCCTCAAACTGGGACCAGCCAAAAAGTTCTTCGCTGGGAAGGCCCTTTTTATCCCCTGAAAATGCCTGTTCAAACGCCGCGATTACCCTTTCCTTCGGGTCTTTGGCATTCAATATCACGGCCCCTGCTGCTACGCCGCACAAAGCTATTGCCAGAATCGATCCACCAATGGCAATCCATTTGCCCTTCCCTCTTTTCTTTCCACCTTCTGGAATGTGGGAAGATGCTTGGGTAATCGGGTAATAAGGCACGGCATCTAAGCCGCTTTTATCAGACAGTTCCGCTCCGTTTCCAACCCAGGTTCCACAGCTAGGGCAAAAGCGGGAATCATCTGGTAGCGTTTTCTTACAAAATGGACATTTCATACTCATTTTCCTCCTCTTATGTCATGAACAAACTGTCATGAACGAAACAAGGCAATTAATGACGGGACAGTCTGCCCTGGGGAAGCCTTATGAAGAATCCCACTTTTCAGTACATAAATCTGGCTGCACAAAGACAATTCGTCAATTTCATGGGAAGTTAAAATAACGGTTCCTCCTTCTTTAAGGTATCCTGCTACATACTGCCGGATAGCTTCTTTGCATTCCAAGTCAAGGGCTGCTCCCGGCTCATCCATAATCAGATAAGGCGCATGCCCTGACAGGGCACAAGCCAGGCTCAGACGCTTTTTCATCCCTCCGGACAGGCGGCTTACTATCATGTTTTCCATAGGCCCAATTCCAAGCATCGCTGCCGGGCCGTTTTCTAAATCCTGGCGCATCCGTTTCCTGCTCCCCTTATACCATAAAGACAGGTTATCCTTTACGGTAAGTTCCGGAATAAACGGATTTTCCTGGGGAACATAAGCAATCCGGTCATAAATCTGCTTCCGGTTAGAAAACAGATCGATCCCATCAACTTCCAGTCTTCCTTTATCTGCTTTTTGAGCCCCGGCTAAAATAGAAAGCAGGGTGGTTTTTCCACAGCCATTGCTGCCTACAATCCCAATACAGCTTCCTGGCTCCGCGTCAAAACAAACACCCTTTAAAATAGCACGCCTGCGGTATGATTTGTATATATCGATTACCTTTAGCATACGTTGCCCTCCCGGTTTCCATTAAACACGCTCTAGTTCAGCCACCAAAGCAGGATAACAGGCCGCCCTGGCAGCTTCCAAGACAAATTTTTTGTTCTCTGGGATCTGCAGGCGGTACAGGTTTTTTAAAAATGCCAGCACCTGAGAAGGGGAAGTATTGGCTTCATCTTTTTTAAAAGCCGAAAGCAGGATTTTCAAGGTTTCCTGGCGCCATGGATCCGCTTTTAAGATGGTTACGCTGCAGCTTACGCATTGTTTCTGGCCTCCGGTTTCATAAAAACAGAAAACCAGAAGTTCCCAGGCGCCTATCAAATTATGGGCAAGAAGGATAGACCTGGAACCGCTTCCATACTGCTCCATTAACCCTATAGCTCTTTGCAGGTGATATGCCCCTTTTTCAAACTGCTTCCACTCTACATACTTTTTTCCCATCAGATAGTCATAGTCGCCTTCTTTTGGGAACCGGCGGATACCCTCTTCATAGACCCTTATGGCCGCCTTTTCATCTCCAAAATCCATATAAATCAACAGAAGATGTTTGAAAATCAATGCTCCCTGGATGGAATCCTCACTTATGGTTTTTGGCATAAACGAAACAGCCTGCTGATACCACTTTGCCGCTTCTTCCTGATTCTTCTGCTGGAAATAAGAATCCCCCAAATACGACATTAGCTTATAATCCCCTGGATGATCCTCCAACTCTTTTTTCACCAAGTAAAGATTTCGCTCCACCTTCTTTTTCTCTTCCATCTCAGATGGCGTATATCCGGTGTGATAGACCGCAAGCTCTCTGCTTACATCTTTACAGAAAAAGCTTCCATTTTTTACATAAAGCTTTTCATGAATTCTTCCCTGATAACAGATACGTTCCAAATTCCGAAAAATCCGAACTTGAGTTCCGGAGAGAGCCACACCTGCAGTTCCGTCGGCCTTTATGCTTTTATGGAGTTTCAGTTTCTCTTTTTCCTCTCCTGTTTCATCTTGTAAAATAGCTTCACTCCCGTCTACCTGAATCCAACTGGTCAGCAGTCCATGATACCGGCTTTTTTGCAGGGATTCCAAATAGCGGACTAATTTTTTCGTATCTTCTGGCCGCATATATTCGTCTGCGTCCAGAAACACAATCCAATCGCCTTTTGCCTTTTGTATGGCATAATTCTTTGCTGCCGCAAAGTCATCAATCCAAGAAAAATGATACACCGTCGCCCCCATCCGGGCGGCAATTTCCGGAGTCTGATCCTTGCTTCCTGTATCTACTACAATCTGTTCCCACATAATATCCTTGCCCCAAGACAAGGCACGACGAATATTTTTTTCTTCATCTTTTACAATCATGCACTGGGAAATTCTGATTTTCTGTTCCATGCTTTACCTGTTCCATTTGTTAATTATTGATTTCTTTTAAACGTTCCATTGCCAGGCCATAGCCTTCTTTTGCTGCCTGTTTATAATACTTTACTGCCAGCTCATTCTGCCCGGAAACTTCATACCAAGCTCCCAGATTGTACGCTGCCTTAAAGGATCCGGTTCCTACCACCCCGCCAAGCTCTGGCCGCTCTCCAGATTTTAAGCACCTTAAGTAGCATCTTTCAATATTGGGAAGCAGGCCAATATAACGTTGTACATCGGATAAAACCCGTTTCATATAAAAAAGGCCGCACACAAAACTAAAGTCCGACCAATTTCCTAAACCATTTTCTTCCTGCTTCACAATTTCTGACGCTTCGTCAAGATGGAGATCCGTTCCCAGATCCAGCAATGTATACAGATACAGTACCAATCCTCTGGGGCGATAAGCCTCTCTTTTTCCGGTCATCTGGTAAAATTCGCGAAAATGGGGAAGGCTTTCTTCCAGCCGCTTTAAATTCCTGAGAGTTGACGCAAGCTGGAACTGGTAATATCCATCCTTTGGATGTTCCGCAACCGCCTGCTCCAGATAAGGAAGGTTCCGCTCTCCTTTATCTGCCACCAGGTAACCATCATGGTCAGCCTGCAAAGGGATGGGATAACAAGGAGCGTTCCCCGCTGGCTGTTCATGGATCCGTCCCTCATAGCAGACACCTTTTGGAAGAAGCCTTGGGAGAACCGAGGTGCTTACACTGATTCCCCCTTCATCTGGATAGGAATCATAAAGGGTAATCCCCCCAAGCCATTTTCCTTTCCGGCTGCTAAGAACCTGTTCGAGCCTGCCGCGGCTGCTTCCTGGCCGGATATACTCATCTGCGTCCAAAACCAAGTTCCAATCTGCATCTGACTGGGATAAGGCAAAGTTACGGGCAGCGGCAAAATCATTCCCCCAGGGAAACTTCCGGATTACTGCTCCCATATCCTCTGCGATATCCACGGTCTTGTCAGAAGAACCTGTATCCACAATAATAATCTGATCCACCAGCGGTTTTGCCGCTTGTAAACATTTCCTCAGGGAGCGTTCTTCATTTTTTACAATCATTACTAAATTAATCTTCATTCCCTTTCTTCTCCCTGTCACTGCATTTGCCGCGGGGATTCTTTTCCTTTCAAATGTTCTGTTTTCTCGTTTCAGGCGGGGTGATGTACGTTCCTGTTATACTCACCTCTTATTTTGTCTGCTCATCCTCTCCTTCTGCTTGGCAAAAACATATTTCCGTATGGCGGCCTCTGCTTCCATGGTAAGGTTGGAAAACTGGCAGCCATAGCTGTATTCTCCCTTTATCAGGGAACCAATCCGAAGAACTCTTGCTTCCAGCTCAAACGTATCTCCAGAAAAACGGCAGCGGAAGGTAAAATGTTCATTTTTCTTTAATACCTGGGGAGTAACCAGGAACAATCCGCCAGCGCTGATATTGCCTATGGTTCCAGAAAAATATGTACCTTTTTGCGTAATAAACTCCATAGCCAGATTCACCTTCACCCGCAGATCCTTCTGCCTTTGGAATGTATCCTGCACATTTAAAATGGAGCAAGAAGCGGTCCATGGCTCCTTCATCCGATTGGGATGAGTGCTTTTTTGGATCACCAGTTCACAGTGACTACGTACTACCCCATACTGCCCATCATAAAAATCCACATATGTTTTGATCCGGATGCTACGTAATTTCGAATAATGGAAAAACAACCAAATATGGTTTTCATCCGTCATTTCCACCCGTGCCTTCGCCAAAGGACGGTTATCTGTTCCATATACCAGGCAGTTTTCGCAGTCTTTTAATGCCATATATGTATCCCCCTTATGCCTTTATCCTTTCTTATTCTGCCAGAAAGCTGTTTATACATTAATTGTCCCTACCTCTCTGCTGGCATTCATCATCATTTGCAGGCGGAGCATCTCAATTAAACTGGCATAACTGGCTTTACTCATGGAAATCGTATCACCATCGTCGCTTACAGCCGCTCCAAGCATCATCCCAAGGACATCGCTTGAGCCAAGCCCTGACTGGCCGGAAAAACCATACATCCCAAGCTGGCTGTAAGAAGAACCGTACTGGCTGCCATAAGAACTGCCATATAAACTGCCCAACTGGCTATAGGAAGAAGTTCCATATAATCCCATCTGGTTATAATAATTACCAGACAGGCCGTTGGAACGGTTTGTCATTACCGTTTTTCCGGAGTAAATTGGGCCGCCGCCCATATAAGAAGTAACGATCTTAACGTAATTCTGCGTTTCCTGATAGGGAGGAATTCCGCCATACTTTTGAACGCTGTTAGGCCCTGCGTTATAAGCAGCCAGCGCTAAGCTTACATCGCCGTTAAACCGATCCAAATTTTCCCGTAAATACTTGGTTCCGCCCATAATATTCTGTCTGGCATCATATGGATCTGAAACGCCTAAGGAACGGGCCGTAGCAGGCATTAGCTGCATCACACCGATAGCTCCGGCTTTTGATACCGCATTAGGGTTAAAATTTGATTCCGCTTTCGCAACCGCTTTAATTAAATTTAACGGAACATTGTATGTTTTAGAAGCCTCTTCAAAAATCGCATCCATACTTTCCGATCCGCTTTGAATTTTGCTTTGGAAAACGGTCTGGAAATTCCCATTCACTTTCTGTCCAACCCGTGAATCATTCCCCTTTTGAAAATTCGCGCCATTTATATCCGTTACTGATGTTACCAATCCCATTGTTATCTACTCCTTTTTCTCCCAATCTTCTATGCCAATCGTCAGCAGGAGCTACATGCTAATTCACCGCTGCTCCGTCTGCGCCTATGGTTCTTCCGTCTAATACGGCATTCACAGCCATACTGCCGTCACTGAAAAAATAGTACCAACGTCCATTCCCATCCTGGAACCAGCCTGTATGCATCCGCCCATCCAGATCCATATAATACCACTTTCCATTCAACTGCAACCAGCCCCGGTGCATTTTTCCGGATCCATCTGTGTAATACCAGACACCTGGCTGTGGTTGGATCCAGCCAATTCCCATGCCGCCGTTTTCGTATAAATAGTACCAGCTATCCCCTTCCGGATTTACCCATCCGGTTTGCATCCGGCCATTGGCATCCATATAATACCAAAAACCTTCAATATTCTGCCAGCCTTTTGTCATTTCTCCATTCTGTCCAAAATAATACCAAAAACCGGAAATTTTTTTCCAGGTATTGATTTCCTTGCTTCCGTCAGGCAGAATATAGCTATTTCCCTTTACAGAACCGCCATCACCGGTCCCGCTGCTGTTTTCCTCTTCCCAGTCAAGCTCCTGAGAAGTAGAAGAAACAAAATTCCCTTCCTTCAGGTATTGTTTCTCATCCTTTGTAATGGGGATGGCTTTTACCTCATAATAATAGGTTTTATCATCGTCTGCCATAAACTCGCTTAAGTCAATGGAATTCGTTTCCACATTCATCCGCTTCACTACCTTGTTATCGCCATACAAAACCAAGGTGTATCCTGGCGCGTGCTCTACGGAATTCCACACAGCCCTGCCAGCGTTTTTGCTGCTCCATCCGGCTCTGTCAGTATCGCCTAGCACCATTACAGGACGATAATCTACTTTAACTTGAAGTTTCCCGTCATCCAGCGCCTTTGCTGACACAAAATCTGCGCCGGTTATTTTACACTGGGTACGGGTTAGCGAAACCGGGAACACTTTCCCTTCGTCTGCCTGTACGGTAATTTCTGTCCGCACCTTCTTCCCAGGCTTCCATTTGTCATAATTAGTCCGATACTGGATATCTCCAAGAGAACAGCCATCCCCTGTAAGGGAAATTTCCGGATCCGGTATCTCGCCTGCTTCCCCATAAGTAGTTTTAAAGGTAATTGCGATCGTTTCAATTACACTGGAGTCTGATGCTGCCTGGCTTTTTATTGCGCTTCCGGTCAAAAGAAGCAACACTGCTAACATGCAGGCGCAGCTTTTGGCAGTTACCGTTTTTAATTGCTTTAACATTCTTCCGCCCATTTTATTTCTCCTCGCCTTCTGCTTATTTTGCCTTCCACATTCTCATACTTTTTACATTCCTAAAATGTTTTTCTTCTGCTTTCTACTCTCTCCAAACTCCATCATCCCCTACATACATCCCGCCTATCTGGGTATTTACCGCCATTTCTCCGGTTTCCGGATAGAAATAGTACCACAGACCGTCTATCTGGCACCAGCCTTCCATAATCTGGCCGTTGGAATCCGCAAAATAATTTTTCTCATCTCTTCGGATCCATCCGGTAAACATAGCGCCCTCAAGGCCATTTTCTAAGGTATTCATGTAATACAGCTTCCCATCCAGCCGCAGCCATCCGGTAAACATGGTTCCATCTTGATTAAAATAATAATAATTGGCTCCAATTACTCTCCAACCGGTTACCATAGAACCAGCCGGATGTTGACCTTCTGCTTCTGTCCGCAGAAAATACCAGTTATTTTCTAATTTCGTCCAGCCAAGACCCATCTGCCCGTCTGAATGAAGGTAATAATATTCCCCTCCGATTTGCTGCCAGCCGGTGAGCATGGCTCCGTTTGCGTCAAAATAATACCACAGACCGTTTAAGTTCATCCAGCCATCTTTAAAAACGCTGCCATTGGGATAACGGTAGCCCCACACATTTCCTTCCTGAAACCAGCCTACTTTATCTTGGGTTCCCTTTACTACGGAAGGATCGCTGTTTTGCTTGCCTTTTCCATCTGAAACGTAACGTTCTGTAATCTGAAGCTCGCCGGATTCCACCCAGTCGCTTTTATTTCCGTATTTTTTTTGTTCCGTGGTTCCTGGAATCGTCCTGACCCGGAACGTATAATCCCCATCCTCTGTCATGTAGGGATAAAAATTATAAGTTCTGGAGGAAGTTTGGGAAACCTTAAAAACGCTTTTCTCATCCCGGTAAAGCTGTACTTCGTAATATCCGGAATCATTATCCGGCTTCTCCCATCTGGCTTCTCCTAAATTTTGTTCATTCCAGAAAGCATCTTTCGGCGGATCATAATCTCCCTTAACCGGCTTTACCCGCAAGGTAACCACTAAGGAATCACCGTCCCGCCGAGCAGACACAAAAGTACCGCCGCTGACCTTTATATTCGATTCCTTATAACTGGCCAGAAAATAATACTCGCTTACATCATCCGGTTCTAACACCACCTTCATCCTGGGTTCGTACGCTGTGGTGACGGTTGTGGAACTGTTTTCCACCCACTCTGCCTCTGTAACTGTAAAGTGGGTTCCTTTCTGTGTTACCAGCACGCCTCCCTTCGGCGCGTTCCCTGTGCCGATCTGAATATCCGGAAGGCGTTTCCCCGTTTCCAGATTCGACGATACTTTAATGTTCACGCTGTTAATCGGCCTTGTTGCCGCCAACAGCTCTAGGGGGGCGCACAGCAGGAAAATCCCTGCCAAAACAAACAGCGCCCATTGTTTCATCCTCTGAATCATAAATCTTAACCTCCTGACGTTCGGCCAAATGCGGCTGATATTTGCTTTGCTTTCCACACTTCATATCCCGCTTTTCGTACGCTGTTAGCGTTCTTTTACTTCCGGCCTCTGCGCCCGGCGCTTCTAAGAGTAGATTTTCCAGGATCCGTGCCTTCTGTTACTGGCCCGCCGCCAGTTTCACTACCGGTTTCAGCAACTCCTGGCTGCCCCTGTCCCGCCGCCTCTGGCAGTTCCTCTGCATTTTGTCCTTCTAAAAGGGTTTCCTCCGGCTTTTCATCCCGTCCTGGCACAAATCCAAGAAAATAAATATAAATTTCAACAATCGCCTGGTATAATTCCCTGGGAATCTCAGAACCAAGCTTTAACTGGGTTAAAAGTGTTGCCAAAGAATCATCCTCGTATACCGGAACCCCCGCTTCCAGGGCGGTTTCTGTAATCCGCTCTGCCATGTATCCCATACCGGAAGCCACAATAATCGGCGCCCCGTTTTTTTCAGGATTGTATTTTAAGGCCACTGCTTTCTGCCGCATCAACTCATCAAATTCTGACATTGATCGTCCTCTCCTTTTCCCGTATCTCCGGAAAAACTTCATCCACTCTTCTGTCACGGACTCTTTCCCGTACCATAAGCTGGCTGTAGCGAATTCCGTTCTTCTTTAAAATATCCGCCACCTCTGTCTGGATTTTTTTATCCTGCTTTGCAAGCTGAGGAGGAACCAAAAGCTGCAACCTGGACTCCCGATCTTGAAGGGTCATCAGCATTTCAAATTTTCCAAGGCTCTGAATATCAAATTTCAAAAAAACCTTAATGGCCCTTCCGCCCTCTTCTTTTTCTTTCTTTGCGTCGGGATCAATCCACATTTCAGACATAACATTATTCTCTTCATATTGAAAAGGGAGGAGAAAATGAAGAAGCGGCATATAGACACTTTCATTTAAAAGCATCCCGTTCATAATCGTATAAAACTGTTGTACATTCTCTAATCCTGCCTGGCCATTAGCGCCTTTTAACAGCAGGTTGGCAATGCCATCAGCAAAATCTCTGTTGGGGGTCTGCAAGCTGGAAGTCGCATTCTTTCCCGTTTCCCCCGAAAGTCCCTGCCCTTCGTTATCCCCAGATCTTTGGTAAAGCGCATCCTCCAACTCATCCAGGTTTCCTTCTCTCTTTAAGGCTTCTAGTTCCTCGCTTCCCTCCTGAACCTCCGCAAGCCAGCTGGAAATCCCATCGGTAGGCCGCTGTACTTCCCGGGAACCAAAACGGAGAAGCTCCTCCAAGCTTGCCTGGGGATCTCCCTTAAAAAGCCTGGAGAACGTACGGTTGTTAATTAAATTTTCAAATAGTTTTTCCAATCCCTTTTTTCCGCCGTTTTGGTACCGGACCGCATGGAAAATAAGGAGCATAGCCGCTTCCCGAACTGCCCCATAATCATGGGTACTGGATATATAGGAAGCCAGAAACGGGATTAAACGGTTGTTTAAAAGCCCCACATTCTGCTGGGTATCCCCATTCGCCGCCTGCCAATCCATAGCATTTGCTAAATCCTGGAATTCCTCCCGGTAAGAACGCAATAGTAGCTGTCCAATATCCCGGGTTAACGACTGCATTTGCTGCAGCAGGTGTGCTCCTGAAGAATAATCATTATATCCTTTTAAAAAGTACAAGGCGGCCTCTTTTAAACTTTCGGAAGGGTTTTGGGACAGGATTGACCGAAGGCTGTTAAAAAAGTCCCCGGTAAATCTGGCCTGGACTTCCCTTTGCCCCTGCATAAATTCTACAAGTTCCTGAGGGGAATCCATGCGGATAGAAAGCAAAAGCTTCTCAACTAAAGCCCCTACCTCGGTCTTTCCCGCCTCCTGTATCCCTGCCATATCAGAAAAAAGCAAGCGCTCCATAATAGATGAAAGATCGCCGCTTTCACCTAATCCCTTAATAAACGCACCGTAATTGCTTTCATAATTAACCGCGCCAAACAGGGCATCCTGGTTATTCCCGGTCTGCTCCCCATCCCGCCCGTCAGCCCGGACTACCCGGGTTGGATCCACTGGATTATGGACTGCCTGGTTCGCCGCGTTATATTTTGGATCCTGAGGGTTTAACAAATTTCTGTTTTCATTCAGATTGGGTGTAGTTACCTGTAATATATTTGCCATACTTCCTCCAACTTTTACTCCATTCCATTCCACAAAAGCAATGATTCTCTAATATATCGGCACTTTTCCGGGAAATATTAGAAATCGGCAGCTACTATGGCCTTTTTATTATATTATTTTTTTCTTCTTTGTACAAGAGAGAAAATCAAATTTTAAGCTTTGTAAAAAAATGTTAAGCATCTTCAATAAAAAGCCGCTATCAAAATCATCGGTTTATCTTATCCAAACGCAAAAAATGCCGATAAACATGTATATAGCTATAACAAAAATCAATTTTTGAACCGAGAACGAAAGCAGAAATCGTTCTGCTTCGAGAAGGGAGGTTGCTTTATGAACATTACATTCCAGGCGCTGAATGCTGTATACCGTCCGTCGGTTCCCGCGCAGAGCAAGCAAAAACCACGGTCCGAAACCATAAAAGGAGATTATGATACCGTTAATATCCGCCATGTCCCGGCTTCCTTGGAAGACGATGAAAGCTTTGCCCGGATACTGGCCAAAAAAACCGCTTCCCAATTAGGCGAAGGAGCCAGCCAGGAACGGGTTCAGGAACTTAGCCGCCGGATTACGGACGGCACTTATCAGCCCAATGCCCAGAGAATCGCGGGGCGCCTGCTGGGATTAAGCTGACTGCCAAAGAGGCGGTCAGCAGCTTTGTAAGGACAGAAAGGAGTTTTCAGGCTTTTTATGGCACAGACTATACAGGAACCATTAGAAGAATTCGCCTCTGTTATCGAGGAGTTAACGGAACTGGCAGGCACCATTTCTCAAATAGAAGAGAAAAAAACCCAGGCCGCTGCCGATAAGGAACATCACAAACTGGATGGCTATATCCAAAAGGAACAGGCGGCTATTTTGAAGCTTCGGGGACTAGAACAGCGCAGGACGCGTTTAGCTGAGTCCTTAGGCTGGAAATCGATGACGTTCCGCCAGATTTTAGAACACGCTTCCCCGAAACAGAAAGAACAACTGGAACCTATTTTTAACAATTTAGAGCAGCAGCTTCTTGAGCTGAAAGCATCCCGCCAAGCTTCTGAGCGGATCATTAATGTACGGCTCCATGAACTGCAGGTATTAATTGCCAAAGCAGAAGGCGGCTCCTACGATGAAGCAGGAAATATTAATTTAAACAGCCCTGTCCATTCAAAGCTCCAGGGAAAATACGTTTAAACGACAACAGGAAGCAAGCGCTTTCTTTTGGCAGATTTATAGAGTGAAAGAAATAGTTCGGAGGATTTAAGTATGATACGAGCATCTTTTGCCGGATTTACCACCGCTCTCTCCGCCTTGCAGGCGAATCAAAAGCGGTTGGATATTACCGGCCAAAACCTTGCAAATATGAACACAGTTGGATATACCAGGCAAGCGCTCCAGGTATCCAGCGTAAACTATTCCAATCCGGTATCCCATTATATGAACGGATCCGAAGTGGTGGTAGGCTTCGGTGTCCATATGGATAAAGTTGTCCAGATCCGGGATCCGTATCTGGATATCCAATACCGGAACCAGATGCAGAAATCTGGATACAATGATTCCATACAGGATGCCCTGGACAGGCTGTCCAATGTATTTGACGAAAGCCAGATTGACGGCATCCGTTCCGCTTTCGACGATATCCAGGCTACCTTAACTGCTATGCAGGATTTGCCCAATGTAAGAGATCCGATTTATGAGTCAGAACTGCGGATCCGGATGCAGGCATTGACCAATAAATTAAATGAAGCTTCCAGAGAAATCGATCAGGCAGAACGGGAAGAGCTTGCCAAACTAGACGGGCGGAATGTAAATGAACAAGGTTCTGTTGAGCGGATTAACGATATCTTACAGCAGATCGGTTCCTTAAACCGCCAGATTAAGAGAAACCAGATTGGCGGGCAGCAAAGCTTAGAACTGATGGATGAGCGGAATGTGCTTCTTGATGAATTGTCAAGCTACATTCCCATTGAAGTGGAATACTACAAAGACGCCGCCCACGACGGCATTAAAAATGGAAATGCTGCCAACAGCGAGATTTATGACTATGATGGAAAAGGCAATATTATCGGCAGAAAAGAGTGGCCCGATGATTTGCGGGTTAAGATGGTCTATGAAGATGCAAACGGAGATCGGCAATTCCTTACCTTGGTGGAAGGAACTGTAGGCAATGGCAGCGACAACTACGGAAGCTTAGATATCGGTATGTTGGATGACGCCGGAAATTTCTCAAAAGATCCCAATGGCCAGTATACCCAGCCGGATGTAAATGATCCTACTAATGTAGGCCTTATTTTCCACGGCACAAAGCTTGACTGGGAAGAGAAGCCCCTGACAAATACAGATATAGAATTTAAGCGGACTTATGATACTACGGATCCGACTGCTCCTAAAGCCCAAATTTCAAACCAGTTCCCAAGTGATTCCGGATCCCTCCAGGGAAGCTTGGATATGCTATGGAAGGATGGAAAAACCGATGGCATTACCGATGTAAACGGCTACGAATTTTACAGGAATCAGATTGATAACCTGGCTTCTTCCTTTGCGGAAGTGATGAATACCTTAAATTACTGGGGCAACGCTAATAATAATGTTCCGGATACAAACGCCTTCCTTCTTGCCAATAAGACAGACGGTACTTCCGCCGGCATTACGGCTGCTAATATCACGATCAATGAAGAGTGGACGGCAGGAAATGTCCATATTGGTACTGTTGCAAATAATATCTTGCAAAAAGGCGAAGCTTATGACCCGGATGCAAACGGCAATACAAACGATACCATCAAGAATATGCTGGAGGCCATGACTGCCACATATCCTTATAGCAATTTAGTTCTTTGGGATGGAAGCGGAACCTCAAAACCTTTATTTGACACCGTAAACTTAAAAAATAATTCCTTCTCGGATTACATGAACTATACATCCACTGTCCTGGCTAATGATTCCTATAAGAATACCAACGCGTTAAAAACGAATGTAACGGTGTTAAACGGAATCCAAAGCTCCCGTGATTCGGTTTCCGGCGTCAGCCTGGACGAAGAGGCCTCAAATATGATGATGTACATGTCCGCTTACAATGCCGCGTCCCGGGTTATGACCACATTAGATGAAGCACTGGATCGATTAATTAGCAGTACCGGCGTGGTAGGACGTTAATATTTTGTTTCTTACAGCAAGGCTTTCCGCTTTGCTGTAAAAAGCTGTTACGATAATGATTAATGGAGGTATTACAATGCGTGTAACAAATGCGGCAACCTATCGGAAATTCACCACATCAGCCAACGATGTGCATGCCAGATTAAATAAAAGCTTTGCGAAGGTATCCAGCGGAGAGGCTTATGAATCGGCTGCGGAAAGCCCCCTCTCCTACTACAAAAGCAAGAAAATTGATAACCAGTATCTGGATATCTTAAGCAAAAAATCCCTTTTGAAGAATGTCCAAAACCGGATCTATCAGCAGGAACTTGGCGCGCGGGATATCCAGGATATCCTTTCCAAAGCGAAAACCCAGGTGCAGTATGCCAGGACATCTACCACTACTTCCACTGCCTTACGGAGTCTTCGTGATGATTTGCTTCAGAAAGAGCATGAAATTGTAAACAATTTAAATGCCCAGTATCAGGATTACTATATTTATGGCGGGAATGACATTTCTACGGCTCCATTCTCCCTTAGTGCTGATGGTACCGAATTTACCTTCACCCACATTTTCCCAGGAGAGGATACTCCGGAAACTTTTAAGTTTAAGTTAACAGAAAATCCAAATGACGGAAGTTATAAATTCGAATTAGATTTAACAGGCAGTAGCTTAACCCCAAGTGAAGCGGAAACCAAACTTCGCCAGGCCATGTCAGAGCAAGGCCGTATTGATTTAGGATATGGTTCCATCCGTGACAAAAATACGCTGCTTGACACTTATACCGGAGGATTAAATGTGTTAACTGGTGTTTCTTCGGATGGTATCAGCTTGGATCCAAATGACCCTATCGGCGGAGAAGCTTCTGTTGCCGATCTGTTAAGTAAAAGCCCTATTGCGCTCATCGGCCAGGCAGTACAGTCCATTACCAAATACTCTAGCGCAAAGGAATCGTATGAGAATGGCACTCAAGGCGCCCCTGGCGTTCCTACTACAGAGGAAATGGATAAGATTACCGGCGACACATATCACGTTTTAGGGGAAACCATTTCTTCTATGACGGAAGCCGAGCACACAGTCAGCACTGTTTACGCTGATTTAGGCAACCGCTACCGCCTGTTAACGGATTTGGAAACAAAGTTAAATAAGACTGCTGATTCCTTAACCGAGCAATATTCTAACGCATGGGGAGCTGACCCTTATGAGTCTATTGTAGAGCTGTACAATAATCAGTATGCTTACAATGCTGCCCTTAAAGTAGGAACTAACCTTATGAGTTCTTCTCTCTTTGATTTTATAAGTTAATTTTGTCCCTTTTATCACTACGGAAGGAGGGTTTTTATGCAGCCGCTTATTAAAATAACTACAGAACCAATTCGTATTATGCGTTTTTCACAAAATGCCCGGCTGGTGAATGCGGATTCTGTTGATATGGAGCGGAGAAAAGCAATTGCACGTCACTTATCCATGCAGAAATCCAGTGCGCAGGGATCCGTGTCTGTTGAAAATCTTACAAAGATTAACCGCACATTTTCTACCCACACCAATGTAACTCCTCAAATCCAAGGGGATACTTATCAGCAAGTAAACCGCCAGGCAGCCCAGATTTCCGCACAGATATCTCTGCCGCAGAAATCCGCAACGATCCCAGCCAGCAGTAACTCTATCGCAAATTTTAATTCCGGCGATATCAGCACCGTAGCCGATTCCACCATGGCGGCAATAGCCGCGAATCCGGTTTCGGCTCCAACTGTAAGCCAAAGCCAGAATATTTCTTCCGAAACCAATGCATCCTATGCGATGCAGAGAGGCGCTTTTGAAATGCGTGTAGCAAAAGGAGAGCTTACTTATCTCCCGCCGCTTACCATGACAATTATTACCCAAAGGCCTCAGGTACACATTGAATATCTGGGAGGCTATAATTATGTTCCTCCCCTGGACAGCGGTTCAGGCGGAAGTATTAACTTATTCACGTAGGAGTGTTATTTAATATGACAATACAAACTGATTATGGTATGGTGGAATATGAACAGGAAGATCTTTTAATCTTTCCTGACGGAATTTTCGGTTTTCCCAATTTGACCAAATACCTGCTGCTCCGCATGAAGGAATCGGACGATTCTTTGCTGCTGATGCTGTCTGTAGAAGAAAGCCAGGTAGTTTTTGTACTGATTAATCCATTCTTCCTGTGCCCTGACTATTCACCCGTACTAGCTCCAGAAGAGCTTTCCTGTTTAAAAAGTAAAGACAGTGGAGAGCTTTCCTATTATGCAATCTGTGTTGTCCGGAATGATTACCTGGAAAACACCGTTAATTTAAAATGTCCCTTGGTAATTAATCCAAATACACGCCATGGAATGCAGATAATCTTAAACGATTCCCAATATGGATATCGCCATAAGCTGCGTTCTTTCCCGTCAATTAGTGACTCAACAAAGAACCCTGAAGAGGAGTGCCCCCATGCTGATACTTCGACGAAAAAAAAATGAAAGCCTTTTGATTGGAGAAAATATCCGTATTACAGTTATTGATTGTGCCGGTGACGGTGTCCGTCTTGCCATCGACGCGCCGAAACAGATTTCTATCCTCCGGGAAGAGCTTTCAGAGGCGGAGCAGACAAATAAAACATCACTCTCTCCAGATTTAAAGTCCGTTTGGATGCTTCAATCAATCTTTCAGAAGCAGACGGAAAATTCGGCGGATGGGAACAGCCACATATCAGGGGATGCTGAGGAAGCTGATGCAGATCAATCAAAAAATGATTAAGGAAACATGATTGAAGAAGCATACTTAGCTTGAGTTGAAGAAGTATGATTGAATTGAAGAAGCATACGACTTGAAATGTCGGAAGAAAATACTTGAAAAAACAATTAATCCTGCTGCATGAAAACAAAATTACTTTCATGCGGCAGGATTTTTCATATTCTATCCTATAACGGTTTATCAAAATTACCTGGATCGATTTATCTTGAAATCTTATCCCGAACGCAAAAATGTCCGGAATAATAGCCGGATATCACGAAGAATCCAAAATACAGGTAAAAGCACCGGAAGCTTTTCTACTGACGGATAGATGGAAGACATATAATGAAAATCCGGAAATACCCATCTCAGCTTTTTGTTAACCTTCGAAAACCTTCTGGCAAGCTTTTCTTTCCAAAGACCACGGCTCTCTTCTTTCTGTTCTTTGTTGATCTCTTTTTGAATCAAATTCTGCAGCCGGATCGCCTGGGAGTCTGACTCATGATTGATAATTCCTTTTGTCAGAAGCCGGTCTTCCAATATATCATAAACCGCCATATCCTCTGGCTGGTTTGTAAAGTAGCTGTCTTTTTTATCGCCAAACCACATATAGGCAATGCGCAAAATCTTATTTGACAATTCATCCACCTGGAATTCGGCTAATCGTTTCTGAACAGCTTCCGTATTGAAGCTATCTCGCCATTCTAGGTGGCAAAGTAAAAGATCCATTACCTCCCGTAATGTTAAAACGTCTTCTACATAATGGTAAGCAGCTACAGCCATACGAAAAATAAATTCACTTTCTGCCGGAAGCATCCGTATATATTCGTAAGGCTCCTTAATACAGGAATTTTCCAACAGCTTTGCCATGTTTTTCTGATATTTTGCTGTGCGGAAAGGTAATGTATGGTATAAAACAACAGATACGCCAGGCACCTTTTTTAAGCGCTCGCCCCATCCCTTATATACCTGATCCGTTTCATATCCCAGATCAATCAGATATCCTTTCGCTAATGTATAGTTTTCATCATCCAGAAGAATTTGCAGCGGACTATTTGCTGCCATCTCGGGAAGCTTATAAAAATCTCTCACATATTCATAGGTGAGAACAATACAGGAAATTTCCCGCATATCCAGCCAGGTCAATATCTCCTGGGTCATTTCTTTACAATTTTCCCCAAACAATAAAGATTCCTGATAGCGCGCAAAGAAATGCTCTCGCCACCGTTCCGGCAGAGCATCCCCATGTCCTAAAAGTCCAAGGTATACGATATTTGCCACTTTATGGAAATCTGCCAAGCGAAACATCCGCTCCCAATCCAGGCGGCTATGTACAATATGCAAATCGTCCTGACGGATAATCGAGGACACGATTCCTACCAGGGATCGCCCTTCAAATAATAATTGATTCATCGCTCTCACTTCTTATAAAAAGATTTCTTCCCTGCCAGTTTCTGGTTCAGCCTTTTATCTGCCTCCTGAAGCTGGTCAAGCAATACCTGTGTCCTTTGCCTGATTTCATAAATCTTTTTCTCCCCAGCCGTTTCCCCCACTGCCTCGTCTGGATCAGAATTGATCAAAACGCAAAGTTTTTCATATGATACGGGATCGGTTTCCCCTAGCTGCCATATTTCCTCCATACACTGGTCAATCTTTTCCATCTCGTCAGACCGCAACTGAAGCAGCATTGCCGCCGAAATCTCATCATTCCTGGCAAATGTCTTTTCCAGTTCAATAGTCAGCCTGTGAATTTCCCGGATCGAATTCCACTTCCGCTGGAGAAGGATCATAACCTTTGTTATATCCAATTCCATTTATTTTGATCTCCTATCCTCGTATTTCCTTTTCCTTAACCATATGCATGTCATTTACTTTTCTGCTGGCTCCATCAAAAGCCTCTCTCAATTCAGAAAGAATGTGCCGGATACGCCCAATCTCGCTTTGCCGCCGCTCTCTTCCAGCCCAGATACGGCTCAAATCGAAAACAAGATAATCATAAATCCGCTTTAAGTCCCAAGCGATGGGCTGTTCCATATCTAAAATATCTGTAAGATATCGGACAATTTTGGTCACCCGTGTAAGGCAATCCTCAAAATCCTTATAATTCTTATCTGCTAATGAATGCTCTGCCCTAGTTAAGCGCATGATTGCCTCGTCATAAACCAAAAGCAGAAGCTCCGGGCCAGACATGGAATAAATGCTTTTCTCTTTATAATGATTATATCCGTTCATTGGATCCCTGTTCCATCCCTTTCTAAACGTTCATGCACCCAGCAAACAATACCGCCAATAAATGGGTAGCCTGGCGGGCGCATTTTATGTACCTGAACTTAGGCTGCCTATTGGGCGGCAGACTTCCACATGTAAGCCTTAACATCTGCCAAAGACAGATCCCGTATGAAATAGTATACACCAGGATACTGTCATTGGCAAGCTCTTTATGTGATATCGGAATTACCGATATCTGGTTTCGTTACTGTTTACAATCAGCGCGGCAAGCACAAACCTGCCGCAGGAATTCAAAACTTTCACAATAACCCCATGCCCCGCTTGGGACATTACCATGAATGAAATAGGGTTACTGCCTTTTCCACTATGCTGTAAGCTGAGAAAGATAGCTGGACTGAGTATTCATCTGGTTCAGCAGCGTTTCCATGGTCGTAAACTGTGAAATATAACGATCCTGCTCAACCTTAAGCTGATCCTGCAGAGTACTAATTACCTTCTGCATCTCTTCGATTTGCTTATAAATTTCATTTTTATACAAGGTACTTGGCTTCTTCTCAGAACCAGCAATCTCAATCAAACGACCATAATGTCCGCTTCCTGGATTTCCATTGGAGTTTCTGGAAGCGTAGCGGGTTGCATATGGGGTAAAGGTATCCTCTACTACACTGATTAGACCTTTCTTCACATCGCCGCCACCGGTAAAAATATTCGATACAAGTTCTGGATCGCTTTCCATTGCGCTGCGGAACGCAGATTCGTCAAATACCAAGGTTCCGCCATCGCTCCAGTCCTCGGAATAGCTAATTCCAATTTTCTTTAAGTCTTCATAGCTTGCACCATTACTCATCAGCTTAGAAAAAATTCCTTCCACATCCCCGCTCAAATCACGGATAGCGGATTCACCATACAGAATTCCCTGCTTTGCCTTATTCTCCCAGTTTTCAATGGAAGTTTCATCCATCTCATCCTTCTGCTCATCCGTCAGAGGGCCATAGGAACTGTCAGGACGGGTTCTGATCTGGCTGTTGATATCGGCTACTAAGGCATTAAAGTCTTCAAAGAAACTCTTTACCTTTTCTACGGCTGCGTCTACATCAGCTTTAGCGCTAAAGGTTACGGTTTCGGAAGAATCGGCCTTCCACTCTTTATAACCTATAAGCTGACCAGCTTGATCCCTGACTGCCGTGTAATTTGCGTCACCAGCCGCAATCTTATCTAAAATATCCTGCGATGCACTTGCTATATCTTGTGTTTCGCTCCAATCGCCGCCGAATACGCCGGATACGGTAACGTTTAAGCCTTCCAGGTTAAAGGTATTGGAAGCCCTCTCTAAGTTTACGGTAACGCCATTTCCGTAGCTTACCTGAACCTTTGCGTTCTGTCCTTCTACAAATTCCCCTTTATTATCACCGGTTCCAACGCCGAACAGTGCTTCCGCCAAGTTTTTCTGTGTAACATTGCCATCTTTATCTTTATCTGAGCTGACATCAATCCCCCTGCCTGCCCCGGTTTCAGTGGACACCAGCATAAACTGGCCTGTAGCATCTACATAAGTAGCTTTCACCCCTGCGCCTGTGGTGGAATTAATCTTTGACAGAATATCTTCAATGGTGCTGTTTGCTGTAATTCCCTTAATCTCTACCCCGTTAATTTTCAGATACAGCTCTTCAGAATCACCAGTTTGATACTGTGACAAATCCCCTACCTCTGACTTTAACGCGGACTGTCCCAGCTTTCCGCCTAAGTTTACCTTATTCGACTCGCCGTAAGCAATCCCTAAGTTCTGCAGCAATTCTGTATCATTTGAAATAATGGAAACGCTACTGGAGGATCCGGTTGTGGTAAAGCTTAAATTACCATCGGCTGACACTTGGGCATTCACTGCATTCGTTCCGAATGCCCGATCCAAACGTCCCTGCAGAAGTTCCGCCATATCTTTTAACTGCTGCTTTTCCCCGGCCTCGGTTAATACTAAATTCCCATCTGCGTCTGTTGTTACAAAATTCGGATCTCTCTTTTGATAGTTTTCCAGATTCTTTAAGTACTCTGCCTCATCTTTCGTAAGCAGCATAATCTCTTTCTTATTCCCATCGAAATTAAAGGTCAGCTTCTTTTCGGTCAGATAATCAATGGTGCTTGGGCGCCTTAAAGCGGCATCACTGAATTTTCCTATGGTTCCGCTGTTTAAATCGGTTATGGAAACCGACTGCTTATCGCCGTCAACCTGGTACCCCATAGCTGCTAACGCAGACGACTTGGCATTAATGGTAATGTTGCTTGGCATACCGCTTTTCTGTACTAATTTTACGATTTCATTTCCATCCGCATCGGTGCCAGTTTCAAACCCGATAGCGTCTTTCAAATCAACTTTATTATCGCCTGCTCCAATTTTAATTTCCGAATTTTCCAGGGCTTTGTTTAAATCATTTGCTAACCGTTCAGCAAACTCTGCATCCGTTTCCATCCGGGTAACTTTGCCGCCCCGTCCGTCATCAAATTCCCGCTCTACCGGAACATAGCTGATATTTACCGTCTTGGCATTGTCGCCTTCCCCTTCCGTATAGCTGGCGGGAAGTGTAAAATCCGTAATATTCTCCCATTTCCCATCATTGTAGTTACCAAAACGGATCTTCGTGCCAGCCAGAACAGAAGTAGGGGTAATCCTTCCACTTAACCCGTTTAAGGTAGTCTGGAGCCCGTTTTGACCCATATGCTTTTGGGACTGGAGCACTGCTGAGGTAGCCAACTGCTGCACGCCTGTAATGGACACATTATCAATCAAAGAAGAGGTGCCAGTAGCGGTTACGAACCTGGTGGCTTCATCCCTGCCATGAACTGAAATTATGTTCTTAGCAAACGCGGATGGATCTTTTAAGTTGCTGGTGGAGGAATAGCTGGCATACTTATCAGAAATGTCAATAATCTTATCGCTTAAATTCCGGTAGGCCTCCTGCTTCCACTGGAGCTTTGTAATGTCCTGCTTCCGGTTTGAAATCTTTGTGGTAGTTCCTAATGTCATCTTTTCAATAATCGCATCACGATCAATACCAGACGCCATACCGCCAAAGCCTCGTAATGATGTGTTGCCTAAACTGCTGGTGCTTGATACACTTGACATGTTTCTATCTCCTTTCACTTCCGCTTTGCTGCTATATTTGGCCTTCACAGGTATTTTTCCCCGCCTGTTTCTCTATCCATAGCCAGCCAAAAATGAGCAAACTAACAATCAATACCTTAAAAAAAATCATTTTTTATCTATACTTATTTATCGACATGTTATATAATAAAATTAATATCTGGAAAAATCATTTTTATAAAATTTACTCTTGGAGGTACAGTTTTGTCTATCATAATCACAGTTTCAAATCAGAAGGGCGGTGTGGGCAAAACCACTACATCCGCAGCTTTAACTTCCGGGCTTTTCCTGGCTGGGAAGCGAGTTCTGGGCATTGATTTAGACCCTCAGGGGAATCTTGGTTTTTGCCTGGGAGCGAATATGGACAGCCATTACACCATTCTGGATGTGTTAAAAGGCTCAGTCCCGATACAGGAAGCCCTTTTCCACAGTGAGTACGGTGACCTTCTGATCTCAGATATTACCCTCAGCAGCAGCGGCCTGGAAAAGATTCCGTCTAACCGTGAAACCATTCTGAAAAACGCGATTCAGCCAATTATCGATCAGTACGATTACATCGTAATAGATACCCCGCCTGCTTTAAATCTGCTGACGGTTAACGCATATTCCGTTTCCGATCATCTGATTATCCCTATGGCATCGGATATCCTGAGCCTGGTAGGGCTTGCCCAGCTTAAGGAAACGATTGAATCGGTTCGTTCTGAGTTAAATCCCGTCCTGAATGTATTAGGCATATTACTAACCCGCTATAACGGGCGCACCACTCTTTCACGGGATGTACTTGAAATGGCCCAGCAGCTTGCCAACCAGATTCACACAAAAGTATTTGAAACAAAAATCCGCTCCGGAGTTGCCATCGCGGAAGCTCCTGCCCACGGGGAGAGCATCTTTTTATACAATCCAACTTCGGCAGCGGTAGCGGATTATCTGGCATTTATTGATGAAATCGCTCCAGAAATCCAATTAAAGGAGGAACAGGATAATGGCTACTACTAAAAAAACAAACAAAACTTCACATGTCATGAATCTTCTGACAAATGGGGCAACCCCTGAAGCAGGCGGCGCTGATGCCGCCGCGCCTATGGACGCGTCCCCTGCCACCAGCCAGGAAAAAAAAGGGGATGTCCAGTCCCATACTGTTACCCCGTCTAAGGTAACAGTAGTAGATGAAGGCAGCAGGAATGACCGGCTTTCTCAGGAGATTTTTAATAAATTGTCAGAGGAATTGGAAGAAGAATCAAAAGAA
Organism: uncultured Lachnospiraceae bacterium; assembly: GCA_910589195.1. GTDB lineage: Bacteria > Bacillota > Clostridia > Lachnospirales > Lachnospiraceae > Caccovicinus. The sequence goes on from CAJUTC010000017.1 coordinate 31,497, forward strand.
ACTAATTCCGAAGTTGCAGATAACCATTCTGAGTCAATTCCAGAAGATTCGGCTTTGGAACCTGGCTCTTCTACTTTGGAGGAGGTTCAATCGGCTGAAACCACACCAGTGCCAGAAAACTCAAATTCCGATTCGGAATCTTCTGAAAAAGACCCGGAAGCTGATTCCAATCTGGCAGCAGAAACCGATGGTGAAAGGGAGGTTTCGGCTGCTAATGAGGAGCCTTTGGAAGCTGCCGCTGAATCTGCCTCCAGGGCGGAGAAACCTACCCCTCGTTCCATCATTCCTCCAAGCCAGATTGATCAAAACCTGAACCATGAACAATACCGTTTTGTTAATGTTATGGAACAGTTAATCCTCCGGCAGAATATTAATGATTATTTAGAGCAGTACAATGTATGCAAGTGCACCCGCTGCATGGCTGACGTATGCGCGCTGGCTTTAAGCGGGCTTCCGGCCAAATACGTAGTAACCAGCAAGGACTCTATCTCCCCTCTTCTCAGCTACTATGAAAGCCGGAATAAGATTCCTGTTTTGACCGCGTTAATCAAAGCCTGCAATATGGTTCGTGATAATCCCCGGCATTAATTTTGCCGTAAAAAGACACAGAGCCTCCTTCGGATATGGCAGTCATGGCTGCCATATCCGAAGGAGGCTCTGGATTATGTCCCTTTGTTTCCAAGAAACTCCGGATGAATATAAATTTCCAAAACACTTTATACGGCCATATTTTTTCGTTTTCTCATGCGCTTAAACAAAGTCGTGTCCTCAATTATTCGTCAGGACGAATTGTAAAGCCGCATGTTTTCCGATTCTTTGTCATATCTGGTTTCATTTCTGCCACATCTTCAATTCGTCTTCTGACAATGGCTTATCAATTTGCTCTGCCATGTTTTCATCTGTAATTGGCAAATATCCTGCCAGCGGCGTTATTCCTCTTTGCCGCTTTGCCTCTGCCATACTGGCGTACCAGAAGTCTTTCTCTACCGCATCCTGATCCAGATAGTACTCCAGTCCGCCCCAATCGTCTAACTGGGTATAAAAGTTCCACCTGCTCTCAAAACGGGAGGTATCCATTTCCATTTGGAACAGATGAAAGGTTTCTTCATCCTTCCGAATTTCCAGCCAAACCCCCTGACCTTGGGCATCCAAGTAAAGGGAGCTATGCTGCCCTTTTTCAGTTTCATCAAACTCTGCCGAAAGCTGGAATACTTCTTCTTCTGGATCCCACACAGCAATTTTCAAAAGGTTTCCCCCTGTTATGGCCGCTTCCTGGCCATCTGCCGCCGTTTCCGGTGCTTCCTGTTCCATCACCACCAGATCCTGATATCCATCCCGGTTTAAATCCGTCAGCAGGAAATACTGCTGTTTATTTACCGTTTCTTTTGACTTTTTCGTTGTTCTGGTCTTTTTCGCGTTCTTTTTGATCTCTGCTTTTGCGCTCTTCCGATAGGTATCATAAGCTTCCACTACTACCCCGTCAGGCCCTACAAAACGGTTATCCGGAGTAAACATGTTGGTTACCATGGCTCCGTCTTCCCCCATAAAGTATTGATTCCCGTCGTCTTTATTAGTCACCCATCCGGTTTTCATATTGCCACTGGAATCCAGGTAATACGTTTTTCCTTTATCCTCAATCCATTCATCTTTCACTGGCTCTCCGGAATAATCATAATACATCCAATTTTTTCCGTCTTCTGACAAATCCCATTCATCCGCCTGCGCTGGAAACCATCCCAGCAGACCGATCATCACACAAACGAAGGCTTCTGTGGTCTGCCTGACAACCTGTTTTTGGCATAACTTCCAGTTCCATTTTTTTCGCTTCAAATCATCCAACCTCCAAATTTATCAATGATTCCACTTAGCCTCGGAAAATTTTGACCTATAAAGTCCTCTTACTTTTTATCATAAAAGGTCGTAAAAACTTCCCAAGGCAGCGTCAAGAAACCAAGTAACCAAAACAGGCAGGCTGCTCCCAAACCAGCAGACTGCCTGTTCCAAATTATTTCCTGCATGCGTTTTTGCTTCCGTCTATGACTCTTACCTTTAGAACCTTAAGCACGCCCCACACTCTGCTCAAACCGCTCCAGCAGCCGGTCAATTACATGTACCAAATTTCCGATTTCCGGTTTGGTAAGCTGCTCGTCTGCGCCTAATGCTTCGCCTTTAATCCTCATCTGATCATCAATCAACGAGGAAAAGATTACTACGGGAAGCTGCTTTAACCGCTCATCTTCCTTTATCAGTTTTGTTAACCGATGGCCATCCATCTCTGGCATCTCAATATCAGTTATCACTAAGTTTACCTTATCATACAAATCCGAATCCTGGCGAATGGATTTTAAGTAATCCCAGGCTTCCTTACCATTGTTGAAATTCTTAATATCCGTAAACCCGGCCCGTGACAAGGCGTCATCAATCATTTTCTGCAACAGGATCGAATCCTCGGCAATAACAAGAGGCTTATTACAGATTGGCCGATCACCCATCTGCTCGACTTCGGAAAGCTGAATGGTGGTTTCCGGTGCAATCTCTGCCACGATTTTTTCAAAGTCAAGGATTGTAACCAATTCCCCGGAACACTGGGCGATTCCGGTTGCTACCCCTTCCTCACCGTGGGTAAGGGTCTTATCCGGCTTCTGGATATCTTTCCAGGAAATACGGCTGATGCCTTCAATGCTCTGTACACGGAACGCAACTGTCATCTTATTAAAGTTGGTTACAATAAATAAATCCCTGGACTTATGCTCCAGATACTCGTTGGTGAGATAAAAACCAAGGTCGATTACAGTAATCAGGATATCCCTTGGTTTGAAAATCCCTTCTACGGCAGGATGGGCATGTGGCATACCCTTTACCTTGGCAGCCATCATAATCTCTTTTACCTTAGCCACATTAATACCGTAAAATTCACCTTGAATCGTAAACTTCATAATTTCGATCTCGTTTGTACCTGATTCAAGAAGGATTCCTTCTTTCTCTTTCTCCACTTTCATCTTCCCGCTCCTCTCTCTACAAATGCTTTTCCGGCTTGCCTACTGTACGGATAATCACATCGCCATTCGCCACATTCAGCAGCATGGTGCGGGCATAGGTTCCGCCTGTATCCTCAGCCGATATGCGCATCCGCTCTTCCATCAAAATCTTCTTCACCATTGCCGCATTCCTTTGCCCGATGTTTCCAAAGTCTGAACTTCCCTTCATCTCAAACATTTTTGCCCCGCCTGCAATCTTAACAATCGTCCGGTTTTTCATCATGCCGAAAGCGGTAAGCTTCCTGATTGATTCACGAATTCCGCTATCCGCATACTTAAACACCTTTGGATCATTCGGATCAGTCCTGTTAGGAAGCATAATATGCAGCAGGCAGCCCAGTTTCAGGAATGGGTCATAAAAAGTAATCCCGATACAGGAACCAAGGGCATATGTAATAATGGTATTATCTCCCCTGGTAAACTTCATATCACCAATACCTACTTTTATATCCTTATCTGCCATCATGAAATACCTAATTTCTCTAAGATACTGTTAAGCGATTTAATATCAGGAAGCATTAACAGCCCATCGGAAAGCTTTTCGCCATCCATAATAAATTCCGCATTGATATACATCAATTTGTCTGTTTCGTAACCGTACTCCGCAATGGGAACGGTTAAAATCCCACCCAGCATATTGATAGTAGAACTTGGCACAGACAAGTCAATCTCCACTCCTACTAATTGGGTAAACGCATTCACATAAGAGCATATGATGATATTCCCAATTTCCTCTAATGCTGAAAAGTCCATCTCATCTAGCTCTTCAAAGGATTGGTAATTCCGGTTCATCAGCTTTCCAAGAACAGCATTGGCCAAATCCATCTTAAAGATAAATAACATCAGGCCTTCTACTTCATTTGACATCCGAACCAATGTGGCCGCCACTAATTCCTCATAATGACCGATCCGCTCTACTGTTTCATCATAATTTAAAATATTAATTTCAGGAATTGTAATCCGCACTTCTTTCTGCAAAAGCTTAGAAAGCGCCGTAGCAGCATGGCTGGTGCCAATACTGCTGATTTCCTTCATAACATCCAAATCCTGAAGGTTCATATCCCCATAACTTTTAAGTCTCATAAAGATTTCCCCGCATTCATTCTGTCATCTTTCCCTGTTATCCTCTCAGGGAGTTTATGGTTGTTTCGATTTCATCAGAAGTGACCACCATCTTTAACGCATAGCTGTAAGCTCTCTGGCACTCAATCATCCGAACCATCTCTTTGCTTAAATCGGTTCCGGATCGCTCAACTGCATTGGTAATCAACTGGGGATTCTCCACCCGTATGGGTTCCATCCCTTCGGGAGCCGCATATTCATTATCGCCTACGCTTAAGAGCCTGCTGGGATGGGTAAATGTGTACAGGCTGATCCTTGGAGTATTCTCATCCTCCTCTTCCTCATCCTCTACCGCCTGGATTTCATCCTCTTCTTCTTCCTCGTTCATTTCCGGCACCTGAGCACGCAAGGGCTGGCCATTTTGATCCAACACCAGCTTTCCTCCGTCTGTCATAAGATAAAATTCATCTCCCATCTTACTTCTGTGGAAATGCCCGCTTCTTGTATATGTAATATCACCGGTGGCTGGATCCTGAACCATAAAAAACTGATTCTGGTTCACGATGGCATAATCCATATCGCTGTTAGTAGTAGCAAATGCAGAAGTCCCAAAACTGGTATACGTCCTCTGCATCCGGACACCGTTTCCTGACATTAACTCTGTTATGGCTGTTTCCGAATCGTTTAAATTAAACTGGAGCAGATCGGAAAACGCGGCTGTTTTTGGTTTAAAGCCGTCGTTATTGATATTGGCAATATTATTTGAAATAACGCTCATTTTTGCCATGCAGGATCCGGCGCCTAACGCACCTGTATAAAATGACTGATACATGATATCTGACCTCTCTTAGTTCTCTTATAACCGGCCTACATCAGTAGCCGCTTTGCTCATAATCTGATCATACATCTTAAGGACCTGGGCAGCGCTTTGCAGTGCCCTCTGGGATGACATCATACTAGTCATCTCTTCCACCATATCCACGTTCGAACGTTCCAGCGTTTTCCATAAAATTTCCGGACGCTCCACCTCTAAAGGCGCCTGATTGGTAGAAAACAAGCCGTAGTCTTCTTTATGAAGCTGCTCATAATTATCAAAATCCACTACCCGCAATGCAGCGATTTCACGAGTTGCTCCGCCTTCTTCCCCATCATTTTCCGCGTCAGCCGCCACTGCGTTTCCTAGCACTCCTTGCGGCAAGGTAATCCTTCCCTGTCCATCTACTGAAAATTCTTCGCTGTCAATTAAAATCGGCTGGCCGCCAGCGCCCTGTACCCGCCCCATTCCATTCAGAGTCAGATACCCTTCATCATCTACGCTAAACGATCCGTTTCTGGTATAGCGGACGCCCTGAGGCGTATCAATACAGAAAAATCCTCTTCCAGCTAAAGCAAAATCGTAAATCCCTTCTGTTTCCTCAAAGCTTCCCTGTTCATAATTCACATAAGTCTGGTCGGCTGCCCGGATTTTTGACGTGGTTGCCATAGGTTCCGGATTATCTTTATACCGCTTTCCAGTCCGATAAAGCATCTCTTCCTGAAATGTAGTACTGACCATCTTATCTCTTTTATAACCGGCAGTCTGGATATTTACCATGTTGTTACTGATTACATTCAAATTCCTGCTTTGGGTTAGCATCCCAGACGCAAGATTATAAAACCCCTGGTACATGCCTGATCATCTCCTTTCTGCCTGATTCGGCTAACGGTATGCCTTTGCATACCGGGTTATTTGTTACATATAGGTACTCATGTAAGCTTTCAGTTTACGAATAGCAGAACTGTGGATTTGGGAAATACGAGGCTCGCTAACCCCCAAAATCTGGGCAATCTGCCCCATGTTCAGTTCCTCTACATAGTAAAGAGATACTACCATTTTTTCCTTTTCCTTTAAGCTTTCCACTGCCTCAGCCAGTATCTGGCGGGATTCCCCTTTTAAAAAAGCCTTTTCCGGCTGGGAATCCACATCGCCATTGGAAAGCTGCAAGGACTGGCGCTCTCCTTCGTCATCTGTTATCATATCTAATGAAAGCACATTCATCATAATGCTCATACGCTGAAGTTTTCTGAATTTCCGGATATCCATTTCCAAAAATTCGGCTGTTTCCTCATCAGAGGGCTGCCGTCCCAAAGAACGGCTCAAAGTCATCTGAGCATCTTCCACTAACTTTACCTGCTTGCGAAAATCCCTTGGCATCCAGTCATTTTTCCGGACCAAATCAATAATCATTCCCCGGATACGCCTGGAAATAAAGGTTTCAAACTTATTATCTCGCTCAGGATCGTATCTGTCAATACTTTTCATGATAGCGATTACGCCTTCATTGATAATATCTTCCATCTGAAGCGTGCCGGAATAAACATTACGCATTTGCAAAGCAATGGTCCGCACAATATACAGGTAACGCATAACAAGAGCCTGCTTTACCTCCAGCTTCCCTTCTGCCTTATACATCTCCAAAAGCTCTTCGTTTGTCTTTTCTTCTAAATAGTCTGCCGGAACCATCTTCCGTCACCCCCTCATGCCCGGTTTAAGCTCCTTTTCTTGTGGTGCGCTCAAGCGTTAAGCTGCCGATGGACTGTATCTGTACATTATTCGAAATTTCATTAAAAGACAGAACCCTGACGTTGGGGTAAAACTGATCAATCAGCCGGTAAAAGTGAACCCGCATGACCTGGGAGGTTAAAATAACCGGAGTTTGGGAAATGCTATTGAACTTTTTAAGCTGAACAGTAATCTGGTTAATCAGGCTCTGAAGCACATCTGGGCTTAAAGCAAGATAGTATCCCCGCTCGCTCTTTGACAAACATCCAACCATTGTCCGCTCTAACTCGGAATCCAGGGTGATGACCTTCATACTGCCATCTTCACAGTACATTCGGGTAATGGTACGCTTCAACGCGGTTCTGATATTTTCAATCAGACCATCCACATCCTTAACCGGAAGGCCTGTATCCGATATGGTTTCTAAGATGGATTCGATAATCGTTTCCAAGTCTTTAATGGGTACACCCTCTTTTAAAAGGCTGGTTAATATTTTTTGGAACAAGCTGTAGGAAATCAGGTTAGGGAATGCCTCATCAATTAACTCTGGAGAAGCCTTCTTGGTATTTTCCACAAGATGGATTACCTCTTGGCGGGTAATCAGCTCATGGGCATGCTGTTTCACAACTTCTGACAGATGGGTTACCAAAACGGATAAGGGGTCTATTACCGTATACCCGTAAATCTCCGCAAGTTCCCGGTCTTCCGGCTTGATCCAACGGCTGGGTATGCCGTAAGCCGGTTCAATGGTTTCGATACCATCGATCTCTTTTTCCGGATTCTCCGGTTCCAGCGCTAAGAAGTAATCAATCAGGATTTCCCCTTTTGCCACTTCTTCCCCTTTGATCTTAATACAATACTGATTTGTATTAAGGCCCGAACTGTCCCTAAGCCGGATCGATGGAATTACAAACCCCATATCCTGGGCATACTGCCTCCGGAATATAATAATCCGGTTAATCAGCCGTCCTCCTACCGATTCATCTACCAGTGGAATCAAGCTATAGCCAAACTCCATCTCAATCGCTTCCACATTCAGAAGAGTATAAACGTTATTAACATCTTTAAAATACTCTTCTTCACTGACAGGCGCAGGAGCGCTCTGCTCTTGGCCACCCTCCCCTTCGCCTTCCGCGGCTCCCGTAAAGTTTCGCAAGGTCCCGCCTCCTAACGCGCCGGAAACGGCAAGGGCCGGCTCTGCCTTGATCCTTCTGGACAAATAATATCCCCCAGCAATTAGTCCGATGGATATCACCAAAAGCGGAATTATTGGCATTCCGGGGATTACCGTCAGCACCGACAACACGATACCGCTTATCATAATCGCCACAGGCTGCCCCATAAACTGTTTGGAAACATCCTCATTTAAGCTTCCTTCCGCTACTGCCCTGGTAACGATCATACCTGTGGCAGTGGATATTAGCAAAGAAGGGATCTGGCCTACCAGACCGTCACCTACTGTGGCAATGGAGTATGTATTTAATACATTTCCTATGGTATCGCCGGACTGGATGATACCGATAATACTTCCGCCAATCAGGTTAATGGCTGTGGTAATCAAAGACATGACGGAATCGCCTTTTACAATCTTTGTAGCACCATCCATAGAACCATAAAAATCGGCTTCCCGCTGGATTTTTTCACGGCGTGCTTTTGCTTGCTGTTCATCAATTAACCCAGAGTTTAAGTCTGCGTCAATCGCCATCTGCTTACCAGGCATAGCATCCAGGGTAAACCTTGCGGCAACCTCAGATACACGTTCCGCACCCTTGGTAATAACGATAAACTGCATTAACACAATAATCATATATATGATCAAGCCCACCACTACATTCCCGCGAAGTACGAAATCACCAAACGCGGCAATAATCTGTCCCGAAGAGCCGGAACTGGTTAAAATATTCCTGGTTGTGGACACATTGATTCCCAGACGGAATAAGGTTGTAATTAACAAAAGCGACGGGAATATGGAAAATTCCAATGGCTCCCGGATGGTCATGGTTGTTACCAGGATCATCATGGAGAGCGACATGTTGATAATAATCGCCACATCCACCAGCGCGGCTGGAAGGGGAATAATCAACAGCAGAATAATTGTAAGTACAAATAGTACAACCGAATAACTCAGTAACTTTTTCATGAAAAAATCCATCCATCCTTGTAGAATAAAATTTGCCCACAAAATTTACTTATCAAACATATCTTGTCTGTTGCTGGCCTTATAAATATATACCAGAATCTCTGCCACCGCCCCGTAAAACTCTGCCGGAATTTCCCGGTCAATCTCACTGGAGGCATACAGAGCCCTGGCCAAAGGCCGGTTTTCTATTACAAACACACCGTGTTCCTCTCCGACCCGCACAATACGCAGTGCAAGGGAATCCTGCCCCTTAGCCAATACTACAGGGGCGCTATCCGTTTCCGGGTTATACCGGAGAGCCACAGCAAAGTGGGTTGGGTTTCTTATGATTACATCTGCCTGGGGAACCTTCTGCATCATACGGCTCATTGCCATCTGACGCTGAACATTCCGGATCCTTCCTTTAATCTCAGGATTTCCTTCTGTGTTTTTATATTCATCCTTTACTTCCTGTTTGGTCATCTTCAGATTGTTTTCGTAATCCCATCTTTGATAGAGGTAATCAAAAAACGCTACTATTGCAAAAGCAAGGCAAACCCGCAGCACCAAATCAAATACCAGTTTCAGCATAATCGAGGTGGAAACCATAATCTGCATATCGAACATTCTGGAAATTTGAATCAGGTCTTCCTTTAAAAGATTATATAAAAGAGCCAGAAGAAGCCCTATTTTAATCAGGTTTTTGGCCAGATCCACTAATTTTTTTATTCCAAACAAACGTTTCAGACCTGTAATTGGATTTAGCTTGCTGAACTTGGGACGTAGAGGCTTAAAGGTAAGGTTAAAGCGTGTCTGGATCCCATGGGAAAGGATTCCTAAAACCAAAGACGTAGCCAATAGAGGAATGGAACACTTTAGCAGCGCAGTTACCATATAAACATAAATATTAGGCGCCTCGCTAAATGGGTCAAAATTTCCCACCATGGAAAAATAGCGGACCATACAATCTTTCAGCGTCCGATACATGGAAGGGATCGTCAACCGAACCATATAAAATACGCCAAACAGCATCACAACAGTAACAGCGTCCTTACTTTGAAACAGGTTGCCATCCTTTCTGGCATCCCTTCGCCGTTTACCTGTTGGTTTTTCGGTTTTTTCCTGTCCGTTCGCCTCCGCCAAGCCCACCACTTCCTTCCGTCTAGCCTTCGGCCTTTATCCCTGCCGCCTGGAAACGCTTCCTCAAACAGGCCGCATCAGCTCCAAGAGCTGCTGCATATTGACAAACAAATCATTGATCATTACGTAAAGCCTATCTGCCATGGGGCTGAAGAGAAATACCAGCATCATCAGGCCTACAATAATCTTGATCTGAAAATTAACCGCAAATACATTAATTTGGGGAATCATCCGCATCAGGATTCCCACTGCCGCTTCTGTTACCATCTCCATGGCAATCAGCGGAAAGGCAAATTGAAGCCCCATTGTAATATTGGTACGAAAAATTTCCAGTACCATATCATATAGCTCTGGCCGCAGTGTGACTTCGCCGAATGGAATCAAACGGGAAGAAGAGAAAAACAAGCCTAAAAGCTGCAGATGTCCGTCAGTAGCCAAAAAGATCAGGGACAGGAAAGCATAATAAACACCAGATGTAATGGTCATCTGGGTATTATACTGAGGGTCATATACCTGTGCCATGGATAATCCCATGGTATAGTCCATAATCGCAGACGCGTACCGGACAATGGCATACATAAGCTCCATGGAAAAGCCCAGTACAAAGCCTACCATCAGCTCTTTTACCAACATTACCCCGTATTCAAGCATTCCAGAAGGCTGATGCTGTAAGTTACCGTCTACCCCCATATACAGCAGCAGAGAAAGCACAAAAATCAGCGCTCCCTTGGCAGGCCTTGGATAGTTGGTTCTGCCAAGCAAGGGATTAAAGACTATGGCCCCGCTCATCCGCATAAAAATCAGGGCAAACAAGATAAACATGAACTCAGCCTCCCACAATCAGCCCAATCATCTGTCTGACAAAATCCTGGAGAGCAGCTAAAATTGTACTTCCCATAAATCCCATTACCGCTAAAATGGCAAGAAATTTCGGCACAAATGTCATGGTCTGCTCATTGATCTGAGTCGCTGCCTGAAAGATCGCGATTACAATTCCAACCACCATACTGGTCAGCAGAAAAGGCATCGTCAGCCGCAGCGCCAACTGGAACGTATAATATAAAATATCAAGTACCTGCAAATCTGTCATAATAGGCCTTCTTTCAAAACTTTCACAGTAACTTTCACTGTAATTATATCGGTTATTTGCGGATACCGCTACCGGTAAGCTGTGGAAATACTGGTAAATAGTAACTCCCAGCCGTCCACTGTCACAAAAAGCAATAGCTTAAAGGGAAGGGAAACCATAGCTGGAGGCAGCATTACCATACCCATGGACATCAAGGTAGTAGAAACAATAATATCCACTAATAGAAACGGCAAATAAATTAAGAACCCTGCTATGAACCCATGTTTCAGCTCCGTGGTCATAAAAGAAGGAACCACGACGGTTAGCGGATAGTTCTCCACGTTTTCCTCTACTGGAGTCCCGGATATCCGGACAAAATTATTTAACGTGTCCATTTCCGTATTTCGCAGCATAAACTCTTTCAATGGAACTACCATCCGCTCTACTGCCTCCTGCTGGGTGATTTCTTCCCGCAGGTACGGCTGATAAGCCTCTTCATTAATTTGGTCCAAAACTGGGCTCATAATATATAATGTGAGAAACATTGCTATGCCTACCATAACCATATTGGGCGGCGACTGCTGGACTCCCATAGCATTCCTGGTAAAGGAAAGGATGATAATCGTCCTGGTAAAGGAGGTCATCATAACTACAATGGAAGGAAGCAGCGCTGCAAAAGTAAGCAGAAATATCAGGTCTAGGGCAGGAACATTCCCGCCATTTAATTGTGTCAGAAGGTCACTCATCGGTATCTCCCCCTTTTTTCTTATGGGGCATCAAGTATTTTTCCAAAAGCTCCTGAAAAGGAGGCTGCACCCTGTTGGATAAATCCAGAGGCCCTGCTGCCTGAAAATCCCCCTCCAACTCCGTAAGAAGCCGGATTCCGGCTTGGCTGACTCCCACCAGATAAATTTTATCTTTTACCTGCAAAAGAAGTATTTTCTGATTTTGTCCCACCTGAATATGCTCTAATACCCTCATACTGCCGGATTGGGAAGTCTTTCCCCACTGCTTTCCCAGCAGGCGGCTGCAGTAATACGCAAGCACCAGTACCCCCAGTACGGTAAGTACGGCCTGAAACAATGTCAAACCTTCCATCTTATAAGCTTTCCGGATTTATTTCCCTGGATACAATTTCTGTAATACGGATACCGAAATTATCCTCTACAACTACGATATCGCCTCTGGCGATACACTGGCCGTTAACAAATAAATCCACTTGTTCTCCAGCCATCTTATCTAATACAACCAGGGTTCCCTGGGTAAACTCCAAAATGTCTTTCACCAGCCGTTTGGTTCTTCCGATTTCCACAGAAACTTCCAAAGGCACTTTCATCAGCATTTCCTGATTCGTCTTGTCCTCTTCACCGCCCTCAGCAGTTTCATAAATCTGAGAAGATTCTAACGGACGGATAATGGAGCTGCTGGTAGGAACCGAAGATTGTGCCGGTTCCGACGCCTTAACATTCTTCATCATCTCCATCATCTGCATCTGGGTCTGCTGCATCTGGTTCAGAAGCTGAAGCATCATGGGATCATTTCCCATAGGCGGATATGGATAATAAGGCTGCTGGCCCATAGCTGGCTGAGGCGGCGCTGCCTGCGAAGCCTGAGGCTGAGGCGCCGGAGCAGGACTTTGGCCTTGCATAGAAGACAAAAGTGCATCCATTTCCGCCTGGGACATAGACCCGCCAGAAGAAGAAGCCGGGGCCGGAGCTGGTTCTGGGGCCGGAGCACCGCCCTGCATAGAGGACAAAAGTGCATCCATTTCCTCTTGGGACATGGATCCGCCGGAAGAGGAAGCTGCCGGGGCCGGAGCTGGTTCTGCTGCTGGCGAATCACCCTGCATGGACGATAAAAGTGCATCCATCTCTTCCTGGGACATGGATCCGCCGGAAGAAGAAGCTGCCGGGGCCGGGGCTGGTTCTGGCTCTGGGGCCGGTGACGCCGCACTGGCTGCAAAGGTATCTGCAAATGGCTCCAAAAGCCGCTTTGCTAAGCTGGTGGGCATGATATTCATAAACTCACTGTTCAGCTTATTTTCGATTTCCAGCCGAAAGCGAACCACTACCATTCCATTTTTTTCTGTAAAATAAGTATTTTTAAATTCCTCCGGTTCCCCGATATCAAAGGATTTTGGAGTAGAAATATTAACAGTTGTTCCCAAAAATTCCGACAGTGCTGTGGCAGACGATCCCATCATCTGGTTCATAACTTCGCAGATAGCACTAATATGGATTTCATCCATTTCGAAGGGAGTGTTATCGTCTTCTACACCCATCATTGTATTCACAATAATGCGGACATCTTCCCGGCGGAACATCATAATATTTTTGCCTTCAAGACCTTCTACATAATCGATCTCAACGCCAATAGCCGGTTCCAGACGCCTAAATTCAAATTCATCTCGTGTCAGAACATTTACCACAGGTGTTGTAATGTTCACCACCGTGCTCAGCATGGTAGAAACCGCCGTAGCTGAGGCGCCCAGACTGATGTTCATTATTTCGCCTATGGCATCCAGTTCCATTTCATTAAAGCTGCTAGCGCCCATTTCTCAATCTCCTTTTATTTTTTTATTCATGGACGAACATTATTTACCGATGTCCAGCGCTTTTTGCGCCATCAGCTTCATAGCATTCAAAGCTGTAACATTCGCTTCATAGGACCTGGTAGCTGACATACTGTCAACCGTTTCCTTTAATAGATCCACATTCGGCATGGTTACAAAACCATTTTCATCAGCGTCCGGATGGCCAGGGTTGTAAACCTGTTTCATTTCCCGGTCATCTTCTATAATTCCCGCAACACGGACTCCCGCGTTCCTGCTGGTAAATCCCTTTCCTTCCGAAGCGTTTCTAAGGGCTTCTTTAAAAGAACCTGCCCCATAGCTTTCAAAAAGTACATCTTTCCTGCGGTAAGCACCGCCGGCCTCGGTTCTGGTTGTATCGATATTGGCAATATTTTCCGCTGCAATATCCATCCGGATTCTCTGAGCGCTTAGGGCAGATGCACTGATATCAAATGAACTTAAAAAAGCCACTTTTAATTCCTCCCCTGCCCGGCACTATTTGCCTAAAATCGTATTTACAGTCTGAACAATTCGATCCGCATTAAAAGGCTTCACGATAAAATCCTTAGCGCCAGATTTGATTGCATCTACAACCATGCCTTCCTGCCCCATAGCAGTACACATTACAATCTTTGCATTTGGATCATTTTCCCTAATTTTCTTCAGTGCCTGAAGACCATCCATATTCGGCATGGTGATATCCATAATTACCATATCTGGTTTTTCTTCGTCATACTTTTTTACAGCCTCTGCACCATCCTGAGCTTCTACGAAATTATCATACCCACTTTTCGTCAGTGCATTCTTAACCATCATCCTCATAAAAGCTGCATCATCAACCAGCATAATTTTAGCCATATTGCTTCCCTCTCTTTTCCTTATTTATTTCATAGTAACTTTTATTCTGACGCGGCCTGCTTTTTCTGTAAACTGGAAGAATTTTCTTCCTCCCCTGCTAAAGCAGTATCCACAGACGTTCCAAGGCCTTCTTCTCCTTCCTCTTCTTCAAAGAGGCGTCTGTTTATCCGGATCGCCACGTTCTTTTTATATACACCCATCTTACCGGTAAACCAAGGCTGTCTGCCAATAAACAGCTTCACATCCTTGTCTTTCGGTTTATTCATATCAATCACATCGCCCACTTTAAGATGATAAATATCGCTTAAATCAAGAGCAACTGTTCCAAGCTGTCCGGTAACCGGAAGCTGGGACTGACGGATATTTTCAAGAATGGTTTCCTTGTTATCTTCATAAGCATAGCCTTTTGCAATATGCTTGCGGGTATCGATTACCTGGAAAATGGATTCCAGAAGCGTCCCCGGAATACAAATCCGGATCCGTTCAGAAGCAAGGCCTGCTAAATCTACATTTAGCAGAATAATCGCCACAGTTTCATCAACACCTACATCCTGTATCATACTAGGGTTATCTTCAATCCGCTGTGCCTCAAACTCCAAATTCAGGTAATTAGAGAAACCATCGGATAATGCCTGGATCAGATATGACAGAATTCTCCGGTACAGTGCTGTTTCCACATCAGAATACCGATAGCCGTCTTTTACCTTCACCACTTCCTCTCCGCCGCCCAGCATATGATCAATTAATGTGATGACCAGACCAGGCGTTACATAAATCATAAGAGGAACTAATTTTCTATTGTAATTCTGCAAGATGGTGTTTACCAAAGTAACCATATCATTCTCGTGAAGAGAGTTTACATATTCATAGTAACGCCGCTCCTGAACCTCCATCACAGTAATATCCGTCATAACCCGGAATATACCATTCACCCGGGATGTGATAATCCGTGCGTAGTTCTCGAAAACGCTGGTCAGAATCTTCATCTTGTCTTTAGTGAATTTTCTGGGACTGTAAAAATCGTATTTACTATATTTAACCTGTTCCGTTTCTGCTTTCGGCTTCGCCTTTACCACTTCATCCTGCACTTCTTTTTCCGGCTCAAGTTCACTTCCGCCAGTCTGCATGGACTTTAAAAGCGCGTCAATCTGACTTTGGGATAATACGTCTGCCATCTCTAAAAGCCACCTTTTCTATTTATTCTGCCGGCGCACCTTCAGGAGGCTGCACGGTTCCGGAAGCGTCCGCCGCCGGTTCTAAAAGCTGCTCTGACCCTTCCGGAATTTCCAAAGACTCCGGTATCATACTGCCTTGTCCTTCCATGCTGCCGTTGATGGGCATAAAACCTTCTGTGGGTTCTGCCCCGTTTCCATCCGTCACCATCATAGAGTCAGCGTTTAAATCGCTGTAGATTTCTTCATAAAAATCATTCATACTTTTAATGTCTGCACCTTTATCCACAATCAGAAACTCTACCCTTCGGTTTCTTGCCCTTCCTTCTTGTGTTTCAGACGTATCTACCGGACGGAACTGGCCATAGCTAATGCCTACCAGCTTACTGGGATCAATAATATCTTTTGTCTGAATATAAGCTGCCACCTCCGCTGACCGGAGGGAAGACAACATTCGGTCTGTCCTGGCTGTACTCTGCCAGTCATCGCTGACCTGGGCTGTATGGCCCATAATCTCAATTTGAGAAATATTTTCTGCCTGCGGCGCGATAACATCGCAAAATACATCCAGAACCTGAGTAGCTTCGCTAGTTAATACGGAACTGTTTCCGTTGAAAAACGCCTGGTTTTCAAAGGCCACAAAGGTGTATCCTTCTCCCCTGGAAACAGAGGCCCCATCGATACCTGCTTCATTTAAAGCCTCAATCAATGCCAGGATTAAATGATCCAGTTCTTCTTCAACCGGAGGCTCATCTTCTATCTCTAAGGTACCAGATACATCATATTCACCGTCTGCAATATTCTCATTAATGGCAACCTGCTGCATATCCCCGGCATTTGGGAAAATACTTTTTACAAAAATTTCCCATTTCTGCTGGTTGATATCAGACATGGAGTACAGCATTACAAAGAAGCACAGAAGCAAGGTGACCATGTCGCCATATGTATCCATCCAGCTTCCGCAGTCTTCGCCGCCTCCGCCGCCTTTCTTGCGTCTGCTCATTTGCCTTCACCACCTCCGCTGCCTTGCGCTTTCAGCAGAAGCTTCTTCTGCTGGGATTGCTTCATACAGGACAGGAGATGTTCCCTTAAGAACTGCGGGTTCTCCCCTGCCTGAATTGCCATAACGCCTTCTACTACTGTTGTACAATATAATTCTTCTTCTGCCTGACGGATTCGCAGTTTCTTCGCAATGGGCTGGCAGAAGATATTAGCAAATGCACTGCCGTAAAAGGTTGTAATCAATGCTACGGACATATCTTCACCAAGGCTGCTGGCGCCGCCGCCGCCGTCTAAGTTTAAGCCCTTTAACATATTAATCAAACCAATTAACGTACCGATCATACCGAAAGCCGGGGCATAAGAAGAAGCCTTCTCATAAATTCCTGCTGCCTCGTCATGCCTTGCCATCATATCATCCATCTGCTTTTCCAGCATCTCCCGAACCTTATCCGGGTCGCTGGCGTCTACAATCATTAGTATACTTTGTTTAAAAAATGGATCTTTGATCTCTTCTGCCTTTTCTTCCAGAGCCAAAAGCCCGCTTTGCCTTGCAAGCATAGCCAGGTCTACCATCTGCTCCACCAATTTAGGAATATTATACTTTTTTCCTCTGGTCAGCACCATTAAATGCTTTGGCACATCCTTCAGAATACGGAATGGGTAACTTGCGACAATGGCTGCTATGGTTCCTCCTACTACGATAGCCAAACTTTGAAAATCCACAAAATTTCCAAGCTTGCTTGTTCCGATTCCCCATACGCACAACCCTATGGCCATTATAAAGCCAATGATTGTTGACACGTCCATATCTTTTTTTCCTCCTACTATAAATCTTTAAAACGTTTATTCTTTCGCATCATCATAAACGATGCAGCTATGGATAAACGCTCGAATCTGGTCCATAATCGAATCGGCAGAATCCTTTACAAGGAAATAGTAACCATCCATCATCTTAATTTTCGTTTCAGGTATTGACTCCATCGATTCAATCTGAAGCACATTCAGATATAGCACTTCACCATTCAGCCGTGTTACCTTAATCATTCCTCTTCCTCCACCATTCTTTCGGATATCTCCGTTTTTGGAGTAGGAGCCATACATACTTCCTTCGCCTTTGGCTCCCTTTCTGGCTATCCTGTCCATGCGGGCTTCCCGTGCCCGGTCCATTATTCTTTGATCTGCACTTTTCCGCCTTTTCATAAATTATTACCGTTTCATTGCTACCAAATCGGAAAGCATTTCATCGCTGACCGTTATCATCTTGGAATTGGACTGGAATCCTCTGTGGGTGGTAATCATATCAGCAAATTCCTTTGCTAAGTCTACGTTGGAAGCTTCTACATATCCGCCCATTAAACCGTTGTCACCGCCTGGCACGTCTGCGTCCGCACGACCGGTATTATCCGAATCTACGGCTGTATAGTAGCTGCCGCCTGCTTTCGTTAAACCTTCCGGGTTCTGGAAGGTAATAATGGCAACTCTTCCCAAAGAAGTACCTGGATGAGAGGTCACGTTGCCTTGCGCATCAACTTCTTCAATGGTAGCTGTAACCTCCCCTGCCGCGTTGATGGAAACATTCGTAGCCTTCAGAGCAGCGCCAGTAGTATCGCTATAATCCACCATGGTTCCGCTGCCATTGGCCGTCACCTTGCCTGAAATACGCAGCGGAAGTACCTTATTTTTATCCGGATCCAGATTTCCGTCTTCATCCACAGCATCCGGAAGAAATCCGTACACAAAATTACCATTTCCGTCAACCAGATACCCTCTGCTGTCAATCTTAAACTGTCCTACTCTGGTATACTGCCAGTCATGGGCTGACTTCGTAAATTCAATTCCTTCATCCAACTCATCAATAGGTTTGACGCTGGTTAAGAAAAACCCTTCTCCATTAATAGAAGCATTCAGCCCGCCTACATAAGTGGGCGTACTGGCTCCCATATCTACTCCAATCGTCCCCATCAAGGTACCATAACCGTACTGAGCCGCATTGATACCACCTTGGGTAGCGCTTCCTTCTGTCGATATAGAAGAACTCTGGTACATGGCTTCCTTAAAGGTATAGGTCTGGGCTTTAAACCCGTATGTGTTTACGTTGGCGATATTGTGGCCAATTACATCCATCTTATTTTGGTGGGCCCTAAGGCCTGCAACTGCTGAATCCATTGCTCGTAACATAATCTTTTCTTCCTTTCTTTCCGTTTCCCGCCTGCCCATCTGACAAACGGGACAAGCATCCTCACACGAGGGCCTGCTTACATTATAACGGCACTGTCAATATTAGTAAATACCCTTTCTCGCATATCTTGCTGGGACATGGTGGTTACCACCGTATTGTTGGGTACATTTACAATGAACACGCCTTGTGCTCCGATTATTGCCACATCTTTTGCGCCCTTTTTCCTGGCGCCTTCTACGGCATGTTCCAAATCACTCATTAGCTGGCAATCTACAGCGATTCCCCTCTCACTCATACGCTTTGCGGCATGTTTGGAAAAATTCAGGCCTACCTTTGCCCTTTCCTGGAGCATGTTATGAAATTCTGCCTGATTCCCCCCGGTTCCGGACTTTTCGGTATGCTGAGCTAAGATGCCGGACTGCCTGCTGGCTAACAGCCTGATTTCATTCATGTCCAAATCATCCTCTTCTTTCCAAAAGCCTTTGCCTGCTTTTTATCCTTAATTCCTGTTTTCTTTATTACGCCTCAGAAGGTGGATTCTCAGATCCCTCTGGTTCCTTTTGCTCCTCTTTCCCATCGCCTTCTGTTTCCACGTCAGTTTTGTAAGGATCGGGAACTCTTCCCACTCCTACTAAATATGACAAGGGATAATCTTTCGTATCCCCTTCCAGCCGAATCGTGGGAGAGCCTGTAGTAAAGTTAACACTTTCTACCTTAGCATATTTTACACCTACTGGCGTTTCCTGTCCATATGAATTTTCTTCTGTTACTGCCATAGTTACTTCTTTTCCCAGTAATCCCCCGGCATAAGTCTGGGTTGTTGCCGATGTTGACGTTTCTATGGCTGTAGTCATACTGGTTAAGGACTGTACCATCGCCATCTGGGTCATCTGAGCCATAATCTCACTGTTATCCATGGGATTGGTCATATCCTGATTTTGAAGCTGGGCTGCCAAAAGCTGGAAAAAACCCGTCATGGTAATAGTATTTTTATCGTTGGTCTGTGCTTTCAGCGTAGTTGCTTCATACGGACTCGTCGTTCCGCTGATATACATATTATTGTCTGCCATAATATTGAATTCCTTTCCTGATTTCTGGCAAGTCCTGACTTTACACCAGACCTAACCGAAGCTGCTGGGCAAATGAATCGGCCTGCTGCCCTTCCTGGTTCTGCTTCTTGTCTTTTTGGCCTTCCTCATTTCTGCGGCCATCCGGTTCCCTGTCATAATTTTCCTGACTGGTTTCCGGCTGCTGAATGTAAATAAGAGTTTCCTGCCCGGTTTTCTCTTCTAAAATAGCAGCAATCTCAGAGGCTTTCTGATTTAAAAGCTCCTGTGTCTTAGGATTCGTAGCCATAATTGATACCGCTGCCCGTCCTCCGTCATAAATCATACGGATGGTCAGCTTTCCAAGGGCTGCCGGCTCTAATTCTACTGTCAGGGTACGTCCGGATTCCATCATGTTCTTTGCCAAAGTTTTTCCCAAATCTTGAGGCAGCGTATCAGGCGTAGTCTTTAATGGAACTGTAGATTCTGTCCGTTGGCTAAAGAATCTTTCTTGCCTGGCACTATGAAGTGTATGAACGCTTTCTGCCACAACCTGGCCTTCCCCTCTCTGCTGCAGCGATTTTGTGGATGACGTTTTTTCGTTTCCCGCAGCCGGCTCCTGCCGCCGAACTGGTTTTACATATTCTTCCGGTTTAGGTGAATTGGAAAAGTCGGTCTGGTCTTGCTGCCCCTTGTTCTCCAGCACCTCGGTGACGTTTACCTTCTGCTGTTTTGCCATGTCTTCCTGAACGATTTGCTGCTGGCTGGCTTCTGTTTTTTCCTGTCTACCTTTCATTTGAGTATCCAATGGTTCCAAAACCTTTTCCACAGAAGCTTCATCTGCTTCTTGCCCTGGTTTTTCATGCTGCATATCAATAGAAAGTTCTTGAATGTCACCAGATGTGTTTTTTCTTAAATCAATCTGCCAAGAAGCTTCCTGGAGTTTCGCGTCCACAACTGCTGTTTCCTGGTTTCTTGTTTCTGGCGCCGCAACCATTTCTTCCATCCCAGCTAATTCTTCTATACTGGTTATTTCCTCCTGGTCAATGGGAGTTTCCTGGATATCTGGCATGATCCCGGCCATAAGAGCCGCCGTCTGCTGCATCGCAGCCTGCAAAAGGGCGTTCTGCTGTGTATCCTCTGGCTCAACCGTTTCCTCTGCGTTTGTGGAATCCGTTTTGGCTTCTGACGTTTCCCCGTCTTTCTTTGGCTGCCGCTTCACGGCGCCTGTCGCTTCCGGAGTTTCCTTTGCCGTTTCCTGTTTTGACGTTAACTGCTGGTTTTTCCCCCGGAGCAGCTGGTCAAAATCCGTTGTCTTTCCAGTACCTTTCGCCTGTCGCTTATATAAGGGAACATTTACTTTTACCTGCATATCCCCTTGCATCTTTACTTCTCCCTGCATGTGATTCCCCTCCTTTCTTATTATTTTTTGAGCGCTCTTGTAAAATGAAACATAAATGTTTAAAGTTCCAAGAGTACCCTGGTTATGTTCGCAAAATTCAAGCGCACATTCTATTATAATCTATAATCAACAGCAATGGAAGTAAAATCGCTGCGATTACCAAAATAAATACAGGCATTACCCCCTGTGCTGCCGGCGGATGCCCATAGTAGCGGCTGTATTGGAAACAAATTCCTCAATAAACGCTTCCTCTGCTTTCATTACGGCTTTCTGATATTCCTGATATTTTCGGTCTTTGAGCTTTTCAAATTTGGAGGTATCTACCTTAGCGGAAATTACTTCCTGCTTTTTGGCATCCTCCTGTTTCCGCAAATCCTTCAGATGCTTTTTTTCCAAATCAATCATTTCTTCCATCCGTCCGATACACATATCAAACAGCCGGTAATTTTCAATGGTAGCGCCTTCTTCCTTTGCCCGGTCAAAATCGCTCTCATATGTTACCAGCTCTTTGTTCAGCCCACGGATTTCTTCCTGTTTCCGATTTACATTTTGAATAATTGCCGCATGTTCTGTCTTCAGGTTATCAAGAACCTGTGTCTTATAAGCCAGCACTGTGTCTAGCCTGTATTGAAATTGCTTCAATGTTTCTTCCTCCGGAGTTACCCAGTTATCGCCTCAATCTGCTCTAAGGTTTCTTCATAAGTAAAGCGTTCCTTTACCCCCTGCTGTAAAAATGCGTTAATGGCATTAATCTTGGAAACGGCTTCATCTAAAGCTGGGTTTGTACCCCTTTTGTATGCACCGATGGAGATTAAGTCCGCGTTCTTTTGATACAGGCTCAGGATATTCCGCAGCCGGGAGGCAACCCTTTGATGTTCCTCCGGTACGATTTCTACCATCAATCGTGAAATGCTAGCTCCAATATCAATAGCAGGAAAATGGTTTTCATTGGCTAACTGACGGCTCAGTACAATATGTCCGTCTAAGATGCCTCGAACTGTATCGGAAATCGGCTCGTTGGTATCGTCGCCTTCAACCAACACTGTGTAAACTCCGGTAATGGAACCCTTTCCAAAATTTCCGCTTCGCTCCAATAGCTTGGGGAACTCTGCGTATATGGAAGGCGTATACCCTCGGGCAATGGGCGGCTCTCCAATAGCCAATCCAATCTCCCTCTGTGCCATAGCGTAACGGGTCAGGGAATCCATCATCAACAACACATCATAGCCCTGATCTTTAAAATATTCCGCAATAGTAGTCGCTACCAGCGGGCATTTCATTCGCAACATAGCCGGCTGGTCAGAAGTCGCAACTACCAAAACGGAACGCCGCATCCCTTCCTCACCCAAATCCTTCTGGACAAATTCCAAAACTTCACGGCCACGCTCGCCCACAAGGGCAATCACGTTAATATCTGTTTTTACATTTTTGGCGATCATACCCATCAACGTACTTTTTCCCACACCGGATCCGGCAAAGATCCCAATTCTTTGTCCTTTTCCAATGGTATTCAAACCATCAATAGCCTTCACGCCAAATTCCAGCCGTTCCCGGATAGGAGGACGGTTTAGCGGGTTAATATATGGGCTGTGTACCGTATAATGCCTGGAAGCCGGAAGGTCTTCTCCTCCGTCAATCGGTTCTCCCAAAGCGTTTATAATCCTTCCCCTCAGGAAATCCCCTACCGGAACCTTTAAACGCCTTCTGGTATTGCGGACAAAACTTCCTGACGCAATGCCGCTGGTAGCCTCATAGGTCATAAGCTGAATTTTCCCATCTTTAAAACCTACCACTTCCGCCGGCATCTGGCGGTTCTGTTCCTCGTTATAAATCATAACGATATCACCAATACTGGAACGCCCTCCAGAAGCTTCCATGGACATTCCTACTACATTTTCTATTTTTCCAATATGGCTGATCGTTTCTGACTTATTAATCAACTGAGGTATCTTATCAAACATAACGGCTCCTATACCCTTACATGTTCCAGGATATCTTTAATATTTTCTATCTGTGTGTTAACACTTACGTCTACGATTTCTTCTGGCATTTCAATAATACAGTTGCCACGTTCTTCCTTATCCATCACAATAAATTTAATATTATCTGACAAATGAGATAATTCATCCAAAATATCGGCATCTGCTTCCATCATCAAATCATAATCGCATTTATCAATGTATATTTTAACCCATGCAGTTTTTTTCAGCTTCTCCGTAGCGGCGATAATCATCTGTTTAATCACTTCCCCGCTAGACCGAAGGCTAATATGGATTACTTTTTCCCCAATGGCAATGGCGCAGTCCTTCAGTTCATCCAAATAGGTACGGACACATTTTTCTTTGGCAATTTCCACAGAACGCAAGGCCTGTTTAATATCAGCTTCAAACTCCTGTACATCCTGTCGGAAGCTTTCCTGGCATTCTTCTTCGCCTTTTTTTCTTCCTTCCAGGTAACCTTCGTCATAACCTTGCTGATATCCTTCCTCTTTAGCCTTTAAAAACTCTTGCCGCGCTTCCTCTTTTGCGCTGTTAAGAATTTCTTCTGCTTCCTTTTTTGCGTCTTCTAGCGTTTGTTTTGCTTCCTGGTTCCATTGTTCCCGAAGGGCCGCATCCGGATCATCACCGGAATCCAGCCCTTCCTCAGTAAACCAAAGTTCTTTATCCTCTTCTGGCTTTTTTTCCAATTTACGGTTCCGGGGCACATGGATGTATTCACCTTTCTCGGTTCCATCCTCACTGTAACGGGGAAAGACTGCCTTCTTTGTCGCGGCTTCCCCTCCTGCTAAGGTAAGCTCAAGAGGCAGGATATACTGCTCGACTAATGCAGCGGCATCCGGGCGTTTAATCACTCGTTTAGACGATGATATCATCGCCCTCGCCTCCCTTCTTGATAATCACCTCGCCCTGGGCTTCTAAGTTACGGATAATATTAACAATACGCTGCTGCGCTTCTTCTACATCTTTCAGCCTTACATTTGTTGTAATCTCCAGATCGGCCTTGACCGAATCCATGGTACGCTTTGACATATTGTTGAAGAACACTGTTTTCATTTCCTCGGAAGCATTCTTCAATGCGTAAACAATATCCTTGGAATCGCAGTCGCGCACAAACCGTTGTACGGAACGATCGTCCATATCCAAAATATTCTCGAATACGAACATTTTGTCCCGGATGGTCTGAGCCAGCTCGGGGTTGCGTTTTCCCAGCTCTTCGAAGATTTTCCGCTCGCTGCTGCGGTCTACATGGTTCATCATATCTGCCACATAATCCACACCGCCAAGGTTCATGTTATCTTCGCTGGTAATAATGGTAGCAAACTTTCGCTTCATCTCTTCTTCCACAATAGCAATGGCTTCTGGCGAAACCCGATCCATACGTGCCATGCTTTCTACCGTCTGGATCCGCTTATCATCAGGAAGCTCTTCTAACACCTGGGCTGCCTGAGCCGTATCCATATAAGCCATAATCAGCGCGATTACCTGAGGGCGCTCATTCTGCAGCAGAGAGAATAATGCTTTCGGATCCCCTTTCATGAAGAAGTTAAACGGTTTCGACTGAAGGGTTTTGGAAACCTTCTCCAATAAGTTTCTGGCAGTGGATTCACCAAAGGCTTTTTCCAATACATTTCTGGCGTAATCCAGGCCGCCGTCTGTCATCATCTTATGGGTCAGGCAAAGCTTATAATATTCATCCAGGGTTGCTTCTACCTGGTTGTTATTGGTCTTCCCCAGCTTTGCCACCTCAAAGGTAAGTTCTTCTATATCCTGTTCGCTTAAATATTTATATATCTGAGAGGCTCTGTCAGCTCCAAGGGAAACAACAACTAAGGCTGCTTTGGCTTTGGTATCACTTAACAACTCCTCTTCTATCTTACTATGACTTTCGGTTTCTGCCATTGTCATCCTCCTCTCCATTTAACCAGCTTTGAATCAGCTTCGCCGCGATTTGTGGATTCTGATCTACGAATTCCGAAATATTCTGCTTTAAGCGCAGGCTTCGCTGCATCTTAAGATTTAAAATCTCTTCGCTCTTCGCAAATTCATCATCCTCATCAGCCAACTCAGAAGTATGATGGCTGTGGTTGCCTTCTTCGCCTTCTTCGCCTTCTTCACCTGGCAGGCCTTCTAGCTCGCCGCCTTCTAAGCTTTCTGCCTCTTCCAGGATAAGCTGCTGTTTCTTCTTACGCCGCCTTCTTAAGAGCAGAAGCACAAGAAGCAGGATTAACAGCACCGTTCCAGCTATAATGGCAATCAAAATCGGTAATGGGATGAGCGCTGTAAGGACTTGAAGGGCGCTTACATCTTCATCTCCTCCCGGAGGTGTAATAGGCGGTTCTTCCTGCGGAAGCGCTACCCGGACAACGGTAATCTTATCACTAATATTTTCAACTGGCACTCCGGCAGAATTGGCTACCAGCCTAAGGAGTTCATTCTGGTCTACACTGGTCATATCATTAGTCAAAATCGATACGCCAATGGAGGTATCCTCAAGCACACCAGGATCAATCTGGCGCTGCTCCTTTAACATATTATATAACCAAACCCTGGATGCGCTACCATTGGAGTAGCTGTCATTTGCTTGTCCGGTTCCGTCTTCGTTTGTATATCTGGGGACATCCGCGTTCGCGTCAGCTCCTACTAGGCCTCCTGCGTTCTGGCTTGCGGAGTTGGTGCTTTCATTGGTCACATCTTCTGTCTGCAAAAGTCCTGTTTTATCTTCCTCATCAATCTTTTCCGGCGTGGAATACTGGGTATTTTCCTGAATCAGCCGCTCCATGTTCAGCGTGCCTTTTACGGATACCGCCACATTCCCGGCACCGTAAATCTGTTCCAATACCCTGCGCACATTTGCTGCAATATTGCTCTCTACTAATGTGGTAAGGCTTGTAAGATCTGTTGCGGCGCCCCCGGCGGAATCTGAGGAATCTCCAGCCACCTCCAGCATGGTGGAGGAATCAAAAACTGATACCTGTGTAAAATTCATCCCCCGCACAGCATGGGCAATCAAGTTCTTTACCGCCTGGGCCTTATCGGTAGTAAGAGATGTTCCATCCTGCATCGTAACTACTACAGACGCAGTTGCGTCTTTTTCTGAGCTGTCGCCCAACGCGTACCGCTGTGACTGAGCTTCCACAATTGTTACGGCAGCATCCCGCACACCGTCAAACAAACGGATGGTAGCTCCTAACCGGTTCTGTAAGTCATACAAGGTAATCTGCTGCTTATCAGACTCTGTCGTCATTAAACCTGTATTGTTCAGGTACATGTCGTATGTAAAACCGCTTTTGGGATAGCCTTTACTTAAAAGATTTGCCCTGGTCTGATCAACGGCTGCTTCCGGAACCCGTATGGCTCCGTCGCTATTATTATAACGGTAATCGATCCCTTCATCCTGAAGCAGGCTGACTACCTGCTGGGCTTCTTCCTGAGTCAATCCTGTAAATAAGGTGCTGTAATCTACATTTCTTCCAAGAAGATTCAATGCAAGTATGGCGATGACAGCAATGACAGCAGTTCCTCCCGCAAGTATTTTGATTAATTTCCGGGTTTTTTCTGGTAAGTTCTGCCAGCTTTCTTTCAAATTCTCCACGTCTTTATCCAACCTTTTATCATATTCTCCATGGGATTCCTATAAAGAATCACACACTGATTTTAATCAGTTCATTATAAGATTCCAGTGTTTTATTACGCAGTGAAATCAGCACATCCAGACTTAACCCGGCCTTCGCCTCAGCTATGGGGAGCGTATGAGCATCATCCAATTGCCCTGTAGCCAGCAGATACTGCTTATATTCCACATCTGCCTGGGTTTCTTTTACTTGATTAATTGTATTTTTAAAAACATCCTTAAACAATGACGCTTCCGCATTTACGGCTGTTGTATACTGAGTTTCATCTTGCCTGCCTATGGTATTCCATGGCATCATCGGTGTAATGAACGCTGCTCCTTCCATTGCTGGCCTCCCTGTCTTAATTCCCTAATTTTTTAATTCCCTGGTTTCTAAGTTTCTGTATCCTTATAGAAAACGATAGTAATAACTATATCCTCGTATTATCTGCTTGTCAATGATTATGTTATATGTGTCAAGCCGCCGCTTTAGAATGATTTTGCAGCATTCCTTAAACGAGTAATATCGTTATTCAGCGAACTAAGCATATACTGGTATTCATAAGCAGTCCGAACCACCTCTACCTGTTCCTGATCCATATCTACGTTATTCCCGTCCAGCCTGCTGGATTCATCCCAGGTAATATTTAAATGGGAACGGGAAGTTTCTATCGCCTCAGACACAGCACGCTTTGGCGCTTTCTTATAGCTG
This sequence comes from uncultured Lachnospiraceae bacterium, assembly GCA_910589195.1. Lineage (GTDB taxonomy): Bacteria > Bacillota > Clostridia > Lachnospirales > Lachnospiraceae > Caccovicinus. The sequence continues at coordinate 59,020 of CAJUTC010000017.1, forward strand.
CTGGCCTCAGACAACCGTTGCCCTAATTCTTCTTCAAATGTTATGTATTGCGACTTAAACCCTGGTGTGTCTACATTCGCAATGTTATTCAACGATACAGACTGACGGCCCCATAAATAATCCAGAACCTTTTCTGTTAACGCAACACCATTTCCATAAATCCCTGACATATTCTCGTTCCTCTCTTTAACTTTTCTGTTTCTAATATTTCTGGCCAACCGCTTTTTCATCATTCGCCGAAACTTTAGAGCTTATCCAAATGATCCTTCCTGGTTCTGACAGGCATCCTTTTGCCTGCCAGATTCACGGAAACGATCTTCCTCTCTGAGGCAGACAACTGCCCTTCCTCTGCATATTTGGGGGTGATTTTTGAAAAATGTACATGAAAAAAGTGGTACATCACTGCCCACACCTTATACTCCTCCCCCAATATACTATATTATGCTACATTTACTTTTCTATGTCAAGAGCTTTACTCCATTACACCTTTGTTTTTTCCTGGGAATTTGCTCCATTTTTTTCTAAATTTTTATGATAAAACTTTAGCACTTTTTAATGCTTCTATCTTCCATCGCCCCATAAGACGTGCCAAGAGCGAAATTATCACATCTTTTTCATGGAAGCGGCGCTTTCTCTTTATCATTTTCGAAAAATTAATAGAAAAAGAGTTGCCGCATCTCTGATTTTTAATCAAGCACGCAACAACTCTTCGCACTTAAACAATTACAATTTCACTATACTTACAGCCTGGTTTCCTAATGCTGATATGGGTCATACTAAACTAACATATTCAGCATAGATACCGCATAGTAGTTACTTAGATTATAGGCACCACTTTTCGCGAAGCTCGCGAACTGTAAAAAGGAATCTGACATGGCAGACACTTTTTTATTTGAGGTGCTGGTGCTGGAACTGCTGCTTGCAGAGCTGCTGCTTGAATTATCAGAGGATCCGCTACTGCCGATAATTTTATCAACAGAAGAATCTAAAATAGAGGTCGCTTTGGATCCCACACGCTCCGCAATGCCAAACTGTCCTCCCATCAGCTCCTTTACATAAGTTGGATCCTTTTTCAGGGCTTCTTTCAATGAGTCTTCATCAATCTGAAGCTTGCCATTGGTATCAAAGCTCATTCCCATAGCCTTCAGGGTTTTTTCATTTGGCATCATCCGCTTAAAGGATTCTAACTGAGCGGCAATTCCGGAACCACGCTCCTGGTTATTGGACAAATAATCCAGTACATTGTTGTACTTATCGGCAAAATCCTTATATGCCGCAACAATGTCATCCGCTGCCTGATCCACTTTCTTCTGATAGGTTTCCTGATCCTCAGGATGCTTGGCCAGCTCCGCTAATGCATTTTCATACTTGGTAAACACATTATCCTTATTGGTAACCTGAAGCTTAGAAGCAGAAGCTTCCAGATCTTCTAAGTTGGCCTGATAGCCTAAAAGGAAGGTAGAATTGCTGGCACTGCTGCTAACACTAACCCCCGTACTTTTCGAACTGCTGGTACTGCTGGAAGAAGACGTTTTATTTGTGGTACTGTTTTTAATATTCTCCGCTTCCTGATTCGCCTTATCTACCCAACTTGAACTATTTAACATATCATTTTGATAGTTGTTATAGCTGTAGCCGCTGTAACTATAATTTGGAACTCCACTGGTTGTCATATGTTCTTCTCCTTTCTGGTATCACGTACCGTTTTCATTTTCACATACATAGTATATATCGGCCTTTTAATTGAGAAAATAAGGAAGTGTTGGGAAAGTTCAGGAAAGATTCTTATTCCCTCTCCTTTGGTGGTTTTGCCATTCTTTCTCCTTCTCCTCCTTCCGGTAATTCTGGCCGTTCTCTCCCGCCGTCTATCCTTCCGCCTCTCCCTGGGCCGCCCTGCCCCCTTGGTTCGCCGCGTCCAGGCCCCATGGAGGCTGCTTCCTGAATCCCTTCTTTATTTATATAGATAACGGTTTCTTCTGGTACAAATGAAATCACGGTTTCTCCTGCCGCAATTTCATACTCGCCTCCTGCTGTCATTTCCGGCACAGAAATTACCACTGTCCGAAAATCTTTTTCTCCTATGCCGCTATACAGTTCATTTCCCTGGGCATCCCGCAATGTTACCTGGGTTCCTGCCTTTAAGCTCTCACCAAAATCGGCCAGAACCGATACCTGGGAATCTGCGCTGCTTACATTCTGATCCATGCCGCCTGGCCCGAATGCTGCAAGCACTCCTCCGGTAAGTTCAAATTCCATGTCATAGTCAAGAGGCCCGTTTTCTCTTCCAGAAGACCCATGAACAATCACCTGTCCTCCTGACATATGAACGGAACCGTTGGAGTCAATACCGTCGCCCTCTGCCTGCACGGTTATGGTTCCTCCCATAAAATAAATTTGAGGGGTATTGGCTCCGTCTGTGGATGCGTTAATTCCGTCATCTCTGGCAGTGAGCTCAATCTTTCCTCCATGGATCACTACTGTTTCAGCTTCCAGTCCTTCCTCACAATCACGAATCTGGATATCTCCTCCAAGAACCGCTGCCAAGGTATCTGATTTTATCCCATCTCCTACAGCCGTAACGTTTAATTGGCCGTCATAGATTACCAGTGCGTCATTCCCTTTTACTCCATGATTAACCGCAGCCACTTCCAACGTACCTCCTGCAATCTTTAAAATATCTTTACAGGACACCCCATTGTTAAATGCTCCATCAACACGCAGTATACCAGTTCCGTTAATCGTCAGATCGCCTTTGCAAAACAGCGCCCCATTAGGTTCTTCTTTCTCTTCATTGCGGTAAATAAGCCCTGGACTGTCACTCAAAGAGTTGATGGTGCCTTCTTCCAGGCTGATAATGGTTTTTGCCGCTTTTTTAATATCAATGGCTGCCGAAGTTTCACTGTGAATCTCCACGCCGTCCAATATCAGCCGGACATTGTCATTATCACTTGCGTCTACTAAAATAGTGCCGTCTGATAATGTTCCTTTCAGGACATACGTTCCAGCCTCTGTTATCGTTACCATACTGCCTTTCGCATTTGCTCCCTGGCCGTTTATTGTAATTCCATTGTCATGAAGTTCAATTTTTACCGCGGTGCTTTCATCCCAACTGGTATATTCATCCTCCGGCTCTAAGGAAACTGCTATCTCATCTATGGTAATTTTTTGGCCTTCTACAGTCGGGGGTTCTCCTATGGTTATGCTGTTGTCTTTCTCTTTCGCATCACCCTGTTCTTCCTGTCCGTCAGACTGGTTCTCATCAATCCTTGTTTCAGTATTTTCTTGGCCTTCTGTCTGTTTCTGATTCACAGTGCCATTTCCCATCCTTGCGCCTTTGCAGCCAGTCAGTGTTCCTGCCGCCACTGCCATAATCATAAGTCCCTTGGCACAGGTCAGATACCATTTTTTCTCTATGTTATTCCATTTCATCCTGATATCCTCCTACTTTATTGATATCGGCACACGCCGTCTATAATTCTTCTCTTCCCGCCACCATTCTCTGGCACACGATCGTCAGGTTCCCGTTTCGGCATCGGATTGCGTCGATCATTTCCTTCTCACTTTTTCCTTTCTTCATCCTGAGCTGATACTGCAGCTCGAACATACTCCCTAAATTGGTCGTCCTGACTCTCTCTAACCGTGCCGTTTTGGTGTGTTTTTCAAAAATATCATCAAAGATTCCTTCATAATCCAAGTTTTCGGGAATGGTAATCTTTAAGCTTCTCTCATCCACAGATTCATGAGCAAACCAGCTTTTATACAGAACCATCTGGATCCCACACAGCATCACCACAGCAAATGCCGCAAAGGTCAGATACCCGGTTCCGACCGCAAGACCTACAGCCATAGCAAAAAATATATTGGTAATCTCCCTTGATGTTCCCGGCACTGACCGGAAACGAATCAGGCTGAAAGCGCCAAGAACCGCTACTCCAGTTCCCAAATTTCCGTTTACCATCAAGATCACAATCTGAATCAGCACTGGTAGGGTTGTCAGGGTGACTACGAAATTTTTCGTATATGTACCGCATGCCATATAGGTAAGACCAATGAAAAATCCTAAAATCAAAGCTGTCATCAGGCATATTCCGGCCTCCCCGATGCTTAATGCTCCTTCTGCACTGTTTAAAATGCTTGCAAACATATGGGTTCTCTCCTAAATTCGTTCTTTTTTTGTTTGGCGGCTTGCGCTGCTATATAGTAACTTCCGTATTTTGAAAATGATACGGGATAAATTTTTAGTTCTCCTAAAAGCCTGGCCAGCCATATCGGGTAGGCTTGCGAAACTTTTATTTCCATAAGATACCATTCCTTATCCATAAGCCTTTCCCCTGCATCGCCCAATTCCAATTTAAGGCCTTTGGTTCTGGTCCGGATATTCCGGTCAATGGTCAGCCTCAATTCCGCATCCACTTTTCCAAAATAGGCTTCCCTGTCATATGCCAGCCACACTTTGGGCCTTGGCCTGTAAAATTTCATGAAATAATCCATTTCTCTCATCATCTGGCTGTCATGATCCGGCCATACGCCCTGTTCGATATAATCCCTGGCTTCCTTTAACGTCATAGGAACCCGCCTTTTATAGACAATACCATCCCATTTCTTTTTCAGTTCCAGAAATACCAGGTCTTCTTCTCCCGGAATCCCATAGCTTCGCAGACGCATCTTTTCTTTGTAAGGAGGTTTTTCGAGAGATGTCCGAATCAGGATATCTTCTTCTGTGTCAAAATAAATATTACAGATCGTATGCAGACCATACGGATCCAGCTCTATGTAGTTACTGCCGCGCTGTATAAAACCTTCCCATTGCTCTTGGCTCATCAGGTATTTCTTTTCTACTCTCTGAAATATCTGGTTTACTTCCAATGACATTGCACCACTCCTCTTTTCCTGTTATTTTCGTTAGGCCACTGCGCCCTCTTTGCTCAGGGAGGCCGTTTCCCAATTACCTGTGGGATTTTCATATTTTCTGGGAATTAGTATAGACGGAAAATGCGTTCAAAGATTGTATAGAGTATGAAAAAAGTGTGAAACAGCAGCAGTAACGATAACCATTTCAATAATGTGGATTGCCCTGATATGGAAGGAGCCAGGCGCATAATAGTTTGCTTTATAAACTGTTTTTGTTGAATTGCATGGATAAAGTTCACTCAAATATCTGTACATTCTCATTTTGTCAACTTCATGATAAACATGTACTCTTTTGTATGGTTAGCAGCAAAAACCGGGAGTACAGGGTTCCTGCCGCCTCTCCCGGTTTCCATCATAGGATTGTTATTTATATGGTTATTTAATTCCTTTGGTAATCCTGTATTTTTGGCAAATCTCATGTACCGTTTCGGCATATATGCTTCTGGAATGCTTATGCGGGTTATTATTGTTATTCTTCTTTTCCAGATATAATTTTCTCATTTCATTCCAGTATCCATGGTCTTTCATCCACTGGCTCTTCTCAGATAACAAATAGTATCCCTTGGTCTGTTCTTCCCAGGCGTATGTTTTCTGCTTTTTATGAAAGCGAATATATTTCTGACATTCTCTGCCACTAGCATCTGTATAACACTTCACGACAGCAAAATCACAGCTATGTAATATCCTTGCATTTATTCTGTCTTTCATTTTAATGGTTAGAACACGTGTTGAGTCCTCTGCGTGGCTATATCCAAAATCAGGGGCAACTTTGTCCAGTGCAGTTCGTATTTTATTCTTGATCTCTTTCGCTGAAAAGATACCTTTATCATTGACCTGTATATCAACATCGAAATCAAATCCTATATTGCTTTTTATATCTTGTGTTACCATTTCCTGTTGGATACTTCCTACAAATTCAAATTGAAATGTGAAGTCGTGACAAACGAAATTCTGTACCGAGTTCATGATTGAAATCAGATCCTTTTTTATAGGGGATAATTGCTTAGATGGCACATAGTTAAAATGATACATTTTTACTTCTCCTTCTGATAAATTATTCCCATGCCGACCATTTAGCATTTGCCAAATCATTTCATTATACATTTATTTTCGGGTTTGTCAAGTTTTTTCAATTAAATTGATTAAAATTAAAAATTTCAACCTTTTTTTGAACAATTTTTCACTTTCGGCATATTTACTAAT
>CAJUTC010000018.1 GCA_910589195.1 uncultured Lachnospiraceae bacterium
ACGAGGATTTTCAGTCCTCTGCTCTACCAACTGAGCTATCTGGGCATCGGCTGCTTATCAGAAGCAACGATGATATTCTACTAAAGAATTTATGAAATGTCAATAGTTTTTTAAAAAAAATTTATCTGCTAAAATTTATTTATGATGTTGGTGCCAAAAGGTCTTTTGCCACCTTTTGACCCTGGTATCTATTTATTAAAATGCGAGGAGGAAAGAAAATGAAAAAGTATATCCAGATTCTGCTTTTTGGAACAGCCCTATTTGTGCTATTTCCCTTTTTGGGAAACGATTTTAGAAACGGCGCATGGGGAAGAGAAGAAGCAAAAGCCGGGGTTCTTGCGGATTCGAATCTGGTAACGCTTCATGGCGCTTTGCGTGTGGAAGGAACAGGCCTGGCGGATCAGAATGGGGAACCGATCCGGCTAAAGGGGATGTCTACCCATGGGATTGCGTGGTTTCCGGAATATATTAATTACGAGGCCTTTCGCACACTTCGGGATGACTGGAAGACAAATTGCGTGCGGCTGGCAATGTATACAGAAGAATATAACGGATATTGCAGCGGAGGCAGCCAGGAAGAATTAAAGGCGCTGGTGAAAAAAGGGGTGGATTTGGGCACAGAATTGGGGATGTATGTGATTATTGACTGGCATATATTAAGCGATTCGGATCCCAATATTCATAAGGAAGATGCCATTGCTTTTTTTGAAGAAATGTCCCAGTACTGTAAGAATCACAATAATGTTATTTATGAGATTTGCAATGAGCCTAACGGATATGCTACCTGGGACAGCATTAAACGTTATGCAAGGGAGGTAATTCCGGTAATCCGCGCTAATGATCCGGATGGAGTGATTTTGGTGGGGACTCCAACATGGAGCCAGGAAATCCAAATGGCGGCAGAGGATCCGTTAGAGTATGAAAATATTATGTATACGCTTCATTTTTATGCGGCGACCCATACCGACTGGCTTCGCGTGCGGCTGGAGGAGTGCGTACAGCAGGGACTTCCGGTTTTCGTCAGTGAATTTGGCCTGTGCGATGCCTCTGGAAACGGACAGAATGATTTTGCCCAGGCAGAACAGTGGATGGCGCTTCTGGAAACCTACCAGGTTAGCTGCTGCGGCTGGAATCTGGCAAATAAAGAGGAAAGCAGCAGCGTAATTGTGGCCGGATGCGAAAAAACCTCCGGCTGGGCGCAAGAGGACTTAAGCGAAGGGGGACAGTGGCTGCGGAATTATTACCGAAGCCTTGACAGATAGGCTTAAGGAGAAGAACATTTACTGGTAGTACGAATATCCCAACAAGGCGAGCTTCCCAATAGTACAAACATCCCGGCAGAACAAAAATGGATATCTCATAGAATCATTGCATATAATGTGGAAACGTTTTATGGAAACGGATTGCTATGTGGATATCCTTTTTTATTTGGCTTTCCTCAGCCCTGGTACCCTTTGCCATCTTTTACATTTTAGGTTTTGGCCTTCTGGCAAAACGCCCGGTATTTGATGATTTTTTAGCCGGGGCGAAAGAGGGAATGAAAACTACAGCAGAGATATTTCCTACATTGGCAGGTCTTTTAGTGGCTGTAGGGGCTCTGCGGGCATCAGGCTTCCTGGACTTTTTGGGGCAGGTATTAAAGGGACCGGCATCCTTGCTGGCCTTTCCTTCGGAATTAGTCCCCCTTTCCATTCTCCGCCTGGTATCGAATTCCGCGGCTACGGGTCTGATGCTGGATATTTTTAAAGAATATGGCCCAGACAGTATATTGGGTCTGACTGCATCCCTTTTGTTAAGCAGTACAGAAACCGTATTTTACTGCCTTAGTATTTATTTTGGAAGTATCGGGATTCGGAAAACCCGATATGCCCTAGCGGGTTCCCTTTTTGCTACAGTTGTCGGGATTGGGGTAAGCGTGTATTTGGGCCGGACTCTGCTTCTTGGCAGATAGTTACGTTTGTGGTTAGCCACAGGGCCACTAAAGAATCAGGGCGGCGTGAACCGTGGCAGCAGATCCGGAAAGATACCCTAAGAACAAAGATGCCTTAAGAACACAGTTGCCGTTGCAAAATTTGGATTTCTCCGCTATAATCGATGATGTGAAGTGTACAGACTAGATTATGAGGGAAGACAGTATGGGATCAGAAGAAGGAAACAGCCAACAATACAAAACATTCCGGACTACATATCCGGAATTTATTTATGACCGTTATGAAATAGAAGAAACGGAACATGAGCTGATTGTAACGTATCATTTCCGGATTGTAGGCCTTTCGGAATTTGCGCCAGTATGGCGGTTCCCCAAAGGGAACAAAAACAGGCCTTTGCCGGAAGCAATGATAGTTTCACTGGGCATGGCAGAACTGGTCAGCTATTGGAAGATAACTTGTTCGCCTCTTGTGACAATAAAGGCCGGGAGTTTAAACCAAGAACAGATCGCATGGTGGAAGCGGCTATACTACCATGGATTAGGCGAATTTTTTTATATCAATAAGATTTGGGAGGCGGATCCGGAAACTTTCATGGAGATTTCGGCCCGTGAGCCGGAGGATAACAGGAACGAACGGGATGAGAAGGAAATAGACCATAGTATACCTTATGGGAAAATGACCGGTTCCGAAAACGAAACTGCAGAGAAAAAAATAGAACCCAACAGGTTGCTGGTTCCCATTGGAGGCGGAAAGGATTCCGCTGTAACACTGGAGCTTTTAAAAGAAGGAGGGTCTGACTGCTTTGGGTATATCATTAACCCCAGGGGAGCCACTCTTGATACGGCAGAGGCGGCAGGCCTTCCGAAGGATAAGGTAATTTGTGTCAGCCGAACGTTAGATCGGAACATGCTGGAACTAAACCGGAAGGGTTTTTTAAACGGGCATACTCCATTTTCAGCCATTGTGGCATTTTCATCGTTGATTGCGGCATATTTATATGAGCTTTCGTATATTGCGTTATCCAATGAATCCAGCGCTAACGAAAGTACGGTTCCGGGAAGCAGCGTAAACCACCAATATTCAAAAAGTTTTCAGTTTGAAAAAGATTTTCATCAATACGCGTCCAAATACCTTCCTGGCAGCGGTTATTATTTTAGCTTGCTGCGCCCTTTAAGCGAATTTCAGATTGCCCGTTATTTTGCGGGACGCAAACACTATCATAAGATTTTTAAAAGCTGCAACGTAGGAAGCAAGGAAAATAGATGGTGCGGCCACTGCCCCAAATGCCTGTTTGTCTATCTGATTCTTTCGCCCTTTTTAAACCAGAAAGAATTAAAAGAAATTTTCGGGCGGGATCTGTTAGAGGATGAATCGCTGTATGGAACATTAGAGCAGCTTACTGGGATCCAGGAGGAAAAACCATTTGAGTGTGTGGGCAGCCGAAACGAAGTAAATACGGCAATTATGCTGGCCATACGGCAGATGGAACAGTCAAATGAGCAGCTTCCCAAACTGTTTCAAATGTATCGGGATTTCGGCCTGTTTGATACATACAGCAAAATCGGAAACCAGTATTCCATGTATTTCGACACAGAAAACCTGGTGCCAGAGCCTTTAAAAGAGCTGGTAAGAAAGAGATGCTGCGGAAAATGATACGAAGCGGGGCAAGCGAGGGATCTCTGTTTTACCGCGAGAATTCAGCACTTGGATAAAAACCGGAGGAAAAACATTATGGCAGGGATAGACCCTTTTGTAGAAGGGAAAAAGGTACTGTTGCTAGGATTCGGGAAGGAAGGCCAGTCTGCCTACCGGATGCTGGAAGAAAAGAAGGTCTATAAGGAGCTTGCGATTGCGGATCAGAGGGAAGAGGTATCTTGGCTGCAAGAATCAAAGATTACCTGGATTACCGGGCCGGATTACCAGAAAGCGTTGGATGAGTATGATGTGGTGTTAAAAAGCCCCGGAATTGTTTTAGAACGGCCAATCGAATCTTACAAATGCCAAATCCTTTCCCAGACAGAGGTATTTTTTAGGCTGTTCCGGAACCAGATTATTGGGATTACAGGAACCAAGGGAAAAAGCACCACCACTTCGCTTTTGTACCATATTTTAAAATCGGCGGGACGGAAAGCGCTGATTGCGGGAAATATTGGAATCCCTGCATTTGATCAGATCCACGAAGTAGAGGAAGATACCATTATTGTATTTGAACTGTCTTGCCATCAACTGGAACATATGACCGTATCGCCCCACATCGGAATTTTGCTTAATATTCATGAAGAGCATCTGGATCATTATGGAGATATGGAACATTATGTGGCAGCAAAAGAACGGATTTACCGCAATCAGGAAACAGGCGACATTTTAATTTGTGGCAGCCAGTGCCTTCCCAAAAAAGGAACATGTCCTTCCCGGCTGATTCCCGTTATGGATTTGGGAGAAAACACAGAGAATAAAGAAGCGGGATATCAGGAACAATATGAAAAAGGATCTGGAAAAGAAGCGGAAACTGTTCTTTCCGGTTCCCGCATTTGGCGGAACGGAAGCTGCTATTTCATTCCAAAGGAGCAGATCCGGCTCTTTGGCCATCACAATTATTATGACATCGCCTTTGTGTATGAGGCCTGTAAACAAAAGGGAATACAAGATGAAGAATTTACCAGAGGATTGGAAACATACCAGCCTCTTCCCCACCGGCTCCATTTTCTAGGGGAGCAGGAAGGGGTAAAATACTATGACGATTCGATTTCCACCATTTGCGATACAACGATTCAAGCATTGAATACCATTAAAGACGCGGAAACGGTTTTAATCGGCGGCATGGATCGGGGAATTGATTATAAGGATTTAATTGCCTATCTGTCAGAAAGCCAGGTAAACCATATTATTTTGATGGAAGCTACCGGAAGGCGGATCTACAAAGAAATAAAAGAGGGCTGGCCAGGGTTTAGACATCCGGAGCGCCTGGTGCCTGCCAGCCACTTAGAAGACGCTGTGGCACTGGCAAAACAGTTGACGAAACCGGGAATGAGCTGCGTATTATCTCCGGCGGCGGCCAGCTATGGGATTTTCCAAAATTTTGAAGAGCGGGGACAGGTATTTGAACGTCTGGTTTTCGGATCTCCTGTCATATAATCCATCCAATTTTAAGAAAAAACACAAAAAAATCACAACCTTGTAAGAATTTCATAAGGATTACCCGGTTGTGAAACCGGAAAAAATCATGTATAATCAGCAAGTACGCAGAACACGGGGCAGAAGAAAGGTGCAAAGATAAGCGAGGGCTGGGAAAGGAACACACGTGGACAGTTACGGAACATTAAATGAGGTATTAGTAAATTTGTTTCGGGATGTTTTAGAGATTGAACAAAAGGCTGTGGCCACATCCGAGTTTCGGGATCTTACAAATAATGATTTGCATGTGATCGAGGCCATAGGGCTGGGCCAGCCTAAAAATATGTCATCCATTGCCAGGACATTATCCGTTACAGTAGGCACCCTTACAATTGCCATGAACAGCTTAGTGAAAAAAGGTTATGTAACCCGAGAGAGAGGGCAGGCAGATCGCCGTGTGGTGTATATTTCCCTTTCTGAAAAAGGCAAGGCAGCGTTTATGCATCATGCTAGATTCCATCAGGAGATGATTCAAAGTGTGACGGAGCAACTGACTGCCGGGGAACTGGAAGCGCTGACTAAGGCGCTGACCGTTTTAAACCAATGGTTTCGGGAAAAAAGGATTTGATGTTGTATGAAGGAGGCTAACATATTATGAAAAAATTCATTGTGCTTTTACTATCAGCCGCCGCAGTGCTTTCGTTAGCGGCATGTACCCCAACTCCTGAGAAACAAGCAGAAAGTGCAGCTATGCCGCCTACTACAGAGGCATTTAAGGCAGACACGATGGAAATCCGCAACAGCGGAAATGAAGAGCTGCCAGAGATGGCTACTGTTTCTATTTATCGGCTAAATAAAAACCGCAACGGTCTTCTTCAGGAGATGGAGTCATTAGAAACAGAAGAGCTGGAAGTAGAAGGGATTATTCAGTTGCTGATTGATTACGGAGTTCTTGAGGAAGATGTTGAGTTAATTAGCTTTGAGGAAAATGACGGGAAGGCAATCCTTAATTTAAGCCGGATTACCCAGCAGGAAGATCCGCTGGAAATCCGCCTGGTAGTGGAGGCTCTGGTAAATACGTTTACTGAGAACTTTGAGCTGGAAGGCGGCTTGATTTTACAGGAGAACGGACAGGTGTATACCATTGATTCCGTAGAAGCGGAAGAGGATGGTTCCATGTATTATAATGCAGACTACCGGAACTTTGACGGATCTAGTTCTGGCGGCATTATAGAAAATAAGACGATGGAAGAAATGACTATAGAAGAAATGACGATAGATAATAACAGCCAAGTAAATGAATAGACGGATAAGGGCGCTGCAGATGCACATTTGGCACTGCAGTGCCTTTTTAATTACTGTGAAACATTAACTTCCGGATGGACAAAAAGCGCAAACTACCCCTCTACAAATTTTATAGGAAATTAGCTTCTTGGCCGCATTCAGGAAGCGAATAGAATATATGCTAATCAGCAAAGAAATCGCGTTCTGCAAATAGGCAGACATATTCCACAAAAGCTTCTGCCGCTTCTTCCTGGGATTCCAGATAACATTTTGCCATACTGATATATAAGTCAGCCAGCAGGTAAGTAAAAATTGGCTGGCTGATTTTTAATTTACAGCCTTCTTGCTTTAAGCGGTTTAAAGCCTGATCTAAAATTTGAATCAGGTAATTCCGAAGGATATCCATAAAGATCCCGTTTTTATTAAGCTGGCAGATTTTTTGGAAAGAGGCCTTGTGGTTGTGGAGGGTAGTGATCAGCTTAGTTACAAATTTTCGCCCCTTTCCCTCCTTTAAATACAACACATCCTGATCCAGATTGGTATCCTCAAAAAAGGTTTGAAGGCAGTAGTAGAGCAGATCGTATTTATCCTCAAAATACCGGTAAAAGGTGGAACGTGGCACCATGGAATGGCTGCATAGCTGAATTAATGTGATTTTTTCAAACGGCATTTCTTCCAAAAGGGAGAACAAAGAACGACTTAACAGCAAATAGGTTCGGCGAGTGGATATTTTTTCTTTTTTTTCGATTTGAGTGCCCAAAACAAATCTCCTTTTTTGTGTAAAAATAGACAGTTCTTTCTAATCTGTTCCGTTTGACACACATTAAAAAAACTGATTCTTGAGTATTTTACCATGATTATACATAATATGGCAAGTAGCAGGATTCAGAAAGAAAGGATTAAAAGGACAGATGGAAGAGAAAAAAACTTCTGAAAATTTTATGATGAAGCTGGCGGCTTTTATTGTAAATAAGCGAAAGGCTTTTATTGCGTTGTTTGCCCTGGCCTGTATTTACAGCGCAATTTCGATTCCGAAAGTAGGGGTGGTAAATGATCTGACCGAGTATCTTCCGGAAAGTACAGAAACCAGGCAGGGACTGGATATTATGAATGCGGAATTTACTACCTTTGGATCGGCAAAGATTCTGGTCAGCAATATTACATACCAGAAAGCGCTGGACTTATCGAAGGAGCTGGAAGAAATCCGGGGAATTTCCGGCGTATCTTTTTACAATCAGGAGGAAGAGCATAGTGAAGAGGAGAAACTGGAAAATTATTATAAAGATGCCAGCGCCCTGTTCACACTCACATTTGAGGAGGAAGAGGATACGGAAATTTCCCAGGAGGCCATGATCCAGATCCGAAACGTGCTGGAGGGATATTCCGCCTATGTGTATACAACGGTAGACAAAGATGACGCGGCTGCCTTGAAGGCGGATATGCAGGTGATCGTGGTAATCGTAATTTTCATTATTCTGGTGGTGCTGTTGTTTACTTCCAAAACGTATATGGAGATTGTGATTTTCCTGGCTGTATTTGGAGTGGCCGCATTGCTGAATATGGGTACGAACTACTGGTTCGGAGAAATCTCATTTGTAACCAATGCTGTAGGCGCGGTACTCCAGTTGGCTTTAGCCATTGACTACGCGATTATCTTATTCCATCGTTTTATGGAGGAGCATGAAACAAAGGAAACCATCGAAGCCATAACCGTAGCGTTAAGCAAGGCGATCCCGGAGATTTCCTCCAGCAGCCTTACCACAGTATCCGGTATGGTAGCGCTGATGTTTATGCAGTTTGGGATTGGCATGGATTTAGGCAGTGTGCTGACCAAAGCGATTATTATTAGTTTGCTGACCGTATTCCTTTTTATGCCGGCGCTGATTGTAATGTTCGCGAAAGCCATTGACCGGACGGTGCACCCGAACTTTGTGCCTGCCATTAATTTTTGGGGAAAGATTGTGGTGAAGATCCGCTACATCGGAATGCCTGTATTTTTGGTGGTGGTGGCGGCATCCTGTGTTTATTCCGGGAAATGCCCTTATATTTATGATGTAAACTCCATCGAATCCAGTAAGAAAAATGAATTTATGGCTTCAAAGGAACGGATCCAGGAAACCTTTGAGGTAACCAATACTATGGCGATCGTGGTTCCAAAAGGGGATTATGAAAAAGAAGGAAAGATTTTAAAGCGGCTGGAGGCAATGGAAGAGGTGGATACCGCCTTAGGCCTGGCAAATGTGGAAGTCAGTGATGACGGGAATTATATTTTGGTGGATAAATTAAGCCCCAGGGAATTCTCGGAAGTGGCAGAAGTGGATTTGGATCTGGTGCGGCTTTTGTATCAGTTTTATGCCCTGGAAGAAAAGCAGTACAGCGCTTTTATGAAAAACCTGGAAGATTACCGGATTTCCATTATTGATATGATTGACTTTATCTACCAGCAAAAGGAGAAGGGCGGCATTGAATTTGACGATGAGCTGTCAGAAGAGATCGATGATTTATATAAGGCAATCTGCGACGCCAGGGAGCAGTTGGAGGGCCAGGAATATGATCGGCTGGTGTTCGCGTTAAAAGGCCCGGTAGAAGGGGCGGATACCTTTGCGACGATTGACCGGATCCGGAACCTTGCGCTGGAATATTATGATAAAGTATATGTGGTGGGGGATGCCACAAGCAATTATGACTTAAGCACCTCTTTCCAGAGGGATAATGTGATTATCAGTGTGCTGACGGCGCTGTTTGTTGGGATTATCCTGTTATTTACCTTCCAGTCCGCAGGTCTTCCATTCCTGCTGGTTTTGACTATACAGGGAAGCATCTGGATTAATTTTTCCGTTCCCTATCTGACAAACAGTACCATGTATTTCCTAAGCTATCTGGTGGTCAGCTCTATCCAGATGGGTGCTACCATCGACTACGCCATTGTAATTACCAGCCGTTACCTGGAGCTGAGAAAATCCATGGATGACCGGAAAAAGACGGTGGTGGAAGCGCTGAACCAGTCCTTCCCTACGATTATTACCTCAGGAACGATCTTAACCAGCGCCGGGTTTGTAATCGGATATCTGACCAATAATGCGGTGATTGCTTCTCTTGGAAAGGTATTGGGACGGGGTACACTGATTTCGATTATTCTGGTTATGACGGTGCTGCCGCAGTTATTGCTGTTAGGAGATAAGCTAATTGACAAAACAGAACTAACCAAGGCGGGAAAACCAGGCCAGCAAAAGGAGGA
Organism: uncultured Lachnospiraceae bacterium; assembly: GCA_910589195.1. Taxonomy (GTDB): domain Bacteria; phylum Bacillota; class Clostridia; order Lachnospirales; family Lachnospiraceae; genus Caccovicinus. Next base: position 9,568 of record CAJUTC010000018.1, read on the forward strand.
GGTGCAGGTATGAGAAAAGGAAATTTGAAAAAGAGAAGGGGCAAATCCAATTTGGCTCTCCTCCTTGCGGCGTCCCTGGCATTATCTGGCGGGGCAGGACTCAATCTGTATCAGATGGAATGCCTGGCAGCGCCCGAGGCTGTTGAGGAAACGACCCAGATCCATACGGCAGAGGAGTTTTTACGATTTGCCCAAAACTGTGCATTAGAAACGTATTCAAAAGGGAAGACCTTTGTTTTAGAAGCAGATTTGAACCTTTTGGGAACGGAATTTGAACCCATCGGAGTGTTTGCCGGAACATTTGATGGTGGCGGCCATAAAATTACGGGTCTAACCATTGAGGGAACCGGATCCAGCCTGGGACTATTCCGATATGTGCAGGAAGGGGCGGCAGTAAAAAACCTGAATGTCCAGGGAAGGATTTCACCTAGGGGAAGCAGGACAAACATCGGAGGGATTGCGGGAACGAACCGGGGAAGGATCGAACACTGCGTATTTTCCGGACAGATCATGGCACAGGAAGCATTAGGGGGAATTGCTGGCTATAATGAAGAAACAGGAGTAATTACTGGCTGTGAAAACCAGGCATCGTTAACGGGAAATTTAAAAACTGGTGGAATTGCCGGATGGAATGAAGGTCTTATTACAGAATGCGTCAACCGGGGCGATGTGAATGCTACCAATGAAGGAGTTTCGGAGGATACGGAAAACCAGTATGTATTGGGAAATATTGATCTGGAAGAACGGATCCAGGTTGAGCGGGTCAATGACGCAGGAGGAATCGCAGGCTTATCTTCCGGAACCATCCAGGGCAGCGCTAATTACGGAGCCGTAGGCTATCCCCATATCGGATATAACCTGGGAGGAATCGCAGGGCGCCAGAACGGCCTGACCGAAGGCTGCGCCAACTACGCAAGGGTTCAGGGAAGAAAAGACGTAGGCGGGATTGTAGGACAGTTTGAACCATATCTGACAGTTTCTTATGAAGAAGATATGTTTGGAAGCCTGGAGGGGCAGATGGACGCCCTATCAGACATGGGGGATTCCTTATCCCGCCTTTTGGAAGAAACAGGGGATACGGCTTCCATGGATTTGGACCAGGTAGACGACCAGCTTGTCAGGATAAAAGAAATCGGAAGATCATATAAGGAGCTGTACCGGGATGAGGGGGATCTGCTAAGTGAAGATGCTGGCAATTCCCTGGACAAAATCGAATTTATCCTGGATCATATGGACGTGGTAGTGGTAGATAAGGATACCAAGCGGCATATCGGATCTGCCAAAAGAACGGCTCAGGAAATAGGAGAGTTAAGGAAACAGCTTAAAACCGGGTATGAGGGGGATTTAAGGGATATTCAGGCGCTGAAGCAGTGGCTTCAGGAAAGGCTCCGGAAAATACAGCGGCTAATCCAGTGCGGCCAGGATCTGCAGACCGATTTGCTTTACTTGATTGCGCACGCGCCACAAGATGCGGCAGATGGCGTGGAAGATTTTGGGGCGGAGCTGGAAGAGCTGTTTCAGGAGGTAAGCACATTAATTGATACCTGCCGTTTTCATGGAGATCAGATCCAGGAAGATTTGGATCAGATGGATGAAGAATTAACATCGGAACTGGATGTGCTTTCTGACGATATGCATCTTTTTACTAATAATTTAAAAGACCAAAAGGCCAAGCTGCGGGAGCAAAAAAACCAGATCCAAAATCAGATTGACCAGATGCGCAACACGATTTCTGACGGTGTGGATCGGGCCAGGGAGGAAAAAGAACTGTTTGAAGACATTTCCGATTTAGAATCGGGAAAGGTTTTGGGCGACGGCATGGTAAGCGGCTGCACCAACCAGGGGGCAGTTTCGGCTGATTTCCAGGCAGGTGGAATCGTGGGGATTATCGGCATGGAAACCAGTCTGGATCCGGAACAAGATTTAGAGGCGGATACGGAGCGGACGCTGAATGTAAGCCGAAATATAAAGGCCATCGTATTCCAGTGCGCGAATCAGGAAACGGTAACCGTAAAAAATGATTATGCAGGGGGGATTGTGGGGAAAGCCAATTTAGGAGCCTTGATTCAGAATCAGAATTATGGTGACATTATAGTCGAAGACGGAAATTATGCCGGAGGAATTACAGGAAGCAGCGCCTATGTGCTTCGTAGGAATTACAATATGTGTAATGTGGATGGTAATGACTACGCAGGCGGTATTGCGGGCTGGGGAACGGATATTCTGGATAACTACTCCATGGTTTCTTTCGGCAACCCAGACGGGCAATGGATTGGAAGTATTGCGGGAAGCGCAGATCCGGAAGGAACCATAGAAGGAAATTATTATGTGGAACAGGGGATCGGGGCATTAGATGGAATTACGTATGACGGCCAGGCAAAAGGACTTCCCTATGAGCATTTCCGGAGCCTGGAACAGATGCCGGAAGCGTTTGGCCAATTATCAGTCAGCTTTCTGGTAGAAAATCAGGTGATCAAAACAATTTTATGCAATTATGGAAGCGCGGTTCCACAAAGCGCATTTCCGCTGCTGCCGAAAAAAGACGGTTATTACTATCAGTGGGAGGAAAAAGATTTATCCTATGTAACAGGGAATGAGAAGGTACACGCAATTTATAAACCATGGAATACCACCATCGCGTCTTCTGAGGATAAAATGCCGCTGCTTTTGGCAGAAGCTAATTTCTACCCGGGAACTGTACTGACGGTAGAGGAGGGAACGGGAGAGGGTCTTATGCTGCCGGAAGCGTACCAGGAGGGCTATAAGATAGTGAAGGCGTATCAGTATTCCATTACTCAGCCGGAGCAAGTTCCCATGCCCGATCAAATTACGGTTCATGTATTGGCAGATGGGCATCAAAAGGGTTCGCTGATTGGAATTGCGGAAAATGGTGGAATTCGGATGGCAGACCAGCGTTGGGATGGAAATTATCTGGTATTTGAAGCCAATGGGCCAGGGGAATTTGTGATTCTGGAACCAGAGAGGAATTTGGCAATATGGCTTGTTCTCGCTGGGGTGGCCGGAGCCGCTATCATCATATGGATCCTAGTTTCTAAAAAAGGTGGGGGAAGCAAAAAGAAACCAGAAAACGGGAATGCGGAGTCTGACCAAAAACATAAAAGACCAAAGAAAGCCGCTGAGGAAAGCCAGGAAACAAATCAAGAGGCAGCCGAAAAAGAAGAAACAAATCAAGTGGTAGCCAGGAAGGAAGAAACAAATCAAGCAGTAGCCAAAGAAGAAACAAATGCCGGGAAAACCAAGGATGTTGGGGTGCAAAAAGAGCCTGAAAGTATGGAAGGGGCGGGCAATGATGACAAAGAAGCAGGGGAACCAGTGGAAGGAAATAGACGAAGATAAATTAACGGTAGCAGAGCGTTGTGTGTACCAAACTAGAAGGCGGGCTTTGGAACTATACCAGAAAGGGAAAAGCGCAAAAGAGATTTTTATTGCCACCGGAATCAGTCTGACCGCGGCCAGACACTTGTGGAACCGATGTTGTGCCAAGGATCCGGAAACAGGGGAATGCTGTGGCTATCAGGCACTGGTTCCGAAGTCAAAAATAAAGCGATTTATCCGTTAAAATGAATCAAAGATTTTAAGAAACCTGCCGATATATAAGAATAAGGACATATAACTGGCCTAACAGGCCAAACCAAGATGAAAAGGAAAGGGGAAGCTATGGGGATTGGAAGCATTCATACAAATAATTATCAGTCTATCTTACAGATGCTCCGGCAGTTAAACAAAACATCCACAAAAGATCCGTTTGGTATTTTTCGCTCGGGTATTCAAAATAACTGGGCTGGTACGGCAAGTGATTCTGATATGGTAGAGGTGGTGCCCGGATTTTTTTGCAAAAATGATCCGAAAATCATTGCTAATTTCAGAAAGAATTTTGACAAGGACGGGGATCTGATTAATTCTCACGGTGTAGCCGGTATGGACATTACCGGGAAGGATCCTTCCGAATGGCATAAGATCGTGGAGGTTTCGGAAAAGGGACGGCAAAGTATGTTTGATATGGTAAAACGTGAGTTTATCCAGGAATATGGAATCGCAAATGGAGATACGACTCAGCGAAGCGAGGTATACGCGGCATATCAAAAAAGCATTCCCAAGGCAGACCGCCTGACGGCCACATGGACATTAGGGCAGTACGAAAGGCAATATAATAAAGCTATGTACGAAGCGGTCAGAGCCAGCAATCCTGGCTGGCAGCCAGGCCAGTATTTTGACGCCAGTGTGTTAGATGGCATAACCAGAGAATCGGTGGAGGCTCGGATTGTACAGACCGGTACGGATTCCTTGGGGCTAAAATCAGTTGACGTAAGGGCATAAAAGGGAACAACAGAAACTGAAAAATAAACGGCATCTGAAAGTTTTATGTATTTCGGATGCCTTTTTTTGATCCTTGATCCATCCGGAAAATGGCGGCTTCTTTTTTTCGGAACTTCTTGTAATTCTTTTCCGAATCACGTAAGATAGTAAGGGTAGGAATCCAACGAAAGCATATAACGGTCAGGATCGATATGGATAGAAAGAAACCAAGAAAAACGGATAAAAGGGCAGCAGTCAGACCGGGCCTGATAAAAGAGATTTTGTTAACAGCCGGGCTTATCAGTATTTGCGGATGCGGAGTCCTGTTTCTCGGTCACATGGGAATGCAAGAAAGATGGTTTCCGTTTCCTTTGGGAACGCTAGAAAGCAGTATGGAAGAGCCTGGGACGAAACATTTATATGGGAGCCAGGACAGCCAGAATGGGATGGGCCCAATTACAGTGTTTCAGGAATCCGGAACAAGCGGTTATATGGAAGAGGAACCATCCATCGAGATAGGCAGCGGCAACTTCCGGCTCCCCAATCAGGATCCTGGTGAAATCGTTTCGGAAGAAACAGGAGTTTTGGAAATCTGGGGGGAAGAAGAGGAGAGGGAATATCAGGCATACCAAAAGCGGCTTTATGGAATCAAGAAGGAATCTCAGATAGAAGAGATGGGGTTTATCCAGATCCGGGAGCATTCCTTTCCAATGGAAACAGAGCGGTTTGGCCAGGTATTTTTGATTCCGGCGTTGGATCAAGAGTACCACCGGCTGGCCTTATTTTTGGTGTCACCGGATGGGAATATCTGTTATATCACAGACGGTCTGGAAACCAATTACCAGAATAGAGGAATGCTGGGACAGACAAATGAAGGGATAGCGGCTGTATCCTTCCAGGACATGGATCAGGATGGCCTGACCGATATCATTTTGATTACATTCTGCCAGAATCCGGGAGAGAATGGAAGTAAACGTTATAAAGTAGGAGATGTGCTGTTTCAGGATGCTAACGGCTTTTACCGTGACTGGCGGCTTTCGGATAAACTGAACCGGTTTCACATGAATAAAAGCGCTAAGTTTGTCCAGTCGTTTGTAACGGATCATTATTCAACAGAATTTTTGTATACAACCGTTACGTTAGAAGAATTAACAGGTCATGGATTTGCACCCATAGCGGATCAGAGTAGCTGGCAGGATTTTGAAAAGATGGGAAGGCTCAAAGTGGTTCCAGGTATTTACAAAATGGCGGAGTATTACATTTTTATGGTATATCTGGTGAATGAGCAGGGCTATATTGTCCAAAGCTTCCAGCCCATGGGAGATTACGAAAACCTGTATTCTCTCCAAGGAATTAGCTGTTGTGACATTGACGGAGATGGGATGAAAGATCTGGTGATTTTAGGAAATTATAGTTATGAAGGTTCCGATGGGGAAATGCTGGTGGTGAAAGATTATTCCGTTTATTATCAGCAGACAGGAGGCTTTAGAGTGGATGATGAGATCAAGGCTGAAATCTCCTGCCATGAAGATATGAATATGGAAGAATTGCTTCAACAGGCCTGGGCCTATTGGGGTTGGGGTCTATTCAATGAAAAGGAAGAGAATTAGGGATGATACGCATACTGATAGTGGATGATGAAAAACCAATTTGTGATTTGATTGATTTGCACCTTTGTGCTGCCGGGTATCACTGTACGGCAGTCCAGGACGGGATAGAAGCGTTAAGGCAGCTTGATGAAAACCGCTTTGATTTAATTCTTTTGGATGTGATGCTGCCAGGGGTGGATGGTTATGACATTATGGAATATGTCCGGCCAATAGGAATTCCAGTTATCTTTATTACAGCCAAAGACCAGGTGCGGGATCGGGTAAAGGGATTACGGCTTGGGGCGGACGATTATCTGATAAAGCCGTTTGAGATGGTGGAACTGGCAGCCAGGGTAGAGGCTGTGCTGCGGCGGTATCATAAGACAGACAGTATTTTAACCGCAGGCGATGTGGTAGTGGATGTGGATGGGCGGAAGGTTACAAAAAGTGGCCGTCTGGTAGAGCTGACCAACAAAGAGTTTGGCCTTCTGGTATTGTTTATCCGGAATAAAAATGTAGCGCTGTTTCGGGAAACGTTATACGAGCAGGTCTGGCAGGGAGAATATACGGCAGACAGCCGTACTCTGGATCTTCATGTCCAACGGCTTAGGAAAAAGCTTGGCTGGGAACGGCTGCTGGCTGCCGTTTATAAGGTGGGATACCGTTTAGAGGTACCAGAATGAAATTTTCGCTGAAATTGCTTTTCTGGACGGTTATTATAATGGCGCTTGCGTTTGGATTCAGCGGATTTTACTTTGTAAACTATGTATTTGAAACCTCCATCGCCAGGGAAACCAGGCAGGCTATGGAGGAAAGCAGAATTCTTCGGTTCGCATTTGAAACAGCGGTTTTAAGCGTTCCGGTTCAGTATGATGTGCTTCCGGATCATACCATAGAACAGATTACCTATAATTTAGCCAATGGTGGCAGTAGCCGGCTACTGCGGATCAGCGATGAAATGGGCCAGATCATATATGAAAGCGACGGATTTGGGGAGAATGGCCAAGAGGATGGAATCGGGGAAGGGGAAGAAAGCCTGCTTCCATGGACCGATGAGGAGCGCAATGCGTATCAGGTTGTAAAGCGGGGAGAACATTATTACATCCGTACCTGCATGATAGCCAGCGCATTAAATCGTTCCCTTTATCTGGAAACCATGCGAGATGTATCAGAAGTGTTCCGGGAACGGAAATTGGGATTTACCGTGTACCGGCGTGTAACCGTACTGATGCTTTTGCTGGGGGCTTTTGCTATGCATGGAATTTCTTCCTGGCTTACCAGGCCCATCCGCCTTCTTACAAGAGCTACCAAACGGATGGCAGAGGGGGAATATGGGTATCGGGCAAGACAGGTGAGCCATGATGAATTAGGGCAGCTTACCATGGATTTTAACCGGATGGCAAATGCGCTTGAGGAAAATATTGGTAAATTAGAAGAAGAACTGAAGGCAAGGGAAGATTTTGTGGCCGCCTTTTCCCATGAACTAAAAACCCCGCTGACAGCGATCATTGGTTATGCGGATATGCTTCGATCCCGTAAGCTGAATGAAGAAAAAAGTTTTTTGTCAGCAAATTACATTTATACAGAAGGCAAGCGTCTGGAAGCCATGTCGTTCCGGCTGTTGGATATTATTGTAACGAAAAGAAGCCAGGTGGAATTTAAGACCGTGACAATCGATTCACTTATGCAGTATTTATATGAGATGTATGCGTCAAGTTCAAAAATGGGGTTTCAGATGAATTATGAAAAAGGTGTGGTACGGGCAGAGCCAAACCTGATCAAATCGGTGTTAATGAACTTAATCGATAATGCCTTTAAGGCCTCTGCTCCGGGAAGCCTGGTGGAGGTAACGGGACGGCGGCTTAAGGGGGGATACCAGTTTTCTGTGAGAGATTACGGCATTGGGATTCCAAAAGAAGAGCAGAAAAAGATTACAAAGGCGTTTTACATGGTAGACAAATCCCGTTCCAGAAGCCGAAACGGGGCTGGATTAGGTCTGGCGCTGTGCGCTGAAATTCTGGAGATTCACGGAAGCTGGCTGGAAATTGAAAGTGAACTAGGGCGGGGAACCTGTATGCGTTTTCTTTTGCCAGACTTTGAAGAAGAAAGAAGCGGTGCTGGATGAAAAAAAGGATAGTTAATTTGCTGTTCCTGCTTTTTGTAGCCGGTATGATAGCATTTTCGGTGTGGGGGCCGGAGAGTTTTTCTAGATATCATGACCGAAAGCTTTTTGGAATGATTTACCAGCAGCAGGTGGAAACCACAGGCGAAGGATACCGCTATGTGTTAACCAGCAATGAAAAACTTTATATTTTCTCCCGGGCGAAAATCAGCCAAGATGGGGCAGAATATGAGCAGGGTGGTACGAATTTTGCTTTTATAATTAACCATAAAGGCTCATCCGCCCAGGAAATTTCTGCCCAGGAGATTTATAAAATCTGCAATAAGGAGCTTCAAACGTTAAAGGAGGCCGGGATTCTTTCAGGTACTCTTCGGGAAGTGGAACCCAAACTTTATGAAGCAGTTCTCTACTCTGCCATTGACGCAAGAGATCCCAGAAACCATGTGGCGGTATGGAAGCTGAGCCTGGCTTCCGGACTGCGGAATGTAAGTAAGGAAAACCGCTTAATTGACGCATATCTGGATGCGGAAAGCGGAAAAATTTATGAATTTTATGTCCGGGCAGATAAAAACTGGGATGAAATTGATCCAGACCAGGTGATAGAGGCTTGGAGCGGGTATTTGGGTCTAACCCAAATGGAGCCTTATGAGCCGGCAAATCCGCTGATGGAAACCACCCCCTATTTTAAGAAATATAGTTTTGCGGGGGCGCAAGGGGAGCGGACAGTGGTAACGGTAGGATTTTATGAGGGGATCCGGGAGATGTTTCTTGGTGCCAGCCCCGGAAGATAACAAATAGAAAGAGGTATTTTAACATGAAAATTTTAGTGATTAACAGTGGAAGCTCTTCCTTGAAATTTCAGGTAATTGATTCGAATTCAGAGCAGGTTTTAGCAAAAGGGGTCTGTGAGCGGATCGGAATCGATGGAATCGTTACGTATCGCACCAATATGGGGATTTCCATCAAGGATCCGGTTCCTATGGAAACCCATAAGCAGGCAGTTACGGTGATACTGCGCCTGTTATCCGATCCGGAACAAGGTGTATTGAAAGATTTTGCTGAGATTGATGTAATCGGCCATCGGCTGGTTCACGGGGGAGAAAAATTTACCGGGTCCGTAGTGATTACAGACCAGGTGATCCAGGCTATGACCGAGTGCAATGATTTGGCGCCCCTTCACAATCCAGCCAATCTGGTGGGCGTAGATGCCTGCCAGGAATTAATGCCGGATACGCTGATGGTAGGGGTGTTTGACACGGCGTTTAACCAGACCATGGAACCAAAGGCTTTTTTGTATGGCCTTCCATATCAATACTATGAGCAATATAAGATCCGACGTTATGGGTTTCACGGCATTAGCCATAAGTATGTATCGCTTCGTGCAGCGGAATTTATGGGGCAGGATCCAAGGCGGGTGAAAACCATCGTCTGCCATCTTGGCAATGGAGCCAGTATCTGCGCCGTAAAATTCGGAAAGGTAGTGGATAATTCTATGGGGTTTACTCCGCTAGAAGGGCTGGTGATGGGAACCAGGTGCGGCGATGTGGATCCTGGCGCCCTGGAATTTTTGGCAAAAAAAGAAAATTTGGATTTCCAGCAGGTAATGACCATCTTAAACCAGGAATCGGGCGTTTTGGGGATTTCCAAAAATTATTCCAGCGATTTTAGGGAATTGAAGGATGCGGAGATTAAATATAATGAAATGGCGGCCCTGGCACGGGAGATTTTTGCTTATAAGGTGGCAAAGTATGTGGGAAGCTACGCGGCAGCCATGAATGGTGTGGATAATATTGTGTTTACTGCCGGAGTGGGGGAGAATGATTCAGATATCCGGGAGGAAATTTGTGAGTATCTGGAATTTTTAGGAATAACGATTGATGAGGTAAAAAATAGGGAGCAGGCAGAGGCAGTGAAAATTTCCGATTGGAGCTCGAAAGTAAATGTGCTGGTGATTAAAACCAATGAAGAGCTGGAAATTGCCAGAGAAGCGGCAGCAGTTGCCAAGGAGCTCGGGTTTCCAAAGCAAAAGTAGGACAAGGCTGCAGAGTGGAGAGATATGATTACCTATATTAAAAAGCAATGGCTGAAATTTTCATTAAGTTGGAAATTAGGCGTGTTTTCCATCCTGATTGTTTTCGTTATGGGGATATCGGTTCTTTTTAACATTCAGGTAGTGAGTTTTTCCCTGGGCAGTTTTTATGTGGTGCTGGATGATAATTCTAAGTGCTATGCGTTCCAGGAGGCATTGGAAACGGAAATTAAGGCGTTTGAACGCCTGATAAGGGAACAAAGCAAGGAAAACAAAGAGCAGTATACCATAGCCTGCGCAAGGACAGAACGCAGCATGGAAGAATTGCCCTATGATTACAGCCAGATTGGGCCAGAGCGATATGCCAGAACCTGGAATATTAAAAACAGTTACGGAAATTACAAAGATTTCCGAAATCGGATAATAGAAGAAAGCCCCTTTGAAACCAGCTTTATTCCAAACTTATACCAGGTGTATGGGATGCAGGATTATCTGCAGGATTATGCCAGGCGCCTGATTTCCGCCACATTGACAGAAGGGATGGAGGTGTACCAGGATAAGGCGCCTGTTTTCCGGGCAACTCCCTATGCCATCTTCCTGTTTTCGGTGGCTGTCCTGGCGGTGGCCATGGCGCTTACAAAAATTTTGTCCCATACGTTGGTTTCACCGTTAGTTATGCTGGCGCAATGCAGCCGGAGGATGGAAAAAAATGATTTTGGATGGGATGATTTAGCAGTGGAGAACCAAGATGAAGTAGGAGAACTGGTTTTAGCCTTTAACAAGATGAAACACGCCATGGAAGCGTATATTAATACATTAAAGGAAAACAATGAAATGGCTATGCTGCTTCATAAAGAAGAGATGGAAAAAATGGAAATGGAAAAACGGCTGAATGCGGCCAAGCTGGAATTTTTAAAAAGCCAGATAAACCCTCATTTCCTATTTAATACATTAAACATGATTTCCTGTATGGCAAATCTGGAGGAAGCAGCTACAACAGAAAAAATGATTACCAGTATGAGCAGCCTGTTTCGGTATAACCTGAAAACAGAGGAGCAGATTGTGCCGCTGCAGCAGGAACTTAAGGTGGCGCAAGACTATATCTATATCCAGCAGATGCGTTTTGGCAGCCGTATTCAGTATAGCTGCAGCCTGGAGGTGGACAAAAGCAAGGTTCTGATTCCATCCTTTACCCTTCAGCCGCTGTTGGAGAACGCCATCGGCCATGGTCTGTCAAAAAAAGAACAGGGAGGCCGTTTGTTTCTTCGGATTTGGAAACATGGTGAGGCTGTGCGGATTTCCGTGGCTGATACAGGCCAGGGAATGAATGAGGAAAAGAAAGAGGCATTAATTGCGGCACTGGAAGAACACGCAACAGAAACCATGGGAATCGGACTGGGGAATATTTATCAGAGAATCCATGCCATGTATCAGGGAGGCGATCTGAAAATTTACAGCAAAGAGGGCCGGGGGACAGTTATTCAAATCACCATCCCCCAAGGGGAAACAAAGATTAGACCTTAAACGGATTCATAAAGAGCCTGCATGTTAGCACGGCAGGAGGCGGCATTTTCCGGCGTGGTGTTTTCCAGGGTAGCATAAATAAAGGGCTTTTCTTTTTTTAAGTAGTTCATAATGGGGATAAAGTCCATTTGTCCAGTACCGGCGCCTATGGCATCGAAACCGCTGCCGTCCAGGCCGCCACCGGGATTGGCAAACTGGAAATCCTTTAAATGTACCATAGCAATATCCTGCCCCAAAAGTTCAAGGGCTTCCGCAAATACCTGATCACGCCGGTGGACATTTTCCAGATCCAGCAGATTTACCGGATCAAAAAGAATCTGGAGATTGGGAGAGGCAATTTCATCCAGAAGCTGACGGGCCCGTTTGGGACACCAGATTACATGGCGGGCTACCGGCTCCAGAGCCAAGATAATGCCAAACTGTTGGGCTGCATTTACAACGGGCTTTAAATTGTGAACCAATATGGAAAATGCTTCATCGGAACGGGGATCGGGATGGTTTTTATAATTTGCCATAGGCGTTTCCGTGCCAACCATTCCACATCCTAACAGGGAAGCAAAGCGGAAATGGGACACATATTTATCCTGAATTTGGCGCAGCAGGGAAGGATCCGGCTCTGTAAGATTTTGGTAGCAGCCAAGAAGCGCAATATCCATGCTGTTTTTTTCAAACAAATGTTTTAAGTAGTGGGCATATCCGGGAGTCAGTGCAGCCGGATGGCAGGGGTAATCCTTCATGGCCTTGCTTAGGGCCAGGTGGGCGCAGGTAAAACCTTTTGCCCGGATAACAGGAAGTAATTCTTCCATGGGGAGTTTTTCAGCATCATGAAGACGCAGGCCTAATTGTATCATAATTTGTACCAAGCCTCAAATGAAAATAGTTGCATTTTCATTTGAGGCGCAAACACGAAAGGTGAAAGATGTGTGTTTGCGTCGTATCCTTCCTTTTTTTCTTTCTTTCTTTCACCTGTTTTTTCTGCTGTAGATGATTTCCCGCGCAATAATTCATGTCTAAAAAGTGCAAACGTTTGCGTTTGTAGATAGTATATCGGTATTTTGCTGGAAACGCAAGAAAAAAATATCGGAGATTTTACGGCAAAATGACCAGAAACCAGGAGGAATCCAAAAAGCCTTACCTATTTAATCGTAAATAATGCACAATTTGTCAATGGATTATGATAAAATTATGCTATGAATGTCAATATTTTACCGTTTTCATAAATAAAGTATTAAGATATAATAAAAGAAGTCAGTAAAAATGTTTTTAAGGAGGAGATAGTAAAATGAAGAAAAAATTTTTGAGTGCAGTATTATGTGCTGCTATGGTTGGTTCTATGGCAGCATGCGGTTTAAAGAGTCCGGAAACCTCAACTACTGCCGCTACACAAGCCGCTGCAAACGAGGAAGATAAGAGTGAAGAGAAAGCGGATGACGGACAGGAAGAGAAAGAGAAAGAGAAAGGGGATGCTGCTGACGCGGCAGGCGGAGCAGATTCCCCGGCAGCCAATGATCCGGAAGTAACTTTGGTATATGCGGAGGTTAACCCGCCGGATTCCCTGATTGGAAAGGTTGATGTTAAGTTTAAAGAAACTGTGGAAGAACTTTCCGGCGGTTCCATAAAGATTGACTTACAGGCCAGCGGTGTGCTTGGTGCGGAAGGCGATGTACTGGATAACATGCTTGGCGGTGTAGGAACCATTGATATGGCACGTGTATCCGTATCCACCTTATCTGGTTATGGCGTTCCAAAATCCACACTGCTTGCGATTCCGTACACCTTTGTAGACCGAGAGCATTTCTGGACATTTGCCGCAAGTGACGTGGCTCAGGAAATTATGAATGAAACCCAGGAAGTGGGCCTTGGTGTAAGAGGACTGTTCTATGGCGAGGAAGGTTTCCGCCACATCTTTACGTCTAAGGAGATCGCCGGCCTTGAGGACTTAGCCGGATTAAAGATCCGCGTTTCTACTGACCCGGTTATGGTTAACATGATTAACGCTTTGGGAGCAAACGCAACCGTTGTTGCTTATACGGAACTGTATTCTTCTCTTCAGACTGGTGTAGTAGATGGTGCTGAGAACCCCATCAGCAACTATCAGGCAAATGCATTTACAGAAGTTGCACCATATCTGATCCTGGATGGCCATCAGCTTGGTTTAATCGAAGTAATTATTACGGACGCCGCATGGGATAAGCTGACTGACGCGCAGAAGGACTGCATGATGCAGGCTGCGGAGATTGCCGGCGCTTATAATAAGGAAATGGTTCAGGAAAGCGAAGATCAGGTGTTAGAGGAGCTGAAAGCAGACGGAATCCATGTTGTTGATGTTACGGATAAGGCACCATGGGTTGATGCTTGTAAAGACGTAATCGCTGACGCTTCCAAGGATTATGCGGATCTGTATCAGAAGATCGTAGATCTTGCGAAATAAGCGAAAAGATAGTTACAGAATAAGCTGACTGTTATGGAATAATGAGGGCACAGGGGTGTCGAGGCCTCTGTGCCTATTTTTTGAAGGAGGGCGGATATGTCGATTTTTGATCAAATTGATAAGATAAAACCATTATACGACATAACTTATAAAGCGATTATGTTTGTCTGCAAAATACTTCTGATTGCGGATATTTTTATTACATCATATGCGATTTTAGGACGTTATGTCCCGTTTATTCCAGATCCGACCTGGAGTGAGGAAATCGTATTAACGTTGATGTCTTATATGGCAGTGCTTTCGGCAGCCTTGGCGATCCGCCGTGGCGCCCATATCCGTATGACAGCCTTAGATCGCTATTTGCCGAAGGCTTTAGTAAAAACATTGGATATCCTTGCGGATATTGCGGTGCTGGTTTTAGCATTTATCATGCTGACAGTAGGTTGGAAATACGCAAATGGTATTGGCGCCAAGGGATTCTATCCCAGCCTCCCTAAATTGAGCAAGCGGTGGATGTATATGCCTATTCCGATTGCCGGTTTGGTTATGATTATCTTCGAACTGGAATCATTGTATAATCACATAAAAAGTATTTTTGTAAAGGAGGAGAAGTAATGGAGAATATGGCAATTTGGATTTTACTTGGCAGCTTCCTGCTTATGATTATCCTGCGGTTTCCGATTGCTTACGCAGTGGCGATTTCAGCAGTGCTGTGCCTGCAGTATCAGGGACTTCCGTTACAGACGATTTGCCAGCAAATGGTAAAAGGTATCAGCTCCTTTAGTTTGATGGCAGTACCCTTCTTTATTACGATGGGATGTTTGATGGGATCCGGAGGTATCTCAGAAAAACTGATTGCCCTGGCAGATTCCTGTGTTGGCTGGATGCGAGGCGGCATGGCCATGGTAAATATTGTAGCTTCTTATTTCTTTGGCGGTATTTCCGGTTCAGCGGCAGCCGATACGGCTTCGCTTGGTTCTATCTTAATCCCTATGATGGTTGACCAGGGCTATGACGGCGATTTCTCAACGGCAGTTACCATTACATCCTCCTGCGAAGGGCTTTTAGTTCCGCCAAGCCATAATATGGTTATTTACGCAACCACCATTGGCGGTGTATCCGTAGGAAGCCTGTTTTTGGCCGGATATGTGCCTGGCGCTATTTTGGCTCTTTCTCTGATGATTGGTTCTTATATCATTTCTGTAAAACGGAATTATCCAAAAGGCCAGCCATTCAGCATCGGAAGACTGATTAAGCAGCTTTCAATTTCGATTTGGGCGCTGGCAGCCGTACTGATCGTGGTTGTAGGCGTTATCTGTGGTGTTTTTACGGCAACAGAATCGGCAGCGATTGCTGTTATCTATAGTTTAATTGTCAGTGTATTTATTTATAAAGGACTGAATTGGAAAGGTGTGTGGAATATTCTGGACGACTGTGTGGATACCTTATCCATCGTTTTAATCCTGATTTCCACATCCAGTGTATTCGGAAACTGCCTGACCCTGCTTCACGTTCCGGATCTGGCGGCTAACGCGATTACCGGACTGACCAATAACCCGATTTTAATTGCACTGCTTCTGAACGTGATCCTTCTGGTGTTAGGTTGTATTATGGATATGGCTCCTATCATTTTGATTGCGGCACCGATCCTGGCGCCAATTGCCATTTCCATCGGATTAAGCCCCATTCAGTTTGGTATTATGATCGTGCTTAACTGTGGTATCGGCCTTTTAACACCTCCAGTAGGTTCCGTACTTTTTATCGGTTCTGCTGTGGCAAAGCTGCCTATGGAGAAGGTGGTTAAGGCAACACTGCCATTCTACTTGTGCATGATTATTACGCTGCTTCTGATTACCTTTATTCCAGGGGTAAGCCTATGGCTTCCGTCCGTACTTGGAGGTGCGGCGCTATAAGCGATTCTGGATTTTGTAAATGTTGTAGATGGATTCCTATGATGCAGGAGGCTCTTTGTGTGTTTCGATCAAAGAGCCTCCTTTTTAAAACATATTTTACTGGCTCGTTTGTTTCATGAAACTAGGGATGTTATTGCGAAACATCCAAAGAATGGAGGAAAATATGATACAAATCCAAACGCCCGCAGGAGGGGTACTGAGTTGTTATCCAAGCTTAAATGGAAGCGGGAAGGAAACGGTCTTAATTTGCCCGGGAGGAGGATACAGCTTTTTATCTCCCAGAGAAGGAAAGCCAATAGCAGAGGCGTTTAGCCAAGCCGGCTATCATGGGGCAGTGTTAGAGTATTGTTTAAAGCCGCGGGTTCTTGGGACAGGGCCGTTAAAAGAACTGGCCTGGTGTGAACGGTTCCTCCGAAACAGTGAAAGCTGGCAGGGAAAAGGGGAAAAAATATGGGTAGTGGGATTTTCGGCAGGAGGCCATCTGGCTGCCAGCCTTGGCGCCCTTTGGAATGAGGATCAGGTTTTTTCTAAAGAAGAGCAAGCGTTGAACCGGCCTGACGGGTTAATTCTGGCGTATCCAGTGATCAGCATGGACCGATACAGCCATGCCCGTTCGGTTGCCCGTCTAACCGGTGGCAGGGAAGAATTAAAGGAACTGTTTTCCCTGGATAAAAGAGATTTAAGCCAATGTCCGCCTGTTTTTATTTGGAATACCCTAGAGGATGAGAAAGTTCCGGCTATGAATTCTTTGCTATTCGCAGCTAAATTGGCTCAGGACGGGGCAAGCTGTGAATATCATTTGTACCACAAAGGTCTGCACGGCATGAGCCTGGCTACCCCACAGGTGGAATCTGAGGAAGAGGATTTGCATCCGGATGAACATATTGCAAGCTGGTTTTCCCTGTGTTTACAGTGGATGTCAGAGGCAGGGAGGAGAGAAGGATAATGGATACAACCGAAAAAAAGATGCCGATTAATGGCCGCATGCTAGTAAGCGGATGCGCTGACAGGGAGGATTGGAATACACAGCTTTTATATTTTACCTGCTCTTCCTTAAGCAGGGACGACAGAAGGATTTTTCTTCTTAGCGACAGGACGGGAAGCCCCAATGTGGTGGCAAAGGATATGGAAACAGGGGAAGAACGGATTTTGACGGATAATCAAAAGGGAACCTTGAAAAGCTATGTCTATTTTGACGGGACTTTTAATAAGGGGTTGGGAAAGGCCAGTGTTTGCCTGGACTGTGAACGAAGCATAATTTATTATATCCAGGATGATGCCATCCTAAAAGCGGATATGGATGGGAACCGGACCATCTTAAATCGGGTTCCGGATGGTAGGATGACAGCATTTACCCATGTAAGTGCAGACGGAAAGCGGCTATGCGTCCCTATGACTGATGGGCGCTGCCTGGATTTTGATCCAGAAACAGAGGGAAGCGGACTGGATAAACGGCCAATATATAATATTGACGGCAGGGTTCAGGAAGAAAACTTAAGCAGTTACTTGTGTGTTTATGATACCGAAACCGGAGAATTGCTATATGAAAAACAGGTGCCCAAGTGCTGGATTACTCATGTACAGTTTAATCCGGTGAATCCGGAGCAGATTATGTACAACCATGAGTGGGCCAGTTTTGACTGTGGCATCCGCAGGATTTGGCTATATGATCATGAGTCGGATCAAATAAGGCCGATCCGCACAGAAGGAAGGGATACGGCAGGAGATCCAAAAGGCTATCCCAGAAGCAGGGAAGACTGGGTGTGCCATGAAATGTGGAGTGACGATGGGAAAACCGTGATTTACCATGGAGGATATGCAGACGGCCCGGCTATGGTAGGTCGCTATGAGCTAGCTACTGGACGCTACTGGGAGATTGCCCTTCCTGAAGATTATGATGCTTATGGGCATTTTACCATGGATCATCAAGAAAATTTGGTATGTGACGGATATTTTAAATATCCTTGGGAAGTGAAGAAGGTGTGGGACAACAGTACAGATAATGGCCCGGATCCCCACAAAAAAGATGCAGAGTATATTTGTAAAGTATTTCCGGATTGGGAAAAGGGGCAGCTATCTTGGGTGCCTTTGTGCAAGCATGAAAGCGACTGGCTGGGTCAGGATGCCCATCCCCACCCTATTTACAGCCATAAGGGAGATCGGATTTTCTTTAACAGCCGAAGTGGACGCACTGTAAATGTATATTGTGTTTCCGCGCAGCCGCCTCAGAAGTAGATTGGCGATTGATCAATCGGAGTACTGAGGTTAGAAACGAAACCGGAAACAAAACCAGAAACGAAAGTAACAACAAAAATTAACGACGAAATTCGCAGCGAAAAAAGCGCCGCCTGGATTATCAAAAACGATGATTAAGCAATGCCTTTTTTAGAAAATTCCTTTCAGAACATGCTTGATAATTGACGAAACGGGGAATCTTTATATGTTACTATTTTTTGTCTGGAAAAATATATTATGATTTGTTATAATCAAAATGGCAAAAAATATCTTGAATATAAAAGGTTCGGAGGAATTCAATGTACCGTTTACTAATTGCGGATGACGAAAAGATAGAAAAAATGGTTTTATACAAAACCATTCAAAAAAGTTTAGGAAACCAGTGCCAGATTTTTGAGGCAGATAATGGAAGGGAAGCCCTGGAGGTGTATGAGAGGGAACAGATCCAAATTGCCGTTTTGGATATTGAGATGCCGGGAATTAATGGTATCCAGGCCGCGGAGCAGATCCGGAAAAAGGATAGAGAGTGCTGTATCATATTCCTTACAGCATTCGATGAGTTTTCCTACGCGAAAAAAGCCATTGCAGTTCGCGCATTGGATTATCTTTTAAAACCCTATGAAGAAAATGAGCTGATTTCAGTACTTGAGGAAGCTATGCGGCTAGTAGATGAAAGCAAAGCCAGAAAGCAGTTTGTGACGGATCACTCAGAGAAAAAAGCAAGTGAAAAAGAGCCGGTTTCACGGCCTTTTTCTGACATGGAGGGAAGGGATATGGCAGCGGAATCGGAAATAGAAGAGGATGTTGGAGGGACGGATCGGGATTCTTCCAATACTCGTTTGTATATGGTTTCAGAGAAAATAGAAGAATATATTAAAGAAAATTACCGGCAGGACATTTCAATGCAGGATGCTGCCAGGGCGATGAATTATTCAGAAACGTATTTTTGCAAATTGTTTAAACAATGCTTTGGGAAAAATTTCACATCGTATCTGACAGAATACCGGGTGACAGAGGCAAAGAAACTTTTAATAGAGCCAATGGCAAATGTAAGGGACATTGGCAAAGCGGTGGGATATGGGGATTCTAATTATTTTGCCAAAGTATTTAAGCGCATTACCGGGCACAGCCCCACAGAGTACCGGATGAATGTTTATAAAGACAGCCAACAGTAACAGGAGAATGAGGGTGAAGAGAACTAATATTTTCAAGGGTCTGCTATTCGCCGGAATTTGGTTTCTGCTGGCAGGCTGTAGGATGGAGGAGAAGGAGGGGCTGTCTTCTGTTCCAGAGTATGTATTTACCTATGCGGAAAACCAGGCGGAGGATTATCCCACCAGCCTTGGCGCGTATCGGTTTGCCCAATTGGTGAAGGAAAGAACAGGAGGGCGGATTGAGATCCAGGTAAAAGCAGGAGGCCTTCTTGGTGATGAACAGGCAATTTTGGAGCAATTGCAGTTTGGGGGAATTGATTTTACCAGGGTATCCTTATCTCCACTGTCAGAAATTATTCCAGAACTGAATGTTCTTCAGATGCCTTATATGTATACGGGCAGCGAACATATGTGGAAGGTGCTGGACGGTGAGATCGGGGAAACGTTTATCGGATTTTTTGAGCGGGTGCCCATACAGCCGCTTTCCTGGTATGACGGGGGAACCAGAAATTTTTATACTTCTAATGTGCCGATCCGGAATCTGGAAGATATGAAAGGAATGCGGATCCGGGTTCAGCAGTCAAGTCTGATGATGGATACCATGGAATTATTGGGGGCAGAGGCTGTGCCGACTGCTTTTGACCAGGTATATTCCAGCCTTCAAAGAGGAACCATTGACGGGGCTGAGAATAGTTGGCCGTCTTACGAATCAGAGAAGCATTATGAGGTGGCCGGGTATTATACCTTAGATGAGCATACCCGGGTGCCGGAGATGCAATTAGCTTCCCAGATTACCTGGGATAAGCTGTCAAAAGAGGATCAGCAGATTATCCGGGAATGTGCCAGAGAGTCAGCGCATGCTGTGGAAGAAACGGGAAAAGTCGTCGGAGGATCGTGTAAGAGCCGAGGGATGCCAGGTAATTTTGCTTCCTGAGAAAGAGAAAGAGCGGTTTAGAGAGGCGGTTGCCCCTTTATACGAAAAATACTGCAGTGATTACATGGATATTGTGGACGCAATCCGAAAGGAGGGAAAGTAGTAAAGTTATTTTTTTGACTTCATGAAAACGATTTCATAACATGCGGAAAAGGATATAAGGAGGAACCAAATAATGAAAGAATTGGAACTAAAGGAAGCAGAGAAAACTGTAGAAAGCATTCCAATGGGACAGAAAGCTTACTTTTCCAAAACGGTGACAGAAGGAGATGTAGCATTGTTTGCCGGGATCACAGGGGCGTTTGAACCGCTGAGCATGAATCAGGAGTTTGCGGAGAAAACATCCGGCTTAAGCCGTCGAGTACAGACCATGCTTCTTGCCACATACACCTGGCCGGTTTCTACCCAGATTGCGTCTCCGGGGGCCGTTACCATAGCCCAGGAGTCTACATTTTTGAAGCCAGTGAAAATCGGGGATACCATTACGGCTGTAGGGGAAGTTACAAAAAAGATTTTGGAAAAAAAGATTGTGATTGTGCGTACAACCTGCTATAACCAGGAAGGCGAGATGGTAATGGATGGTTCGGTTGTGGAGTTAATGCGGGTACATTAAAGGGGGAAACGGATATGGCAATTATGCAGTTTGAAGAAAAAACGGTAGATTCCCTTACAGTAGGGGATTTTGCTTTATTTACCAAAACAGTTAGCGAAACAGATATTACGCTTTATGCCGGAATATCCGCGGATTTTGCACCAGTTCATATGAATGAGCCATTTGGCCAGGGAACAAGATTTGGCGGACGGGTGGCACATCCCATGTTAACCGGCGCCATGGTTGGAGGGGCGATTTTTCGCTTGCTTTCTCCGGGTTCATATCCAATCAAGCGGGAATTTCAAATGGAAGCACCGGTATATCCGGGCGATACCGTGACAATCCGGGCGGAAGTGGCAGCGCTGGATCGGGACAAAAAAACGGTGTCTGTCCAGTTTGAGGCCTACAACCAAAAGCGGGAATTGGTGCTTTGCGGAACCTCGCTTGAGGGGATGGATTTGATGGACGCAGAAATAAACAGGAGGGAGTGATAAGATGAGTTTAGAAGGAATTGTATTAAAGGAAATAACTGATATCTGCCCAGGTGATGTAGCATGGTTTTCAAAAACGGTGACAGAGGCAGATATCATGATGTTTGCTCAATTGTCTGGGGACTACGCGCCTCAGCATGTTAGCGCGGAATTTGGAAAAACCATGATGTACGGCTCACGTATTGCCCATGGTATGCTTACAGCAGGTCTAATTTGCCCCGTTTTAAACCGGCTTTGCGGTGACGGCTCTGTTACCTACTCCCAGGAAATTAAATTTAAGTCCGCCGTACTGCTAAATGACACGGTAACCGTTCGAGGGGAAGTAACTGGGGTGAACCCAGAAGAAAATAAGGTAATGATTGATGTGGTTTGCCGGAAACAGGGCACAGGGCCAGAAGACCGACCACTGATATTGGCAACATTTGTGCAGAAATTAGAAATTCTTCCCTTTGAGAAATAGCGGCTATTCCGGAGCTTAGGATGCGGCAAATGGTATAGCGGATGTTATATAATCGATTTTATAGTAGATTGGAAAGCGGCGGCCTGCGGATTCTGGGCCGCCGCTTCGTCGTCAGATTCACGGCCTATCACGCTTTGTGGAAACATTTGTGAAACTGTTTTAAGATATAAAAGATGGGAAGAAACAGAAATAAAATTAATCGAAAAGGATTGACCCAGGGCTGGATTTATGGTATGCTTCAACTATGAAAACGATTGTACAAACGATTTCTTATGGGTAGAAACAGGAAAGGAGTAAAGAGCGATGGAGCAGGGAACCATCCGCATTGGGGGACAGGAGTATCTGTTTTACTCATTGCAGACGCTTGTAGTGGGAAGCGGGGCGGCAGGGCTGAATGCCGCGGTTTCGCTTTATAAGGAAGGCCAGAGGGATATTGGCATCCTTACAGAGGGGAGGCTTATGGGAACCTCCAGGAATACGGGTTCTGATAAGCAGACGTATTATAAACTGACTACCTGTGGCAGTGAGCCGGACAGTGTCCGCAAGATGGCACAGACCTTATTTGAGGGCCAGGCCATGGACGGGGATTTAGCATTAGCAGAAGCGGCCCTTTCTGTAAGAGGATTTTACCATCTGGTGGACATTGGCGTGCCATTTCCGTGCAATGGGAGCGGAGAGTATGTGGGCTATAAGACGGATCATGATCCAAACCAGAGAGGTACGTCGGCAGGGCCGCTGACCTCAAAATTTATGACGGAGGCCCTTTGGAGGGAGGCGGATCGGTATCAGATCCCGGTATTTGAAGGATATCAGGTAATTGAGATTCTTACGAAAGATGAGGATCATAAGGACAGGATAGGAGAAGTGGTGGGGCGCCGGGCCTGTGGGGTGCTTGCGTTAAACGGCAGGGAAATCCAGGCACGAAACCAGTATACCGTGTTTGCGGCGGAAAATGTAATTTATGCGGTGGGCGGCGAGGCAGGGATGTATGACACATCGGTATATCCGGTAAGCCAAACAGGCGGAATGGGGCCTGCGTTCCGAGCAGGCGCGCGAGGGAAAAACCTGACAGAATCCCAGTATGGCATGGCTTCTATAAAATTCCGCTGGAACCTGTCTGGCACGTATCAGCAGGTAATCCCCAGATATGTGTCCACAGCACCGGACGGCAGTGACGAGAAGGAGTTTTTGGATGAGTATTTTAAAGATACAAAGCGTATGCTTTCCGCTATTTTCTTAAAAGGCTACCAGTGGCCATTTGATCCAAGAAAGGCCTTGGATTACGGTTCTTCGCTGATTGATATCCTTGTTTACCAGGAGCGTGTGATAAAGGGAAGACGGGTATTCTTAGATTATACAAAGAATCCGAAAAAAGCGGAACAAAATGGACATTTTGCCCCTGAGCTTCTTGGGAAGGAAGCGTATGAGTACCTGAAAAATTCAGACGGTCTTTGGGATACTCCCATAGAGCGGTTAGAACATATGAACCCGGCAGCCATCCAGCTATACCGCTCCCACAATATTGATTTATATTCGGAGCTTCTTGAGATTGCTGTGTGCGCACAGCATAATAACGGGGGACTGGCTGGAAACTGCTGGTG
Organism: uncultured Lachnospiraceae bacterium; assembly: GCA_910589195.1. GTDB lineage: Bacteria > Bacillota > Clostridia > Lachnospirales > Lachnospiraceae > Caccovicinus. Next base: position 32,960 of record CAJUTC010000018.1, read on the forward strand.
GGAAAGCAACCTGCGCCATCTTTTCCCCGTAGGAGAGGTAAATGGAAGCCATGGAGTTTACCGGCCAGGCGGCAGCGCTTTAAATTCCGGCCAGGCAGGAAGTTTGCGGGCCGCCCAGTTTATTGCTCATAAATACACAGGGCCTGCTATGGATGCGGAAGCTGTGAAACAGTGCTGCGGCGCCCAGATAGAAGCTGCCATTGCCTTTGGAATGGCAGCATTTGACAGAAGCGGAGAAGAAATTGACTTAAAAGCAGAGCGGAAGGAATTAGGCGTCAGGATGTCTGAACGAGGCGCGAATATCCGTTCGCTTTCGGGAGTAACGAAAGGGCTAAAGGAAAACTGGCTCCAGCAGCAAAGGGTGGAAGAGGCAGTAATCAGCAAACCTGCGGATTTAAAACAATTGTATCGCCTTCGGGATCTTTTGGTAAGCCAGCAGGTTTATCTGGAGGCCATCGCGGATTATATCCGACGGGGCGGCGCCAGCAGAGGCTCTTATTTGATATATGATCCGAAAGGGACAAAGCCCTTGCCATGTCTTCCAGAGCTGTTTACGTTTTCCCTAGAGGATAGCTGGATGTCCGGTCAAATCCAGGAGGTGGAATATCATAAGGAAGGCTGTAAGTGCTTTTTCAGGCCTGTTCGTCCCATTCCGGAAGAAGATAGCTGGTTTGAAAAAGTGTGGAGAGATTGGCGGGAAAACGCATATTATCAATCAATATAGGCAATTGGGAACCGTTCCCTTAAGTGACAAGTTTGGATGATGGATGAACTAGACCAAAACAGCTTTAAAGCAGTGGCAAAACCTGCGTTTGCCTGGTTTGCCATTCCCGTATATTAAAAGGGGTTCGCAAACGCCAAATTAGAAAATAATTATTTTAAGAAGGAGGAAGGAGAAGGGCAATGAGCAAATTTATGACAGCAGAAGACGCGGTAAAACTGGTGAAGGACGGCGACAGTATTGCGGTGTCTGGCAACGGCGGGGGAATTATGGAACCGAATTTCCTGTTTGAAGCGCTGGAGGAACGGTTCTTGAAGGAAGGGCATCCCCGGAATTTAAGCCTTACCCATTCAGCCGGAATTGGTGATAAGGAGAATGGAGGCATCAGCCGGTTTGCCCATGAGGGGATGATCAAGCGGGTGGTAGGCGGTCATTGGGGATGGTCGCCTAAGATGCAGAAGCTGGCTAATGAAAATAAGATTGAAGCTTACAATATTCCCCAGGGGATTGTGGCTTTACAGTACCGGGAAATTGCGGCAAAGCGTGTGGGGATCATTACCCAGACTGGTCTTAAGACCTTTGTGGATCCAAGGGTATCAGGAGGCAAGCTAAACGATGTGACAAAAGAGGATCTGGTAGAGCTGATTGAGATGGATGGGAAAGAGTGGCTGCGCTATAAAACCTACCCGCTGAATGTGGCGCTTATCCGGGGCAGCATCGGGGACTCCGAGGGGAATATTTCATTGGAATATGAACCGGCCTATTTGGAGTCGTTAGCGATCGCTCAGGCGGTGCATAACAGTGGCGGAACCGTAATCTGCCAGGTGAAGTTTTCGGCAAAGGCTGGCTCCCTGGATCCGAAGAATGTGAGAATTCCCGGGATTTTGGTGGATGCGGTAGTCGTATGCCCGGGGCAGGTGCAGACCATTGAAGGGGAATACAATCCGGCTCTGACAGGAGATTTGAAGATGCCTGTGGATGCCATCCCGCCTATGGTTTTGGATCAAAGGAAAGTGGTAGCCAGACGGGCGGCTATGGAACTGAAGAAAGGCAGCATAATTAACCTGGGTTTTGGCATGCCTGACGGGGTAGCCAGGGTAGCAGCAGAGGAAGGGATTGACGACTATGTGAAAATGACCATTGAGCAGGGGATTATCGGAGGGGTTCCGGCCAGCGGGGCCATCTTTGGTGTGGCGTATAATTCGGATTCCATGATCGACGGCCCGTCCCAGTTTGACTTTTACAGCGGCCATGGCCTGGATATGACTTGCCTGGGACTAGCCCAGGCAGACCGTTTCGGAAATGTGAACGTAAGCCGGTTCGGCTCTACAATCGCAGGCGCCGGAGGATTTATTGATATTTCACAGACCGCGAAGAAATGCGTGTTCTGCGGTACCTTTACAGCGGGCGGACTGAAAACAGAAATTAAGGACGGGCAGATCCATATTATTCAGGAAGGAAGAAACCGGAAGTTCTTAAAAGATGTGGAGCACATTACCTTCAGCGGCGATTATGCCAGGGAAAGCGGGCAGACCGTTCTTTACGTGACGGAGCGGGCTGTGTTTGAGATGACTCCGGAGGGTCTGGTGCTTACGGAGATTGCCCCGGGAGTGGATCTTCAAAAAGATATTTTAGACCAGATGGACTTTGTGCCGCTGATGCCGAAAGCGCCCAAGCTTATGGATGTCAGAATTTTTTCACCGGAAATCATGGGTCTGAAATAAATATCTATCCAGGCGACAATAAGAAGGAAACGATGATAATGATAAATAGATGGAAACAGGAGGGATACAATATGATAGAAGGAATCACGTTGGAGAAAAAGGAACACTATGCCACATTGATGGTGGATATTCCCAAAACCAGAAATGCCCTCAGCGTGCCGATTGTAGAGTATATGGACACGCTGGTGGATGAGGTAAAGGCAGACGACAACATTCGTGCCTTAATCATTACCGGAGGCGGGGAGAAATCGTTTGTGGCAGGCGCGGATATTGCCCAGTTGGTGAAGATGAGCCCAGAGGAGTCACGGTATTCCATCGAAGCAGGGCATAAGCTGTTTTCGAAAATTGAAACCATGGATATTCCGGTGGTTGCCGCGGTAAACGGCTACTGCCTGGGGGGCGGTCTGGAAATTGCCATGTGCTGTGACATCCGTATTTGTTCGGCAAATGCCAAGTTTGGCCTGCCAGAGATCAATATTGGCATGATTCCGGGATGGGGCGGTACCCTGCGGCTGTCAAGGCTGATTGGGGAAAGCCGTGCTAAGAATATGCTCCTTAGAGGCAAGATGATTACTGCCCAGCAGGCCTTTGACTACGGGCTGATTGCGGAGATGTATGAAGATGTGGCAACCATGCGGCAAAAGGCGGAGGAGCTTGCCGTGGAGCTGGCGTCTAAGGCGCCCCTTACCATGAAATTTGACAAAAGACTGGTGTATGACGCGGCAGGCAAGCAGCCTACGGACATTGCCCAGAGAGATGCCATGACACTAGGATTTTTGTTTACAACCCATGACGCAATCGAAGGCTTAACGGCATTTTTAGAGAAGCGCCCGCCAAAATATGAGGGAAGGTAAGAAGATGAAAAAAATAAATATTTTTAAAGATATTGAAGGAATGGAATTCCCTACAGGAAGACGAACCAGAGTGATGTATGGAGAAAATGGGGTGATTAACGGGGAATATTTCTGCCAGGGTTATGTAGTGATATATCCAGGCGGCTCCATCCCGATCCATGACCATGAAACCATTGAAACGTATACCATCTTAAAAGGCCGGGGAGAAATGACCATTGACGGCGAAACTGAAACGGTAGCGGAAGGTGATTCTGTATATATTGACCGGAACCTTCCACACGGTCTGGTTAACACAGGCACAGAGGACATGCACATGATGTTTGTGTATGCGCCCAAGATGGTGGTAGACCATTGGGCACAGGAGATGTCCGGGGAGTTGAAGTAAGTAGAATGGGGAAAAAGGAATTGCAACCGTTCTGAAATACAAACAATGAAAGTGGCTGAAAGGAAAAGCGATAGCGTTAAAAAATATAAGGGGAAATCATCATGAAAAAAACGGCAATTGTAACTGGAGGAAGCAGAGGAATCGGGTTTGGGATCGCAAGGCAGCTTGGGCTGGACGGATACCAGGTGGCAATTCTTGATATCAATGATCCAAAGCAGTACCAGGAAAACCTTAAGGAGTTGGAAAGCTTGGGGATTGACTATTTGTATGTCCAGGGCAGCACCACCAATAAAGAGGACAGAGAAAACTTCCTGAAACAGACCGTGGAAAAATACGGCGATATTGATGTGCTGGTAAATAACGCAGGTGTCGCGCCAAAGGTAAGGCTGGATCTTCTGGAAATGACGGAGGAAAGCTTTGACTATGTGGTGGGCACGAATACAAAGGGAACCATGTTTATGACCCAGCTTGTAGCCAACCAGATGCTAACGCAGCCAGTGAAAGGGCGCCGCAGAGGAGTGATTGTAAATATCAGTTCCAGCTCGGTTACGGTGTCATCCACAAACCGTGGCGAGTACTGTGTATCTAAGGCAGGCGTTGCCATGCTGACCACTCTGTATGCAGACCGCCTGGCGGCAGAGGATATCCAGGTGTATGAGATCCGGCCAGGTGTGATTGATACAGATATGACTAAGGTGGTACATAAAAAGTACAGTGATTTAATTGAGCAGGGAGCATTTCCGATTGCAAGGTGGGGAACCCCTCAGGACATTGCGGATGTGGTAAGCGCATTTTGCAGCGAAAAGTTTATCTATAGTACCGGAAATTATATTGATCTTGACGGCGGGTTCCATATTAAAAAATTGTAAAAAAACTTGCCGAAAAGATTCGGAACCGACGGTATGAACAAGAATCCGCATATGAGTAAACACGTTGTTTTCCTATATGCGGATTGTTTCCTATATGTGGAAAAGGAGAAATAATGACAGAAGAAAGAAGATATTGGCTTGATACGATGCTTACAATCGCCTCCTCAGTTTTAGAGGCGGCAGCCGTAAAAGCGGAGGCGGGATGGAGGATATATGAAAAAAATTAAGAAAGCCCGGGATGCAGCAGCCATGATTGCTGATGGTTCTAATGTATGGCTGGTCGCGGGCGGGGGCGGGATCAATGAGCCGTATTACTTTTTAAAGGAGCTGGAAGCGGAATTTCTGGAAAAGGGCCATCCAAGAGCCCTGAACTTGTGGCACAGCGCCGGGATCGGGGATAAGGAAGGTGGAGGGGCGGATCGCTTTGCCCATGAAGGTATGGTAAAAAAGGTGGTAGGCAGCCATTGGACCTGGTCTGTTAACATGCAGAAGCTGGCAATGGAAGAAAAGATTGAAGCATATGTGCTGCCACAGGGAACGATGACCCAGATGGCAAGGGAAATCGCGGGAGGGCGTCCGGGAGTGGTTACGAAAACCGGACTTGGAACCTTTGTGGATCCACGGGTAGAAGCCGGGGCTATGAACAGCCGATCTAGGGAAAAGCTGTCAGAAGTGGTGGAGCTTTGCAACGAAGAGTATTTGCTGTACAAATCAATCCCTATTCATGTGGCCTTAATCCGGGCTACCACAGCCGATGAGGATGGAAACCTGACCTATGAAAGAGAAGGCATTATACCTGAATGTCTGGCGGCAGCACAAGCGGCAAAAAACAGCGGCGGGATTGTGATTGCCCAGGTAAAGCGGATGGTAAAAAGGGGAACCCTAAAGCCGCTGGATATCCGGGTGCCCGGGATTTTAGTGGATGCGGTGGTTGTGGATCCAAAGCAGCGCCAGTCTATGATAACCGAATACGATCCAGCCATGTCCGGAGAGTGCCAGATGGTACTGGAGGAAAAATTAGAACCCATGGAACTGACAGAGCGAAAGGTAATCGCTCGCCGGGCGGCAATGGAAGTGGAAGAAGGGAATATTGTAAATCTCGGTTTCGGGATGCCGGCAGGCGTTGCCTCTGTGATTCATGAGGAAGGCGCCAAAGGATATATGAAGCTTTCCGTTGAGCAGGGCATTACAGGAGGGATCCCGGCAGGAGGAAGTGACTTTGGACTGGTATATAATCCAGAGGTGATTTTGGAGGCTCCTAGCCAGTTTGACTGGTATGACGGAGGCGGGCTGGATCTGGCGGTTCTGTCCTTTGCTGAGTTTGACCAGGAGGGAAATGTAAATGTAAGCCGTTTTGGCCACCGGGTAAATGGGGTAGGAGGCTTTATTAATATTTCACAGTCCGCCAAGAAAGTAATTTTTGTGGGAACCTTAAAAGCAGGAGGGTTCCGCGCTGGCTTTGCCGGAAATGGCCTGACCATCTTATCTGAGGGGCGGGTAAAGAAAGCGGTAACTACCGTTTCTCAAATAAGTTTCAGCGGCAGCTACGCAAGAAAACGGGGACAGAAGGTTATGTATGTAACGGAGCGGGCGGTATTTGAGCTTACCGAACAGGGCGTGGTGCTGACTGAGATTGCGCCGGGAATGGATTTGAAAAAGGATGTCTTAGAGCAGATGGAATTCACCCCTATTGTAAGTAAACATTTAAAAGAAATGGAACCTGCGCTGTTTTGGAAAGAAAAAATGAAGTTATTTCCGGTTTAGGAGGATAACGTACCCTTTTCCTTATATTAAAAAGCGTTGAGAATGGTGCCACCGCCTCTTTTTACGGCTTTTACTTGATTTTTGAGCATATTTCGGTATGATAGGGATAGCGTGTCTTAAATTTCTTTCTGCCAGGAACGGATTTTTAAGTGCACTCCAGGAGAGCAGTCGAAAGGAAAGAGGGATATGACAACAATCAAAGACGTTGCGAAGCTGGCAGGCGTTTCAGCAAGTACAGTATCAAGAGCATTGTCAAACCGGGTGTTTGTAGAAGAAGAAACCCGGCAGAAAGTGCTTAAGGCAGTGGAGGAATTGAATTACCGCCCCAGTGTGTTGGCCAAAGGGCTTCGGGAAGGAAGAAGTCATACGTTGGCGTTTCTGGTTCCAGACATTAACAGCCTGTTTTATCCTATGGTAATGAAAAGCATGGAACGGTACGCGGCGGAAAAGGGCTACGCGCTGATCTTGTGCAATAATAATGAGAGCATTGAAAATGAGAAAAAAAATATCGCCATGCTGGGAAGCCGGGGAGTAGACGGCCTTTTGTGTATGAGTACAGAAGACGAGATCCAGCACTTGGTAGAGTTTGAGAAATCTAACAAAATTCCGGTGGTATTGGTAAATCGTATGGTTTCCCAGCCAGTGAGCAGCGTATCCTTTGATAATGAATACGGGGGATATTTAATGACCAAGTATCTGCTAGATCAAGGACATACAAAGATTGCGGGGATGTTCGGGGATTTCGGACGGCAAAGGTTCCGCTCCCGGTACGCAGGCTGTAAGCGGGCTATGGAAGAGTATGGAGTTGAAAACTATAAACAGTACTTTATTTACGATGTGGATACGATTGAAGAGGCTTACATAAGAACCAGAGAAATGTTAGACCGGGAAGACCGGCCTACCGCTTTTTTTGCTTCCATGGATATTCTGGCGATTGGGGTTTATAGCGGAATCAACAAAAGAGGACTGAAAATCCCGGAGGATATTTCGGTCGTAGGTTTTGATAATATTTTTATGGCCCAGTATATGATCCCTCCTTTGACCACCTATAATGCTCCTGTGGATTTGATGGCCAAGAAAAGTATCGAGTGCGTGCTGGGCCAGATTGAAAACCGGGAGGCTATTTGCCAGGTAAATTTGAAGGGCGAACTGGTGGAGAGAGGATCCGTAAAGCGCATGGGCGAAAAAATGGCTTGATTTTTATAGGAGATTGCATATAATAAAAAGGGAAAGCGCTGGATGATGGCAAGTTGTCCGGCGCTGTTTTTGTTATCATATAGGAAAGTCCTTTGAATTTCTTTATGATAAAAAGCCCGATCGGCAGGATTGTGCTGTGGCAGAGTGGAATGGAATTGCCAAAGCGATCTGCCACAGGCAGGGAATCCTGCAAAACAGGATTCTTTTGATAGAAACTTGCATCCACCCCCAACATCTGCTGTGAGGCACCACCATGAACGAAAGGGAGCAATACAAATGAATCAGACGATGAAAAAAGAAGAGCTGGCGCTTGCGATTATCAAGCGTTTAAAACAACAGTATCCAGATGCGGGCTGTACCCTGGATTACAATGAGGCCTGGAAGCTTTTGGTTAGTGTCCGCCTGGCTGCCCAGTGTACCGATGCCAGGGTGAACGTAGTGGTAGAAGGCCTGTACAAAAAATTCCCCGATGTAGACGCTTTGGCAGAAGCCAAGGTGGAGGACATTGAAGCGATTGTAAAGCCTTGCGGATTAGGGCACAGAAAAGCCAGGGACATCAGCGCCTGTATGAAAATATTGAAGGAACAATATGGGGGGAAGGTTCCGGAACAGTTTGACCAACTGTTAAAGCTTCCAGGGGTAGGGCGTAAAAGCGCTAATCTGATTATGGGCGACGTATTTGGAAAACCAGCGATAGTTACCGACACCCACTGTATTCGCCTTACCAATCGGATGGGTCTGGTGGATGGCATCCGGGAGCCAAAGAAAGTGGAGATGGCTCTTTGGAAGATTATCCCAGCTAAAGAAGGAAGCGATTTTTGCCATCGGCTGGTATACCATGGCAGAGAAATCTGCACAGCCAGAACCAGGCCTTACTGCCATAAATGCTGTCTGGAAGATATCTGCGCTAAAAATGGCCTGGAGGATTAATTATGTATCTTCGGTATTCTTAGGCCGGTAAACTGGGCTATGTTATGCATATTCATGCAGAATTCATACAGATTCATACAGATGGCGAATAAAATGATTGACATGCCTAAATGAAAAATACTATAATGGTAAAAGAATTCTGGTTTTTATTCTGGATATGGAAAGCCGGGGATTCGCGGCAAACCTTGAAAGGCGGATACCATAAAGATTCCCAGCGCGCGTCCGGATAAAAGCGGGAAAAGTACCCATGCGTGGCAATGGGAAACAGGAGGACATATTATGAAAAAGGCATGGAAGAAAATGCTTGCCCTGTCCATGGCGCTTACCGTAGTGGCCGGAAGCATGGCAGCGTGTGGCGGCAAGGATCCGGTAGTGGAAACCACGCCAGAGCAGACCGTGGCGGCAAGTAATGAAACTAGCTCCCAGGAGGCGGCCCAGGACGGAGAAAGCCAAAAACCGGAAGAAGGCGGCAATGGAGGAGGTACATTTACGTATGCGATTGGCGGTGATCCGGGGGCAAATGTGAATGTGATTACCACCAGCGACCGTTTTGGACTGATGACAATTAAAATGATTTATTCTCCGCTTTGTATGTATAACGCAGACGGGATTAACTGGTTTTTGGCGGATAGCGTTGATGCGTCTGAGGATAATACAACGTTCACATTCCATTTGCGTAAAGATGTGTCATGGTCGGATGGCGAACCCTTTAACGCGGACGATGTGGTGTTTACGTATGAGGCCATGGAGGATCCCAATAATGCGGGCTGGGCCTATTCCCAGCTAGTTTATGATCAGGGAGCCACCAAGATTGAAAGGGTTGACGATTATACAGTAAGATTTACTTTGCCGTTTGCAAGCGCCGCTTCTCTGGAGATGCTGTGCAATATCTTTATTATGCCAGAGCATCTTTATAAGGATGTAACAGATTTTGAAAACAACGATATTAATACGAATCCAGTTGGAACTGGCCCTTATGTGATGGCGGAATATGCGCCAGGCTCCCATGTAAAATTTGAGGCCAACCCAAGCTATTTCTTAGGAATGCCCAGCATTGATACGTTTGTTTTCCAGATTGTAGAAAACTCCAATACCGCAATGATGGCAATTCAAAGCGGCGAAGTGGATGCATGGGTAGCGACTCCGGCTGAAGTTGCCCAGATGGACTTAGAAGGCAGCAATTTAACCACCTACGCCTACAGCGAAGGCCGAGTGGCGTATATGGCAATTAATGTAAGACAGATTCCGGATGAGAAGGTTCGCAAGGCAATTTTTTATGCGTTAAATAAAAAAGACATTAATGACGCGGTTTATTTAAGCGAGGACAATTACTTAACTCCAACCAGTTTCCTCCCGCCTATCAGCCAGTACTATACAGAAAATGTGGAACTGTATGAAACTGATCTTGATAAGGCGAAAGAACTGTTAGCTGAGGCAGGGGCTGAGAATTTAACGGTGACCTTAACCTACAGCGGTTCTGACTCCGCTCAGACCACCCAGGCTACTCTGATTCAGCAGCAGCTTGCCCAGGCAGGTATCACTTGTGAGCTAAACGGGATGGATTCTACCGCAATGATTGCCCAGTTAGACGATCCGGAAACAGATATCCAGATGTTCTTAAATGGTTATATTATGGGAATTGATCCGGATACCTTCCTGCCATTATTTGCTTCCGGCGGCGATTATAACCGCAGCCATTACGATTTCCCGGAAATTGACGAGCTGTTTAAGCGGGGAAGGGAAACTTCCGATTCCGATGAACGCTTCGCTATCTATGAGGAACTGCAAAAGACCCTTCAGGATAAGGCAACCTTCTATCCTCTGGCATCTAATAATCGGCTGCTGGTTGTAAATAATCGGGTAGGCGGGGTGGAAGAGGCCGGGCTGGTTCCGGTATATACCTTTGAAGACACCTCTAGGTTAACGCTGAATGAATAAACGTAAGTGAACAAGAATCGGCTGATAAATTTGCCGTTTCCCATACAAAATAAATGCTGTTTGAAACAAGTTCATATAAGTGCGAAACAAAGGGGCTGTTGCATTATAAAGGGATAATACAACAGCCCCTTGCAGTTACCATAAGGAGAATCATATGGCAAAATATATTATAAAACGAATCTTAGCCGCAATTCCCATGGTGCTGATCATCACAATTATCTGCTTTACGTTGATGAATCTGGCGCCCTATGACGCGATTGACGCAATGACTTCGCCTAAAATGCCGCCAGAAACAGTGGAATTGATTAAGGCCAAGTACGGTTACGATCAGCCGGTATATATCCAGTACCTTCGCTGGGTAGACGGTATCCTGAACGGTAATTTTGGTTATTCTATCGTTACTCATCAAAGTATTTCTACCGATCTTGCTGTGCGCATCCCAAATACCATTAAGCTGATTCTTCCGGCGTACTTATTATCCTATGTGCTGGCGATTATCCTGGGTCTTATCGCCGGTTCCCACAAGAACCGTTGGGCGGACAAGTTAATCGACGGCCTGTCAGCGGTAGGGATTGCGCTGCCTACTTTTTGGGTTGCCATGCTGCTTATTTATTTTTTAGGATACCGGCTAAAGCTGCTTCCGATAGTAGGAATGCATACCATCGGAAAGGAAAACTCGGTGGCAGATTTTTTGAAGCATTTTATCATGCCATTTACAGCGCTGTTTTTAAGCTTTCTGCCAGATTCCGTGCGGTACGTCCGCTCTTCCACCATTACCCAATATTCGGAGGATTATGTGATGGTTCAACAGGCATTTGGCGCGTCCAAGGCGGAAATTATGTTTAAACATGTCTGTAAAAATGTGCTTCTTCCGATTATTACTAAGCTTGGCATGGCGCTCCCGATGCTTGTAACAGGAGCCATTATAACAGAAACCATTTTTGGCTGGCCAGGGGTTGGGCCATATTTTGTAAAAGCAATTCAAGGGATGGATTATCCCATTGTTATGGTAATTTTAGTTCTGTCATCGGTACTGGTAATTTTAGGCAACCTCCTTTCTGATATATTATACTGTCTGACAGACCCAAGAATAAAGGATTTGGGGTAATGGCTATGGAGAAAAAGAATCAAAAAAGACGGATTGGAAATGTAATCAGCGCGTTAAAGCATGATAAACTGGCAATGGTATCTTTAGTTTTCCTTGGAGCGATTATTATTCTGTCATTAATCGCGCCGCTGCTTCCTTTGAACCCTACCGCAACGGATGTGCGCAATATGCTCCAGCCGCCTTCCCTGGCTCATCCGTTCGGAACGGATGAAGTAGGGAGGGACTATCTGGCCCGGGTAATTTACGGAGGGCGGGTTTCTCTTTTAGTGGGGGTTTTGGCCATGGTAACTTGTGTATGCGTAGGAGTCGTGGTGGGAACAATTTCCGGTTATTTCGGCGGCTGGATCGATAACTTTTTGATGCGCGTTGTGGATATTATGTCATCGATTCCGTGGATGATCCTGGTTACGGTAATCAGTCTGTTTTTGAAACGGGGCTTGAAATCTATTATTATTGTAATTGGTTTTTTTACCTGGATGGAAATTGCCCGCCTGGTACGGGCAGAAACCTTGTCGTTAAAGGAACGGGAGTATGTCCTGTACGCAAAGTTTGTAGGGGTGCCAGGACATTTGATTATTTTAAGACATATTATTCCGGCGGTGCTTCCCACAATTATCATTGCGTCCTCCACAGGGATTGCCAACGCGATTATGACCGAATCTTCTTTAAGCTTTTTAGGGCTGGGAATCCAGCAGCCCATGTCTTCCTGGGGAAGCCTGCTTCAAAGCGCCCAGGGCAATATGCAGAACGCGATTTACATGGCGATTCTTCCCGGCCTTTTGATTGTGCTTACGATTTTTGCCTTTAACAAGCTGGGGAACCTGCTGCGGATCTTTGTGGAACCACGGACTATGGCAGGTGAAAAAGATTAAGGGGGCTGAAATTAAGATGGATGGAAATTTAACAAAACAGGCAGAAACGATCTCGGCTCCGGACAAAGGGGTGCAAACAGGCAGGCGGCTTTTGACAGTAGAAAACTTGCAGACCACGTTTCTGATACACAAGACAAAAGTGAAAGCGGTCCGGGGCGCGGATCTCCATGTGGATGAAGGAGATATCCTGGCTGTAGTAGGGGAATCGGGAAGCGGAAAAAGCGTTTTGATGAAGTCAATTATGGATCTATTGCCAGAAAACGCCGAAACATCGGCGGATCGCCTTCAGTATATGGATCAAAATCTTCTGACCCTGTCTGCCGCCCAGCGGCATGAAATGAAGGGAAAAGAATTTGCTATGATTTTTCAGGATCCCATGACTGCGTTAAACCCGTTAAAGAAAATAGGCAGCCATTTGACCGAAGTTTTAAGGCGCCACCGGGGGCTTGGCAAAAATGAAGCCAGGAAAGAGGCGGTTGAAGCCCTTAGGAAAGTGGGGATCCCTTCCCCAGAAAGCCGGCTGGATCAATATCCTCATGAGTTTTCCGGCGGAATGCGGCAAAGAGTGTTGATCGCCATGGCGTTATGCTGCAGACCAAGGCTTTTGATAGCGGATGAGCCAACAACTGCTTTGGATGTTACAATACAGGCTCAGATCCTGGAGCTGATTAAACAGTTAAAAGATCAGGAAGGCATGAGTATTGTACTGATTACCCATGATTTGGGAATTGTAGCAAGCTTAAGCAGCCGGATATCCGTTATGTATGGCGGCTTAATTATGGAAGAAGGATTGACAGATGAAATTTTCTATACCCCAAAGCATCCTTATACAAGGGCGCTGCTTCACGCCATTCCACAGCCTGCTGCCGGTGTAAGAGAGCGGCTGGAAGCCATTCCCGGCATGGCGCCATCCCTGATGGATCCCCCTTCCGGCTGCCCGTTTGCCAAACGGTGTAAATATACCTGTGAAGCCTGTACAAAACAGATACCAGAATACCGTCAATATACGGATACCCAGCGGGCGATGTGTATCTTTACAGAAGCGGAACTGGAACAAAAAGATAGGGAAGAGGGAGAGCAAAGGAAAAAGAAAGGGACAGGCCAAGCGGAGCCAGAGAGGATGGGGCGTAAGGAGGAAATAAGGGATGGCAGATAAAAAAGGGCAGGCTTTACTGGAAGCCCGGGAATTAGAGAAGCATTTTCCGGTAAAGGATTTTTTCGGAAGAAAACGCCAGGCGGTTAAGGCGGTAGACGGCATTACGCTCCAAATTCAAAAAGGGGAAACCTTTGGACTTGTGGGGGAATCTGGATGCGGAAAATCAACTTTGGGGCGTACCTTAATCCGGATGTATGAGCCTACAGGAGGGCAGATTATGTTTGACGGGCAAGATATTACCAATCTTCAGGGGACAGACCTTTTGCCTTATCATAAACGGATGCAGATTATTTTTCAGGATCCTTATTCTGCCCTGGACCCCCATCATAATGTGGAAGAGATTATCCGGGAGCCGATGGCATTATATAGCAAAGAGCCAAGAAGCGCGATTGATGGGCAAATTGTGGAGATTTTAAAAAAGGTTGGCATGAAGGAAGATGATTTGTATAAATATGCATATGAGTTTTCTGGAGGCCAGCGGCAGAGGATTGGCATTGCCAGGGCGCTGGCGGTAAAGCCGGAATTTTTGCTGTGTGATGAACCGATTTCAGCGCTTGACGTGTCGATTCAGGCTCAGGTAGTGAATATGTTGGAGGATCTGCAGCAGGAGCTGGGCTTAACCTATTTATTTGTAGCACACGATTTATCTATGGTACGTCATATTTCTACCCGGATTGGGGTGATGTATTTAGGAAAGATTGTGGAGATTGCGGAAAGTGACGAGCTGTATGAAAACCCGTTGCATCCTTATACGGAAGCCCTGTTATCTGCCATTCCGGTGGCAGATCCTATCCGGGCCAGGAACTCAAAACGAAAGATAATAAAAGGTGATTTGCCTAGCCCCATGGATGTGCCAAAAGGCTGCAGGTTCCATACCCGCTGTCCATATGCCAAACCGGAATGCGGGATGGAGGAACCACCTCTTTTGGAACGGGCCAGCGGACATTATACTGCTTGCCATGTTAGGTAGAATGATGTTGGTGTCAAAAGGTTTTTGCCCCCTCGAATATCAGATTGTTCCTTAGCAGATCACATATGGCCGTTCCGTCTAGCTGGTTGATTTGCTCTTGTGATTGTGCTATACTCCCTTTGAATACAGCGGCTGCACATGCACCACATGAGAGGGAGGCAGTTCTATGGCAGACTTTTTTAAAAACATGAATGAAGTTTATGTGCGGAAACATTTTCCCAATGGCTCCGTGTTTGATGGCGCCTTGAAAACGGTGAAACGGATCAGCATTGTCAGCATCATCTTCCTTGCGGTCTTTCTTGGCGGCGCCCTGTTTGGGCTGCTTTGGGCCATCGGCAGGACCATGGAACTGAGGGCTGAGGGGCGGGATGATATGCTGGATGTCAGTCTGGTGATCTGCGGGTTCCTGGGACTGGTTGTTTTGGGATGCATGGTTGTCCTTGTCTTCATAATCCTGGGACTTCGGAAAAAACGTGAGGATTATATCGCAACATCTGCAAAGAACAGCAAATTGCCCGTGAATGAAATCGAGGCATTTGAGCAGCAGGCTGTTGCCCCAGACTGTTTTATATTGAAGCTGACTGCAGGACTTGACCGGCTGCTGTCTAATTCTACCAACAAGGACGGGCTGCTGACAAGGGACTATATCTACCTGGCGGATCCAGCCCAGACGGTTCTGCGTGTTGACACTTTAAAGGCATGCTGTTTTACGGATTACACCTATTACGCTAATACGGGAAAACACAGAAAAAAAATTCACTGCCTGGCTATTTTCCTGACGGCTTCCAATGGAGTCAGTGTCCTTTCTGACACCACAAAGAAAGCGGGTGAGGCCCTCATCGCTCTCCTCAAGGAGCGGAACCCTGCCATCGACACCAATGGCGGAAGGGTTGTGCCGGAGAGTGCACTTGATGACTATAAGAAGAGAATCCTGGGGGAACAATAGATAAGCGTGCCAGTGGCAGGTACATCAAACAATATATGAATCGGTATACAGAAACATAAAGAGGCTGTCGGGAAATGAAGATAACATACCATATATTAGGGGGTTTTTCTGGATAATCGCACAATATAGGGCAGCAAGTCGTTCATTTTCCGGCAATCCTTTTAACATAACCGTATCCAGACGGATTTGTAATGAAATTTCGGGGCGGCTGTCTATTTTCAGTTCTGTGCCAACCCCTTAAAGTAATTTTTTAAATTTAAGCTGGACCCTTATTCAGAGTCTAACTTGATAGATTAACTAACTGATTTGGGCTTAAACAGTAACCGGAAATGTCTTTAATAACCATTGACGCTTCGGTTTGTTTCAACGTATAATGGATATAGTCCATAAATAGACAAAATAGGAAAAAAAGGAAACTTGTGGAAGGGAGACCACTACATGAGGCAGTTTTTTGGAATGAGCCAGAGCGGTAATCTGGCGGAAGCGACCCGAGGGCTGGGCAGGCCCCAGTTTATTATGTTATTATCAAATGATGTACAGTTTGAAGCCCACGTAAAAGATCTGGAGGCGCTTTATCCCGGAGTTCCCAGTATCGGATGCATTGGGATGAGCTATGATTCCAGGATTGTGGAAAAAGGGGTTGGTATCATTGCGTTTACAGATGGGGTTACGGCTGCGGCGAATGTGCTGGAACAAGTATCCACCATGCCGGTAAAGTATATCAGGCGCCTGGAGCAGGATATGGCAAAGGTAGGGGGATCAGATCGGGATACAGTTTGTATCGATTTTTGCAGTGGGAATGATGCCTGTGTATTAACCACAATTAATACGGTGCTGAACCGAAAAGGGATTTCACTGGTTGGCGGAACCGGCGATAAAGGAAAAGTATCGGCAAACGGAAAAATTTATCCGGACGCAGTTGCGTATGGGCTTATTCGGAACCAGAATGGCCGTGTGAAAACGTATAAAGAAAATATTTACCATCAGCTTGGCGATTACCGCTTTATTGCTTCCAATACAGATAAAACAAAATACATAATCGGATCCTTAAACGGGAAACCGGCAAAACAAGTATATCAGAGTATCCTGCATGTAACGGATCAGCAAATTTTAACCCAAACCTTTAAAAACCCCTTTGGAAAGATCAATGGAAACGATACTTGTATTATTTCCATTAAAGAAGTAGATGGCAATTCCCTGGCATGTTTTCGCCAGGTAAATGATTCCGATGTGCTGATTTTGCTGGAGCTTGGGGATTATAAAGCCATTACAAAGGAAACGATCCAGACGATCTGCCGTGATTTTCCCAGACGATCTGCTGTTTTTTCCGTAAACTGCCTGTTCCGATATAAATTGTTCAGTGAGCAGAACTATATGCAGTCCTATTTACAGGAGATGAGCTCGTTAGGCAACCATGCGGGATTTGTAGGATATGGGGAGCATTATAATAACCGGTTTGTAAATCAATCCATGACTTGTGTAGTATTTGAATAAAGGAGGGGAAGCCATGCTATTTTGGAAGAAAAACGGACAGAACTCAGGGCAGGCGCAGGATGATGAGAAAAGCCTTTATCCGGTATTGCACGTAACAAGCAGCTTAAAGGAATACCAAAAGGATATGGTTCAAAAGGAAGTAGAATCTCTTAGGGAGTTAAGCTTAGTACAATCATCCTTTTCCGGGGTGTTAAAAGAAGCGGATCATTTTCAGGTGGAGCTACAGAACTTTGGAGAAACCTTTTTCAATATTAATCAGGCAGCGGGAGAATTTGTCCAGGTAAGGGAACAGATTACCCAGACTGTTTCTGAGGCGCAGGAAAAGGTAGGGGAACTTAGAACCACTTCAGAAGAGGTGGAAAAATCGTATAGTACTATGGAGCAGATGTTTGGCCAGCTTCAGGCTGCTGTAAAAGAAATCCAGCAGTGTATGGGGCGGATTGTGGCTATTGCTGATCAGACAAATATTCTGGCGATCAACGCATCGATTGAAGCGGCTCGGGCAGGGGCGGAAGGAAAAGGATTTGCGGTGGTTGCGGCCCGGGTAAAGGAACTGGCGGAGGAGATAAAAGATTTAACCAAAGAGGTCGATTCCGGCGTCCATGACGTAGAGCAGGGAACCAGCCAGCTAAACAGCAGTATCCTGGCGTCTCAGAGAGCATTGGGTGACAGCATTAATATGGTAAATAGTACGTCGGAAAGTTTCCATAAGATCATAACGGCAGCAGAGGGGGCCGCCTCTGTGCAGGAAGAGATTTCTGGCGTGATTGACAGTTCCCAGAGGGAACTGCAGAAAATCAACAGTTTTTTTGGCGGGATGAGGAGTCAATATCAGGAGGTCGTTACTCATATTGAGCGTGCCAACAGCCTTGGCACTACAAAAAGCGCTATGTTTGAAGATGTGGATAATATGTTGTCCCAGATTCCGCTGGTGGTTAAGGACGCAGATAGTGGATTACGATAAAAAACAATAAAAGGGGTTAATCTGTGTTTGAAAATTAAATTTGATACTAAAATTGGTGTGGAATAATCGGGGTTTTTCAGACACACTCCAGCAAAAACAAAGTGCGCTGCCAGAAGGATTCATTGCTTGTGATTTGATTATGAAAAATTTTGGAAATGCATAAAAGGCGAAGGGAGGATGTTACATGAAGGTACTGGTAATCGGCGGCGTTGCCGCCGGAACAAAAACAGCGGCAAAACTAAAGCGGGAAGACCGAAGCATTCAGGTTACCTTGATTACGAAGAGCAGGGATATTTCCTATGCAGGCTGTGGTTTGCCCTACTATGTAGGAGGGATGATCGAAACCCCGGAGGAGCTGATTGTAAATACTCCGGAAAAGTATGCCGCGTTAACAGGCGTGGAGGTATTAACAGGGAAAGAAGCAATTAAGCTGGATGCCGGGAACAAATCGGTGCTGGTGAAGGATGTGGTATCCGGGCAGGAGGAAACGGCAGTTTATGACAAACTGGTAATAGCTACCGGGGCATCTCCGGCAGAAATTCCGTTGAAAGGGGCAGACCTTCCCGGAGTATTTACCATGCGGGTTCCGGATGATGCAATCCGTGTGCGGGCTTATGTGGAAGAAAACCAGGTGAAAAGGGCTGTTGTGGTAGGAGCCGGATTCATTGGTTTGGAAATGGCGGAAAACCTGCAGCAGAAAGGCGTTTCTGTAATAGTAATTGATGTTGCGCCACAAATCCTTTCAGGTATCTTGGATCCGGAGATGGCAGATTATGGGAAAAAGCATTTGCTCAAGCAGGGAATCCGGGTAATAACTGGCACAAAAGCAGAGGAAATCATAGGAAACGGGCAAGTGTCCGGGATGAAAACAACAGCAGGGTCTGTAAGCTGTGAGTTGGTGATTCTGGCGGCAGGCATCCGGCCAAATACAAAATTCCTGGAAGGAAGCGGAATCGAAATGAACCGAGGCACCATTGTAGTGGATCGGACATTAAAAACCAATCTGCCAGACGTATATGCGGCAGGCGACTGTGTGCAGGTAGCAAACCGTATCACAGGGGCAGGGCAATGGTCGCCCATGGGTTCCTCCGCTAATTTAGAAGGGCGGACGCTGGCTCAGATTTTGGCTGGATCTAAGAAAGAATATCCAGGCGTATTAGGGACTGGCGTAGTAAAACTTCCCGGTTTCAACTGCGGGCGTACAGGACTTACGGAAGCTCAGGCCAAAAGTGCCGGATACGATGTGGAAACAGTACTTGCGGTAACAGATGACAAGGCCCATTATTATGCGGACGCGTCATTTTTCGCTACCAAGTTAATTGCGGATAAGAAGAGTCATAAACTTCTTGGGATGCAGGTATTTGGCCCGGGGGCAGTGGATAAGATGGTAGACATTGCGGTTATGGGCATTAATATGGGAGCCAGGCTGGAGGACTTTGAAAATGGGGATTTTGCCTACGCGCCACCCTTTTCTACCGCAATCCACCCCTTTGTACAGGCAGTATATATGTTGCTGAATAAGCTGGATGGTACTATGGTAAGCATGACTCCGGCGGAATACGCAGCCGGAAAGGCGAAAGGGTATCTGATACTGGATGTGGCTCCAGCGCCGTCGATCCGGGGGGCGAAGTATATTGACCTTGGCAAGGTTACGGGAGAATTAGAAGGGATTGGAAAGGATGAAAAGCTGCTTTTAGTTTGCGCGAAAGGAAAGCGGGGATATTTCCTTCAGAACCGTCTGCGCTACTATGGATATAAGAACACGGTTGTGCTGGAAGGGGCTACCTTCTTTAATGATGTGACGGTAAAAGATACATGCCAGCCAGTATCGAAGGAAGAGGAAACCAGGGTAAAAGCCCTTGGCTTTTTAAAGGATAAGCGGACGCCGGATCGGTTTAATGGCCGTGTGATAACCAGGAACGGAAAAATTACGGCAGACGAAGCAATGGCAATCGCAAAGGCGGCAGAACAGTTTGGCAGCGGGGAGGTAACTATGACTTCACGCCTCACCATGGAGATCCAGGGGGTTCCGTTTGAAAACATTGAACCCTTAAGGGAGTATCTGCTTGGCGCCGGCTTAGAAACCGGGGGAACCGGCTCTAAGGTGCGTCCGGTGGTATCCTGCAAAGGCACAACATGCCAGTATGGATTAATCGATACCTTTGCGCTGTCAGAAGAGGTTCATGAGCGGTTTTATCATGGATATGCCGGGGTGAAGCTGCCCCATAAGTTTAAGATCGCCGTAGGGGGATGTCCTAATAACTGCGTGAAACCCGACTTAAATGATTTAGGCATTATTGGCCAAAGGATTCCGCAGATTGATTTGGAAAAGTGCAGAGGTTGTGGCCGCTGCCAGGTGGAATCAAGCTGCCCCATTAAAATTGCTAAAGTTGTGGATGGGAAAGTTGCAATTGATGAAAATAGCTGCAACCACTGTGGCCGTTGTGTGGGAAGCTGCCCATTTGGAGCCATTGAGTCTTACACCAACGGTTTCCGGCTTTATATCGGCGGGCGCTGGGGCAAGAAGCTGGCAATTGGCCGTTATCTAGATCCCATATTTACAGATAAAGAAGAATTATTATCCGTTGTGGAAAAAGCGATCCTATTGTTTCGGGAGCAGGGGATTACAGGAGAACGGTTTGCAGATACCGTAGAGCGGATTGGATTTGAAGAAGTGCAAAAGCAGCTTTTGGCAGATGATTTGCTGTCCAGAAAGGCAGAGAATATTGCGGCCCAAAAGCATCTGAAGGGCGGCGCTACCTGCTGATGACAGAGAAGGGTGGGCAAATTTCCGTGAATTCAGTAAACGAAGAGATTGTAATACGGAAGGCAGAAACGTCTGATATTCCAAAGCTGTTAGCTATATACCGCCCTTACGTGGAACATACTGCCATTTCATTTGAGTATGAAATCCCCTCCCTGGAAGAATTTTCAGGGAGGATGGAAACCATTCTTCAAACGTATCCCTATTTGGTAGCGGTGTCAGGGGTGGAACTGATAGGCTATGCCTATGCGTCGGAGTTTAAAAACCGGAGAGCCTACGATTGGTCTGTGGAAACCTCTATCTACGTAAAGCAGGGACAAGCAGGAAAGGGCTGCGGAAAAGCGCTGTACCTGGCTCTGGAAACCGTATTAAAGCAACAGCATATTTTAAATCTGAATGCCTGTATTACATATACAGAGCACGAAGATGAATACGTAGATAATAACAGTATGAATTTCCATAAGCATATGGGCTATCGGCTTGTGGGAAAATTCGAAAAGTGCGGTTATAAATTTGGCCGATGGTATGACATGATCTGGATGGAAAAAATCCTTGGCCCACATCCGGCGCGGCCAGAGCAGGTGATTCCTTTTTGTAAGCTATCTGGATAGTGCATGCTGAAATGCTGCTTTCAGCTAGAAAGTAGGGCCCGGGAATTTATAGTATAACGGTCTAATGGGGTCTGCCGATGGAAAAGAAATGTAAGGCAAGTGATTTGGTCTGAACATATTCCGTAATTTTGCCGCATATGCTGTAAAAAACGTATTCAGGGGGAACACCTTGAAGGAGTATATCGAAGAGCGGGCGGTGGCCATAGCCAATTACATTATAGACCACAATGCAACGGTGCGGCAGACGGCGAAAAAATTTGGGATCAGTAAATCAACGGTACATATGGTTGTGACAAAATAGAACGTGC
Organism: uncultured Lachnospiraceae bacterium; assembly: GCA_910589195.1. Lineage (GTDB taxonomy): Bacteria > Bacillota > Clostridia > Lachnospirales > Lachnospiraceae > Caccovicinus. Next base: position 54,535 of record CAJUTC010000018.1, read on the forward strand.
AGTTTGGATGCTAATATAGAACATTATTTATGGATAGGATGACAGAACAGGAAATAGAAAGATAGTAAATCGATGGGTCTTATAGGCTGCAGGAAATGAGGTGGTTCGGCATGAACTGCCTTTTTTCGTGGTAAGCGAAGAGAAAAAGAAGGAAATTATCATAAAGAAGTATTTGTATTAAATGTGCCTATTCGCTATACTAACAGTAAAGATGTTTTTTATCGAAAAGAGTGCAGAAATGGCAGAAAGGATGTGACATATGGCAAGAACGTTGGGAATAGGGAAGCAGGACTTTGAAAAAGTGCGAAAAGAAAATGCTTTTTATATCGATAAAACAAAATTGATTCGGGAATGGTGGGAAAGCGAGGATGATGTGACATTGATAACCCGTCCCCGGCGTTTTGGAAAGACTCTGAATATGAGTATGCTGGAAAAATTTTTTTCTGTTCAATATGGGGGGCGTGAAGATTTATTTCAGGGGTTAACGATATGGGATGATGAGAAATACCGGATACTCCAGGGAACCTATCCTGTGATCAGTTTATCCTTTGCCAATGTAAAAGAAAAAAGTTATGCAGCAACCGTTCGCAGAATCAATCAGATATTAACAAATCTATATTCTGCAAATCGATTTCTTATGAAAGATGAGAATTTGGACGATAAAGAACGGCGCTTTTTTGATTCAGTAGATGTAGATATGGACGAAATAACAGCAACGATGGCAGTACATCAATTATCTTGCTATTTATCACGATATTATGAAAAAAAAGTGATTATTTTGTTGGATGAGTACGATACGCCGATGCAGGAAGCTTATGTGAATGGCTATTGGGATGAACTTGTTTCTTTTACCAGAAGTTTATTTAATGCAGCCTTTAAGACGAATCCTTATCTGGAACGGGCAATCATGACGGGAATAACCAGGGTGAGCAAAGAATCCATATTTTCAGACTTAAACAATTTAAAAGTGATTACTACAACATCGGGAAAATATATGGATTGCTTTGGCTTTACGGAAGAGGAGGTATTTGCCGCATTAGATGAATATGGATTATCCTTAAAAAGCAGGAAGTAAAAATATGGTATGATGGGTTTACCTTTGGAAAACAAAAGGATATTTATAATCCCTGGTCAATTTTAAATTATCTGGATAGAAAGCAGATAGGAACCTATTGGGCAAATTCCAGTTCAAACAGCCTGGCAGGAAAGATGATTCGGGAAGGAAGCCGGAATGTAAAAGAAAGCTTTGAGATTCTTTTACAGGGGAAATCGATTATTGTAGAAATTGATGAGCAAATTGTTTATGATCAATTAGATGAAGATGAGTCGGCAATCTGGAGTTTACTGCTTGCCAGTGGTTATTTGAAAGTAAAAAATATAAATACTTATGCGACAGATTTTGGAGAATGGAAGCAGGAATATGAACTGGAACTGACCAATTTTGAAGTAGGGGCAATGTTCCGTCAGATGATTAGAAAATGGTTCAGCCGTTCAGCAGGAGGTTATAATGATTTTATCAAGGCATTATTGCTCGATGATGTAAAGGGTATGAATGCATACATGAATAAGGTGGTGATGGCAACCTTCAGCTATTTTGATACCGGAAAAAGTCCGTCGGAAGAAGCCCCTGAACGATTTTACCATGGCTTTGTACTGGGACTGATGGTAGAACTTGCGGATCGATATGTATTGACTTCTAATCGGGAAAGCGGATTTGGGCGTTATGATGTAATGCTGGAACCTAGAAGACCGGGAGATGTTGGGATAATTATGGAATTTAAGGTTCAGGACAGTGCAGAAGAAAAGGAGCTTTTGGATACGGTAGATGCAGCATTAAAGCAGATAAAAGAAAAGGAATATGAAACTGTACTGATAGAAAAGCGGATATCTAAATAGAATATTTACAACTATGGTTTTG